>CAZBWJ010000044.1:27897-29094 GCA_964495535.1 uncultured Acidobacteriota bacterium | reverse complement strand
CTCAGCCCGAGGCCCTTCGGCAACTTGGGGAGCGTGGTTCGTACCGTTGCTGCAACCCAGAACAGGAGTTGGCTATGATGAAATGCGTCGTGACCGCCGCGCTGCTGGCGCTCTCCAGCGCCATACTGCCTGCCGGCGAAGGAGACCCCATGTTCCAGTTCAACGACCAGCGCTTTGAGCCCCAGCACGCTTACGCTTTCCAGATGAAGACCCCGGATTTCGACGCCATGTCGCCCGCGGACATGCAGGCCGGGCCGGAAAAGATGAAGTGGAAAAAGGCGCTCGCCATCACCCTCAGCGACAAGCCTTTCGACACCCAGGCCCTGGCCAAGCTCGATCCGCCGTTCGAAGCCCTCGACCGGATGGTCGCAGCGGGCGCGCTGCTGGTCACGGTGACCGCCGGAAAAGATGGGAAGGTCGAGATGCTGCGCATCTCTTTGCCGCGCAGCAAGCGCGCGCTGCAACTGGACACGAGCTGGGCGACACTCACACTCGATGCCCCGAAGGCGGGCAAGCTGAGCGGCCGGCTCGTGATCAAGGGCGACCGCAAAATGCACGAGTTCGACCCGGAACATATTCCGTTTGTTGAAGCCGATATCCGCTTTGTGACTGCGGCACCCTCCCCTTGATCGCGGGTGGCGCACACACGGCATAGGGTGCGGTGTGTGCGAAGCAGGAAGCGCGGAGTTGTTTTGTAACTCTGCGGCAGTTTGTTGCCCCCCACCGGACGAGCCGCGGACTTCCAAAAGACCAGTGGCGAGTGACAAGTGACGAGTGGGAAGGGGGAAGCGGGTAGCGACATGACCGACAAACAACCATCTACAGGAGGGGAGCAGGCAACAAGGATTCGGAAGGATCACGAACCGCCCACGGCAATCTCGCTACGGGGCTGGCGCTATCACCATCTCGGCATCCCCACCCATACACCCCGGCCCGGCGAACGTTATCTGGAGCAGTTCAAGATGTACGTGTCCGGATTTGAAATCAGTCCCTACGGAATCGAGTGGATGCGCTTCGAGCCAGATAGCCCGGTCTCCGCACTCATCCGGTCCGTGCCCCACATTGCTTTTGAAGTGGACGACCTGGAAGCGGCCCTGGAAGGCAAGCAGATCTTGGCCCCAGTGAGTTCCCCTTCGGAGGGCGTCAGGGTGGCCATGATCCTCGACAACGGTGCTCCGGTTGAACTCCTGGAGTTCC
>CAZBWJ010000044.1:0-27797 GCA_964495535.1 uncultured Acidobacteriota bacterium | reverse complement strand
CCTGAGGTCCAATCGAGAGGAGGACTAATCTAGTGAGCAGCAATCTCAAAATCCTGGAAGAGACAGTTGGCCACGCCTTATCAGGAAAGGGCGCCCATGTGGCGACCAAGAACCTTTTTGCGGGACTGGGCTGGAAAGTCGCCGGCACGCGGCCCGAAGGGGTTCCACACTCGATCTTTCAACTGCTGAACCACCTGGTCTACTGGCAGGATTGGGTGGTGAAGTGGCTTGACGGCGAGAACCCTCCGATTCCCCAGCATGCGTCGGGTGGCTGGCCCGGCAGCCCGGGCCCGGCCAGTGCGAAAGAATGGCAGCGGGGCGTGCGAGGTTTTCGGAGTGGAGTTGAGGGGCTGGACCGTCGGTCGCGCCAGGCAGACCTTCTCGCCAGGCGCGGGAAGCACAGCCGGCTGGGAATGCTTCAGGCCATCGCCTCGCACAACAGCTATCACGCTGGGCAGGTCGTCTTAGTGAGGCAGATGCTGGGCAGTTGGCCGCCTCCTTCGGGCGGCGTCACTTGGTAGCCTGGGGGAGGCACAGAGGGACCGTGCCGCGATGCTTCGTTCCGCCTGCCGGGGCAGCGCGATGACGCCTTTTCGCTGGCCCGTGGAGATAGCGTATAATTCTAGGCTCTGCACCTGCCAAGCCCGGTTGGCTGGCCGCCCCCCTGGCTGCTCCCTAACCAACAAAATGAGAACAGTGAGAACAGTGAGAAAGATCCTCTAACTCTTTGATCCTTAGGGGATTAAGGTTTCTTGCGGCGCGCTTTTGGAGCGTTTGTGGGGCAAAACGCCCCATCGCGCCCGAAGGCTCGTTGGCAGGTTGCGCTGGCCGGCCTCTGTGAAGTGCAGCCCTCCCCGCACTCCCAAGCAGCTCCGCGACGACCGTGTCATTACCCCCTAGCCTTCTACTTGACGGCAGGCTGATAATGCTTTTGGGGGCTAGATAGCCAAGGCGGAGTTCCGGCCGAGGAGTATCGCCCTATGGCAGCATCGAAGCGGATCGGGTTTGCGGTTGTAGGCTTGGGGCGCATTGCCGAGCGGGCGATCTTGCCGGCGTTCCGGCACAGCAAGAAGGCGAAACTCGTCGCGGTGGTGAGCGGCGACGAGCGCAAGGCCAGGCGCCTGGCGGCGAAGTTTGGGGCGAGTGACTACTACACCTACGACGACTATGTGCTCTGCCTGAATCACCGGCAGGTGCAGGCCGTCTTCGTAGCCACAAACAACGGCAGCCACGCCGACTTCACCCTCCGCGCCGCCGCCTCAGGGAAACACGTGCTGTGCGAAAAGCCTATGGCGAACACTGTGGAGGAGTGCCAGCAGATGATCGAGGCCTGCCGCACCAGCGGGGTCCGCCTGATGATCGCCTACCGCAAATACTTCGAACCCGCCAGCTTGGCGCTCAAGAAGCTGGTGACCAGCGGGAGGCTGGGCCGGCTGAAGATTATCCATTCGGCGTTCACCATCTTCCTGCCCCCGGGCGGCAATGCGCCGGCCTGGCACTTTAACCGGAAGCTGGCAGGGGGCGGGTCGTTGGTGGACGTAGGTGTCTATTGTGTGAACACCGTGCGATGGCTGGCGGGCAAGGAGCCGGTCGAAGCCACCGCCTACGCCTGGACGCTCGATCCGGCCGGGTTCAGCGAGGTGGAGGAGAACATCAGCTTTCAGTTGAGATTTCCCGAAGGCCTCGTGCTCCAGGCCAGTTCCAGCTTCGGCGCCGCGCAGGCCTCGTTCCTCCATGTGCATGGCGAGAAAGGTTGGGCTGCCCTCGACCCAGCCTACGCCTACGACGAGGAGCGCCGCCTCTTCGGCAAGATCGGTGGGCGATGGTTCGAGAAGAAGTTCAAGGTCCTGGATGAGTTTGCGCTGGAACTGGACGCCTTCGCCGAGGCCATCCGACGGGGCCGCGATCCGGAACCGGACGGCAACGAAGGCCTTCGAGATGTGGTGGTCATGCAGGGCATCTATCGGTCGGCGCGCGAGAACCGCCCCGTGCCCATTAAGATGCCCCGTGCCGCCGTCGCCTAGTGCCGTTCCAGCTTGATGCGCCCAGAATATACGGCATGGGCCTGCGGTGGGGCACATAGGATGACGCCACCCACGTGACGATTGGAGCGCGCGGCAAGTACCCTGGAAGTTGGAACGGCACTAGCCCAACCGTGGAAGGCTTCGAATATGACGCCTGCAGTGTTCCGGCTTTCCAACAGCTTTAAGAAAGATGGTAGCATGAAGCCGCCTCTACGCTTTATGCAGTATCGAGTTGCGACCAGTGCTTGGCTCAGAGTGCGAGCAGCCTCGCCCATTGGTATGCGTGTTGCAGTCAAGGGGGCTGGTAGTCAAACTTTCGCGCACCGACAACATGTCTGATCTATCTAGGGGGTTAATCATGAGTCCCTTGGTGGCACTTATCGGCGCTTGGGGCCTAGTCACCGTAGCCTTGGTGGTCCTGATCATCTGCCGCTCTCGCCTGGAGAGTAAGGAGACCGACTGGATCCCCTTAACCGACGACGCGCGCGAAGAGCGCGCTATCCAGGAGCAGACGGCCATTGAGAAAAAGGCTCATAAGCTCGACTGGCCTATCCGCGTGCTGGGTACGCTATGTGTGCTTCTTCTGTTAGCCATCGTCGGTTATTGGCTATACAGCGGGATCGTCAATCCTCCTCCGCTGCCCCAATAAGATGCGTTTGAGGGAAGAACTGGGGGCCATGGCGGGCCGACAAACTTGGTGGAGTCTCATCGGGAGCGGCTAAGATCCCAACGGTCGGGGAGCCCCGCGCCCCGCTAGCCCTTCGACCACGGGCAGGTGGCGTTGGCGAAGTCCACCCGTCCACGTAGCACGGGGTAGATGTACGCCCCCACGCAGAACTTCCCACCCAGCAGGGCCGCGAAAGCCTCCCCCAGGAAGCCTGCAAACACATAAGCCGTCGTGCGCCAGCCGAAGGAAAGCGCCAAGCCGCCAGCCAGCATGAACGCCGTCGCTAGGCCCTGCATGAACCGACGCGGCGCGGGCGCGGGTTCCAGCGTCGGTAGGCCCCGCTGGCGGCCAATGGCCCAATCCTAGAACCGCTCAAAGGGATTCCACCGCGGGAAGACCGTATTCCAGGCCAGCACCATTGCCAGCGCGAAGAAAAGCATCCGCGACTGGAGCAGGGTCGCCACTGCGACGGAAGGTCCTGCGATGGTCGGTTGAAACAGGAGGGCGCGGACATTCCGCAGCGGCCTGGTTCCTAATTGCCTTTCGCTCCTGCAGGGTTGACGCTGAGGCGAAGTTCTGAGTGTCCACCCGCTCTTGTTGACACCCCGCAAAAGTCCGTGCTAGATTTCTTAGTCCTTGAAATTCAAGGGATTACTCTCTGTAAGACTGACCACTCCCCATGGGCGATATCCTAAGTCAGTTGGGACATCTGTTTGTCCAGAGTGTCCCCACCGTGATCTTCGTTTTCCTCCTTCTGATTATTCTGGACCGGCTTTTCTTCCAGCGTGTTATCGCGGTCCTAAGGGAACGTGAAGCCAAGACCGTCGGAGCCTTAGAGCGCGCCCGCGAGCAGGCGGCGGCGGCTGAAGTGCGCTCCCGGGAATATGAAGCGGCTTTCCAGGCAGTAAGCCAGGAAGTCTACCGTCAGCGGGAGGCGGGGCGCCGCGAGGGACTGAGGGAGCGCGAGGAAATCCTCAAGAATGCGCGTGGCGAGGCGGAAGCGCGGCTGGCAGAAGCGCGGGCCACGCTGGCGGCGGAAGTTGACTCCGCCAAGCGCGAATTGCGGATTGCGTGTCAATCGCTGGCGCTGGAGATTACCGAAACACTTCTCGGTAACGCCTCCTCGGGCGAAACGCAAGCGGGGAGGCTACAATGAAGCCGCGCGCTCGCCAGGTATTGGCGACGTTGCTGTTCGGCGCCTGTCTGCTGGGATTCACTGGATCATTGCGCGCTGGCTCATTGGATTTGCGATATGCCGCAGCCCCGCGAGAGGCCGGAGAGGAAGGCGGAGGGCAGAAGCACGCAGCTATTTTCAAATGGATTAACTTCGTGATTCTGGTGGGCGGATTGGTGTATCTGCTCCGGAAACCGCTGGGGGAGTTCTTCGCCGAGCGCTCCCGTTCCATCCGGAAGAGTCTGGAGGATGGACGCAAGGCGCTCGACGCGTCGGAAGCGCAACTTCGGGCTGTCGAGGAAAAGCTCCAGCGCTTCGAAGAGGAAATGGCGGCCTTCAAAGCTGCTGCTGCGCGGGAGATGGAAGTGGAGCGCGCGCGGCTGCGGCAGGCGACTGCCCGAGAGACGGAAAAGATGCTGGAATCCCTCCGGGCCCAGATGGAAACCGCGACCAGGCAGGCCAGGGTCGAGCTAAAACTCTACGCTGCCGAGCAGGCCGTCGCGCTGGCCGAGAAGATGATTGGCGAGCGTTTGGACGAGGCCAGTCAGCAGCGGCTGGTGAGCCAGTTTATCGCCGGACTCAAAGCAGGGCGGACAAGCAGTTGAAAGTTGAGAGTTGAAAGCCGAAAGTCAACAGAGCGGAGTGCGGAGCGGTTGAGGCTTTTCCTTTAAACTTTCAACTTTTGACTTTCAACTTGTCAAAGGACTTCCATCGTGCCGATGGCGATTGCCAAGCGATATGCGCGCGCCCTGGCGGACGTGGTGGGCCCTACGGGCGATTACCGCACGGTCCTCAGGGAACTCGAGGACTTTGCCGGCGCTTATCGGGCGAGTGGGGAACTCCGCGAGGTCTTGACGACGCCGGCCGTGCCGCTGCCGCAGAAGCACGCAGTCCTGGCGGCGATCCTCGCGCGGCTGGGGGCCTCGCTGGTCACGGCGAATTTCCTGCGCGTGCTCGCGGGCAACTACCGCCTGGATTTGTTGGACGACGTGATTCAAGCTTTTCTGAAGCTTGCGAACGACCGCCTCGGAATCGTGCGGGTCGAAATCGCTTCCGCGGCTGAGCTCTCTGCGGCTGAGCGGCAGGCGTTGCTCGCGCGCTTCCAGACGCTCACCGAGAAGCAGGTGGAAGTCGAATTGCGCGTGGAGAAGGCGTTGCTGGGCGGAATCCTGGCCCAGATTGAAAGTACGGTTTACGATGGGTCCGTGCGCGGCCACTTGCAGCGCATTCGCGAGCGACTGATGGCCCGGTAGAGCCCGGGCGAGGGATGAGGTCCGCCGAAGGGGCATTGGTGCTCCGGGGCCTGAATTACAGCCTCCTGCTCACTGCGGGCGGGAGAGAGGCGTAACGATGCCACAAATCAGAGCAGACGAAATCAGCAAGATCATCCGGGAGCAGATACAGAACTACGACCGCGGCATTACGGTCAGCGAGGTCGGTACGGTCATTTCCGTGGGCGACGGGGTGGCGCGAATCCACGGCCTGGAAAACGTGATGGCGGGCGAGTTACTCGAGCTCCCGCACGAGGTGGCCGGGCTGGCCTTGAACCTGGAGGAAGACCAAGTCAGCGCCGTGCTGCTGGGCGACTACACCAAGATCCAGGAAGGGGACATTGTGAAGCGGACCGAGCGCATCATGTCGGTGCCGGTGGGCGAGGCGCTGATCGGTCGGGTGGTGGATGCGCTCGGGCTCCCGACGGACGGCAAAGGTCCTATTCTGACCGACCAGTACATCCCCATCGAGAGGCTGGCGCCGGGGGTGGTGGATAGGCGGCCGGTGCGTGAACCTGTACAGACCGGGCTGAAAGCCATCGATGCCATGATCCCCATCGGCCGCGGCCAGCGCGAACTGATTGTCGGCGACCGGCAAACGGGGAAGACGGCCATCGTTCTCGACACCATCATCAACCAGCGTGGGGGCGACGTCATTTGCATCTACGTGGCCATTGGCCAGAAGCGCTCCACGATCGCGCAGGTTATCAAGACGCTCGAAGAGCACGACGCGATGAAATACAGCATCGTGGTGGAGGCGGGCTCTTCCGACCCGGCCCCGATGCAATACATCGCCCCGTACGCCGGCTGCGCGATGGGCGAGTACTTCCGCGACCGCGGCCGCCACGCGCTGTGCATCTACGACGACCTTTCCAAGCACGCCGTCTCCTACCGCGAAATTTCCCTGCTCTTGCGGCGGCCCCCGGGGCGGGAAGCCTACCCGGGCGATGTCTTCTACCTCCACTCCCGGCTGCTGGAACGCGCGGCAAAGCTGAACGATGAATTGGGCGGCGGATCGCTCACGGCGCTCCCCATCATTGAAACCCAGGCCGGTGACGTTTCCGCCTACATTCCGACCAACGTGATCTCCATCACCGATGGCCAGATATACCTGGAGTTGGACCTGTTCAATGCCGGCATTCGGCCGGCCATCAACGTGGGTCTTTCGGTTTCGCGCGTGGGAGGGAACGCCCAGATCAAGGCGATGAAGCAAGTGGCGGGGACGCTGCGCCTGGAGCTGGCCCAGTATCGCGAGCTGGCCGCCTTTGCGCAGTTTGGCAGCGACCTTGACCGGGCCACGCAAGCGCAACTTAACCGCGGGCAGCGCCTGACGGAAATCCTGAAGCAGGGCCAGTATCAGCCGCTGCCGGTCGAGAAGCAGATTGTGAGCATCTTCGCGGGCACCAACGGTTTCCTCGACGACCTGGGTGTTGAGGACTGCCAGCCTTTTGAGCAGGCGCTTTACGAGTTCATGGATTCGTCCTATCCGGCTCTGGGGAAGCAGATCGTGGAGAAGAGGCAACTCGACGACGCTCTGCGCGGGGCGACCCGCAAGATGCTGGAGGAATTCAAGGCTAAGTTTCTGGCAGAGCGGAAAGAGAAAGCACCGGCAAGCTGAGCGGCAGTGGAGGAAGGGCACGGCTTCCGCCGTGCCGGTAAGCAAGGCCGGGCCCTTTAGCACTGTTTGAGGGCAGGCGTAACAGCAGGGATAGAACGTGGCTAACGTACTCGACATTCGCCGCCGCATCCGCTCGGTAAGGAACACGCAGCAACTCACCCGGGCGATGAAGATGGTGGCGGCAGCACGATTGCGGCGGGCGCAGGAGCGTGTTTTCAACGCCCGCCCCTACGCCAACCAGATGCTGGCGCTGCTGGGAAGCCTGGCGGCCCGCACCGAGCAGCGCGCCCATCCGCTGCTGGCCGAGCGGCCCGTGGAGAAGCTCCTGCTCGTGCTGGTGACGGCGGACAAGGGACTCTGCGGGGCTTTCAATGCCAACCTGATTCACGCCGCGCAGAACTACCTCGAGCAGCACCGCGACCGCCAGGTGTCACTCATCGCCGTGGGGCGGAAAGGTCGGGACTCCTTCCGCAAGCGCCGGGTGGAGATTCTCGCCGACTACACGAACCTTTTCAGCCGGCTGGAGTTTACCCACGCGCAGGCAATTGCCAAGCAGATCATCGAGCTTTACGCCGGGCAGTCGGTGGATGCGGTGGACTTCATCTACAACGAATCCAAGACGGTCCTGACGCAACGCCTGGCGGTCGAGCGCTACCTCCCCATCAAGCCGGTGAAACCGGCAGAGGGCGTGGCGTTGATTGACTATATTTACGAGGAACCGGCGGAGGAGATTTTCAACGTCCTGTTGCCGCGTTATGTCGAGATCGAGGTTTATCGCGCCCTGCTGGAATCCGCGGCCTCGGAGTTCGCGGCGCGCATGACGGCGATGGACGCCGCCAGCAGCAACGCCGCGGAAATGATTGACACGCTCACGCTGCACATGAACCGGGTGCGCCAGGCCGCGATTACCAAGGAGATTATCGAGATTGTGAGCGGGGCGGCGACTTAGCAGTTGAAAGTTAACAGTCGAAAGTTGAAAAGGAAAACCTTCAACTTTTGGCTTTCAACTCCTGGACTGATTTTCGCGAAGGAATGAGCATGGTAGAAGAAACGCACGTTGGCAAGGTGGTCGAAGTAACCGGCCCGGTGGTGGTGGTGGCGTTTGAACCCGACCACCTCCCGGCTATTTACAACGCCCTGAGGATCACCTCCGAGGGCTTCAACATTCCCCAGCCCCTCAGCGTCGTCGCCGAGGTGGAACAGCACCTGGGCGAAGGCCGCGTGAAGGCCGTCGCCATGGAGCCCACCGAAGGTATGGTGCGGGGCATGAAGGCCATTGACCTCGAAGGCCCCATCACCGTCCCGGTGGGCAAATGTACGCTGGGCCGCGTGATGAACGTGATTGGCGAGCCTGTGGATAAGCTGGGGCCCATCGTTTCCGACACGCGCTTCCCCATCCACCGTGAAGCTCCTGAACTCGAAGAGCAGAACACCACGCTCGAAATGTTCGAGACGGGGCTGAAAGTCGTGGACCTGCTGGCGCCCTATCTGAAGGGCGGGAAGACGGGCCTGTTTGGTGGCGCAGGCGTCGGCAAGACGGTCATCATCATGGAATTGATCAACAACGTCGCCCTGAAACACGGCGGCGTTTCCGTCTTTTCCGGCGTGGGCGAGCGCACCCGCGAGGGGAACGACCTGTGGTTGGAGATGAGCGAGTCCGGCGTGATCGTCCCCGGCGATCCGGAGAAATCGAAGGCGGCGCTCATCTACGGCCAGATGACCGAACCCCCGGGCGCGCGTCTGCGCGTAGGCTTGACCGGCCTCACCGTGGCCGAGTACTTCCGGGACGTCGAGGGCCAGGACGTGCTTCTGTTCATTGACAACATCTTCCGCTTCACCCAGGCGGGCTCGGAAGTTTCCGCGTTGCTCGGCCGCATGCCTTCCGCCGTGGGCTATCAGCCCAACCTCTCCACCGAGATGGGTGAATTGCAGGAGCGCATCACCTCGACGCAGAAGGGCTCCATCACTTCCGTGCAGGCCATCTACGTGCCGGCGGACGATTTGACGGACCCGGCGCCGGCCACGACCTTCTCGCACCTGGACGCCACCACGGTCCTTTCCCGCGCGCTCGTGGAGATTGGCATCTATCCGGCGGTGGATCCTCTGGCGTCCACGTCGCGCATCCTCGATCCCCGCATTGTGGGTGCGGAACAGTACAACGTGGCGCGCGCCGTCAAGGCCATCCTGCAAAAGTACAAAGACCTCCAAGACATCATCGCCATCCTGGGCATCGATGAACTCTCCGACGAAGACAAGCTCACGGTGGCACGGGCACGGAAGATTCAGCGCTTCCTCTCTCAACCCTTTTTCGTGGCGCAACAATTCACGGGACTGGAAGGGAAATACGTGAAGCTCGAAGACACCATCCGCGGCTTCAAGGAACTGGTCGAAGGCAAGCACGACGATATCCCCGAGCAGGCGTTCTACATGGTCGGGACGATCGACGAAGCCCTGGAGAAGGCGGAACGACTGAAGACGGCGGTGTGATGCAAGAAGTTAGTCATTGAACCATTGAATCATTGAGCCATTGAAAGGCGCCGGGGGCGGCTCTTCCGTGATGCAGTGGATCAATGAGCCAAGGAAGCAATGGAACAATCACTTCCAACTCACATCCAACTCGAAATCGTCACGCCGGACCGGCAGGTGGTCCATGACTCGGTGGACTCCGTAACTATCCCCGGCAAAGGCGGCTACCTGGGCATCCTGCCCGGCCACGCGCCACTGCTTTCCGAACTCAAGGTGGGCGAAGTGATTTACACGCGCGGCGAGACCAAGCATTATTTGGCGGTGAGCTGGGGCTTCGCCGAGGTGCTTCCGGACCGCGTCATCCTCCTCGTCGAGACTGCTGAGCGCGCCGAGGAGATTGATCGCGCACGCGCCGAGCAGGCCTTGGGACGCGCCGAGGAGCGCCTGAAGAAATTCACTGACCCCACCATCGACGCCGAACGCGCGCGCGAAGCTTACGAGCGTGCCCGGGCGCGCCTCCAGGCCGCCCGCCGCACCGGCGACTGAACACGTTGCCGATTGCTGATTGTCGATTGACGATTTGCCTTTCAATTTCAAATCTGAAATCTGTAATCTTCAATCTCAAGTCCTCAACCCTAAATCACCAATCATCAATCCCGCTGATCACCTGCAGTCGTTCAGAATGATGGGCGACACCTGAGGTGGAGTGCCACCCTCCAGATCATTTCGGGGAGACCATCCCGTGCCAGGCACCTGGGGCGGGGGCGATTGAGATAAGCAGAAAGCCCCGCGACGCCAACGCGGTGGACCCTCGATTCTCATATGAACAAGCAAAGCGACCTTGAAAATGGGAATCGCGGTTGCTATAAACATGCTCCCGTTGCGCGCAGCGGCAGGAGCAGGAGACGAGATCCAGAGTTGTCAGCAGACGCAATGTCCGAGAGGGTCGGGAATGCGGAAACGTAACAACCTGAGCCGTCGGAAGTTCATTCAACTTGCAGCAGCCGTGGCGGCGTCTGGGCCAGCGATCTCTTGCACTGGGGTAGTAAGTCCGTGGCGGTACTTCACGGCGGAGGAGGCAAAAACTGTTGAGGCTATTTGTGAACGCATCGTCCCTGCCGACCAGGACCCAGGCGCCACGCAGGCCGACGTGGTCAACTACATCGACCGCCAACTCGTGGGGCATCTGAGGCGCTGGCAAAGTGCATACCGCGAGGGCATTGCGGGAGTGGATCAGACCAGCGTCGCGCTTTCCGGCATGAAGTTCGTTGACCTGCCCGCCAGCAAACAGACTGAAGTCCTCACGGCCCTGGAGAAAGGCTCGGCACCAGGCAGGGTCTGGAAGCGTCGCTCGCCCCGAGAGTTCTTCGACCTCATCGTCAGCCACACCATGCAAGGCTTCTATGGCGACCCGCGCCACGGCGGCAACCGTGAGGGGATCAGTTGGAAGATGTTGGGGCTGCCTTATCCGCCCATTCGCGGTCGGCTCCAATACGATTTGACCAAACCTTCAGATCAAAAACCCGGTTGACGGGGGAACGGGTCGATGGCCTTGAAGCAGGTGAACGCAGTCATCGTGGGCGCAGGCGCGGGCGGGGGGATCGTTGCCAAGGAACTCGCCCAGGCTGGCTTAAGCGTGGTGCTGCTCGAGCGGGGCAAGTGGTACTCCCCGTTCGAGTGCAGGAAGGATGACCTGCGGAACCAGCGCACCACGGCGCTCGGCAACGCCTTCGGCCCCGATGACGACCGCAACCCGCGGGTGTTCGTGGATAGAGAAGGCAAAGAACACGTCGTGCGACCGAGCGAGGGCAACTACCACAACAACGCGGCCTGCGTGGGGGGCGGCACGTTCAGCTACGGCGCCATGGGCTGGCGATTCATGGAGAAGGACTTCCGCATGCGCTCCACGTACGGGGCGCCGGCAGGAAGCACCCTGGAGGATTGGCCGATCAGCTACCAGGACTTGGAGCCTTACTACGAGAAAGCCGAGTGGGAGATCGGAGTGTCGGGAGATGACACCAACAACATCTTCCGGGCTCCGCGGAAGAAGCCTCTCCCCATGCCTCCGCTGCCACCCAGCCGTGAACACCAGATCCTCCAATCCGCCGCGGAAGGCATGGGGCTCCACCCGTTCCACATTCCCATGTTGCGGAACACGGTCCCATACCATGGCCGGCCCGCCTGCATGCGGTGCCGGTGGTGCGTGGGATTTGCGTGCGAGGTGGACGCAAAGTGCGGCACGCACAATACCGTCATCCCCACGGCGCTCGCCACTAAGAATTGTGAGCTGCGGACGGAGTGCGTGGCGAAGGAGATTCTCACCAACGCGCAAGGGCGGGTCACGGGCGTCGCCTACTTCGACGCCCACGACCGCTTCCAGGAGCAGCCCGCAGATTTGGTGGTGGTCTCGTGCTCGGCCATCGAATCGGCGCGCCTGCTTCTCAACTCCAAGAGCGCGCTCTTTCCCAGCGGTCTGGGAAACCGCAACGACTGGGTAGGAAGAAATCTCCAGGGTCATGCCTACTCGGGGGCCTTTGGGCTGTTTGACTTCGATGTGTACGACGACCAGGGCCCCGGCGCCTCGATCGCCATCTGCGATTACAACCACGGCAATCCCGGCTTGACCGGCGGAGCGATGCTTGCGAACGAGTTCATCCGTCTGCCCTACCAGTTCGTCGGGGTCCGGCCGCCCGGCTCGCCGCGCTGGGGCCCGGCGCACAAAGACTTTATGCGCAAATGGTTTCGCCGCCATATCGAGGTTCAGGGACCCGTGCAGGAGATGCCAGTCTTCGATTCGCGCGTCCAGGTGGATCCCAAGGTCAAAGACTACTGGGGGATTCCAGTGGCCCGCCTCTCCGGCCTAAATCACCCGCACACGATTGAGATTGGGAAGTACGTCGCCTCCAAAGCAGAAGCCTGGCTCAAGGAGGCTGGCGCCATCCAGACCTGGCTGCAGGTGCCCGGGAGAGGCTTGAGCGCAGGCCAGCACCAGGCTGGCACTTGCCGGATGGGGAACGTTCCGAAGACTTCGGTGGTCAACAAGCATTGCCAGGTGCATGACGTGGAAAACCTCTTCGTCGTGGATGGCAGCGTCCACGTGACCAACGGTGGATTCAACCCGGTCCTCACCATCATGGCCATTGCTTACTATGCTTCGGAGCACATGGTGAAGACCTGGAAGGGCACCAAGTTCCGCTGAGAGATGGCTCGGGGCGCGCCGCTCCGCGCCTCGACGAGACGAGGACGCCAAAGAAGCGAAAGATCCCATGCAATTCTGGCCATCCAAGTCGAGACGTTCCTATGTCATCCTGGGGTTTGTTATCGTGCTCCTCGCCCTGCCGGGCGCAAGCCTCTACTACGAGTACTCCGGCGGCAGGTCGTGTGCGCGCTGCCACGAGATATGGCAGCCCTATACGGACTGGCGCACGTCGGCTCACCGCAACGTGCCCTGCTCGTCCTGCCACGGTGATGTGTTCACGCTGGAAGCCAGTTTCCATCTGGCGAACATGCGGCGCGTCGTAAGCCACCTGCGGGGGAAGGTGCCTGAGAAGGTCCGGCTGAAGAACGAACAGTTGTTCCAGGCTATGGACCGATGCCAGAAGTGCCATCAGCAAGAACATGCCCAGTGGCAGGCCAGCCGTCACAGCGCCACCTACACCCAAATGTTTCTGGACCCCACCCACAACCGGCAGCGGCTGCTGATCGACGACTGCTTGCGCTGCCACGGGATGCATTTTGAAGGCGGCATCCGCGAGTTGGTGACCCCGGTGAATACCACCGGCCCGTGGCGCCTGGTCGTTCCCGAATTGGCGGATCGTCCGGCGATTCCCTGCTCCACATGCCACCAGATGCACCGCGAGGGCCCGCCCCTGGCGAAACCCGCGCCGAAGGGTACCGTTCCGGAGGTCACCCAGGAAATCTTTCGGCCCTCGCTGGGGCTTTTCGATCGGCGGGAACTGGCTCACGTGTCCGCCGGTCGCCTCACCCTCCCAGCGATGCGTGAGGCGGGAAGAGTAGTCAAGATCAGCCCCGACATCCGCCAGGGGCTCTGCTACCAGTGCCATGCGCCGCTGGCGAGCTTCGAGGTCCACTCCGGTGACGACCGCACGACCATTGGTGTTCATGAGGGCCTCAGTTGCCTCGCCTGCCATCAGAAGCATCGCCAAACCACCCGCGCTTCCTGCACCAACTGCCACCCGCGCTTGTCCAACTGCGGCCTCGACGTCGAGACCATGGACACCACCTTCAAATCGCCCAAGAGCCGCCATAACATTCATTTTGTAAGATGCCTCGACTGCCACCCGCGCGGAGTCCGGCGAAGGGTACGCGTGAGCAACGCGCCGCCTCACGAGCAAGGCGGCTCGCTGTGGGCGAGTTCCACGCTCTCGCAACGTTGACGATCACGGCGTGAATCGAGGACGGAAGAATGATGTTCAGCCGTCTGCTCTCCGCCGTGATTCTTGAACGCGCGTCGAGGGGCATCCCCAGCCCTCGACACAGCGAAAGCAACGGGACGTCCCCGACCGCAACAAACCGCCTCGGCCCAGTCACCGTTCGTAGCCTTCTCCCTTGCGAGTGAGCGAGCACGCATATATCATCACCGCCGAATTGTGCTGGTGCCGTTCCAACTTTATTCGCGGGATCGTGGTATCCCGTTGAACCCCGATCCTGAAGTGGAAGGCGTTTCAAGTAACTCCATCCCGCAGAGCGGGATCTTGAGACATGGGGACTATGACTCGGAGGTGGTTCCCAACTTCGGGATCGGGGTAAACGGCCCGAGATAGTTGGAACGGCACTAGCAGCAGGAGCCCACCATGTATGAAGTCTGGCCCGGCCGACCCTCGCCTTTAGGAGCCACTTGGGATGGCGAGGGCGTGAATTTCGCCCTCTATTCCGAGAATGCCGAGGGAGTTGACCTCTGCCTGTTTGACGCGCCGGAAGCCGCCCAAGCGACCCGCGTGATTCCGGTCTGGCAACGCACACGCAATACCTGGCACGTCTATGTTCCCGGATGTTCCTCCGGACAGCTTTACGGCTATCGCGTTTACGGCCCTTACGATCCCGCACGCGGCCAGCGCTTCAATCCCGCCAAGTTGCTGATTGACCCGTATGCCAAGGCCTTGACTGGCACGGTCGACTGGGGAACAGGCTCGACGTTCGGCTACCGGCTGGGTCATCCCGACTGCGACCTTGCCCAGGATGATTCCGACGATGCGGCTGCGGTCCCCAAGTCCATCGTGGTGGACGACCGATTCGACTGGAGTGGTGACCGCCCGCCGCGGATTCCCTGGAAGCGCTCGGTGATCTACGAGCTGCACGTCAAAGGCTTCACCGCGATGTTCCCCGGCCTCGACCCGAAACTCCGCGGGACCTACGCGGGCTTGGCGGCCCCGCCGGTGGTGGACTACTTGCGGCAATTAGGCGTCACCGCTGTGGAATTGCTTCCCATGCACGCCTGCCAACCAGAAAAGTTTCTCAGCGATCGCAGACTCACCAACTACTGGGGCTACAACACGCTCAGCTACTTCGCCCCGGACAGCCGCTATAACGCCTCCGGCAGTCGCGGCGCCGAGGTGGCAGAGTTCAAACAGATGGTCAAGGCGCTGCATCAGGCAGGCGTCGAGGTCATTCTCGACGTCGTTTACAACCACACGTGTGAGGGCAACCACCTCGGGCCGACGCTATGTTGGAAGGGCATTGATAACGCCACCTATTACTGGCTCGAGCTCGGCCAGCCCCGTTACTACCGCGACTTCACGGGGTGTGGCAATTCGCTCCGCATGTCCCACCCTGCTGTCTTGTGCATGATTGCTGACAGCCTGCGCTACTGGGTTCTGGAAATGCGCGTGGATGGGTTCCGCTTTGACCTGGCCACCGTTCTGGCCCGCGAAGAGGGAGGTCCCACCCGCCTTTCCTCCTTCTTCGACATCCTTCACCAAGACCCGGTGCTGAAGCAGGTCAAGCTCATCGCCGAACCCTGGGATGTCAGTCTGGGCGGCTATCAGGTAGGGAACTTCCCGGTGGACTGGGCGGAGTGGAACGGCCGCTACCGCGACGCCGTCCGGCGGTTTTGGAAAGGCGACGGCGGGATGGCCTCCGAACTCGGCTATCGGCTCACCGGCTCGAGCGACCTCTACCGCGACGACGGCCGCAGTCCCGCCGCCAGCATCAACTTCGTCACCTGCCACGACGGCTTCACGCTAAATGACTTGGTCAGCTACGACCGGAAGCACAACGAGGCGAACCTGGAAGAGAATCGCGACGGCAGCGACTCGAACGACAGTTGGAACTGCGGGGTCGAGGGCGAGACCTCCGACCCAGCCATCCTTGCCCAGCGCGCTCGCCAGATGCGGAACTTTCTGGCAACTCTTTTCCTCTCCCAGGGCACGCCCATGCTCTGGGCAGGCGACGAATTTGCGCGCACCCAGCAAGGGAACAACAATGCCTATTGCCAGGACAATCCGCTCGGCTGGGTGGACTGGGGAAGGGCAGGCGAGCGCTCCGCGCAACTGGACTTCGCCCGCACCTTGATCGCTTTTCGCCAGGCCCACCCTGTTTTCCGCCGCAGCCGGTTTTTCGAAGGGCGCGACTTCTCCCTAGACCAGATCAAGGACATTACCTGGTTGCGACCGGATGGCAAAGAAATGACCGAAGTGGATTGGCACACCGACTACGTTCGCGCCTTGGGGCTTCTGCTGGATGGAAAAGACCTGCGCGAAATGGATGAGCGGGGCCGACCATTGACCGATTCCCTCTTCCTAATGCTACTGAGCGCCCACCATGCGCCCTTGTATTTCCTCCTGCCTCCACTCCCTTCGCCCGGCGCCTGGCACGCCCGCCTCGACACCGCGAGCGGCTGGATCAGCTTTTCCGGGCCGAGCTCGCAGGTGCGCCCGCCGGGCTCCACCTACTTGCTTGCTGACCGCGCGCTGGCGCTGTTCGAGTGGGTGCCTGAGGGCTGACGGGCCGACGTAGATTCACACTGTAACCGTCACCCCGTCCTCGCCCAGCACCGCTGCCCCAAACACTCTCCCGCTGAGGAAAGGATGCGCCAGCTCACCTAGACCCACGGCTGCGCTGCGGCGCAGAAGTCCTCTACGTGTCATTCCGTTCGCCTCTATGGAAGTATCGCCGGCTTGTTGGGGGGCCGTTTTATGGCTGGCGGTGAAGTCACGCGACCGCACTGCCTAATCTTTCTCATTTTCCATGTTGTGGCTTTCTCGGTCCACTTTCAGGACAGCCAAGGTGATGTCATCGCGCTGGGGTTGATGAGCTGCAAAGGCCCGAGTCGCTTGGTAGAGACCTTCGGCGATTTGGCGGGCGGGTTCGTGCTGGTGGGAACGTACATACTCGATTGCCCGCTTGGCCCCAAACTCGAGGTTGTCGGGAGCAGTCGACTCCGTCATTCCATCCGTCAGCAAGAGCACGATCTTTCCGGGATCCAGCGGGATCACATCACTGGAAGGAAACTTGTAATCGCCGAAAAAACCCAGCGGAGGGCCCGTAGCCTCCATTACAGACGCGAGCTCTCCCGAGCTGTCCAGCAGAAAGCCTGGTACATGTCCAGCACTTGCATACACCAACGAGCGGGTGTGCGGGTCGATGCGGGCCAGCAGCAGCGTGACCGAGCGGCCTCCCTCGAGGTCTTCCACAAGCTCTCGGTTGACCTGAGTCAGGATCTCACCCACATCCGACGCCGATTTCATGAACGAGCGCAAATAGGCACGCGTTTCTGCCATCACCAGGGCAGAGCCGATTCCGTGACCGCTGACGTCGCCCACCACGATACCGAGACAACCGTCCGGCAGCGAAATCAAGTCCAGGCAATCCCCACCCGTCTCGTCAGCCGGATAAGCGGCAGCGGCAATGTCAAAGCCGGGCACGGAAGCCGCCACATTGTAGAATCGTTGCTGCACTTCACGCGCCAAGCCGATGTGGAACTCTTGCTCGTGCCTCTTCCTCAGTTCGGTTATATCTTTCAGCACGGAGACAAAGTGGGTGATTTCCCCATCTTTGTCTTTCATGGGGGTGATCGTCTGCTCAGACCAGTAAAGCTCCCCCGTCTTCTTCCGGTTGATGATCGTGCCCCGGAAAGGCTGCCCTCCCAGAATCCGACTCCAGAGCTTCTTGTAGAACTCCGCATCATGCTTGCCGGACTTGAGGATTGCCGGCGACCGCCCTAAGGCCTCGTCGCGGCCGTAGCCCGTGGTCACCTCGAAGGCCGGATTCACATATTCGATGATTCCTTGCTTGTCTGTGATAACCACGCTGTCAGCCGTCTGCTCGACAGCTCTCAAGAGCGGCGCAAAGCTCTCCATGAACTGCGCCAAATGTTGAGAGTGATCCGTAAATCGCGAGTCTGCGGCTGGTTTTCTTGTCCCCCGCAAGGGCATTGTCTCAAGCGTTATCCTTTCGAGTGCCTGTTGATACCCAGTGATGTCCCGAAAGACCGCTACACCACCGCAAATTGAACCCGCGCTGTTCCTTAACGACCTAGTGCTGACACTGACCCACGCCCCGGCGGGCCGGTGGGCGTTCCGCAGGAATATCACCTCGTCGGTGACCGTTTCGCCTCGCATGGCCCGTGCCAGCGGCAAGTGTTCGGATGAGTAGGGTGTAACCTTGTCGGGGAAGTAATACCCAGAGACACGTCTCCCCGCGGCCGGGCTCATATCCTGTGAGCCTATTCCCAACAGGCGCTCGGCCACCGGGTTGGAGAACAAGACCTTCCCTTCCCGGTCGGCGACGACAACGCCGTCGGGGAGACTCCTGAAGGTAGCTCTCCAGGCGTCCAATTCTTCTTGCAGATTTTCCCAGGACACTCCGCTCCCCATGGCTCATTTACTCCTTGGCTGTAAGAACACGGCAAATCCGATTCAAGTGGTACGTGTGAATGCCTCGTCTCGCCTGGCTATCTCTTACGGCGGCATCCCGAGCGGTTGCCTGGCGACGAAGTTCCGCTCGTCGTCCCCGTCCATGTCGCATATTGCGAGGGTGTGGAGACAATACAGCACGGAGCTGGCGCAGGCCTCGAATCGGGATCGCTCCCCCTGCGGTGGTCTGGAGAAAAGTCTTCCGGAAGGAACTTCAGAGCCACGTATCGGTTAAGCCTAGTCCCTGCAGCCTTATACACCTCACCCCAGCGCGCCGCGGACCTTCTCGCAAGCACACATACACCCTCTTGTTTCCGCTACGACGCGTACACACCCCCCAACACCGGCATGTTACACTTTGGGCCCCCGCAAGTCAACGACAATATGACCGGTGTGTGGCAGCCCTCGACGAAGCCTGGCAAGCATAAACGCAAGCCACTCGCAGGCCCAAGGTCAAATCCCTCGGAGCCTCCGGCGCCGCTCGGGAACGCCGGCCAGAGCCGCAGATCGCGAACCCCGGCCCGGACCCGGAATCTCTGGCGGCGCGTGAGCGTCCAGAGTTGGACACTCAGCCCGTCCTTTGGCACAGGATGAGCTGCTGAAGGGGAAGCGAGAAGGCGCCGCGCGTCCCAAGAGGTGGTAGGCCTGGAGGGATTCGAACCCCCGACCCACGGTTTAGGAAACCGTTGCTCTATCCTTCTGAGCTACAGGCCCAGAGCGCCGAGGCTTTGAGGCCTCGACAACTCACCCCCAGCCTACCATCGCAAGGCCGCGCGTGTCCACGCCTGGCCGAGTGTGGAGCTTGAAAACAGTGCAGCTCTAGCGGTCATGTCATGTGAATTGGAGCGGTGGTCCCGGCCTGCCAGCGACTTTTGCCCGGAAGCTCCGGAGAGTCAAGGCGAAGGCTAGCCTCGCGCCCAGTGAACTTGCGCTTCCCGGCAGGAGGAATGCGGAAGCCCGAGGCGGGCCAACCGCCTGCGGCGGATGGTCGAGCGATAGCCGCCTACGCTACGGGGATTTTTTCGCGGCGCTTGGCTGAGGGCCGTTTCTTCTTGGGTGCTTCGCCCTCAGCCACCTCGAAGGCAGCCAGAGAGGTGACGAACATCTTCAGACCGGCGGTGTCAAAATCCACGGTCGTCCGGTCATCGTCGCGCGTCACGATCGTGCCACACCCGTACTTAGCGTGGCGGACGTACTGCCCGGGCTTCAATGCCATTGGTTTCCTCTCGATCTAGAACCGGCGCTTGCGGTCGGAGCGACCACCGTGACCGCCGCCTCCCCGCGGACGCGGGAAGTCCGTGCGCTGCGGACGAGCCTCGTTGACGGTTAGCCGGCGGCCCTCGAGCGATTGACCGTTCAACCCCTCGATGGCTCGCTGAAAGTCCTCGCCTTCGGCCAACTCGACGAAGCCGAATCCCCGCGACTGGCCTGTAAACTTGTCGCGGACGACCACCGCCGACGCCACCTGGAACCCCGCACTCACGACGAAATCGGTAAGCGCGCTATCGGTAATGCTGTGGGGCAGATTCCCCACGAACAGTCTCTGGGCCATTTGATCCTCTTCTGCAGGGCGGCCCTGAGGGGCCGCCCCGCCAACTACACTCGCTCGACGTTGTCGGCTTGCAGGCCCTTCGGGCCCTTGCGGACCTCAAAGCTGACGCGCGCGCCCTCTTCCAGGGAGCGGTAACCTTCGCCCTGAATGGCCGAGAAATGCACAAACACATCCTCGCCACTCTCACGCTGGATGAACCCGTAACCTTTGGCGGCGTTAAACCACTTCACGGTACCTTGTTCCTTCATGCTGCAAATGTCCTTTGTCATTGATTTAGCAATTTGTGGGTACGGCAACGGCGGGGGAAACCCGACGATCCGCTGTAACACCGCGGGTCCAACAAGGGCGAAGAGCTACTCGATCGTCCGCTCCTGAAGCACTTAGAGGCTCGTCGGAATTACAACTACAAACTGCAAGCTCAGTATATCCGATTCTCCGACAATCTGCTATCAGAAAAAACGTACAGGATAAACTCAGGAAATCCCCGAATTTAGGCGTGACGCCATGCGACCGAGCACGTATACTCAACCCCAGGAGTAAACATGCGAGCCGCCTTCTTGACCGGCATCGGGAGAATCGAGATTCGCCAGGCACCCGAGCCGCAACTGACGCGCCCTGACGACGTACTGCTCGCAGTCGCGGCGGTGGGCATCTGCGGCTCCGACACGCATTACTACAGAGTCGGCGGCATAGGCCCGCAGGTCGTGAGATTCCCCTGGGTGGTCGGCCACGAATGCGCTGGAAGAGTGGCGGAAGTCGGCGCGGAGGTCAAGCACCTGAAGGTGGGCCAGATGGTAGCCGTCGATCCCCTGGTTCCCTGCGGCCAGTGCGACCAGTGCCGCGCGGGCCGCAAGCATACCTGTCGAAACCAGAATTTCCTCGGCTGTCCCGGGCAGTTGCCGGGCGCGTTGAGCGAATTCCTGGTGATGCCAGCGGAATGCTGCTACGCGCTGCCGGATTCGATGAGCCTGGCCCAGGCGGTGATGGTCGAACCGTTTTCGATCGGCCTGTACGCGCAGCGCATGGCCCGCGCGCACCCGGGAGCGAAGATCGCGATCCTCGGCTCAGGCCCCATCGGCTTGTGCGTTCTACTCGCCTTGCGCGCGGCGGGCAAGTACACCATCTACGCAACCGATCTCATCAATGAGCGTTTGGAAGTCGCGCGGCGGTGCGGGGCCGACGGGGTCAGGAATCCGCGGCAGGAGGACATCGTCGCCACCCTCGGCCAGCTCGAGCCCCTGGCGATGGACTTCGTCTTCGAATGCGCGGGCCAGCAGGAGACGCTCGACCAAGGGGTGGGATTGCTGAAGCCCGGCGGCACGCTGCTGATTGCTGGCATCCCGGAGCAAGACCGCGTGAGCTTTAGCATCAGCCTGCTGCGGCGAAAGGAGCTGCGGCTGGAGAACGTCCGGCGACAGAACCAGTGCATGGCTCCGGCCATCGAGCTGACCGCGCGCGGCGCGGTGAACGTGGAGCAGCTCGTGACCCACCACTTCCCCCTTGCCGAAGCCCAGAAGGCATTCGAATTGGCGGCGGGGTATCGCGACGGGGTGGTGAAGGCCCTCATCCATCTGTCCCCACCCTCGTAACGCGGGAGCGAACCCGCTTGAACCCGGGCCGCGTGAGGGCCGGGTTCAACGTGCAGACAATGCAGTCACGGAGGATTAAGATCGGACTTCCTGCCCAGATTGCCATCCAATCGGCAGTTCACCTTGGACGATAACCACCTGGTTTTTCAATCACATTCAGGTTTCGTTCCGGGGATTTCTGAGCCTCGTCCCTTTGTAGCACCGCCTTCCCGGCGGCTGGGCGTGAGGGCGATAGATCGACCGCGTCTACTTCGGGGCCAGGTGCCACCGCACGGCGTGGCGATCGAGAAGCTCGACCGCGTAGCGGATGGGGACGGCCACGGTCTCCGAGGGGCGCGAAGGGTTCTGCCGCTCGACGACGCCCACCACCCCGCCTGATTCAACATAAACGGGACTGCCGCTGGCTCCGCGCTGCAGGGGTATGTCAAGGACGATGATCTCGCTTTTCTCTGCGCTCTTCTCGGACAGGCCCAGCGTCGCCCGCCGGATGACTCGGCCCCGTTGCGTGGTGGGATGCCAGGCAAATGCCGGATGTCCGGTGACCGCCACCGGCGTGCCCCCTGCCACTTCAGCGGGATCGAGGCGGACGAAACCAGGACGCTCTTCGGCG
Organism: uncultured Acidobacteriota bacterium; assembly: GCA_964495535.1. Lineage (GTDB taxonomy): Bacteria > Acidobacteriota > Terriglobia > UBA7540 > UBA7540 > JALHUF01. Next base: position 5,953 of record CAZBWJ010000044.1, on the reverse strand, counting down.
GACAGCGGCCGCTCGGTTTTGAGCACGGCCAAGTCATGGAGATCATCTAGGCCAACGACGTCACACGAAACCCCCGTGGCGGCTCGCGCTCCCGCCCGGGCCAGTTTCGCCATGATCTTTGTCCCCAGGCTCGCCGCGAGGCATCGGCGGGCATCCTCCACGACGTGGGCGTTGGTGAGGATGTCGCCTTCTTCACTGACCAGGAAGCCCGTCGCCGCACATTCTCGATTCATTCCGCGCTCCCCGGGGCCTACGGCTAGAAGCTGGACCACCGCGGCAGCCGTCGGCTCCGCAGCGGGAGAGTCCGCCGCACGGTCTTCCTGCGCCAGAGCCGGCAACCCAAAGCTCAGCGTGAGGGCCAGCAGAAAGGCCCGAGCGCAGATCCTTGGATGGTCGCGGCAGCACGCTTGCTTGAGGCCGGACCGGACGAGGCTATAAGCCAACCCTACCTCCCCATCCGCTTCGCCTTTGCCAGGATGGCAGGGCGCGCAGCTTCCATAATCTCGCGCATGTCTGCGTAGCGCAGGGTGCGCTGCTCGAACGTGCGCTTTTCAAGCGCGCTCAGGAAGCGGCTCCCGAATTCCCGGAAGTAAGAGCCGTAGATGTGGTAGCTGTCGGCCAGGTGGCAGTACCGGCCGAGCGTGACCGCCCGGCCGGAGATTTCCGAAATGCGCTGGGCGATTCTCTTCTGCAGTTGCACCAGAGCGAAGATGTTCATGAAGGCGGCCTTGTAAGCGTCGTTGGAGCGGAAGCGCACGTTCAGGCTGAGTGCCAACTCGCCGTCCGCCTCGGTGATCCGGCACCAGAGGCTCTGGAGGCAGGCGGGATCGTAGCACTCGCTGTCTTCCCACACTTTCCAGGTGATGGCCTGCGCCCGACGCGTATGAGGAGCCTTAGCCAGCTTCTGGCACAGGGCTTCGATCTGGTCGAAGGGCTTCAGCGTGGGAACCTCGTAAGCGAACAACCGCTGGTGATAGGTGTACTCCCAGCGGTGGTCGTCGGGGTTGTCGCGGTCGCGGACCAGATGGTCCTTGATGCCCTCGCAAACCTCCATGACGTACTCCTGCAATTCCTCCGGCCCGCCGGGGAAATCCTTGTGAATCATGGGCTCGCGCAGCGGGTCGGTGACGGTGATAACCATCGTGGCGTCCTTGCTGGGAGGATCGTCAGGCTTGTCGTACTGCGTTTTGACGTCGCAACCGCGTTTGTACAGCTCGATCAGCGACTGTTCCCATGCCCGCGCGATCGAGTCGGCTTCCACGTGCAGGACCGGTATGCCGTTCATGAAACCTCCCCTTCTCTCCCGTATAGTCTAACGAACCGCGCGAGCAGAATGCTGAATGAGCCTTGGTCAATCAAGCCCCCTCACCTGACCTTCGGTCTCCCCTCTCTCCCTGCGGGGGAGAGGGCCAGAGGTGAGGGGAACGCTCCTATACGCCGGGGTCGAAACCCCCGCCCCTCCACCGCCCTCCGCATTCTGCCTCACCAATCCTGCACGCCCCCATCCTTGTTCGCCTCCAGCGGGAAATTGGAAACGAGGAGAGGATTCTACATCTGCGGGGCAACGTAGGGGAGCACCTTTACGGTGCTCCCGCGTGAATGGCGGAAGAACCGCCCATCATGATGCAGCGTAGAGGAACAGCGGGAATGGGGCTTACGGCTGCGCTTCGGGCCTAGCGCGGCGCGAGCGGCTTCAGGCGAATCTCTAACTGCTGAAGGACCGGCTGCTCGACGTTGAGGACCGTCTCGGAAGGCTCGTAGCCGACCGCCTCAACGCGCAGCGTATGCTCGCCCAAGGGCAGTTGAATGGGGCCCAGATAATCCGCGGTGCCCACGTAGATGCCGTCGAGGACGATGCGCGTCTTCACCGGATGCGTGGCGAGCAGCAGGGTCGTCACCTCATCCTTGGGGTAGCCGGAAGCCGGGTTATAGCCCGCCTGGCGCGGGTCGGCAGAGGGATACGGCTCAACCCACCAGTATTTGGGCAGATCGGGACGCGCCGGAGGAATCGTGGGCACATTGATGAAGGGCGAATAGAAGCCCCCAAGCCAGCCAAAGTTGCCAAACGACGGGAAGAAGTAAGGCTGGACAAAGCTCACCCGAGTGGTGGGGGGAGTGCTCAGGCCCACCTGGGCCGCCTTCTGCCCAGCCATCAGCCCAGGCTGGCCAACAAGCAGCGCCAAGCCGATGAGTAGCGTAACCAGGACCCGGAAACCAGTGATGCGGCTCATAAACCCTCCTTCCCAAGGGGCTTGCCCTTCGCTTGACCTAGACAGTACCACCTTTGGTCGTGTTTCGCCAGCCTCACATCCACTTGCCTGGATGCGGCAGCTCCGAGCCCGGTTGTCTCCCAAGGAAAGTGTTTCCGGACCCTCCAAGTCCATAGGCATGACTGAATATCCATCACCAGAACGCCAAGTTTGCTGAGGGCCAACCCACCGCGTTCGCTCCACGCGACTCAGCGCATGCGGGCGCGAATGCGCTTGACGCTGTTTTGGTTTGTGGGCTAACGTCTAAGTTTCGGCCTGATAACCGCGAGGCGCACAGAGTGCTAGCTGGAGGGCGCGAGCGCAGTGATGCCACTGTTTGAGTTGACCCGGACGCTCGTCAACATCGAATCCGTAACCGGCAATGAGAAGGCGTGCGCCGCCTTCCTCGGCGACTACCTGGCGGAGCGGAATTTCCAGGTCGAACTTCAGCCGGTCAGCCCCGAGCGCGCGAACGTACTGGCTTGGCGGGGGACTCCGGAAGTCGTGCTCAGCACGCACCTCGACACGGTTCCGCCTTTCTTCCCCGCCCGCGAGGACGAGGAATTCATTTACGGGCGCGGCTCGTGTGATGCGAAAGGCATCGTCGCCGCGCAGGTCATCGCGGCAGAGCGATTGACAAGCGAAGGCGTGGAGAATTTCGGCCTGCTGTTTCTGGTGGGAGAAGAAACGGTGAGTGACGGCGCCCGCGTGGCCAACCTTTCGCCGCGCGGCGCGAAATACATCATCAGCGGAGAACCGACTGACAACAAGCTGGCGCTCGGCTCGAAAGGCATCTTGCGCGTGGATATCCACGTGAAAGGCAAGGCGGCCCACTCTGCCTATCCGCAGCTGGGTGATTCGGCCATCGAGAAGTTGCTCGATATCCTGGCGGAGGTGCGCCGGCTGCGCTTGCCCGAAGATCCCATGCTCGGGCCTTCGACGCTCAACATCGGAGTGATATCAGGCGGGCGTGCCGCCAATGTCGTTCCAGATGAAGCGCGGGCGCAGGTCCTGATTCGCACGGTGAATGGCGCGCGGGAATTGCGGAGCCGTCTCCAGCACCTGCTGGAAGGCCGGTGTGAATACGAGTTTGTGCGCGACACGCCGGCGCTCAAGATGGAAAAACTCGACGACTTCGAGACGGGCGTGGTGGCGTTCACCACTGATCTGCCGCACCTCACGCGCTGGGGCCGGCCACTGCTTTTGGGTCCAGGCTCCATTAGCGACGCGCACACGGATCAGGAAAAAGTCCGCAAGGCGGACCTGGTGCGCGCGGTGGAACTCTATTGCCGGTTGGTGCGCGAACTTCAGGCGCGAAGCGGCTGAACGATTTGGGATTTTAGATTTTGGATTTTGGATTGACGAACTGGAATTCGAGACTGCCGATTGACGGGGAAAAGCCACAGGTAAATCGGCAATCGAAAACCCAAAATCGCAAATCGAAATGGGGGCAGAAAGGAGCAAACGCGGGCAATCCTATCCCGGCCCAGCCGGGAGCCTGCGCATAGCGTACTCATGAAAAAGATGGAAGTCGGAATCCTCGGGGCCACGGGAATGGTCGGGCAGCGCTTCATCAGCCTGCTCGAGCACCATCCGTGGTTTGAAGTGGCGTGGCTGGCGGCCTCAGAGCGGTCGGCGGGGAAGACCTACGCCGAGGCCTGCAACTGGCGCTTACGCGAACCCTTGCCCAGAGCCGCGCGCGAACTGCCGGTCCACGAGTGCCAGCCGGGCAAAACTCCCCAACTGGTCTTCTCCTCGCTCGACTCCAAGGTGGCCGGCGAGGTGGAGAAGGAGTTTGCCCACGCTGGCCACGTGGTGGTGTCGAATTCTTCGAATCATCGCATGGACCCGGACGTTCCTTTGCTCATTCCCGAAGTCAACCCGGAGCATCTCGCTTTGGTCCGCGTCCAGAAGCAGGAGCGAAAGTGGAAGGGAATGATTGTCACCAATCCCAATTGCACGGCAGTGGGCCTGGTGATGTCGCTGGCTCCGCTCGAGAAAACGTTTGGCCTCGAGAAGGTGATGATGACCAGCATGCAGGCGGTTTCCGGCGCGGGCTACCCGGGTCTGCCCGTGCTGGACATCATCGGGAACGTTATTCCCTACATTGGCGGCGAAGAAGAGAAAGTCGAACGCGAGACGCGCAAGCTGCTCGGCAGGTTCGTTGATGGGCACGTGCAGATGGGCGATTTCGTGGTCAGCGCGCACTGCAACCGCGTCCTGGTGGAGGACGGCCACACGGAGTCCATCTCAGTTTCGCTGCGGTCGAAAGCCACGGTGGAGGATTTGATCGAAGCCTGGCGGAAGTTTCACGCGCGTCCGCAGGAACTCCACTTGCCTTCCGCGCCGAAGCACCCCATCATCGTGCGGGAGGAACGGGACCGCCCCCAGCCCAAGTTTGATGTCTGGAGCGAAAACGGCATGGCCACGGTCGTCGGACGCGTGCGGCCCTGCCCCGTTCTACAGTTCAAGTACACAGCGCTCAGCCACAACACGATTCGGGGCGCGGCCGGCGCTGCTTTGCTCAACGCCGAACTCATGAAGGCGGAAGGGTACTTGGACTAAGTGTGAGAGAAGAGTGAAGCCTGAATTGTAGTGTTTTATTTTTTCTCCTTCACACTTCAACCTTTTGGCCCGCTTACAGTCGACGAAGATGGATAACACCTCAAGCGCGCGCGCAGTCTCTCGGACGCTGAATCTGGCGATCCTCGGCTACGGGAAGATGGGCAAGGCGATTGCCCAACTCGCTCCCCAGCGCGGCTTCGAGGTCCGGCTGATTCTGGACATCGACACCAACCGCGACGGCACGGGCGTCACGCCGGAGAACTTTCAGGGCATCGACGTCTGCATGGAATTCACCGAGCCCGACGCCGTGCTCGAAAACACCCGCCGCGTGGCCGCGCTCGGATGCAATCTGGTGGTGGGAACGACCGGCTGGCACGACCGTCTCGAGGAGGTCCGCAGAGTCGTCGAAGCCAGCGGCATCGGCATGGTGTACGCCGCGAATTTCTCTGTCGGCGTGCAACTGTTCTATCGCCTGGCACGGGCGGCAGCCGAAACTTTTGCCGGCTTTCCCATGTACGAACCTTACCTCACCGAGGCGCACCACAGATTCAAGAAAGACGCGCCCTCCGGCACGGCGCTGGAAATCAAACGGCAAGTCCAGCCTTCTTTCGGGAAGCGCGAAATCCCCGTCGCGAGCATCCGTGCCGGCCATATCCCCGGAGTCCACGAGCTGGGCTTCGATTCGGAAGCGGATACAGTCGTGTTACGGCACACCGCGCGCGGCCGCCAGGGATTTGCCGAGGGCGCGCTGTACGCCGCGCGCTGGGTGGTTGGGAAGAAAGGGCTGTTCAGCTTTTCGGAACTGTTGAAAGAGGGGGCCGGGGGCTAGGTGCTGGGGAATTGCCGATTGTCGATTTTCGATTGACGATTGAGAAGGGCTTCTACGTGGGTAACGGTTAGACATCCATTGTCTGGGGAGACTGACCACCGGGGGCGATTTTCGAGTTTCGAATTTCGATTTTCATGCCCGATAAGAGGGGGACGCCATGAATCTCGAACTGCGCGGTTGCGGCACGGCGCTGGTCACGCCCTTCCAGCGCGACGGCTCCGTGGACGAAACAGCCCTGCGGCGGCTGGTGCAGTTCCAACTCCGCGAGGGAATTGACTTCCTGGTGCCCTGCGGGACCACGGGCGAAGCG
>CAZBWJ010000043.1:0-29612 GCA_964495535.1 uncultured Acidobacteriota bacterium | reverse complement strand
CGCCACCGCCGTTGGCGCTATGGTGCTGCCGGGCCGCAGGGCAGCCTGTACGAATGCTTGGCCTTCGGGTAAGATACGCGGGGCACGGTAAGGGAGAGTCAAGAGAGTGAACGTATGCGGAACGTGGTGATTATCGGTTCGGGGCCGGCAGGACTGACGGCGGCCATTTATGCGGGTCGCGCCAATCTTCAGCCTCTGGTGATTCGCGGCCTGGAGGCGGGCGGCCAGTTGACCCTGACCACCCTGGTGGAGAATTACCCGGGCTTTCCCAAAGGCGTGCAAGGGCCGGAACTGATCGAGCTGATGCACCAGCAGGCGGCGGCCTTTGGCGCGGAGTTCAGGGAGGGCCACGTCACGCGCGTGGACCTTTCTCGCCGGCCATTTAGCGTCGAGGTGGAGGAGGAGCGCATCGAAACTCGCGCGCTAATCATCGCTTCCGGGGCTTCGGCCAAGCTGCTGGGCCTCGAATCAGAGCGTAAGTTGCTGGGCCACGGCGTCTCCACGTGCGCCACCTGTGACGGCTATTTCTTCCGCGGCAAGGAAGTCGTGGTAGTGGGCGGCGGCGACACCGCGGCGGAAGACGCGCTGTTCCTGACGCGCTACGCCAACCAGGTGAACATCATCCATCGCCGCGACCAACTACGCGCTTCGAAGATCCTGCAGGGCCGGCTCTTTCGCAACGAGAAGATGAAGTTCATCTGGAACTCGGTAGTCGTGGATATCCTCGACCCTGAGAAGGGCGAAGTGATCGGAGTGAAGCTGCGGAACACCAAGACCGCCGAGGAAACCTTCAGGCCTTGTGACGGAGTCTTCGTGGGCATCGGGCATTCGCCCAACACGGAACTATTCCGCGGCCAGCTCGAGATGAACGAAGTGGGGTACCTGAAGACGTACGACGGCTCGAAGACCAGTGCGTCAGGGGTCTTTGCCGCGGGCGACGTCCAGGACCCTGTTTACCGGCAGGCCATCACCGCCGCGGGGTCGGGCTGCATGGCCGCCATAGACGCTGAGAGGTTTCTGGAAGCAGAACACTGAAGAGCAGGTGTCAGGTGCTAGGGGTCAGATTTTAGATTTTGGATCTGAGATTACCGTTTCCAGACTGAAAGCCCTGGACCCGAGCTATCACGAAGTAACTGTCACCTGTAGCCTGTTCCCTATAGCCTGGTTTCATGCTCCGTTCCTTCCTTCTGTACCTGTCCGAGCGCGAGGCCCCCAAGAAGCTTCTCCTGCGCTCTTCACTGGGACGGCGACTGGCCGCGCGGTTTATCGCCGGCGAAGAACTGGAGGACGCCGTCAGCGCCGTCCGCCGGCTGACCGCGGCAGGGTTCGCCGTCACGCTCGATTATCTGGGCGAGAGCGTGCAGGAAGCGCGACACGCGGAGGAAGCCTGCCGGGTGTATCTCTCCATCCTCGACCGGCTGGTGGCCGAAAGTATCCAATCGCACATCTCTGTTAAGCTCACGCAGCTCGGCTTGGCCATCGACGAGAGCCTGGCGTGCCGCCACCTGGAGGCCATCTGCCAACGCGCCGCCCAGTATCGCAATTTTGTGCGCGTTGACATGGAGAGTTCCGCCTATACGGATGCGACGTTGCGCCTCTTCCGCGCCGTGGGTGCGCCGCGCGATGTGCTGGGAATCGTTATCCAGTCTTATCTCTACCGGAGTGAGAAGGACGTCGAAGAGCTGCTCAAGGACGGTGCCCGCATCCGGCTCTGCAAGGGCGCCTACCAGGAGCCCGCGGAGTTAGCTTTTCCCCGCAAAGCCGACGTGGACCGGAACTACGTCAAGCTGATGGAAAAGCTGCTTTTGAGCGGCCATGGCCATGCCATTGCCACCCACGATCCGCGCCTGATTGCCGCCGCGCAGGCTCTTGCCCGGGCCCACGGGATTGGAGTTGACCGCTTCGAGTTTCAGATGCTCTATGGCATCCGGCGGCGGTTGCAGCAAGAGTTGCTCGACCAGGGCTACCGCGTGCGCGTTTACGTCCCCTACGGAAGACAGTGGTATGCCTACTTCATGCGACGCCTGGCCGAGCGGCCGGCGAATCTACTCTTCCTGCTGCGCAACTTGTTTCGGGCCTAGAGAACAGGGAGTAGCGAGTAGCGAATAGGGAGTAGCGGCCACGCCTGGGCGTGTAGTCCAGACAGGCGAAACCTACGACCTTCGCCCGTGGTCGACGGTTGTCACTTCAGTTTCTGCGAGACGGCGAAGCCATCGCGCAGAGGGATAATGGTGGTGAAAAGCCCCCGCGAGCGGTACAGGAGCCGGTTGAATTCCTGAATTGCGCGGGTTTCCGCATCGTTGTTGGCGGCAGGTCGTGCCACGCGCCTGGAGTGGAGAACGTTGTCTGCGACGAACAGCCCTCCCACCCGCAGGCGCGGCACGGCAAGGCGAAAGACTTCCGGGTACTGGATTTTGTCCACGTCATTGAAGATCAGGTCGAATTTCCCGGGCGTTGCCGCCAGGAGTCGGAGGGCGTTGCCCACCAGTATGCGCACGCGGCCAAGCACGCCGGCGCGACGGAAGTAGTCCTCGGCACGCCGGGCGTTCGACGCATCGTCATCCGTGTAGAAGACGACGCCGTGCGGTCCCACGGCGCGCGCCAGCCACAAAGTCGAGTAGCCGACCGCCGAGCCCAGCTCAAACACTCGCCGTGCGCGAATCAGCCGCGCCAATTGATAAAGCAATCGTCCGCATGCCGGCCCAATGATGGGCACATCGTGCCGGGCCCCATACCCCTCCATGGCGCGCAGGACGGCATCGCGTGCCGGAAGAAGCGAGTAGATGTATTTCTCGGTCCTCTCCTCTGTGATCGCCTTCATGGTGCTTGCCGGGCAAAGACCTGCCTCTAGGTGAGGCCGAGCATTTTCTTCGCGGCCTCGCTCAGCCGGCTCGGGTCCCAGGGAGGGTCCCAGACCACTTGGACGTTTGCTGACTTGACCCCAGGAATCGCCGCCAACCGCGCCCTTACGTCCTGGCTGATGAAGGCGTGGAGCGGGCAGCCGCGAGCGGTCAGCGTCATCACGACGCTGACGTTGTCGTCGTTCACCGTCACGTCGTAGATCAGGCCCAGGTCTACGATATTGATAGGGATTTCCGGGTCATAGCAAGTTCGCAGCGCGTCGTACACTTGCTCCTGCGTCACCATGCGTTGCTCCTTGGGACATCACTCTCCTGCCTGTGATTTTAGCCGAGAGACTCCTCCAGAAGAACCTATATCTTTCGATGCGGCGATTGACGCGAGGCCCCTCACAGGGGGCCCGCGTCACGAAGGTTCAAAGGATCACGCCAGCTTCAGGGAGTGGGAATCCCTCCAGCCGGGGCTTGGTCTTCGGAAACCAGACCGCGACAGAACTCATGGGGTAACCGTGCTCTCAGGCGCCGGTTCTGTGTGGGGAAGCTGTCCGACGGGTGTCTTTTTTCCTCGGCCGCGGAACCCGGAACGAACCAGACTGCCGAGCGTATGAGTATTCTGGGCCAGCAGTTTGATCCAGGCCCAGCGATTCATTTGGCGAAAGTAGATCCCGCGAAACAGCAGGCGTGGTACAAAGTGCATCAGTTGGTAGCCGAAGGATTTCTTGTTCTCCACCAACCACCGCTGCGCTCTGCGGAAGGCGGCGGGCGCGTAGCAATGGCTCCAGGCCTGTCGTACTTCGGCTTCTGCCTCCTCCGGCGACAACCCCTTGGGGACATAGGCTGTCTTGAAGGCCTGAAAATCCAACCAGTGTTCCGGGCGAGTCAGGCGCCCCTCCTCCCGCAGGCGATCGTATAACGGGGTTCCCGGATAGGGGGTGAGCAAGCCAAACACGGGCAAGCAGGCCGGCCAGTCGTGAATCTCCTGAATCGTTTTGCGCGACACGCCGGGCCTGTCGGCCTCCATGCCGAAAATGAAGGAAGTGATGGCGTAAACGTCATATTTGGCGAGGTTGTTCAGGACAGCCTTATACTCCTCCGGCTTGTTGAATTCCTTATGGGCTTCCTTCAGGCTGTCAGGATCCACAGATTCCAGACCGGTGAAGATCCAGCGGCCACCGGTTGCCGCGATAAGTTGCACCAGCTCCTCGTCCTGCAAGAGATTGATGCTGATCTGGCCGGTCCAGGGAAGGCAGGCGTCGTGGCGAATCATATCGCGCAACAGGGATTTGGTACGCGCGCGGTTGATGGCAAAATTATCGTCCACGAAAAAGACCATGGGGAGGCCATTCCTCCGCTTGGCCATGGCCTTCAAGCGGAGCAGCTCCGCGATGACATTCTCATTGTCGCGGAAACGAAGCTGGTGTCCAAAGAAGCCCGTCACCGTGCAGAAGTCGCATCCATAGGGGCAACCACGTCCGGTTTCCACCGGAATGGCGTAAGCACTGTCGTAGTTGAAGTGGAAATGTCTCAGGAGCTTCTTGATCCAGGCCGGAACAAAGCGCATCAGATCGAACCGCGCCAGATCCACCTCCTCCCAGGCGACAATCGGATAGTGAGTGAGAGAGGGTTTGACCTCCTTGCCGGCCAACGTCGCGGGCCGGTACACATCCTGTAGCTGTCCCCGCGCAGCGTCGCGCACGACCAAGGGCCAGGTCTCATCAGCCTCACCCACGACCACCGCATCCGCATAGCGAGGGTGGCCCGTCAGGCCCAAGGGCTCATCGGGCACGGCGGTGACGTGGGGACCCCCCATGACAATCGGCACCGTGGTGGCATGGCGAATGGCTGCCGCCATGCGGTAGGCGCTCTGCGCCATGCGGGTCATGAAGCCCATGCCCACCAGGTCAACGTGGTTCTGGACGATGAAATCTACGAGTTCTTCCGGACGATAGTGCTGAGCGTTGCCATCGATAATGGTGACGCGGTGTTCCTCTGGCGTGAGCCTCTGCAGCAAGAATGGCCAGAGATGAGGAACAAAATTGCGAGTGACTTCGTTGTCCGGCACATAGAAAAGGATGTGCATGAGTGTCCAGTCTATGAGCTAGGGAGTGACTTCCGACACCAAATTTCCTGGTCGGGAGAACGGGAGAACCCCGGCGTCCTCTGGGTGGGCTTCAGCGCGGGCACTATCACAAGAACTACGCGAGCTGAGCAGCTGAAGTCCCCCGCCCAGCGGGGCACACAACACCGTTCGGACGCATTCTACACTAATCCACCCTCAGCCTAGTAAATTTCAAACCGCTCCTGGTGGACAGTGGGATCACTCTTGATGATGATGTCCTTGCGCGTCAAGGACTCAAGTTCCGAGACCAGTGCACCTTGGCGCGATTTCAGGGCCTGAGCTACATCCGGGTTGACGCGCAGCGTGATGGTGTCGCCTTCGAGCTCCTTGGCCATTTTCTTGATCTCGGCCACGATCTCGTAGCAAACGCTCGAGACGGACTTGATCCAGCCGGAGCCGGAGCAATACGTGCAGGGCTGGCAGAGGGTCCGCTCCAGGGACTGCTTGACGCGCTTGCGCGTGAGGGCCACCAGGCCGAAGTCGTTAAACGACAGGATCTTGGTTGGAGCGCGGTCGCGGCGCAGGGCTTCTTCCAGGGCTTGGACCACCTTCATCCGGTTCCGTCGCTCGTCCATGTCGATGAAATCGATGACGAGGATGCCGCCTAGGTCGCGCAGGCGAATCTGGCGGACGATCTCGTTCACCGCATCGATGTTGGTCTTGACGATGGTGTCTTCCAGGCGGTTGGTCTTGCCGACGTATTTGCCCGTGTTGACGTCGATGGCTACCAGCGCCTCGGTCTGGTTGATGACGATGTAGCCGCCCGACTTGAGCCACACCTTGGGCTTCAGAGCCTTGTCCACTTCCGCCTGGATGCCGAACTCCTCAAACATCGGCGTGGCGCGGGTATAAAGCTTGATGTGGCCCACCAGCGACGGCTGGCAGCGGCTGACAAACTCCACCGCGCGCTCATATTCAATCTCGCTATCCACGCGCACCAGTTTGAAATCCGGCGAGAGGATGTCGCGCAGGATGCGCTGCACCAGGTCCAAGTCGCGGTGCAGGAGCGCCGGCGCCTTGGTCCGCTCCGCCTTCGCGCGGATTTCGTTCCACAGGGTGGAAAGGAACTTCACGTCGGCCTTGAACTCGTCTTCCGCACGCCCACCGCCGGCCGTGCGCACGATAAGCCCGCCCGTCAGCGGACCTCGGTTTTCCAGGATGATGTTGCGCAGGCGCAGGCGCTCATCTTCCGAGACGATTTTTCGTGACACCCCGATGTGGTTGATGGTGGGCATGTAAACCAGATAGCGTCCCGGCAGTGCGATGTGGGACGTAATGCGGGCGCCCTTGGTCCCCAACGGTTCCTTGGCAATCTGCACCAGGATTTCCTGGCCTTCCTTCAGCAGGTCGCTGATTTGGACGGGCTGATGGTTTCCCGGCCGGGAAGGCTCGTGCCCTTCCGTGCGGACAGCGCGCTGGCCCATGCCGCGCCGACCGCGGCGGTGACGGGGAGCAAAACGCGGACGCTGATACGGCTCGCGCAACGTGTATTTCTGCTCCGTCGGTTCGGCGGGTGTTTCCGCCGGTGTCGCCGGGGCCTGCTCCGCGGGCTCTGCGGTTTCGGCGATTGGTTCCTCGGGCACAGGGCTGGCGCCAGGGAAGGCGGACTCTTCGAGGAATTGCTCCGCTTCGGGAGTCAGTACAGGCGGCTCCAGCTCGTACGACAACTCTCGTTCGGCAACCGCGGCCACAGACTCCTCAGCAGGTGCAGGCGCCGCTTCACCCCTTGGTGCGGTTTCGCCGTCGGAGATCGCGGCCGGCTCCGAAGTGGCCGGAGCCTCAATTGCCGCCGCAGCTTCGACTTTGGGCCCTGCCGCCAACTCCAAGGGCGCTGGTATCTCGACGGCGGCCTCCGTCACCAAGCCCTCAGATGAGGGGGAAGGGTGCCACTCAGCCTGCGCCCCCACTTCGGCAGTCAAAGAGACCCCCGCAGACTCTTCAGGCGCTGCTGCCGGTTCAGCAGACAGGCCGGAAGCACTGGGGGCCACAGGTTCGGCGACTGTGTCGACAGTAGGTTCACGTCCTGTGGCTGCTTGGATTTCGCCTGCGGGCGTCGGCTCTGGTGGTGCCTCTGAAGCGACGGGCTGGGCGGCAGAGGGCTCCTTGGGTGGCGCACCGGGAACCGTATCGCGGTACTTCGCCAACGATTCTCCGGGCAGAATCTCAAACGAGTGGGGAGCGCCATGAGCCGGGCGTTCCGCGGCCCGCTCGCGCACCTCAGGCTTGGAGGCGAACTTGCGTTCCCCGAATTCGCGTCCGCGCCGGCGATGCCGCCGGCTCTGAGGCTCGTACCGATGCGTCGCGGTGGGTTCGCCTGCCGGCTTGGCTGGCACGGAGGGAGCGCCGGTAGGGGCAGCAGGTGCGCCGGCCGTTTCGGCTGGGGCTGCCCGACCGGATTGGGCACCGCCCCCCAGCGTCTCGCCAGAGGAGGCCGTAGCGACCGCGGGCACGGGTTCACTGGCGGCAATTTCGCCCAGCCCTGCCTGAGCCCCCTCGACATAGCGTGTGGCGCGAGCTTCAGCTTCTGAGAAGACCTTGTCGTATTCTTCCTGGTCCTCGTAGAAATCCGAGACGTAGAGGAAGGTGTCGCGCTCCAGGCCGATATTCACGAACGCCGACTGCATCCCCGGAAGCACGCGGCTGACGCGGCCCTTGTAGATGCTGCCCACCAATCCCACGTCAACATCGCGTTCGTAATACACTTCCACTAACTGATCGTCTTCCAACACTGCGACTTTCGTCTCATGAGGAGACGATGAGATAAACAACTCCTTGGACATGGGAACTCCTTTTTAGGGAGGGCCGAAAGGATCAACCCCGATGCGTCGGGGGATCAACTTCCAACCTTCCCTGGCCGCGCGCCCGGAGCCAATCGGCGCTGACTCAGGCGCGGCCAGCGCACTTCAATCTCGAGTGGTTTCGACGCCGCCACTCGCCCTGGGCAGTCGTCCGGACCCACTCGGTCCGTAACCATCGGCGCACTAAAGGCCGAGGGCAAAGCAAATCTCCCGCGCGACAGCTCCGCTCAATTCACAAACCGCCGCATGTTGACGCTCATCGCCAGCCCCAGGCCCAGAAAGGTGAACAAGGCCGATGACCCTCCGTGGCTCATGAGAGGCAGCGGAATGCCCGTGACCGGGAAGAAGCCGATCATCATCCCGATGTTGACGGCGACCTGGAAAAACAAAACCGCCGCGAAACCTGCGAGCAAAAAAGCTCCGGCACGATCACCTGCCGTTTGCGCTCCATCCAGCAACCGCAGAAGCAAGGCGAGGTAGAGCAGCAAAACCAGCAGGGTGCCGACAAACCCCTGTTCCTCCGCAAACGGGGCGAAGATGAAGTCAGCGTGGGAAACAGGGATGAACCCCAGCCGACTTTGCGTCCCACTCCTGATGCCCTTTCCCCAGAAGCCGCCTGATCCTATGGCGATCTTTGACTGGGTTGCTTGGTAACTGGAACCCTGGGTGTCCTTCGAAGGGTGTACGTAGCTAATCAGCCGTTCACGCTGGTAGGGTTTCAGGAAGTGCCAGCCTGCGGGCAGCATCAGCGCTCCTAGCAGGGCCAGCACTGCGAGCTGCCGCGCACGAACCCCGGCCAGGAAAAACCCAGCAGCGACAATCGGGAAGAAAGTGACTGCGGTGCCGAGGTCAGGTTCCAAGGCCACCAAAACCGCCGGCAGGCCAACCAGTGTCCCCAGTTTTACAAAATCCTTCCAGGTGACGAACTTGCCTTGCTTTTCGGCAAAGTACGCTGCCACCACTAGTATTATAACCAATTTGGCCATCTCTGACAGTTGGAAAGTTAGGCCTCCGATCGCCACCCAGCGCTTGGTGCCGGCGATGGGCCGGCCGACGACCAGCAGGGCGCCCAATCCCAGGACAGTCAGGCCATACAGCCAGGGGACCTGCTCCAGAACGAGATGATAATCGATGCGGCTCACAGCCAAGGACAGAAGTAAACCCAGGAGCACCCAATAAATCTGCCGGCGGACTTGGCCTGCCAGCGCGGTTTGAGCCGTGGTGCTGTAAATCTCCACGATGCCAATGGCGGCAATCGCCAGGGCGAGGCCGAGGAGAACCCAGTCGCAATCTCGAAACCGCACAGCCTTCCGCATTGGCTCTAACTCGACTTCACCGTTGTTGGGACACCCTACCCGGTTCGCCGGGCAACGTGCCTAAAACTTGACTCATCACGCGGACCTGCGTTTGGAGCTGGTCCGGTGGGGGCTTTCTCGAAGCCTTCTTCCCGAAGTAGGCCTTGATTACATCACGGGCTATAGGCACCGCCACGGTGGAATGGGCCCCCTGCATCACGAGGGCTGAGACCACGATTTCCGGCTTGGTGCTGGGTGCATAGCCTACAAACCAGGCGTTGTCCTTGTACTCGGCCTTGCGGGCGGACTCCTGAAGTTCCGCGCTGACCACCTGGGCGGTGCCGGTCTTGCCGGCTATGTCCAGGCTCGGATCGTGCGCCCCAGCTCCGGTGCCCCCTTCGTTGACAACGCCCCACATCCCCTTGCACAGAGCGTCCACCGTATCGTCTCTTAGGGGGAACTCCCGCGTAGTCTCCTCCTTGGGATTGACGCCCAACGCCAGAAGTTGGTCCCGGAAGGCCAAGTGCGGGCGCCGGAAGACCCCCGCGGACGCGACGCCACCAATGGCGAAGGCCAGTTGCAGGGGTGTGACAGCGACGGCGCCTTGCCCGACGGCCACCGAGATGGTCTCTCCCGCCCACCACTGCCGCTTGAAGGCTCTCCGAACCCAGTCGGGGGAGGGCACGAGGCCGGGATCTTCGGAGGGCAGGTCAATCCCGGTCCGGGAGCCCAGCCCCAGGCGCTTGGCAAAATACGCGATCTTCTCAATCCCCAAGAGTTTTCCCAGGGTATAAAAATACACGTCGCAGGAGACCACGATGGCACGGTGAAGGTCCACGCTACCGTGCCCCTTGCCCTTGCCATAGACCCAGTCGTGGTAGGTGTGGCCGTAAATGGTAATGACGCCCGGGCAGTTCACCGTGTAGTTGGGTTTGATTGTCCCCGTCTCCAGCGCCGCCGTGCCCGTGACGATTTTGAAGACCGAGCCCGGGGCCAGGTGAGCTTGGATGGCCTTATTCATCAGGGGCTTCTGGGAATCTGAGTTCAGGTTCTGCCAGGTTTCCAGATCGATCCGGCGCGCGAAGTCGTTGGGGTCAAACGAGGGGTGGCTTACCATGGCCAGCACCTCGCCGGTTGTCGGGTCAAGGGCCACCACTGCCCCAGGCTGCTCACCCAGCGCTGCCTCGGCCGCCATCTGGAGATCCAGATCGAGCGTCAGCCGCAGGTCGTTGCCGGGCAGGGCATTGATGGTGGTCATGGAGCCCATTTCCTGCCCGCGACTGTTGACAATGACGCGCCGCATGCCGTCCCGCCCTGCCAGGACCGCGTTGTACGTCCGCTCGATGCCGGACCTGCCCACCACGTCGCCCGGACGGTAAGGCGAGCCGGGTTTGGCAATCATCTCCTCGGAGACCTCACCCACGTAGCCTAGGACCGCAGCGGCGATGGCGCGCTTGGGGTAGGAGCGCTGCTGCACCTGGAGGAGGTCCAGCTCCGGGTATTCCACCCGGTGCGCTTCCACAAACGCGATGTCTTCCATCGTGGCGGACTGCTTGAGCACTACGGGCTGGAAGCGCGGCAGCTTTGCCGTGCGCTCCACCAGGCGCTGGAGGTCCGTGGGGTCAAGCTGGAGGCCGCGTGCCATGCCTTCGACGCGCGCAGGCGTGAGCGTGGCGGGACTCTCGCGCATCAGCAACACGCTGAACGCCGGGAAGTTGTCGGCCAGGACGCGCCCCTCGCGGTCCAGTATCCGGCCGCGCGGCGCGATGACGGGCAGGTTGCGAATGCGGTTGCGTTCGGCCTGTTCCAGGTACTGGCGATGCTGCCCGATTTGCAGCCTCCAGTAGCCGATCAGCAGGGCCAGAAATGTAGCCGCAATCACATACTGGAGGAAAGCGATCTTCCAGGCCGGAAAGCGTTCGTCTTCCGGGAAACGAAATTCCATTTCTTGTGCGGGCACGCCCCTGCGTGCCGCTGCCACCTGTCTTGACACCGCGAGGCACATTCGGGCCCGGCACGCGTCTCTCGGCGCGGCCGCGTACCCAATGACTCTGCGGGCCCGGTGCCTCTGGCCAAGTCTAGCCCTAACACGCTGCTAAATCAACAAGGTTGAAGGCAACGCCGGCAGGCGGGCTGGTTCAGTCGAGACCGGCTTGAGCCACGAGGTTCTGGCGTGAATAAACAGGGGCACGCCGTGGCGTGCCCCGATTGAGGATTTGGAGGAAGCGGTCCAGTCTAGCTGCCGCCGTTCGCCTGGTGGTGATGCACCTCCCAGCCCTTGTAGTTCGCGAGCGCCTCGGCGATGGCGCGGCCGTAGTGGCTGCGGCTGACGGCGACGTGGTGCTCGTAGCCGTTCTTGCAGATGTACTGGAGCAGCTTCTGCAAGCCGGGAATCTTCACCACGCCGTAGCCGCCGAAGGTTTCGAGCTTATCACTGGTGATCTCGCCTTCGCCCACGTAGGCGCGCATGCGCCCGTGCAAGTCGTCGGTCGAGACGCGGCAGAAAGTGAGCGGTCCGGCCTTCAATTTGCCTACCACCGTCCCGAAAGTATTGTCCTTGCCCACGGAGCCGGCGATGATTTCCTGAAAGTCCATCTTGGCTTCTTCGAAGAAGTGCTTGGGCAGGTTCGAGCAGTGGAAGATGACGGCCTTGTCGGGGTCCGCGCCGTAGTTGTTGTTCCAATCCACGATGGCGCTGGGGTCGCCGGACGCGAGCTGCAGGGCGTACATTCCGATCATGCCGGTCATGTCCGTCTCGCAGGCGCTGGGCAGGAGGTTGTTGGACATCATGCTCATCAGCGTGCAGGGCACCACGCCGAAGAACTCCTCCATGGCGGTCCAGCACTGGACAGACGAGCCGGCCAGCTGGTTGGCTTTCATCCACTCGTCCACGACCACGCCGAACTTCGCCATCTTCAGGAGTGCGGCGGGCGGGACACTGCGGGTCGAGACATAGCCGCTGATGCTCGCGAGCTTGGCCTTGACCGGCGCGTCGTCGTCCTTCAGGCGGGCGACGCGGCCGAAGACCTCCGAAAGGTCCAGCGTCTCAACCGAGATGCCATGGTTCTCCATCAGCTTTTCGCTAAAGCGCACGGTGATGAAGTTCGCGGGCCGCGCTCCCAGCACGCCCACGCGCAAATTCTTCAGACCCTTCACCACCCGGCACGTGGCTGCAAACGCTTTCATGTCGGCTTTAAAAGAATCGGACGATGGGGCTACGGTGTGCAGTGAGGTGAGCGTGTACTTGATGCCGTACTGCCAGAGGTTGTTGCAGGCGGACATCTTGCCGCAGAAACTGTCACGCCGCCCCCCCATCAGCATCTTGTTCGTCTCGTCCGGGAAGGCTTGCACCAGGACTGGGACGTCCAAGCCGGACATGCGAATCGAATTGGCCACCCCCCGCTCGTCGCCGAAATTGGGCAGGCTGACCAGGATTCCGTCAATTTCCTCTGCGTGCTTCTTGAAAAGGTCCGCGCACTTGCGGGCCTCCTGAAGTGTTTCCACTGAGCCGAACTTCGTCTCTTCTGGCGTCAGACAGATGGCCTTGTAGCCCTCCTGCCCGAGGAGGCGCAGGATTTCGTCCCGGCCGTCGCGGGCCAAGCTGGCGGGGAAGAAACCGCGGTTACCGATAATGACACCGAACGTTGTGGCACTCATTGAACAACCCTCCTGTGAATGACCTTTGAATCCGAAAACCGGTGCTCGATGCAGCCCGGCATCTTATCACACTCACGGGCGGGAACAAGTGGATGCGCTTACAGGCGCCCAACGGCGCTCGCTGCCCCGGTCGGCCTATGTGGGCCGGCGGAAGCGGTCGAGCACCTGGAACAAGATCAGTCCCAGCCCCACATTCACCAACATCCCACTGGCCAAGTCCAGGGGTTGGAAAGGCGGTGACACCTCGAGCAGTCCACGCCCGAGCGCCAACAGGGCAAGGCTATGGACGGGGACGAGTATCCCCGTCAGGGCCAAGCGCGCCAGGACCTCGTCAAGTTCGAACTTGACGCTGGCCGAGGCTGCGAGATACGCGATCAATGCCTTGGCCATCCCGAAAATGCCGATGTAGCTGTGCGAAAGCGCATCCTGCAGCAGTCCGATGCCCGTCCCAAGCCCGATGGCGAACACCTTGTTCCGCCGCACCACCGCAAAATAGATCGTGACCAGCAAGGGAAAGTCAAAGAGCCGCGCCAGGGAAACCTTGAGCGGCAAAAACGTTTGCAGCAGCAGGGCCACAAACACCGTCACCCACAGGACAGCGGGGTGCATCCGAAAGACTTCTATCGGTCGTTGGGTGGGGCTGGACATCGCCGTCGAGAGTACCAAAACGCAGCAGTCTTGGGTAGGGGCAGAGTCCCCGGGCGCAGAATGAGGTGAGACGGCAAAAAAGCCGCTCGGGAAGCCCTTCCGAGGCTCAGGGGCGGGCGGGAACGTTCAGCGCTTGCAGCTCGCCGGAAGGAGGCTTGAGCACCACCAGGATGCCTTCCAGGCGGTCCAGGGCTGCGGTGGGCTTGACCGTAATGTTCTTGTAGATGTTCCCGTCGGCGGTCTGGGCCACCGTGCCGAGGGGCAGGCCTTTGGGATAGATCTGGTCAAGGCCTGACGTGAGCACCAGCTCGCCAAGCGCCACGGGAGACTCGTTCATGACGTAGTGCACCTGGCACTGGTTCAACTTGCCGCCTTTCAGGATTCCCTGGACTCGGCTGCGTTCGAGCGTGCAGGCGGCGCCGCTTGAGGAGTCGGTAATCATCAAGACCTGGGCGGTATGGGGGAAGACAGTCAGGATTTTTCCCACCACGCCAGCCGGAGTAATCACCGCCAGGTCGGGCGTCAGGCCGGCGTCGGTTCCCTTGTCGATGAAAATAGCCCTGGAAGCTTCACCGGGACTAGTCGCGATGACCTCCGCGGCCACGGTCTGAAAAGGCAGGCGGTTCCTGAACTCGAGCAACTCCCGCAGGCGATGGCCTTCCGCCGCCTCCTCGCTGAGTTGCTGAACTTGGGCGCGCGCTGCCACCAGTTGGATTTGGAGTTCCTGGTTCTGTTGCTGCGCCTGCCAGAGTTCGCGGTAACTCTTCCAGGCTGCGGTCGTGGCGTCGGACATCCCGCGCAGAGCCCGCGCGAAGGGATCAAAGACCGCGACCGTCCAGACCTGGATGAGGCGCACCTTTTGGTCGCGCGTGATTTGGGCCGAAAGAAGCAGCAATTGAGCCACGAGCACACCGAGGAGGATGAAAAAGGCGCGGTGGCGCCCCACAAACGCTTGGACCTTTTCCGGGGCCTCGCGTTCCGGGGGCTGTTCGGCGCGCGCTAATTCAGGCGAGGTCGAATCGAACATAAAACGGTGGTCAATTGTCCTTGGTCAGTGGTCAGTTGTCCGTCGTCAGTTGCGTGTTGGTCATCGTTGGTTGTTCGTCACATGCAGCGAGGTGGCCAGTGCAAGGGTGCGACGGACAACGGACGACGAACTACGGACCTCTGGCATCATTCTATCGCCACGCGACGCAGCAGGTTGAAATCCGTGAGCATCCTTCCCGTGCCCAGAACCACGGAGGCCAGCGGGTCTTCCGCGATGGAGACCGGCAGGCCAGTTTCCTCCCGGATGCGCTTGTCAAAGTTCTTGAGCAGTCCGCCGCCGCCGGTGAGCACGATGCCGCGATCGGAAATATCCGCGGAGAGTTCCGGCGGTGTCCGCTCCAGCGCCACGCGGATGGCGTTCACAATGGTTGCCACGCACTCCGAAAGCGCGTCGCGGATTTCGGAGTCGTCAATGGTGATGGTCTTGGGAATCCCCTCCAGCAGGTGGCGGCCCTTGATCTCCATGGTCAGCGGCTTATCCAGCGGGTAGGCTGAGCCGACTTCAATCTTGATCCGCTCGGCGGTCCGCTCGCCGACCAGCAGGTTGTATTTGCGCTTCAAGTAGGCCGTGATGGCTTCATCCATCTCGTTTCCGGCCACGCGTACGCAGCGGCTGTAAACGATCCCGGACAGGGAGATGACGGCGATATCGGTGGTGCCCCCGCCGATATCAACAATCATGCTTCCGGAAGGTTCCGTAATGGGCAGCCCCGCGCCGATGGCCGCCATCATAGCCTGCTCCACCAGGTACACCTCGCTGGCCTTAGCCCGCATCGCCGAGTCCTGCACGGCGCGCTTCTCCACTTGCGTGATCTCGGACGGCACCCCGATCACAATCCGCGGGTGCACGAACATCTTGCGGTTGTGCGCCTTGTGGATGAAGTGGTTGAGCATCTTCTCCGTCACCTTGAAGTCGGCAATGACGCCGTCCTTCAGGGGACGGATAGCCACGATGTTACCCGGCGTGCGCCCCAGCATCTCCTTGGCTTCGCGCCCCACCGCCTCAATATCCCCTGTCGCCTTGTTGATGGCCACGATGGAAGGCTCGTTGACGACGATGCCCTTACCCTTGGCATAGACCAGGGTATTGGCCGTTCCCAGGTCGATGGCCAGGTCGGAAGAAAAAAGACTGAACAACGAGCGAAAGTTCATTCCCACGAGTTGCCCCATTTCCTTTGGCCGGAAACACGCGCGGCAGGCCTTGTCATTCGATCACGATGTTCTTGCGGATCGTGTGCGTATCCCCCTTGCGGTTCTGCACGGTGATCGTAACCTGGTTGGCGCCCGCCTTCGCCAGCTGCGAGGTGAAGTGGCGGAAGGTGCCGTCGGCCGCGATGGAGAAGACCTGCTCGTTGTTGACAATCACCGTCGAGCCGGGCTCGGTGCGGCCCACGACTTCCAGCACCCTGCCGTGCTGGATAATCGCGGTCACCTCCAGGAACGCCTGGCTGCCGGCCTCCACCTGTTGTACCAGGCTGAACCGGTTGGCCGCGCTGGGCTGGCTTTCCGCCCCTTTCGCGTCGATCGAGGTGACGACCCAGTAGTAGGTGCCTTCCTCCAGCCCGGAGGTTCTGGCGGAGGTCCTTCCCGTAATTTTCTTGTCCACCACCAGGTTGGAGAACATTCCGGACGGCGACACCTGGAGGCGGTAGGCGACCGCTTGCGGCACGGTCCTCCAGGCAAAATCCAGGTTGGCGGTCTTCGGATCCTTGGTCACCGTCAGAGCCATGTTGGGGGGATCCGTCAGCGTGGGCGGCGCGATGACCTTCTGCCGGTTCAGCCCGGGTTTCTCCCGGTTGAAAGTCACCTGCTCGTACTGCCCCAGCCGAATGGTGCTTGAGCCGCGCGTCACATCGGCCTGCCCCTGGTCCACCGTGAGTTCGTGAACGTTCCTCGTCGGATCGTTGCGGACCATGGCGCGGCTTTCTTCCGCCAGGTTGGCCACGGCGTTCTCAAACGACACGCGGGAGGTGGAGCCCGGAACCTCGAACCTGCCTGTGGACAAGTCCACGGCGCCGGCACTCACCTGAACGGCCACCCGCGTCGCCTTGGTCACAGGGTCTTCGCGGCTCTCTTCCACCACGATGAGGGAATCAGACTTGAGCACATAGTTCGTGCCGTCGGCGAAAATGAGGCGTGCCGCGCCGTCGCTTCCGGTCTGGACGTAGTCTCCCTTCTCCAGATTGGTGTTGTAGTCGGCGCGGATCCATTGCAGCGACTGGGCCTTCTTGATGCGCACCGTGCCATCGAGATTGACGAAGTGCGCGTCGCGCTTCGCCGCGGCGGCCTCCCTGGACGTCGTCTGCCCCAGGCCCGCCGAAATCCTCTCCAGCCCCACCTTCAGCTTCTGGCCAAAGTACCTGGGGGCAATGAGGTAGAGAACAAAAGCCGCCGCCAGCAAAGCCAGGAGGACATAGGAGAGGATGGCACGATACGAGATGGTCGTCCACTCCAGCTCGTAACTGCGTCCCTGCTCCGGCTTCGGTGGCAGTGTCGGCGCGCCCATGGCGGTGAGAACCAACCTGCCTATTCTTTCGCAAAGCCCCAGCAGGGTCAAGAGCTTTGAGGGGACCAGGTGGACGGGGGCCAGGGGCGGGCGGCGCCAGAGGGAGCACCGGAACTCCGCTTCCCGCTCCGGAGGGGACGTCTGTTTGCAGGGGGAAGCTACTGGGCCGGCAGGAAAGCTAGCCGGGCACAAGGAAAGCACTGGGTACCCGCAACTCGAACCGGAAGAGGGAGAAAAGTCCCGCGGCGAATTTCCTCTTGACAGTGTGGTGCGCGTTGGCACAATTATAGGCTAGGTCGGCGAAAGGCCGGCGGGGCGTGCCCCTCGCGCCTGTCCAGCCTGGGCGAGGGTTGAAGGTCGCGCCCCGGGAGTTCCTGGCTCCGTGGCCAGCCCAACCCAACGGGGCCAGGCGTCACTAATCTAGTGGGCGAGTCGAGAGAGTTGCCGCGCGCTGGCGATTGCCCCTATAATGACAGGGTTCAGCCATTCACCGAGGAGCACTTATGTTTAGGTTGTTCAAAAAGAAGCGCGAAGCGCTAAAGAAATATCTGCTGATCTTCTTCTTGAGCATCGTCTCGATCGGCATGATCATTACGCTGGCGCCCATCCCCGGGGGCGACACGACAGGGCTGGAGTCCAACGTCCTGGCGGAAGTCGGCGGGTACTCGATCACCTCCCAGGAGTTGTCCCGGGACATCCAGTTGCGTTTGCGCAATTCACCCCTCGCCAACGACCCACAAATGATCTCGCGCATGGCCGGCATTGTTCTCGACGACCTGATCCTGCGGCGCGCCCTGTGGACCCCGGCCAAGAAACTGGGCATCAGCGTTTCCGACGCGGAATTCCGTCAGCACCTCCAGACTTCGATGCCCTTCCTCTTTCCTGACGGCGCGTTTGTCGGCATGGACCGCTATCGGGACTTCATCCTCCAGCAGAGCGGCTTGGGCGTTCAGGAGTTCGAAGAACGCCTCCGGGAGGGAATCCTCCAGGACAAGATGCGGGCGATTGTCACGGACGGCGTTCGGGTGAGCTCGGCGGAAGTGCGCGATGAGTTTCTGCGTCGCAACGCCAAAGCCCGAATCGAATATGTGCTCTTCGACCCCAGCCAGTTCGTGAAGGCGGTGGTGGTCACGCCCGAGGGGCTGGAAGCATTCTTCCAGAAAGGCCCCAGCCGCTACAAGGTGGCAGAGCAGCGTCGCGTCCGCTACGTCCTGATCGACACGGACCGGGTGCGGGCGCAGGTGAAAGTGGACGAGAACGAGCTCAAGCAGTACTACGGGCAGCACATTACCGAGTATCGCGTGCCGGACCGCGTCAAGGTGGCCCACGTGCTTTTCAAGACGGCGGGGAAAACCTCCGACGAGATCTCCACGCTCGAGAAGACCGCCCGGGACGTGCTGGCGCAAATCAAGTCCGGCGCCGACTTCGCGGAGATGGCTAAGAAGTATTCCGAAGATTCCAGCGCGGCCAGCGGCGGGGAGATCGGCTGGATCCTGCGCGGGCAAACGGTGAAGGAATTCGAAGACGCCGCCTTTTCGATGAAGCCCGGCCAGGTGAGCGACCTCATCAAGACCACGTACGGGTTTCACATCGTGAAGGTGTTCGACAAGCAGAGCGCGCACTTGCAGACGTTCGAGGAAGTGAAGGGGCAAATCAAAGACCAATTGGAGAAGCAGAAGCTGGCCGACGCGCAGCAGTTTCTGGCCAACGACCTGGAGCGGCAGCTCCATGAGAATCCCCAGAGCTTCCTGGCCGTTGTCCGCAAGGTCGGATTGGAGGCCAAGGAGACGCCGCTTTTTCGGTACAACCAGCCGGTGCCCGACCTGGGCGCGAGCGAGGCATTCCACAACCTTGCCTTCCAGCTTCGCGAGGGCGCCGTGGGCACGCCCATTACGGTGCCGAAGGGTCTGGCCCTCATCCAGTTGCTCGGAGTCGTTCCCGAGCACCTGCCGAGGCTCGAGGAAGTCCGCGCGACCGTCGAGCAGGACTACCGCGCCGCGCAATCGCAAGAACTGGCAGCCCGGAAAGCCGCAGAACTCGCCGCCCGCGCCAAGGGCGGGGACTTCAAAAAGGTTGCCCAGGCGATGGGCCTGACCGTGAAGGAGAGCAAGGATTTCACCGAGCGGGATTATCTGGAGGGCCTGGGTTCCGGTTCGCAGGTCGCGGCCGCCTTCACGCTCGCTCCTGGCCAGACGAGTGATGTCGTCTCGCTCGGTGCCAACCGCGTGGTCTTCCGCGTCGTGGCGCGGACGCCGGCGGCGGAAGCCGATCTGCCCAGCCAGCAGGATCAGATTGGCGAAGAACTCTTGGAGCGAAAACGTAACCTGGCTTGGGAATTCTACGAAGAGAATCTGAAGCAGCAACTCGTAAGCTCAGGTGAGTTGAGACTGAACGACGCGGCCATGCAGAAGTTCCTGGCCGCGTACCAGAGATCCTAACCGGAAGGCTGAACTCTGAACAGTGAATTCTGAATGTTGAATGACAAGTTGAGACTTCCGCCAGCCTGATTATTGAACGGTCTTCATGCAACATTCATAATTCACAATTCACCATTCAAACCATGCCACGCCTATCCAAGCTACCGCCGGATCATCCTGACCCTGAAGCTCGCGAGACTTTTGATGCCTTCCTGAGGGAACGTGGCAACGTCCCGAACATGTTCCGCACCGTGGCCCACCGGCCCGAGATCATGAAGACCATGGCGGCGCACTTCCGCGCCATCCTGAACACGGGCACGGTGGAGAAGAAGTTGAAGGAACTGGTTGCCGTCCGGGTTTCCTACCTCAACCTATGCGACTACTGACTGGCCTCGCATACCGCCTTGGCAAGGCGGTTGGGGACGAGCGAGGCGGAACTTGCGGCTCTCGAGGAGGGCGACTTGAGCGTTTTCACCCCACGCGAGCGCGCGGCGCTGGAATTCGCAGCGGCCCTGACGCGGGATTCCAACCACGTTGGCGACGAGTTGTTTGCCCGGCTGCGGCAATACTTCGAGGAAGGCGAGGTGGTCGAAATCGCCGCGGTCGCCGGTATCTTCAACTACTTCAACCGTTTCAACAATGCTCTCCAGATGGAACCCACCCGATAGCGGTGATCCCCAGTGCCGTTCCAACTTAATGGGCCGAGACTCTCATGCCAAGGATCTGTAAAATGGTCGAGGTCGCTGCTCACAGAAATACCTCCGAATGGTTGGAATGGCACTAGCGGTCGGTTCTTGTCTTCCCGGGGAGATTCTCGATGAACAAAGCGTTCGCGCGCCAATTCCTCCGGGGGGACATGGCGCTGCTGCTGTATCTGGCCCTGGCCAAGCTCCTGGTCCACCTCTTGTTCAGTAGCGGCTACGGATACTTCCGTGACGAGTTCTACTACCTGGCGTGCGGCGACCACCTGGATTGGGGCTATGTGGACCAGCCGCCGCTGACCCCCTTGCTGGCTTTGGCCACGCGTCAGTTCTTGGGCGATTCGCTGTTGGCGCTGCGCTTCTCCCCGGCAGTTGCCGGAGCTCTCCTGGTCTTGGTGACGGGGCTGATGGCGCGGGAACTGGGAGGGGGCCGCTTTGCACAAGGCCTTGCCGCTGTCTCGGCCATCGCCGCGCCTGTTTACCTGGGCATCAACCACATCTTCACAGTGAATGCGTTCGACCAGCTTTTCTGGGCGCTTGCCGCCTATGTCGTGATCCTCATCGTCAAGAGAGACCATTCCAGGCTCTGGCTGGTATTTGGTCTGGTAGCCGGCGCCGGATTGCAGAACAAGATTTCCGTGCTTTTCCTTGGCTTTGGGGTAGTAGTGGGCCTCTTACTCACTCCTCACCGGAAATACTTCCTCAGCAAATGGCTCTGGCTCGGCGGTCTGATCGCGTTTGTCATTTTCCTTCCGTATTTCCTGTGGCAGTTTCAGCATGACTGGCCCATGCTCGAGCTCCTGCGCCGCGGCCAGCTCTACAAGAATTATCCGCTTTCACCGCTGGAGTTCCTGTGGGGACAGGTTCTGGACGTTCATCCTTTCAATCTGCCGATTTGGCTAGCCGGCCTTTACTTTTATCTGGTGTCCAAGCCAGGCAAGCCGTATCGGCTTCTCGGCTGGACCTACGTGGCGATTCTCATCGTCTTCTTTGTCCTGAAAGCCAAGACCTACTATCTCGCTCCGGCTTATCCCATGCTTCTGGCTGCGGGAGCCTTCGCCATTGAGACGCTCATCCGCGCGCGGCAGTGGAATTGGCTGAAACCTGCCACGGTTTCGGTATTGGTAGTGGGCGGCGTGGTTACGGCGCCCTTCGCGATGCCGGTTCTGCCGGTGGAGACGTACATTAAGTATCAGAGCTTCCTGGGCATTGAACCTCCCAAGACCGAAAGGCACAGATTCGGCAAGCTCCCTCAAAGCTACGCCGACATGTTTGGCTGGGAAAACATGGCGGCGACGGTGGCTAAGGTCCATAACAGCCTGCCGCCCGAGGAGAGGGCTAAGTGCGCTATCTTCACCAACAATTACGGCGAGGCGGGGGCGATCGATTTCTTTGGCAAGAAATACGGGCTTCCCAAGGCCATCAGCGGCCACAACAATTACTGGTTGTGGGGGCCGGGGAACCACACGGGAGAGATTGTCATTACGGTGGGGCCGCGACTGGAAGATGTGAAGAAGACGTTCGACCAGGTGGAACTCGGCGCCACAGTCGTCAGTGAGTACGCCATGCCTTACGAGAGCGACCTGCCAGTCTTCATCTGCCAAAAGCCAAAGATGTCGCTGAGGGAACTTTGGCCGCGGGTCAAGAACTACATCTAAGCTTCCCGTAGATCGCCCGGACCACGTGCCATGGGACCTCCGTGGTTGACCCTGTGTTTTCCGCCCAAGATAGTCGCCAGGTCATTATCTGCCGTCCTTGTGAGGGCATAGCGTGCGCGACATTCGCAAAGTGGCCGTCCTCGGCCCCGGAACGACAGGCGTGCGCACATCCACGCGGCTGCCAATCGAATGGAGACGGAAGCCCGGCGGGCACTCAGCCGGATTGCGGAGGGCGACATGCTACGGACGCAGCTTGCCCTCCTGAGGCGTTTTCTGCGTCGTACGCCGCCCGATGTGATCGCGTTGAGCCGGCGGGTGGCGAACCGCGCGCTGGCGCTCGGCCGCTACCCATTTGGATGAAGGGTAGGAGCACGCCGAGGCGTGCCCCTACGAGAACTTCCTTACAAGCCGCGCAGGGCTTTCGTGGCGCCGGCAACGTCGGTAACTCCCAGCACCACGTCTGCCTTCTTCCCGCCCTTGGCCACGGATCCGAAAGCGTACTCGATGTTGATGTTCGCCTTCCCCAGGCGATCCGCAACCTCGCCCAACACGCCCGGCTTGTCAGCGAGCGTAAGGCGCAGGACTTCTTCCTCGGTGATACGGACACCCAAGCCCTGCAAAACCTTCTTGGCCTTTGCAGGGCTACTCACCTGCAGACGAATCGGGCTTTCGCCCGTCCCGTAGGCCACAAAAGCGGTGACGTTCACCTTCGCGTCGCCCAAAGCCTTGGCGATGCGGCCGAGCTGTCCCGGGGTGCTTTCAACCCAGACTGTGATTTGTTTTGCCTTGGCCATATGTGGTTCCTCCTCCCGAATGTGCAGCAACCAATCTTGCTGTGCGTGCGCCGGTACGCGCCGCGTGCCGAAGAAACCGAAGAGTCGCAAGCCTGCTTCTGAGTTCAGCGACGTCCCCGCAGGATGGTGGATCTCCCCAGGGCCGTCCTCGGGGACGCTCGGAATTCAGGGCCTTGCGGTGACGCTAAAATACTCCAACCTGTGCCAGGTGTAAAGGCGAAGCCGGCGAAGTGTTGCCTGGCCAGGCCAGCGAGCCCGAAGCCTGGCTCGCCGTTCCCAAATCGGGAAACGGTGGCATTCGACAAGCGTCTTGACAACGCGGGGAAAGCGTGCAAATTGGTCGAACTTCACCCAAGCCATCGAGTACTAGAAGTCCCAAGGAGGACCTGTGGCGCGTCGCGCTGAAGAAGTGCACGTGGTGGTGGTGGGGAGCACGAATTTTGATCTGGTGGTGAAAGCGGATCGTCTGCCCAAAGAGGGCGAGAGCCTGCTGGCCACGAACCTCAAGTTCTTCCCGGGTGGGAAAGGAGCAAACCAGGCAGTCGGCGTGGCCCGTCTGGGAGCGAAGACCACCTTCATCGGTTCGGTCGGCAAAGACATGATCGGGGAGTTCTTGATTCAGGGCCTGGAAGGCTGCGGTGTTGACACTGCCTGGGTCAAACGCGATCCCGCCTGCTCGACCGGCTGCGCCTTCATCATGCTCTTCCCCAGTGGAAACAACTCTATTGTTGTCGACGCGGCAGCGAATCTCTCTCTCACGCCGGCTGATGTTGAGCGGGCCGAGGAGGTCATCGCCCAAGCCGACGCGCTCTGTACGGTCCTGGAGGTTCCGCTCGACGTGGTGGAGGCCGCCCTGCGCCTGGCTCGTAAGGCAGGCAAACTCACGGTGCTGGATGCCGGCCCGCCACGTCACTGCCCACCGGAGATCCTGAAGCTCGCCGATATCGTTTCGCCCAACGAGACGGAGCTGGAACAGTTGAGCGGCGAGAAGGTCTCGGGTCGCGTCTCCGCGCGGGAAGCGGCGGAGAAACTCTTGGAGCTGGGCGTCAAGACGGTGGTTCTGAAGCTGGGCAGCGACGGGGCGATGCTGGTCACCCGCCAAGGGTCCAAGCATTTTCCCGCGTGCCAGGTGGACGTGGTGGACCCGACGGCGGCGGGTGACGCCTTCACGGCGGCCCTGACGGTGCAACTGGCGGCGGAGGCACAGATGGACGAGGCTATCCGCTACGCCAACTTGGCGGGCGCACTGGCCGTGACCAAGCTCGGCGCGCAACCCTCGCTCCCCACGCGTGAGGAAGTGGAAGAATTCGCGGCCCGCGCGCAGAATGCGGGCGGGCCAGCGACCGCGGGGAAGGAGTAGGACAGGGCCACGGCGTCGTGGTGCCAAGCCCTGGCTCGCCAAGCGGCCAGACAGGCGCTGCCGCTACGGTTCCTCTCCGAGCGCTCCCAACCGGTGCGCCAGGTCGCGGACGGCGGGATAAAGGCTGCGGTAGATCTGGTACAGCCGGTCGTAGCTCCGGACATTCGCGGCCTGGGGCGCCATGCGCTCCCGGATCTGGATGGCTTCCTGCGCGGATTCCTGGACGGAGGAATAGATCTTGGCGCCCACACCCGCCAGCAGGGCGGCGCCGAACGCCGACCCCTCGGCCGTGCGCAGGGTCACCAGCTCCTTGCCGTAAACGTCGGCCTGAATTTGCCGCCACAGGAAACTCCGTGAGCCGCCGCCCGAAGCGCGAATCTGCGCCACGGGGATTTCCAGCTCCTGGAAGATTTCGAGCGAGTCCCGCAAGCTGAACGCCACGCCCTCAAGAATCGAACGAATCAGGTGGGCGCGGGTATGCGCGGCCGTCAAGCCGAACCACAGGCCCCGCGCGTGCGCGTCGAGGTGGGGCGTGCGCTCGCCCATGAGGTAAGGCAGCCATAGCAAACCTTCGCTTCCCGGGGGAACTTTCTCTGCTTCCTTGATGATCAGGTCGTAGGAGTCAAGGCCCGTCAGGCGCGCGTACCAGGCTTCGGATTGCCCGAAGTGCTCGCGGAACCAGCGCAGCGAGAGCCCGGCGCCCTGCGTCACGCCCATCACGTGCCACTTGCCGGGCACCGCATGGCAGAAGGTGTGAATGCGCCCTTGGGGATCGAGCTTCGGTGCTTCGGTGTAGGTGAAGATCACGCCCGAGGTCCCGAGCGTGGCGGAGGTCAGCCCCGGCAGCACGATGCCGTTCCCGACGGCGCTGGACGCCTGGTCGCCCCCGCCCCCCACCACGGGCGTCCCGGCCTTGAGTCCGGTGACGACGGCGGTTTCGCGCGTGATCTCGCCGGTGATTTCCGGCGACTCGTAAGCGCGGGGGAGCAGCTTGGAGTCAAGGTCGAGCGCCCCGAGCATCTCCCCAGACCAGCGGCGGTTGGTGACGTCGAACAGCAGCGTGCCGGAAGCGTCCGAAACGTCGGTGGCAAATTCCCCCGTCAGCCGGAAGCGCACGAAGTCCTTGGGAAGCAGAAAGTGCGCGGCGCGCTCGTAACTCTCGGGCTCGTTGTCGCGCACCCAGAGGAGCTTCGGGGCGCTGAAACCGGTGAGAGCGGGGTTGGAGACGAGTTGAATCAGCCGCTCAGCGCCCACCTGCGCGGTGATCCAGTCGCATTGCGGCTGGCTGCGCTGGTCGCACCAAATCAGGGCAGGGCGGATGACGGCGTGGGTGTTATCGAGCAACACGACACCGTGCATCTGGCCCGAAAGGCCGACGGCGGCAATATCTCCACCCTGGAGGTCGGCAGCGTCGAGCGCGCTGCGCACCGCGCGCACGGTGGCTTCCCACCAGTCCGCAGGGTCCTGCTCCGCCCAGCCGGGCTTCAGCATCCGCATCGGCTCGTGGTCACCCGTCGCCGCGCCGACCACGTGCCCGTCCGGGCGGACAATCACCACCCGCGTCCCGGTCGTTCCAACGTCAATTCCCATCATGTAGGACATGTAACCCCCCGGGGAGTCAGAAGTCAGGAGCCAGAAGTCAGAATCGCCCTCGCCTGGGCATTCAGTAGTCTGCTGACTCCCTCTCGTCTACACCTGAACCCTCTCCCACTTCCGGGACTTCGCCGAGCGCTCCACCGCGTCCAGGACTGCCTGAGTCTTCACTGCCTCGCGGAAGCTGGGCTCGGGCATGCGGTCCTCTTCCAAACACTTCATGAAATCGTGAATCGCGTGCACGAAGGTATGCTCGTAGCCAAGGATGTGCCCCGGCGGCCACCAGGCGCCGACGTAGGGATGCGTGCTCTCGGTGGCCAAGATCGTCTTGTAGCCCTGATCGCAGCCCGGTTCAGTGCGGTCGAAGAACTCGAGTTCGTTCATGCGCTCGAGATTGAACGCCAAGCTGCCTTTGCTGCCGTAAATCTGAAACGTATGGTAGTTCCTTCGGCCGCCGGCGAACCGCGAGGACTCAAACACGCCGACGCTTCCGTTGCGGAAGCGCGCCAGGAAGTTTGCATCGTCGTCCACGGTGACCTTGCCCTTGCCTTTACTTCCTTTGGCTCCCCAGGCGCCGGCTCCTTCACCGGCCAGCGGACGCTCTTTGATGAAGGTGGTCATCTGTCCGGCCACCTCCCGAATCTCGTCGTTCAGGTAGAGCGCCAGGTCCGCCGCGTGGGCGCCGATGTCGCCCAGTGCGCCCGAGCCCGCGTATTTCTTCTCCAGGCGCCACACCAGCGGAAACTCAGGGTCCATGATCCAATCCTGCAAATAAGCGCCGTGATAGTGGTAGACCTGGCCCAAGCGGCCGGCCTCGATGAGCTTCCGGGCATAAGCGACGGCGGGTGCCCGCCGATAACAGAAATTCACGTAGTGCTTGACCCCAGCCTTCTCCGCCGCACGGAGCATTTCCTTCGCCTGGGCGAGATTGTTCGCCAGGGGCTTCTCGCACAGAATGTGCTTACCCGCTTCTGCCGCGGCGATGGCCATGGGGTGGTGCAGGTAGCCGGGGGTGGAGATGTCCACCACGTCGATGTCCTTGCGTTCGATCACCTTGCGCCAGTCAGGCTCGGCTTCTTCCCAACCGTAACGCCGCGCGGTCGTCTCCAGTTCCTCTTTCGGGGCCTTGCCGCAGAGCACTTTCATGCGCGGGACCAGCTTGCCCGGGAAGAAACTGCGCACCTGCCGATAGGCATTGGAATGCGCCTTTCCCATGAACAGGTGGCCGATGAGGGCAACGTTTACCTCACTCATTGGTTGCTGCTCCTTATGCCCAGAGCGTGACCAGTGACGAGTGACAAGTGACGAGCAAATCCAACTGGGAAGGCTGGAGTATGCAGTCCGAAGGATGGGCTCAATTGGTCTCCCGACAATTCCA
The DNA here is from genome assembly GCA_964495535.1 of uncultured Acidobacteriota bacterium. GTDB lineage: Bacteria > Acidobacteriota > Terriglobia > UBA7540 > UBA7540 > JALHUF01. The sequence goes on along the minus strand of CAZBWJ010000043.1, from coordinate 2,783 downwards.
TCCTTCAACCTTCATTTCTGGCTCGTCACTCATCACTTGTCACTCGTCACTGCTCTTCCTCACGCCCACCACATTTCCTTGAGTTTTTCCTTGATAACGATCTGGTTCAAGAGGGCTGCGGCCTTGGTCAAACCCTCCTCGATGGACATCAGGCTGTCTTCGTGCTCGATGGAGAGCACATCGTTGTAACCCACCATCTCGAGCGTGGAAACGAAGTCGCCCCAGAAGTCCGGGCCATGACCGTAGCCGACGGTGCGGAAGATCCAGGAGCGATTCTTCTCGTCGCTGTAAGGCTTGGTGTCGAGCACGCCGTTCACTCGATAGTTGACCTCATACATACGCGTGTCCTTGGCATGCACATGGAAGATGGCCTCGCCCAGGACGCGCACGGCGGCGCAAGGATCGACGCCCTGCCAGAACATATGGCTGGGGTCGAAATTGCAGCCGAGGGTGCGGCCAGCCGCCGCGCGCAGCTTCAGCATCGTCTCCGGGTTGTACACCACAAAGCCCGGGTGCATCTCGATGCCGATGCGCACCCCGTGGTCCTCGGCGAACTTGGCGCGCTTCTTCCAGTAGGGGATGACTTTCCTTTCCCATTGCCAGGCCAGGATTTCGGGGAAGTCCGGAGGCCAGGCGGCCGTGACCCAGTTGGGGTACTTGGCGTTATCGGAATCGCCCGGGCAACCGGAGAAATCGATCACCGTCCGCACCCCCAGCTTCTCGGCCAGCAGGATGGTCTTCCGGCTGACTTCGGAATGCGCCTCGCCCATCTGCTTGTTGGGGTGAAGCGGATTACCGTGAGAACTCAACGCACTGATCGAGATCCCCTGATCGTCGAGCTTCTTCTTGAACTCCTTGATCTTAGCGGGCACGCCCAACCACTCCAGCTTCAGGTGCGGGTCGCCGGGGTAGTTGCCGGTCCCCAGCTCGATGGTTCGAATCCCCAGAGGTTTGATCTTCTTGATGACTTCATCCAGGCTGAGCTTCGCAAACAGGGCGGTGAAGAGTCCGACTTTCATGGGGCTTCTCCATTTGAAGGGCGCGCAAGGGAGCAGCGTTTATCAGGCGTGGGCGTCCCGCCCCCGGCGCCCGTCGGTCACCGGATTGGACTGTAAATTCCAGTGAGAGCGAGGCTAAATCTATTCGCCAGAGACGCCAGCGTCAACGGAAAAATGCGGGGGGACAGATTGCACAGCCGGTCTCCTGCTGGCCGCAGTTTGCAGGGTGATAGGTGTCGGGTTTCAGATGGACGGGGGTAGGGGCTGGTGGCATGAACAGTCCGCAGTCGGAAGACAGGATCAAGGATTGAGGAGCAAGGATCTAGGATCAAGGATTCAGGGGCCGGGATTCGGGGCTGGGGGTTCCGGGAGAAGGAAACTCGGAAGCCGAGGGCCGCTGGATCGCACGAAAGGGCCCCGGGCGACTTTGTGTCGCCCCCAAGAAACGCTTGACTTTCTGGCCTAGATATGTTACACTGAGTAACTAGGCTAAAGAGGCCGTCCCCGGCAGGGGATTCCGGCCTGGGGCAACTTCAGACGAGGAGCCTGGCATGGCCCTGACCCATCGCAAACTATCCCCTCTATCGCTGGAAGCCCGGCGGCGGAACGCCCGGAAATCCACCGGTCCCCGCACCCAGCGCGGCATACGCCGCGCCGCCCTGAACAGCCTGCGGCACGGCTGGTTCGCGCAGCCGCCCTGGCGCTCCATGCTGGCCCTCGACGAGGAGCCGGGGGACTACCGGCGCCTGCTGGAAGAACTCCTGGCCGCCCATCGGCCCGCCAATCCCGCCCAGCGGCTGCTGGTGGAAGACATCGCCCTGCTGCGCTGGCGCAAGCAGCGCAATCAACGCGCCCAGGAAGGCCTGGTGCTGCAAAGTCTGGAAAAACTCAAGCAGGTACGGCTCCAGCACGAACGCCAGGTCACCCAGGACACCATCGACTTCCCCGCCCAGGAAGCGCTGGAAAACGGCCTGCTCAGCGTCAAGGATTCTCCCGCCAAGTTCAAAGAGGTGTGGCGTCTGCTCAAGCTGGTCCAGGAAGGAGTTGACCGGCGGGAATTCTCCGAGGAAGGGCAGAGACTGCTCCTCGAGATCTATGGCCCCCATCCCTCATGGCGCGGGGTTCAAATCCTGGCCTTCTACGGCCGTCTGCTCACGTCCGGCTGCCCCGGTGAGCCGGAACCCGCTCCGGACGCGGGCGTCGAGCCCTCCACGTCGCCCGCCGCCGACCCGGACGCTCCCGGGGCAGACTTAGAAACGCCCGCTGCCGAAGCCGACATTGCCGGGGCCGGCGCGTCCGAGGCGGATGACGAGGCCGCTCGAGACGAAGACATCTACTCTGACCTATGCTTGGCGCTCCTCGAGGAGCGGCAAGACTTAACCGAGAAATATGAGGCGTACCTGCATGAACACATTCAAAACACGCGCGCCCTGCAAGCTTCAGCCTTGACTCCATCACAAACCGACTGGCGCGCGCTGATTCGGCAGGAGCAGAGCCTTGATCAGCAGATCGAACGCACCACCAGACTCCTTTCCTTTTTGCAGTGGGCCGAAAGGGTGGCCGAGAGACGGTTGCCCTCCTATAAATACGGCGCGAAAAAAACGAAGCTGGTAAGTCCTGCGAAATGAGCAAGTTGCGTTTTTGGCAGACGGAACGAAGCTGGTATGTTATTGAAAAATAAGAGGGGGCTGGTTCCGGCAGCGAAGCTGGTAAGTGCTTTCTCTTCTATCACATACCAGCTTTGGCAAACAGTAAAGGCTGAGAACTCACCGGAAGCTGCTGGGA
>CAZBWJ010000042.1:0-29832 GCA_964495535.1 uncultured Acidobacteriota bacterium | reverse complement strand
GCCAGGCTGCACTCGCGGCGCCCACCGCCGTGGTTCCAAGGCACGGCCGGGCGCGCTACTCATAGCGCAAGGCCACCATGGGATCGACCTTCGTCGCCCGGCGTGCGGGGATGCAGCACGCCAGCAACGCTACGCCGGTCAGCAGCAAGCATGCAAGCAGGTAAGTGATGGGGTCCGTCGGCCGCACTCCGTAAAGCATGCCGGCGAGGAAATGAGTCAGCCCCAATGCGGCTGCCAGACCAATTGCGACTCCGGCGAGAGCCAGAGTCAGTCCCTGGCGCACCACCAACGCCAGGACGTCGCGCCGTTCGGCGCCCAACGCCATGCGAATACCGATTTCGTGCGTGCGCTGGCTCAGGGAGTAGGAGATGACACCGAAAATTCCAATTGCGGCCAGAGTCAGCGCCAATCCTGCAAAGACTACGAGCAGCAACCTCATGAAGCGCCGCCGGGCCACAGAACTGGAAATGAGCTGCTCCATAGAGTTCACGTTGTAGACAGGCTGGTCCCTGCCCGGACCCATAACCTGTTTGCTCACGGCGGAGACCATGCTCATCGGGTTGGAGCCTGTGCGAAGCACTAGCCTCAACCCGGTCTTGGCCTGCGCCATGAACTGGTCGGGAATCTGGAAAAAAGGAAAATAGAGCTGATCGCGGATTTTGGCGCTGTCATCTGAGTCCAGGCCCCAATGCTTGACGTGTCCCGCGACGCCGATGATCTCCATTGGTCCAAACCCGGCGAGCTGCAGTTGCTTGCCGACAGGGTCCTGACTGGGGAAGAAATGGCGGGCCAGAATCTCGTCAATCACCACAACCTTGCGCGAACTCTCCGAGTCCTGCTCCGTGAAGTACCGCCCGCGCTGCAAGGGAATCCCCATAGTGCGCAGGTATCCCGGCGTTGTGATATAGCCGAGCGCCACAGGCATTTGTGCCATCGAAGATGGCGGCTGGCCGCTCGTCCAGAACGACATTTCATTGTCGTCGCCGCTCAATGGAACCAGGATAGTCACTGCGGCAGATTCGACCCCAGGTATGCTCCGAACCCTGTCAAGAAGCTGCCGCCAAGCGGTTCTGATCGCCGAGGGATCAGCAAACAGTGTTGGCGAAAGAGCCACCTGCATGGTCAAGACGTGTTGTGGATTGAGTCCGGGATTCACGTCCCAGAGGTGTTGGAGAGTCCGGATCAGGAGTCCGGCCCCCGCCAGCAAGACCAGCGCCAGCGCGACCTCCGAAACCACAAATACGCTTTGCGTGCGCCGCTGCCCTCCCACCGCACTTCGGCCTCCTTCCTTGAGTGCTTCCTGCACATTCGAGCGCGAGCTCTCAAGGGCAGGCGCCAAGCCGAAGAGGATGCCGGTTAACAAGGAGATCACCAGGGTGAAAAGCAGGACGCTTCCATCCAGCGCGATAGCCTCCCGCCGCGGCAACCCGCCAGGAACAGCAGCCAGCAGAGGTGCGCTTCCCCAGGACGCTAGCAACAGGCCAATCCCACCCCCACCCAGGCTCACTAAGACACTTTCCGTGAGGAACTGTCGGATCACTCGACCGCGGCTCGCACCTAGTGCAACCCGGACAGCGACTTCCCTTTTCCGCGCGACGGACCGGGCAAGGAGCAAGTTGGCTACGTTCGCGCAGGCGATTAAAACCACGAAGCCCACTGCGGCCTGGAGCAACAGCAACATGGGCCGAACGTCACCCACGATATCGTTCTTCAGGGGCACAACCGTCGTACCTTGGCCTTCATTTGTCTTCGGATATGCCTGGGCGAGGCTGTGGGCAATATTTTCCATATCGGCCCGCGCCTGGGGGAGGCTGACTCCCGGCCTCAGTTGGCCCACGACCTGGATGCCCGGATGGTCCTCCCGCCTCTCCAGCTGCATGCGTCGCCCCCACTGCCAAAGCGGGGTGATGACCTCAGCCGGATCCAGCAGGTGGCAATCCCTTGGAACGATGCCCACGACGGTGTAGACCTGTCCGTCGAGCACAAGGCTTTTGCCAAGAACAGCGGTGTCACCGCCGAACCTCCGCTTCCACAGACCTTCACTGACCATGGCAACCGGGTTGGCGCCCTGCCGTTCTTCCTCCGGAGTAAAGGTCCGACCCTGCAGCGGTTTCACACCAAGCACTGAGAAGAAGTTAGCTGTAGCAATCGCCCCGGGGATGTACTCGGGCTGACCTGGGCCCGTGAAATTGAAGGCCTCACCTCGGTATGCCGCCAATCCTGCAAAGGAACGGTTCATCCTCTCCCAATCCAGAAAGTTCGGATATGCGACGGACATCAGATTGAACTGAGCCGACCTTTCATAGATCCGCACCAGGCGATCGGGTTCTGGATAAGGAAGCGGCCGCAGAAGGACTCCGTTCACCACGCTAAAGATAGCCGTGTTGGCCCCGATGCCCAGCGCCAGCGTCAGGACGGCGACCGCCGTGAAGCCGGGGTTCTTCGCCAGCATGCGCAGGCCAAAGCGCAGGTCCTGAAGCAAGGTTTCGATGAACCTCACACCCCAGGCGTCCCGGCATTCCTCTTTGACTTGCTCGACGCCGCCGAAGCTGTGCAGCGCGGCGTACCGGGCTTCCTCCCGGCTCATCCCGGCGGCAATGTTCTGCTCGATCTGCTTTTCGAGGTGGAACGCCAGCTCCTCGGAGAGTTCCTGGTCCACCCGGTCTTTGCGAAACAGCGCCCGCAATCTGAGCATGGCCACTACCTAATTCGAAATTCGAAACCCGAAAGCCGAAACTCGTTTACCTCTCAATGACCACGATGCCTCAATGACCCGATGGCCCGATGACTCAATGGCCCAATTCTCGTCACTCATCACTCGTCACTCGCCATTGGTAACTGTCACTCGTACCTCAGCGCCACCATGGGATCGATCTTGGCCGCCCGGCGGGCAGGGATCACGATCGCCACCAACGCAGCAGCAACGAGAACGGTCGGAACGACCAGGAACGTGATGAGATCCGTCCCGCTGATGCCGTAAAGGAGACTGGCGGACAAACGGCCGACCGCCACGGCAATGGATAGGCCGATGGCCAGGCCGACACTCGTCAGGGCAAGGCCCTGGCGTAGGACCATCGCCAGCACGGTGCCGGGCCGGGCACCCAGGGCCATGCGAACGCCGATCTCGTGTGTGCGGCGGCGCACCGAGTAGCTCATCACACCGTACAGGCCGACGGCTCCCAGTGTGAGCCCGACTGCGCCGAAGCTCCCTAGTAGCCAAGCCGAGATGCGAGGCAGAAGCAGCGATTCATTAAGGTGTTCCTGCATCGTCTCTGTGTTGAAGACCGCCATGTTCGGATCAAGCGCTGCGATCTGCTCGCGCACCGGGCGGTCCAGTTGTCGCGGGTCGACGGATGTCTTTACGAGGGTGGAAATTCCAAAGAAGCTGACGCCCTTCTCCGGGGCCACATCGAGAAACAGATAGGCGCAATTAACCGGTCCCTCGCCCACGGTGCGCGACTTGGAGTTTCGCACCACGCCAATCACGGTGTATGAGGCCCTATCCGCGCGAACCACGCGGCCAATCGGGTCCTGGTTGGGGAACAGACGGCCGGCCATCGTCTCGTTGATGATGGCCTCGTTTTGGTTATTGGTCTGGAGGTCGAAGTCGCGGCCGCTCAGCAGGGGAATGCCCATGGTCTGGAAGTATCCGCTGTAGACCCCGTGGACGTCGGCGTTCACGCTTTGTGCGGGGCGGTCCTTGGTGGCGTCCACCTCAAAGTTGCGGCCGGTGCCGGCGATGCTGACTGGCACGACATCCACAAAACTCACCGAGCGAACTCCCGGCAACGCGGACACGCGCTCGCGAAGCTGTGAAAGAAACTGCATAGTTCTTTCGGCCGAGTAGTTGTGAACCTTAGGGTCTACCCTCGTCACCAGGATGTTGTCGGGCTTAAAGCCGATGTCAATTGAGGAGGCGTTTCCGAGGCTGCGGAGAAATAGGCCCGCGGCCGTAAGCAGGACCAGTGACAGCGCGACTTGCACGACGACCAGCGTGTTGCGCATGCCGGAGCGCCCGGCGCGGCCAGAGACTGCCGACGCTTCTTTGAGAGCCCCTACCAGGTCCGGACGCGTGGCCCGCAGTGCGGGAACCAGCCCAAACAGCAACGCAGTCACCAGTGACAAGCCGACGGTGAACAGCGCCACGCGCAGGTCCACATTGAAGTCAAACACCACCGGAATGGGCGCGGGAAGCCGAAAGCTTGAGACGGCGCGTGCCGCACCCGCCGCCAACAGGAAGCCCAGGCCGGCCCCGGCCAGCGCCAGGAGGAAGCTCTCGGTGAGCAACTGACGAATTAGTCGCCCGCGGCCAGCGCCCATCGCCAAGCGGATGCCGATCTCCTTTTGCCGCCCAGTCGCTCGGGCCAGCAGGAGGTTGGCGACGTTGGCGCAGGCCACCAACAGCACTAATGCGACCACGACCATCAGGACAGCCATCAGGGCGTCCGCAGGGGTAACGGATCTGGCGATCAGTCCACCCGCGGTTTGGAGAGTGATAGCGTCGTGGTGCTTCTCATCCTTGCGATAGGTGTCGTCCAAGCGCTTCTTGACGAGGTTCACCGCCACCACAGCCTGGGCACGGCTAACTCCTGGCTTGAGCCGCGCATCCAGCAGCAACCACGGGTTGCCCCGCTTGGTGCTGCCTCCTCCGGGCATCGTCAGGTCGGGCATGATTACTTCCACCATGGAGAGCGGCACCCAAAAGTCGGATACGATGCCACGCTCGCTGCCGTAAAACCCAGCCGGCGCAACGCCTACTACGGTATAACGCTGCCCATCCAGAACCACGTCGCGTCCGAGAATGCCTGCGTCGACGCCGAAGCGCCGCTGCCAGAGATTGTGGCTGAGCACCACCACATGGTCGCGGCCCATCAGCCGGTCTTCTTCTGGAAGGATAGGACGGCCGAGCGCCATGTTGACGCCAAGGATGGAGAAATAGTTGCCACTCACGACCTGACCCCAGACGCGCTCTGGCTCTCCCACGCCTCCCAGACTGGCGGGAATGAGAGGAAAGTGCGCCGCCACGCCGCCCTCGAAGACATCCGTGGTCTGCTCCCGATAGTCCAAGTAGTCTGGATAGGAGAAGGACTTGCCTTCAGAAAACATTACCATCCGCCCAGGATCCTTCACCGGCAGCACGCCCCAAAGCAATCCGTTGGCGACGCTGAAGACGGTGGCGTTGGCCGCGATGCCCAAGGCAACCGATATGACGATCACGGCAGTGAAGCCGGGATTCTTCGCCAGCATGCGCAGGCCGAACCGGACGTCCTGAATGAGGGTCTCGATGAAACGCACCCCCCAGGCTTCCCGGCATTCTTCCTTCACTTGCTCGACCCCGCCGAATTGCCGCAGCGCCGCCCTGCGCGCCTCCTCGGGCGGCATCCCCGCCGCCAGGTTCGCTTCAATCTGCTTTTCCAGATGAAACCGCAGCTCGTCGTCGAGTTCCTGCTCCAGAGCCTCTTTCCGGAACAGCGCGCGCAGACGACGTAGGAGTTTCGTGATGACATCCATGAGATTCAGCCTCTACTCTCGGCGGCTCCCCGCCGCCTTTGGCAGGATGATCCAAAGAGTCTCAATCGCTGTCATTCTGAGCGAAGCGAAGAATCTGCATGTCCACCCTATGCCCAAGCAACTGCAGACCCCTCGCTTCGCTCAGGGTGACAAGCCCCAGCGGTCGCAGACCGCCGCTACAGTTGACGCCGCCTCTACGCCGTCTCGAGAATCGTCGAAACGGCGGCTGACAGGCGTTCCCAGCGGGCGGTCTCAACTTCCAATTGCTGGCGTCCGGCATCCGTCAGGCGGTAGTACTTGGCCCGCCGGTTGTTCTCCGACGCGCCCCACTCGGAGGCGATCCAGCCTTGCTGTTCCAGGCGGTGGAGCGCCGGGTATAACGACCCTTGTTGTACCTGGAGAGAGTCCTGCGAGATCTGCTGGATGCGCTGTGAAATGCCCCAGCCGTGCATCGGCTCCAGGGCGAGGGTTTTCAGGATCAGCAGATCCAGCGTGCCTTGCAGAAGATCGATTGGCTTGCCCATAGGCCTCCTCTAAGAACAGTGACAAGTGACGAGCAAACTCACGGCGATGCCTCAAGCTGACGTATCGGATTTCCTGGGCTCGCAGTCGGCGCCTCGGTCGGGGCACCTCCGTCCACAATACGTCCGTCGAGCAGATGGACGGTGCGCTCGGCGTACTGAGCGTAGTCCGGATTGTGGGTCACCATAACAATCGTGGCGCCTTCGCGGTGTAGCTCGCGGAGCAGTTCCATCACCGCGTCGGCGTTCTTCGAATCCAGGTTCCCCGTGGGCTCATCAGCCAGCAGCACGGCGGGGCGGCCCCCCAGCGCGCGCGCCACGGCCACCCGCTGCTGTTCGCCGCCGGAGAGTTGCGCGGGGTAGTGCCTCACGCGGTGCGACATCCTCACCTTCTCCAGGGCTTCTTCGACCCGGCGCCTTCGTTCTCGCGCCGGCATGCCCCGGTAGGTGAGTGGCAGCTCGATGTTCTCGAAGACCGTCAGGTCTCCGATCAAGTTGAAGCTTTGAAAGACAAAGCCGATTTCGCGATTCCGAATGCGGGCTCGCGCGTCGGCATCAAGAGCCTCCACAGGCTTCTCCTTCAGCCAGTGCCGGCCGCGAGTGGGAGAGTCCAGCAGCCCCAGGATCGAGAGCAGCGTGGACTTGCCGGAGCCCGAGGGCCCTGCAATGCTGAGGTATTCGCCGCGGTGAATCTCAAGGCTGACTTCCGACAAAGCGTGCGTCTCAACCTGCTCCGCGTAGAAAATCTTGGTCACCCGTTCAAGCTTGATCAGAAGCTGAGTGGAACTGTTCATGTCACCCCTCTCTGCGACTTGCACGCCGCCCAGCGCGACGCTCAGTTCAGCCGGAGGCGCTCGAAGGCGTCCCACCGCGACATGTCGGAGAGCACGACTTCGTCCCCGGGTTTCAATCCTTCTACGATTTCAATGGTGCTGACTGAGGCTCGGCCCAGCGTGACGGGGACGCGGATGGCCTCCTTGCCGCCTTTAACGAGCTTGAACATCATTGTCTTGCTGTTGGCCTGCCCCATGGCCGGCCGGCCCACATAGAGCACATCACGAAGCCGCTCGATGGTGATCGTGCCCTCCACGCTAAGGTCGGGGCGGGCGCCCGGCGGAAGGGGCTCGTCCAAAGCGACATCCACGGTCACCGTGCCGCCGACCGCTGAGGGATCCATGCGGCTGACGTGGCCAGCGACCACGCCGTTGTGCGTATCGGTGCTTGCTACCTGGCCCAGTTGCACGTCCTTGGCTTGGGTCTCGGGGATCTTGATTTCGCCTTTGAGCACGGTCGGGTCGGAGACCCGCGCCAGGTTCGTGCCGGCCGTTACGCGCTCTCCGACTTCGACGGCGAGCGATTGCAGAACGCCATTCATTCCCGCCCGCACGCGAAGCCCTTCCACCTGACTGCGTTTGAGTTCGTAAAGCGCCTGGAGCTGATTCACCTTGGCCTGCTGAGCTGCCAACTGTGCCCGCGCGGATTCGGAATGGATGCTCACCCGCTCCTGCTCAACCTCTTGCCGGGTGGCGAGCTCTTCTGCCTTGGCCTGCGATAGTTGCAGTCTCAGCTTCGAAAGCAAGCCGGCGGCGACGAGCTTCTCGTCAACTTCGGCTTGCAGTTTCGCCTGGCGAAACTCGGAGCCAATTGTGGCGGACGTGGAGCGCTGGTCGAGCAGCGCGGTTTCCAGCTTGACCTTCAGGCTATCGTAATCGGCTTGCGCTGCCTTCAACTGGTATTCAGCGTCAGCCAGCGACTGCGCAAGCTCTGGATTCACCATCTCCAGGATCACCGTGTCGGGCTTGACGGGGCTGCCCGGCCAGACGTTAAGCTTCACCACGCGGCCCTCGGTGGCAGCGGGAATCCAGGAGATTCTTTCCGGGACCAGCTTACCGAGCCCGCGCACTTCCCGCACCATGGGCCCCCGCTTCACTGTGTCCACCCAGACTGTGGCCCGGTCAACCGTGGGCGGGGCAGGGCCGAGGCGGGAAAGCCCGAGCGTGGTTATGAGAATCGCCACGCCACCGAAAAGGCTGTAGAAGAGCCGCCGGCGGCGGCGCTTTCGAGCCTCGGACTCGCGCGGAATGTCCATTTTGTCTTTATCCTCAGACCGTCCCGTTGGGGATCGTTGCGAGTGCGAGTGGGAAGGGCAGCCACCGTCATCCCGGAAGATCCTTCCCCTAGGCAATCGACACGAGTATGCTAGACCTGCTCCTGTAGACTGTCAAGGGGAAATTTTGCTGCTCTTTACCGCTGGGCAATCCAGTCAGTAGGAATGCCTCGCATGGGGTTGCCCTCCGGAGGTGCGCCCCGGGCTAGTTCATCTTGACGCGCTTGGCGCCCTTGGCGGCGGGAATCTGGAAGGTAGAAGGAGGAAGCTGGCGGTTCACTTTGACGGCAGTGTAGCGGGCCACAAAGTAGTCGCCGCCGGGCTGGAAGAACTTCTGCTGGACCGGGAGCCAGGACTCTTCGCTAACCCAGAGATGAATCTTGTCGAGCTGGGCCGCGGTCTTTTCGGAGCGCGGCGTCAGCTCCAGGACCGCCGTGGTATCGCCGTCCATATCCTCTTCGGTCACGAACTTGACGTCGTAGTCCTTCCTCAGCTTATCGGTCTCCGTCCCGAAGCCCAGCAAGAGGAATTGTTCGACAAGTCCGCTGCGTTCTTCCAGGTCGTACTCCTGGATCTGATTGATCTTGGGCAGGAAGATTTCCGCCTTGTTCTTCCTGAACAAGACCGTCTTCGCCTCTGGTTTCGTGATGTCAATCAGGATCTCCTTCTTGCTCTTGCGGTAGAAGAGCCGGCCCGTTTCTGTGGACTTGTCATCCACCAGGACGGTGACCTTGGTGTACTCAAGGTCGGCGGACAGCGTCTTCAGGTTCTTGGCGGCGTCGTTCATGCGGGAAAGGATCTCGGTCAGGTCGGGCGGGAGCTTGCGCTTGCGGGGGCTGGCGGCCGGGGAATTGGCAGGGAGCACTGCCGCGAGCACCGCCAGGGTAGCGGCGAGGCACATCCGAATTCTGCGGAAGGCTGGCTTCACTGCGCTTCCTTTTCCTGGCCGGTCGCCGGCGCACGCGAGGCCGGCGCCGTCACTGGAAGGCGACTACTACCGTATAGCCGAGCATTACATTATTGCGGTCGCGGAGCTCTTCGCTCGATTTAATCGTGAAGGGTCTTTGCAGGCGAAGCCGGAGAATCTCCTGGAGGGCATCCTTGGGCTCCCGCGGCGCCAGCGACTCCACCAGGCGTGCGTCCACCAAGTACCGCCAGCCTTCCTTGCCGTGACCAACCTCCACCACCCCCTGCCGGTGCCGGAGGTCGGTTAGCTGGAATGTGGGACGGTCGTCGAACCAGGACCGCGGGCTCAGGAAAATGAAGCCCAGAATCGCCAGCACGATCAGATCGTATTGCCAGGTGCCGCGTTCGTAAGCCCAGAAGATGGAGTGGGCAAAACCCCGCTTGATTTTTCGCCACGCCCGCGGGAGGGGCTTCTCTCCTTGGTGCGCTTCGGAGGGCGGAAGGGTCTGGTCTCGCAGTGGGGTGCTTTCGGCCATGAGCGGACGTCCGGAGAAAATAGCGGGAAACGCGGAAAGAATCAATCGGAAACGATGCGCCCGTCCCGCATGCGCACCACGCGGTCGGCCACGGCGGCGGCTTCGAGGTTGTGCGTGATCATCAGGATGGTCTGGCGGAAGGAGCGGTTCAGCGCCCGCATCATATTCAGCACAATCTGGGAATTCTCCGTGTCCAGGTTTCCCGTCGGCTCGTCGGTCAGCAATATCTTGGGCTCGCAAATCACGGCGCGGGCAATGGCCACGCGTTGCTGCTCGCCGCCCGAAAGGGCAAAGGGCTTGTGGTTCAGTTTCTCCCGGATGCCCAGCATGTCCACCACCGCATCAAAGCGATGGGGGTTGAATCCGTTGCCTTGAATGTCTTGCGCGATGGTGATGTTTTGGCAGGCGGTTAGGGTGGGCAGCAGGTTGAAGCGCTGAAAAACGAAGCCGATCTTGTGCCGCCGAAACCGCGTGCGGTCCGCATCGCGCATGGTGCAGAAGTCGTTCCCGTCCACCAGGACGCTGCCGGACGTGGGCCCGGTCAAGCCTCCCAGGATGTGCAGCAGGGTAGACTTCCCGCAGCCCGAGGGGCCCACGACGGCAAGGAATTCCCCCTCCTGAACCAGCAGGTCCACTCCGCGCAGCGCCGGCACTTCCACTTTGCCGAGGCGGTAGATTTTCTTCAAATCCTGAGTAGCTATAATCGGTTCCACTTTGCGCCTGTCCGTTGTCCTTGGTCCGTGGTCCGTTGTTGCTTGCGCGTCTGCCACGGACCACTGACCACGGACGTCCTTAGCTATTCATACGCCAAGGCGTCCACCGCGTCAAGCTGAGCGGCGCGGAGCGCCGGGTAGAAGGCGCCAATCAAGCTGCCGGCCATCGCCAGCAGCCCCGCCAGAAGCGCCCACTCCACGGTAAGCTCCACCGAAAGAGTGGGGAAGGCTGCCAGGATGACTCTCCGGGTGACCACGGTGCCGCCGTAGCCAGCCACGACTCCAATCACCGCCAGAAGGCTCGCCTCCCGCAGGATAGCCCCAATGATATACGTTTTCGAGGCTCCAAGCGACTTCAATATTCCTATCTCGCGGGTGCGCTCCGTAATGGTCGTGTACATGGACAGGAAAATCACCAGAAATCCAATGGCCACCGCCACGGCGATCATCACGGTGATGAAGGCATTCAAGGCCGGGATGTTGTTGGAGGTCATCAACGACATGTATTCCTTCACGGAGAGGATCTGGTAGCGGGGCAGCAATTGGTGGATCGCGTTGATGACCTGGTCGGTATATCCCGGGTCCGAGCATTTTACGAAGAAAATCGAAGCCTTGTCATAGGCGCCGGAAAGTTCCTGGGCCGTTTGCAGAGGGATGAAAAGGCGTGCGCCTTTCCCGTGTTCGACAATGCCGGCGACCCGGAAGTCGTGGTTCAAGAAGTTGAGGGTCTGGCCGACCTTCACGCGGTTGGCCTTGGCGTACCAGTCATCCACCAGGATGTCGTAGGGTGCGGCCAGCGGCCCTCCGGAGTGATACACAAACCCGCCGGTCACCCGATCGAAGCTGGCGGTGTCGATCCCATAGATGATGTTCAGCCCTCCGGTCGAGTTGAACTGGAACAGGGCGGGCGCCACCGCATACACGCGCGGGATCTCCGCCAGCCGGTCTCCGATCTTGATAGGCATGGGAGCCTGAGTCAGACCGAAGAAGAACGAAGCCCCCGGGGGCTGCAGCAGGATGTCGGCGCCCACGCCCTCCACGCGCCTGGCATTATCGTGGAGCAGGCCCGTGGTCAGGCCCACCACCAGCATCACCATCCCGACTTCGATGGCGACGGCCAGGATGCTGACCACCGTCCGCACCGGGCGATGCAGGATATTTGAAATGACCATCCTATTGACCACGGGGAACCTCCGGCCCGCGCGCGGCGCCGAGCTCGACCAGTTCAGCGCCTGCGGGCTTCTGCAGCTCGAACTTCTCCGGGGCAATGGGTTGGTTGAACGTGGCCTTCACAATGGTGATGGATAAACGGTAATCTTCGACGGGCCGGTTGATCTCGATGCGCGAGGGATAGCGGATAGTCTGGTAGTCCTCGTAGCTGGAGTACGACACATCTTCCAGGTACGCGCCGTGCGGCCCGTAGAGCTGCAAGCGAACGACCTCCAGCCTGGAGCGATCAAACCAGACCTTGCGCTGCAGGGAGAGCTCCCCGTCTTCCCGGACCTCCAGCACCGTCACGACGTAGTAGCGCCGCCCGCCTTCCTCGGCTTCCTCCAGGACGTACTTGTCGCGCGTGGAATCCATGCTCGGCACCAGCAGCGCCTCCAGGATGTGCTGCGGCCGCAGGTTCTCCAAGGAGTTCTTGGCCGGCCGGCGAAACTCGGTTTTGCCGACGATGAACTTTTGCTCGGGGGGAATGTAGAGCCTAAACTCCTGGCCGTCGGAGACCATGTCAAAGATGTTGGTCCTGACGACGGGTGCCTGGCCAATCATGCGAATCATGGCGGGTTTCTCCAATAAGATGAAACCCCTGACGTCACGGTATTCCTTGATGACGCCGGAATAGACTGAGCCCGCCGTAGGCTCCAAGTCAACCGTGGCCACCAGCGTTCGGATAGCTGCGCTCTGGGCATTGACCTTGGCAATGAGGTCGGCGACCGAAGCTTCGCGCGCCGGAGGAGGAAGCTGAGAAGGAGGGATTCGCGTCGTCCGCCGGGCCGCGCAGCCAGGCGCCGCCAGCAGTATCGAAACCAGGGCCCCGCCGCCCCAGAACCGTGCTCGTCGTGCCAGAAGAAACGCTTTGTGCAAATTCCTCGTCGTGCAATCTAACAGAAGGCCTGCGTTGTGTCAATCAACGGCGCTCCCCAATGGAGCAAACTACCTGAAACAAAAGGGCTTGAGGAAGTAGCCCACCTCCCTCTACCTTCGAGTCCGGCGCCTCCCAGCGCAGGGCAGCTCCCGTGGCGCCAGTGTCCTAAACAGCCTCCACCCGGGCAGGTTTTTCCGGGCTGCTGGGGCGTCGTCGGTTCAGTAAGTTGTTGAACTCACAACGGCTCGGCGCATTCCAACCACCTCTCCGCCTCGTAGCGAGCAAACGGTTTTCCAAACGGGGGGCAGAGGCCCGGGGCTTGGGCAGCAACTTCAGGGGCGTCTCAGGCTCTCGCTCGCTCAGAGCTGGTGCCGTTCCAACTATCTGGGGCCTCTTATCCGGATACAACGTTCCCACGAATAAAGTTGGAACGGGACTCGAGGAATTAAGTTGGAACGGCACTAGTCTGGCGTTTCAGAAATAGGTGGCACATGTCGGGGCCTTGCTGTCATGCTGAGTCCGTCAGCCGACGGACGAAGCATCTGCACTTATTCCCTATGATTAGGGAAAAGCAGATTCTTCGCGGAGTTTACCGTGAGCCCCTTCGCTGCGCTCAGGGCGATTCGATGTGGAGCGAATCGGCTCAGAATGACATGCCATCGAGTGCGTCACTTTCTTCGGTTACACCACACTAGGGCGCTGCCGCTCTCGAAGCCGGATTCTGAGGTGCTTTCAAGCTGGCAACGACTTCCGAGAGGTGCAATCGCTTCCGCTGGCAGTAGTCGCGGATGCCTTGGACAATGCGCAGAGACGTTCCCGGGGCATAGAAGTTCGCCGTACCCACCTGTACGGCTTGCGCGCCGGCGATGAGGAACTCGAGGGCGTCTTCGGCGCTGGCGATCCCGCCGATGCCAATGAGCGGAATCTTCACGGCTCGATAGGTCTGGTACACCATGCGCAAAGCCACCGGCTTGATGGCGGGCCCCGAAAGCCCTGCGGTCACGTTCGAGATCTGCGGGGTACGGCTTTCGACGTCGATGGCCATGCCCACGAAGGTGTTGACCAGCGAGAGTGCGTCGGCTCCGGCGGCCTCGGCGGCCCGGGCGGTCAGCGTAATGTCGGTGACATTGGGCGAGAGCTTCACGATGACGGGGAAACGCGCCGCCTGCTTCGCGGCGGCTACTACCTCCTCGGTGAGTTTCGGGTCGTTGCCGTAGACCATCCCCCCGCGCTGCGTGTTGGGGCAGGAAATGTTCAATTCGTAGGCGTCAATGCCCTCGCCTTCATTCAGGATCTCGAGGCAGCGGACGTAGCCCTCCGTGGAGTAGCCAAAGACGTTCACAATGCAGCGCGCCTTCAGAGTGCGAAGGAAGGGGAGCTTCTCCGCCAGGAATCTCTTCGCGCCGACGTTCTGGAGCCCAATGGCATTCAGCATTCCTGACTCGGTCTCGTAGATGCGGGGCGGGGGATTGCCGGCCATCGGTTCGGCGGAGATGCCCTTTACGACGATGCCGCCCAACTGGTTCAGGTCAATCAGGTGGGCGAATTCCTGGCCATAGCCGAACGTGCCGCTGGCCGTCAGCACCGGGTTCTGGAAGTGCACGCCGGCGATGGTCGTGTCAATCTTGGGGATGAAGTCGTTGGAGTGCGGCGGCTTGCCGCCGCCATTTGTGCCTGACGGCTTACTGGCTGCTACCGTTGCGTGCTTTCGGGATCTGGTACGTCTTGAGCTTCCCTTAACTCCCATCGGGGCTTATCCCTCAGTCCGTGGCTTTGCCTTCGTTCCTGATTTTTGATTTTCCCTTATGTCTTGGGCGCTCTCCCTTTCCCAAACCACCTTGTCCGCCCAAAACACCGGCCCTTCGGTGCACACGCGTTCGTAGGCCCCGTGGCCCTCCCCGTGAACCTGGATGGAGCAACCCAGGCAGACGCCCAAACCGCAGCCCATGCGATTCTCCAGGGAAACCAGGCAGGGGTGACCGTATCGCTGCGCAAGTTCCACCGAAGCCTCGAGCATCGCCCACGGCCCGCAAACCATCAGCAGGAACTTCTTGGTCCGGTGGCGCGCGAGGTACTCCTTTAAGGGCCGCGTGACGAATCCGCGGTGGCCGCGCGTCCCGTCCTCGGTGGCGAGCGCCATCCCGTGTACGAGCGGTTTGAACTCCTCGCAGCCCACCAGGTCTGCTTTCGTCCCGCCTCCGAAGAACAGCCGCTGACGGAAACCAGCCTCTGCCAGTCGCTTCGCCGCCAGCCGGAGGGCGGCAATCCCGATGCCACCGGCCACATGCAGGATTTCGTCGGAGCCCAGGGCGTAGGGCAGGTAGTCCTCTTCGAAAAAGCCATGACCAAGCGGGGCGAGCAAGCCCACTTGATCGCCCGGCCTCAGTTCAGACATCAGCCGTGTGCCTCGCCCGACAACCTTGTAGAGAAGTTGGACGACCTCGGGTGATTCCGCCCCCCGGCGCTTTCTCCCCTGCCGATGGGCCGGCTTCGTGTCATAGATGCTCATCGGCCGGCGCAGCAACACGTCCGAGCGGCCGAGCAGCCGCACCATGGCAAACTGACCCGGGCGCGCTGCCTGCGCCTGCCGCGGGGAATAAAGACTCAGAAGGAAATGGCCGCCGGTGAGGGGTTCGTTCTCGGTGACGGCCACAATGTCGTCGTACATCTCCCGTATGTTAGCAGAAGCGCGCGAACCGTTGTAGGGGCGATTCCTGAATCGCCCCTAATTCAGGGCTAGCCGAATCGTCAGCGGCGCGCGCGCTTCACGGCCAAACCGCGTGACCCTCTCCGGCTCGAATCGTGCCGCGCTGGTGATGGCGTAGCGAAAGACATACTCGCCCGACTGCCCGCCGGCCGCGTTCCTGACCCCGTAATTGTTCAGCACGCAGGAAAATACGGCAGCGGAAGCCTTGCAGAATTTGCCGGGCGGGCGGCTGCGGTTGATGTCGCCCAGCGAGACGAGGGGCGCATCCACCACCGCCAAGGTGACGGCGCCCGATCCATCCTGAACGTTTACCCAGTTCTGGGCGGCAAACCACGCGTTGGCGCCGCCTTCGCGCAGGTCTTCCTCCGGATTAACCCAACCGTTTGCCGTATCGAAGCGAAAGGTGGGGTCCGTCGCCGCCCAGGGAAACGCGAAGTACGCAGCTTCCCTGGCGTCGGTCGGGTCTTTCCGGATACGGTTACGGATGTCGATGCGCTTCTCATCGTCGGACAGGAAAATCTCAGACTCGATTTGCGGCGTATTGAGCGCCTTCGCGGTCAACCGCACCACGTGGCCCCACGGCGTCTTCTCGAGAGAAACAATCTGGCCCTCTTCTGGGTGATGAACAGTGAGCTCCGCGAAAGGCAGGTGGCGGACAAGGCGGGTAAGCTGGGTGGCCTCATCGCCTTCGCCGCGGCCCTTCTCGCTGCCTCCTCCCGTAAGGTACAGGTATTCGTTCAGCAGATAGGGGCTTGCAGCGTCCACGAGTTCGCGCCCGAGTTCCTTGTCGTAAAGGCTCTTGATGGCGCCGCGGACAGGGTCGAGGGTGACGCGGTAGAACTTGTTCTGAAAGACGTTGGTTTCCGGCTCTGAGCGCCCCGGCAGGACCGTCTCTCCACGCCCCAGGCGATACACCTTGTAGCCCAGGGAGGGAACATCCCGCGCCCAGAAGCGGATGGTCTGATAGCCTTCGCGCTCCTCGACCACTTCATAAGGGACTGGCTCATTCGAAGCGAGGTCGGTGAGCGTGGTGCCGGTGTCCACCTGGATTTGGACCAGCCCGCTCCGCGGCCAGCTCAGCGGGTTGAAGACGATAAGGGTTTCCCCGCGCGTTTCAATCCGGTCCTCTGCGGCCAACCCGCACGGGCCTAGGGCGAGGGTTATGACCGAAAGCAGGATGAGACGGGAAAGCGCGCGCATCCGTACAACCCCCAGCGAGATGATGGGCGAAGTCTAGCAGAGTGGAACAGCACCCGCCTGGGTTTTGATTGCCGGTGCTGGCGGGTACAGCAGGTTCTAAGTGGCTCAAGCGACCCGGTTCCCTCCTCAGCAGACACGCTATGAGCGGGGCTGTGTGCGCGGTGAGTTTTGAACTTGCAGTGACTTTAAGGCTAGAATTGACCTGGGACAGGGACTTCTCGCATGACTGGTTTGCTGAAAGCGCTGCTCATTTTGAGTCTGGTGGCGCTCAACGCCTTCTTCGTGGCGGCGGAGTACGCGTTGTTGAGCGTGCGCCGCACGCGCCTGGAACAACTGGCCGGGGAAGGCGAGACCCGTAGCCGCCTGGTTCTGACGCTTCTCGCTAACGTGGGGCTGCTGTTCTCAGGAATCCAACTGGGCATCACCGTGGCCAGCCTGCTCATGGGCGCCGTGGGGGAGACCATTATGGCTCACGCCATCGAAGGCGTGCTGGAAGGCCGCCTCGACAAGTACGTCGCGGTCACGGTGGCGCACTCGATCTCCGTGGGTATCGCCTTCCTCCTGATTACGACTCTGTTGATGGTCCTGGGTGAGCTGGTCCCCAAGGCGCTGGCCTACGACCGCGCCGAGCAGGCCTCCTTGCTCGTCGCGCGGCCTATGCTGCTATTCCTGCGCTTGACCAGCTATCCGGTGCGGGTGTTGGACTGGATGGCCAGCATCGTCCTCCGTCTCCTGGGTCAAGCGGCGGCCGGCGGGCATGGCGCCCTCCATACCCCCGAGGAGGTGAAGCTGATTGTGTCGGGCATTCGCAAGCGCGGGATGCTGGGGGAAGAGCAGGAGGAAATGATCCACAGCGTCTTCGACCTCGACCGCGTCCTGGTGCGGGAAATCATGGTGCCGCGCCCCAAGATTACCTGCCTGCCCTTGACTCAGGACCTCCATTTTCTTTTGGGCCGCGTCGTTGAAGACCGTTATTCGCGTGTCCCCATCTACGAAGGCTCGCCCGACCACATCATCGGCATCTTGAACACCAAGGACTTGCTGCGCGTGACCTTTGACCGGGTGCGGCAGCGAGTGCCCCTGGAGGCGCCGCTGGATTTGCGCTCCCTGCTTTACCAGCCGATGATCGTGCCGGAAACGATGTCGCTGGACCGGATGCTCGACGAAGCGCGCGCGCGGCACTCGCAGATGGCTCTCGTGGTGGACGAGTTTGGGAGCTTCGTGGGCCTGGTGACCCTGGAAGATGTCCTCGAGCAGATCGTGGGTGAGATTCAGGACGAATACGACCGCGAAGAAAAGGCGATTCACAAGGTCGCCGAGGACGTCCTGGTGGTGGACAGTGCGCTCAGTGTGCGCGAGCTGGCGGATGATTACGAAATCGTCCTGCCCCGCGGCGCTGGCTACGAAACGCTGGCCGGCTTTGTGCTGGAGCGGCTGGGCGTTATCCCGCAAGAGGGTGAGAGTTTCGTGTTCGATGGCCGCCGCTACACGGTGCTGGAAATGGACGGCCGGCGCGTGGCGAAGGTTCGGGTGGAGAAGCTGTCCGGCCCCGCCGCGGCCGTGCCGAAGCCGCCTCCCGCCTGAGGACTGCGGGCTGGAGGTCTATATTGCGCTACGGCGTTCTCGCAGAGGGATTCGAGACAGTTGAGGGGTGCTACTCGGGGGTTGGAGCGGTTTCCTCGCTCAGGACTACTCCCACCTCCGCGCCGCGGCTGGCGTTGAGGGCTTTCGCCGCCGAACCACGAGTCGTGCAGATCTCCAGATAGCCCGAACTCCCCACAATCGCGAAAATCTCCGAGGGCTTCCCCAGGGAATAGGAGAGGTTCAGCTTTGTTATCTCCTGCTGGTTAATGATGATCTTGAAAGGTGGAGGGCTCTCCGAGAAGAGCTGGGGGAGGTCATCGGGCATGAGGTTGGTGATGACGTTGCCAAACTTGTCAACTCTAAGCACCTTGCCTGTGACCAGCCGGTCGCTAACCTGCTTGGGCTTCGGCGAGGGGAATTTGACATAGTCGGTGATAGGCTCGCCGAACTTGTCCACCTCCAGGCCTCGGCTGAGCCAGCCGACCACGGGGGCAAAGACGTCCCGCGCGTGGAAAGTGTGGCTGAGGGGATTCAAGAAATAGTGGTCGGAAGTGATGTGCCGCACTTCGATGGATTCTTCGCGCTCGTAGACGAGCGAAAGCACGCCATTGTCCGGGGCGACGAACTTCTGCTCGATCGTGCGTGCCAGGAGCGGTCGCCGGGTCGTTCCCACGCCCGGGTCCACGACCACCAGGTGGATTGTGTCGCTGGGAAAGAAGCGGTAGCTCTGCGCCAGGGTGAATGCGGCGTCGAAGATATCGTAGGAATTGACTTGATGGCAGACGTCCACGATTTCGACGTCGGGGTTGATGCCCAGGATGATACCCTTCATGACTCCCACAAAATGGTCGGCATCGCCGAAGTCGGTAATGAGCGTGACGACCTGTTTGCGAGGCAACTCCTCCCCCTGGCTCGTGGCGCGCGTAGGCGGCGAGCGGACAAGGCAACCTATCCGAAAGGGCCGACTTTGTCAAGCAACGATGCGGCGCGCAACGCGCGTCCGCCCAGCCGTGCAGTGTGGCAATCTTGCCCACCCCATGGCCTCGTCAGGGGCTCGGCCCCAAGCGCCGCGCACCCGCTCTGGGAACGTCCGTAAGGGCCCGGCCCTACTTGGCGAGGAGAGACCGAAACTGGGCAAGTGTGAGCGGGGCGACGGAAGCGGTGGCCAGGTTCTCCTCGACGTGCTCGCGGCGGCTCATGCCGACCAGGGCGCAGGTAATTCCTGGGGTCGAACGCACAAACTGGATGGCGCGCTGTGCGTCGGTCTCGAAATCCGGGAAGCCGTTCCGGATCTGGGCAGGCAACCCCTCCGTGAGGTGGGCCTGCATGAGGCTGGCACTGGCGAAAACCATCAAGCCGTTGGCGCGCGCCACCTCGAGGAAAGTGGCCGGCTGGCCCTTCCACGTCTGGCATTTCGCCACCAGCGCCTCCGGCATGGCCAGATTGAACGGGAGCTGGACGGCGCGGAAGTGGTGGTCCTGGCCGCCGACCTCCTCCGCCGCGCGCAAGACCTCGGCCAGCGAAACGGCCTCGCGCGAGTCCGGGCTGTGGCGGTACGCGTTCCACGTGGCGGTCCCGTAAACTCGGATCTTGCCCTCCGCCACAGCTTGCTCCAGCGCCTCAAACGCGGCCCGCAGGCGGCGATAGAACTCCACGCGCGAGACGGCGCTGAGCTGCGTCTCGGGGTTGTGGACGTAGTAGATGTCCAGCGCCTCGACGCCGAGGTTCTGCCGGCTGAGCTCGATCTGATTCGTCAGGAACTTCGGCGACATAGCGTGGCAGCCAGCCGCCACCTCGTCCGGCTGGACCAGCCCCGTCCGGATCAGCTTCTCGTAGAAGTAACTGGATGGGTCATCGGGTTCGTCGGCGTCGAAGGTGAAGAAGCCGCCCTTGGTGGCGAGCACCAGTTCATCGCGGCGCAGCTTGCCGGCGGCGATCATCGCCGCAATCGCCCGGCCGATGGCGCGTTCGCTCCGCTGGTGGCGATAGTTGACGGCGGTGTCGAAGTGGTTGGTGCCCAGCTCGGCGGCGTGCCTGACAGCGTCGCAGTAAAGCTGGTCGCAGGCTGCGGTCGGCTCGCCCAGGTACGTGCCGAGACCAATCGAGGAAATCCACAGGCCGTTGCTCGGACGCAAGTGCCCCGGCAGGCGCGCCTCAAAACGAGCACGGAAGCGCGCCGTTCCTTCCGGCGTGGCACAACCTGGAATGAGCATGCCTCAGCGCCCCTGCGGGAGGCAGTTGTTTTAACCCGGATGGCCAGGAATGGCAAGGACTTCGGGTATGAACCTCGGCGCCGGCGGCCGGGAAGCGCCACCGGGATGGTGCAAATCGTGCCGATATTGCGATGATTCCCGCCCCCGACCCGGCGCCATCCTAATCCCGGCTCGCCTTGACCAGGAAGATGGGGATGTCGGATGTGTGGCGGACCTTAGTGATGGTGGTGCCGTGAATCAGGTCGGCGAGCAAGCGATGGCCGTGGGTAGTCATGGCGATGAGGTCGCAATTCTCCGCGCGCGCGGCTCGCAAGATCTCGTCGGCAGGTTCGCCGGCGCCGTGGTGGATGGTGACGCGGAAGCCCTCCGCGAAGAGTTCTTTGCCACGCTCTTCCAGGTATTCGCGGTCCTCTCTGATTTCGTCCGAATCCGACAGATTCAGGTCTTTCTGCCAGCGCGCCACCCAGCCGTGGGAAACGTGGAACAGAAGAATGTCGGCCTGCGTGAGGCGGGCCAGTTCCTTGACCTTCGGTAGCAGCACGTCGTCGGCTTTGCTGTGATCGAGAGCAACCAGAATCTTCTTGAACATCGTTCTCCCCCCTCAGGTGACCCAGCTTCGGAATGTCTGAATCAGAAGATAGGCGTTCAGCGCCGCGATGATTCCTGCCACCAGCCAGGCCAGGGCCTTCACCCAGCGAGGGTTTGCGAACTCGCCCATCTTAGCCGGGTCGCTGGTGAATTGCACCAGGGGAAAGACCGCAAAGGAGAGTTGCAGGCTCAGAACGACCTGGCTAAAAATCAGGAGCTTTGCTGTCCCGCTCGCGCCATAGAAGGCCACGGCAATGATGGCCGGCACGATGGCGATAAGGCGCGTGATGAGCCGGCGCAGCCAGGGCGCCAGCCGGATATTCAGGAATCCTTCCATCACGATCTGGCCGGCCAGCGTCCCCGTCAGCGTGGAGTTCTGACCGGAGCAAAGCAGCGCCACAGCAAACAGGACGCTGGCAAAAGGAATGCCCAGCAGCGGCGAAAGGGTGTGATAGGCGTCCTGGATTTCCGCTATCTGGGTCATCCCGTGCCGGTGAAAGGTGGCGGCCGCCATGATGAGGATGGCGGCGTTGATAAGGAAGGCGAAATTGAGCGCAAGCGCAGAGTCCAGGAAGTTGTACCGTATGGCCGTGCGCAGGCCCTCGCGCGTCCGCGTGATGGCGCGCGTCAGCACGACGGAGGAATGCAGGTAAAGGTTGTGCGGCATCACCGTGGCGCCCAGCATGCCGATCGCGATGTAGAGCATCTCGCGGTTGGTGAACAGCTCCGGCGTGGGAATGAAACCGCGCCCGATGGCTGCCAGGTCGGGCTTCACCAGGATGATCTCCAGCAAATAGCACGTGCCAATCGTGCCGATGAGGACTACGATGATTGCTTCCAGGACGCGAAACCCGTGGCGCTGTAAGTAGAGGATGGCGAGGACGTCGAGCGAGGTGACCAGCACGCCCCAGATGAGCGGCAGGCCCAGCAGCAGGTTGAGCGCGATGGCCGAGCCGATTACCTCCGCTAGGTCACAGGCAGCGATGGCAATCTCGCACAGCACCCAGAGGGCCAGCCGGGCGCGGCGCGAGTAGTAGTCGCGACAGGCCTGCGCCAAGTCGCGCTGGGTCACGATCCCCAACCGCGCCGCCAGCGTTTGCAGCAGTATGGCCATCAGGTTGGAGAGCATCAGGACGAAGAGCAGCCGGTAGGCGAAGCGCGAGCCGCCGGCCAGGTCCGTCGCCCAGTTGCCTGGGTCCATGTAGCCTACCGCGACGACGAAGCCGGGCCCGGAGAAAGCCCAGAGCTTCCGCCAGAAGCGGGCGCCGGCAGGGAGGCTGACCGTCCGGTGAACTTCCGGCAGGGAGGGCCGCGCCGGAGCATTGTCGAATGGGGTTGTGGGGGGTTCGGCCAAGGCTCTACTGCCTCATTGATCTCGCCTGGCAAAAACTACGCCAATTGGCTAACCACGCGCTCGTCAAGAGGCCGCGCCTGTTGTGGCCGCGGGGCAATTCCCCAGGCGCCGCACTCTTTCTTCGATCTGCGCTACCCAATCACGGTCTTGAATCGAAGGCAGATTCGCCCGCACGTTCTCCAAGTCGCCGCGGCGGGCAGCCTCGGCCAGGTGCAAGGCGACGGCAAGATCGGAGGCGGCCTGGGCCAGCGTGATAGGGCGGACGCTTTCCACGAGCCTTGCGGTTTCCACTACTATTTCTGCCGTTTCGAGGGGCACCATCGTGGCGGCCTGGTTCGCCTCCTCCGTCGCCCTGGCGCGCGCCGCCTGCTCGGATTCCGTGGACTTGGGCAGCTTCAGGGCGGCCACGACCGCATCGTAGCTCTGCGCGTCGCGGTCAATGTTTGCGAGCAGACGGTCACGCAGTTGGGCGAGTCGCCGGTGTGATTCCTCGAGGGAGGCGTGATGGGCCGCGAAAGATTTGCGCTGGAGGGTAAGCCCGCAAACCATTTCTCCCAGTGCTGCGGCCAGCGCCCCGGCCAGGGCTGAGACACTCCCGCCGCCCGGCGTGGGCGTGGGGGCCGCCACGGCGGCGACGAAGCCTTCCGCAAGCTGGCGCAGATGCCCGGATTGCGCGGCCGCTGAAGCCTGTTCTGCCAACACCCTTGCCAGGCGGTTCTCAACGATCAACTCCGGGTGGAAATTCTCGATCTTGAGATAGTGAACGGCAGCATCGTCCAAGGCCCGGCGCGGAACCAATCCCACAATCTCACTGCCTATGATGCCGGCACCGTGCGCAGCTGCTTCGCGCGCCACGGCGTCGAACGCCACACCGATGGGCGTGGTTTCAAAGTCGGTCAGGTTCATCGAGACTTGCGCCAGGTTCCGGGCCTTGAGTTCCACGCCCATGGCCTTGACACAGGGAAACCCGCCGCTCGAGGCGCGGATCTTCTTGGCGATGGCTTTGGCCAAGGCCACGTTGGGGGTGTTGAGATTGATGTTGTAAGCAATCAGGAATTTCCGCGCGCCGACCACCGTGGCGCCCGCCGTGGGGTGAAGCTCAGTCGCACCGAAGTCCGGCCGCCGCGCGGGGTTGGTGCGGACTTCTTCGCGCAAACCCTCAAACTGGCCCCGGCGGATGTTTTCCAGGTTCTTGCGCTCCGGCTGGCGTGCTGCCGCTTCATACAGGTAGGTCGGGATGCGGAAGCGCCGCCAGGTTTCTTCTGCCACCCACTCGGCGATGCGGACGCAATCGTCCAGGGCTACGCCGGAAATGGGGACGAAGGGCACGACGTCGGTGGCGCCCAGGCGCGGGTGCGCACCCTGGTGCTGGTTGAGGTCGATAAGTTCCGCGGCCCGTCCAATGCCGCGCAGCGCGGCCTCCCCGATGGATTCGCGTGTGCCGACCAGCGTGATGACCGAGCGGTTGTGGTCCGCGTCCATCTCCTTGTCCAGGAGACAGACGTCCGGCCCGGCCAGGATCGCTTGGATAATGGCTTCAACTTTTTGGGTGTCGCGCCCCTCGCTGAAGTTTGGCACGCACTCGACGATGGTTTGCATGGTTAGCCCGCGGGATTTGGCCCTCTGGCGACGATGCTACCTGCTGTGTTCCGCCGCGAGGAGTGATTCAACTGCACGCCAGCACTTCTCGAATGAAGGACTATTACGCCGCGCCGAATCCATGTCGAACTGAGCTGCAAATGCCGGCTGGGCAGCAGTCTCAGAATAGGGAAGTCCGATCAGCGAAGATAGGCGTTCTTTCGCCCCCTGAATGCCTTCCACATCCGGTGGCGGCGTGGCATCAGGCCTAAGGGACGCGACTGATGCTAAGAACCATGCTTCGAACTCCTTCTTGGCAAGGACCACAACAGATGGGATGTCGCCCCTGGCCCGCTTTGCTCTACGTTCGAGTGTGGGGCCCAGCTCGGCGGGGCAATCAGATCCAGCGTCAATCAGAACCAAGACTTGACCCCTTCCTTCGACCTTCTTCGCAGCCAGTTCCAGGGCGCGCTCAAGTTCGCCCTCCTTGACAACCTTGTCCCGAGGGCAGCGGATGGGTTTTCCTACTTTGGCGTCGAAGATCCCAAGACTCTCCGCGATTCTTCTTATGAGAATGGGAACAGCTTCAACTTCACCGTGACCCTCAACGATTGGAATTATGTGGGCTGGCATGGGGGATAGTAGGTTGGAAGAGCTCCATCTGCTTCTCAAGCCCCTTCAAAGCTTCTTCATCGGGCTCGATTTGGCCCAGCCGCAGCAATTCTCCGGCTGAGTAAAGACGATCCCGTATGCTCTCCCGTGTAGCTTTATCCACAGGAGCAATCCTAGTTTCCCCCTGATGCGAAGTGACAGAGAGGATCGAGTCTGCGTCGACGTTCTTCTCATCGAGGAGGTCAGGACTATGGGTGGTCAGAACGATTTGTGTTCGAATCGTTGCCTCAACCAGGGCTTCAAGGAGAGCCGTAGCTGCCCCGGGATGCACTGCAACTTCGGGTTCTTCAATTCCAATGAGCGCTATTGGACGATGGTTCTTTCCTGTGGCCTGAAATGCAGCCACGAGTACA
Organism: uncultured Acidobacteriota bacterium; assembly: GCA_964495535.1. Taxonomy (GTDB): domain Bacteria; phylum Acidobacteriota; class Terriglobia; order UBA7540; family UBA7540; genus JALHUF01. Next base: position 5,200 of record CAZBWJ010000042.1, on the reverse strand, counting down.
CCAAGTACGCGAAGTGTTCCGTCCGACATGTTTGACGCCATGAACTCCCACGGATGGGGGTCTCCTACCATCGCTTGCTTAAAAACGATAGTTTCCTTAGGCCCTAAATTCTTGGGCGCAACCGAATTCACGCCAGGAACAACCGCCGCCATATACTGTTCGATACGTTCGAGCGTCTTTGGGTTGTCAACTACCAACCTCTGGAGAACGCTAGAGATATTACTACCATCGCGCTTAAGTAACTCTCCGGCATCCGGCGACTGGAGATCTCTTATCCTGTCGGGATTCAGGTTGTAGAATCCCATATGCGAAAGCGCGTCGTAGAGGGGGCGGAACTCCGGAAGCGCTGAAACGATAGTAAGGTACAGGCGATCCGGTTCGATTCGCGATGGCATTTTGGCAGATGATTGCTTCAGGTCTCCGTTTTCAACCACGAAGAAATGTTCCGCTGGGTTCTGCATGAACGTGTCAATATGGCATTCTTCGCGCTGAACGGCAAAAGCCCCATTGGGCAGTGCCCCGACCTTGAAGCCGTACCATGCAGATGTGTCCTTCGCCAGAATCATGTCCAAGCGAACACCGAAATGCGTTGGATGACCCCGTGATTTGCGCCTTACCTCTTTGATGCCTCCACGCTCTCTTAGCGCATGCTCCAGACTGGTCCGCAGGGACTCGGCTACCAGCCGAAGGGAATCGACGAAATTGCTCTTGCCAGCTCCATTAGGGCCCACCAGCAGTGAAAGCGGCCGCAGGTTAATCCTACAACGTGCGATACTCTTGTAATTCAGCAGGCTTACAGTTTGGACGAACACCGGCATCTAAGCTCGTTTCTCTGACCAAATCCTTCCTTAGTGTAACACGTTATGGGTTTGGCGTCGCCAGAACGAACCACAAAGTGTACGTGCCTGTGCTGATCGACGCGGGATGGCAGTTCGCCTCGCAAGGAGGAGTGAATGGCGTTGGTGGAACCTCACCTGCTCCGCTCCTGTGTGTGGACAACCCTGCCGCCCTTCAGCGTCAGCGCGCAGTGGTTCCAGCCGAAGTAGTAGGGGATTTCGCGGTAGTCGCTCACGTCCATCACGGCGAGGTCGGCCTGTTTGCCGGGTTCAAGGGAGCCCAGGCGATCAGCGCGGCGGAGGGAGCAAGCGGCGTTGATGGTGGCGGCGGAAATGGCCTCGGCAGGAGTCATGCGCATGGCTGTGCAGGCAAGCGACAAGATGAATTGCATGTTCAGCGTGGGGCTGCTGCCCGGGTTGAAATCCGTGGCCAAGGCTACTGCGGCTCCAGCCTCAATCAGCCGCCGGGCGGGAGGATACGTCCCGACACCCAGGTGAAAATTCGCGCCGGGTAGGAGGGTGGCTACCACGCGCGAGCCGGCTAGCGCGCGGATATCCGCGTCGGTCACGTGGTCGAGGTGGTCGGCCGAAGCCGCGCCGAGCTCCACCGCCAGGCGGCTGGCGCCCGTGCGGCTCAATTGCTCGGCATGGATGCGGGGAATCAGGCCGTGGCGGGCGCCGGCGGCCAGCAGACGGCGGCACTCGGCCACACTGAACGCGCCTCGGTCCGAGAAGCAGTCCACGAATTCCGCGAGCTCCTTTCTAGCCACGACGGGAATTAACCGCCGCGCCATCAGGTTGACATAGGCCTTCGAGCGGCCTTGGTATTCCGGTGGGAGCGCGTGGGCAGCCAGCAAGGTGGGAACGAGCTCCAGCGGGGAAATCCTGCGCAACTGCCGAATAACCTTGAGGATTCTCATCTCGCCCGAGATGTCCAGGCCGTAACCCGTCTTGACTTCGACGGTGGTGGTGCCATGGGCGGCGAACTCCGCGAGGAATCGGCAGGCTTGGGTGGCCAGCTCGCGCGGGCTGGCCTGGCGTAGCAGGCGGGCTGAAAGTCCAATCCCCCCTCCTGCCGCCGCAATTTCCTCGTACGTCTTCCCCCGGATTCGCTGTTCGTAGTCCTCGACGCGGCTGCCGGCAAAGACCAAGTGGGTGTGGCAATCGACAAACCCCGGCATTACCACCCGGCCTCGGCAGTCGATTGCCTGGGCTCGAAGGCGTCGGGCCTCCCCTTCAAGTTCGGTGGTAGCCCCGACGCAGGAAATCTTCGAGCCTCGGGTCAGTACCGCGCCGTCCTTGATGATACCCAGTTCGCTCAGACCTGCCCTGCGACGGGGAACCGGCGGCCCGGCGAGGGTCAACAGTTGTGCAGCGTTGCGAAAGAATAACGGGCGCAAAGGGCGAAGTGACATTTGACGGAGTCAGGCGTTCTGCTACAATATCTCCAAACGAAAGCGGGGGTACTTCTTATGCCGAGCTACGACTATTACTGCAAACAGTGCAAGAAAACGTTCAACGTGATTATGACTCTGGCCGAATACGAGAAAGGTCAAGTCACCTGCCCGAAGTGCAAGAGCAAGAAAGTCGAACAAAAACCCGCAGTATTCTTCGCCGTCACGTCCAAGAAAAGCTGACGTAAGGGTAAAGTCTAAAGTGTAAAGCATAAACGGGAATTCGGGCTTTACCCTTTATCCTTTACCCTTTGGCCCTTCCATCGGGATCTTTACTCCGGCCTTCCTCGCAAAGCAGGTCGCTTCCTCGTAGCCGGCGTCGGCGTGGCGGGCGATGCCGATTCCGGGGTCGTTCGTCAGGACGCGCTGGATTCGTTTGGCCATTTCCGGCGTGCCGTCGGCTACGGTAACCTGCCCGGCGTGGAGCGAATAGCCGATTCCCACGCCACCGCCATTGTGAAACGACACCCAGCTCGCGCCGGAAGCCGTATTGAGCAGGGCATTGAGCACCGGCCAGTCGGCAACAGCGTCGCTTCCATCCTTCATGCCCTCCGTCTCGCGGAAGGGAGAAGCCACCGAGCCGCAGTCCAGGTGATCGCGCCCGATGACGATGGGCGCCTTGAGTTCTCCCTTTGCCACCAAGTGGTTGATTCGTTCGCCGAACAGGGCCCGCTCGCCGTAGCCCAGCCAGCAAATGCGCGCCGGCAAACCCTGGAACTTCACGTGCTTGCTGGCCAGGCGAATCCAGCGGTTCAGGATGGCGTTATCGGGGAAGAGTTCAACGACGAGCTCGTCCGTGCGGTAGATATCTGCGGGCTCACCCGAAAGCGCCACCCAGCGAAACGGCCCGCGCCCTTCGCAGAACAGCGGGCGAATATAAGCCGGCACGAAGCCGGGAAAGCTGTAGGCGTCTTTGACCCCGCCGTGCTCGAAGGCCATGGTGCGGATGTTGTTTCCATAGTCGAAAGTGGCGGCGCCGAGTTTCTGCAATTCCAGCATGCCGGTGACATGTCGCGCGATAGACTCATACGAACGCTTCAGGTAGTCCTCAGGGTTCTTGCGGCGGAGTTCGGCCGCATCCTCCAGGCTCAGGCCGGCGGGGATGTAACCGTTCAGCGGGTCGTGGGCGCTGGTCTGATCGGTGAGCAGGTCCGGGACAACGCCACGGCGGGCAAGTTCCGGAACGACATCGGCGCAATTGCCGACGAGCCCCACCGAGACGGCTTGCTTCTGCCGCACCGCATTCCTGAGGATGCGCAGGGCCTCGTCCAGGTTGTTGACGCAGATATCGCAGTAGCCGGTGCGGATGCGCCGCTTGATCTTCTCGGCGTCCACCTCGACGCCGAGAAATGCCGCGCCGTTCAGCGTGGCGGCCAGAGGCTGCGCGCCCCCCATGCCCCCCATTCCGCCGGAAACGACCAACTTGCCGCTGAGGTTGCTCCCGAAGTGCTTTTGCGCCGCCGCCGCAAAGGTCTCGTAAGTACCCTGGAGGATTCCCTGCGTCCCAATGTAGATCCAACTGCCGGCGGTCATCTGGCCGTACATGATGAGCCCCAGACGTTCCAGTTCCCGGAACTTCTCCCAGGTGGACCAGTGGCCAACCAGGTTGGCGTTGGCAATCAGCACCCGCGGCGCCCATGCGTGGGTCTGGAAGATGCCGACGGGCTTTCCGGACTGGACCAGGAGGGTCTCGTCGTTCTCAAGCCCTTTCAGCGCCGCGACGATGGCCCGGTAGCATTCCCAGTTCCGCGCGGCCTTTCCTGTGCCACCGTAAATGATGAGGTCTTGGGGGCGCTCTGCCACCTCCTCGTCGAGATTGTTCATCAGCATGCGCAGCGCAGCTTCCTGCTGCCATCCTTTGCAGGAAAGCTCGGTGCCCCGCGGCGCCCGCACGGGACGATACTCGTCCAGGGCGCTGGCTTGTGTCTCTTGTGCTGTTGCGCTGGATTCAGCCATCTTGCATCCCCCGGAACGAATCTTAGCCCAACGTCTGGCAAAGCGAAAGGGCAGGCGTTGCAGCCGGGTCGGGAGCGGAGTTCATTCCGTGGCGGGACGGGGTCAGGGCAACGCTTTTGATCCGGATCTTCTGGAACCGCACTCTGGCCAAGCACCGCCAACGAACAACCCGCAACTGACCACTGACCACTGGCGCTCGTCCTCTGCTAGAATGACTCTGAGAGGATAAGACATGGAAAACGATATGTTGCGGATTGCAGGCAGGGAATTTCGCTCGCGGCTGATTGCGGGCACGGGGAAGTATCGGAGCTTTCAGGAGATGGCGCAGGCGCACGAGGCCTCGGGGGCGGAGATCGTGACCGTGGCCGTGCGGCGCGTCAACCTGACGGACAAGACCAAGGAGTCGATGCTCGACTACATCGACTCCAAGAAGTACTTCATCCTGCCCAACACGGCCGGCTGCTACAGCGCCGACGAGGCCATTCGCACGGCGCGCCTGGCGCGCGAGGTGGGGCTCTCAAACTGGATCAAGCTGGAAGTCATCGGCGACGAGAAGACTCTCTTCCCGGACAACTTCGCCCTGGTCGAAGCCACCAAAGTGCTGGTGAAAGAAGGCTTCGTAGTGATGCCCTATACGAACGACGACCTCATCGCCGCGCGGCGGCTGATTGATGCCGGCGCCGCCGCCGTCATGCCGCTCGGGGCGCCCATCGGCTCCGGGCTCGGCATCCAGAATCCCGCCAACATGCGCATCCTGCGCGAGATGATTACCACGGTCCCCCTGATTGTCGATGCCGGGGTCGGCACAGCTTCGGACGCCACCATCGCTATGGAACTCGGCGCCGACGCGGTGTTGATGAATACCGGCATCGCCGGCGCCCAGAACCCGGTCTTGATGGCGGAAGCCATGAAACACGCCATCATGGCCGGCCGCCAGGCCTACCTCGCCGGCCG
>CAZBWJ010000041.1:0-30063 GCA_964495535.1 uncultured Acidobacteriota bacterium | reverse complement strand
GGGCAAAAAGCAAGATACCCGCGGCGCTGTCCTTCTCAGCCATGGAACGATTCCCTGAACAACAACTCCATTCTACCGCGCGCTTGTCAGATTGTGTAGGACCAGAGTCCACGGGCGGTGCGCCGAGTCGGCTCCTGATTTCGCGCCGCAGGGGGGTCGGAGTGCGCGAGCGCCTCCGGCCCCGTTTCGGGCTGGCCCAACTTTTGCCAGAGCCGCGACGTGGGGCAATATGGGCTAGTGCCGTTCCAACTTATCTTGGCTAACCTTTCCGCCGACGTCTATCTCTCGGGCCGTGCAAAATGCGGGCGCCGAAAATGGGGGGATCGAGTTGGAACGGCACTAGGCGGCCTCTGCCAGTCCCCACTTCTGCCGGATTCTGTTTTCGAGTCTTTCAAACACCAGACGGTCTACCAGGTGCCCGATAGCCACAATCAGCGCCATGACGGCCAAGACCTGGCTCATGTCATTCAAATCGCGTCCCATCATGAGCAGGTGGCCGAGGCCCAAGCTCACGAAAAGCATTTCTCCGGAGATCAGCGACCGCCAGGCAAAGGCCCATCCTTGCTTCAGTCCCGCCACCAGGTGGGGCAAGCTGGCGGGCAGGAGCACATGCACGAACATGCGAAGGCCGTGAGCTCCCAGGTTGCGTCCTGCCAGGAGATAGATCTTCGGGACGTGGCGCACACCGGTCCGCGTGTTGATGGTGACGGCCAGCAGCGACCCCATCACCACCACGAAGATGATGGCCTTCTCGGTCAGCCCGAACCAGAGTACCGCCAGGGGCAGCCAGCACAAGCTGGGCAAGCTTTGCAGGCTCAACACCAGCCCTCCCAAAGTGGCTTCCAGGAATTCGCTGGCCGCGATAAGAAAACCGAGCCCAATGCCTAGCAGAACGGAAAGACCGTACCCCAGGGCGATGCGTTTCATGCTGATACCCGTGCCAATCAGAAAAGTCCGGTCGGAAAACCCCGTCTCGAGGGATTCGAGAACACTCAGGGGTGAGGGAAACAAGTAGGGCGGCCAAATTCTCAACGCAAAGATCAGTTGCCACAAGGCCAGCAGCCCCAGATAGAATACGAGTTGCCTAACGATTCTCTTCATACCTGTACTCCGCCTCGACCGCCTTGTTGATTTCCTCTTTCAACTGGGCCAAGACTTCGCGCGCGGTGAGCGCCAATTCAGGGTCTTCGAGGTGGCGGGGCCGCGGCAGGGTGATGAGGAACTGGCTCTTGATGCGTCCGGGTCGGAAGGTCAGCACGATCACCCGGCTGCCCAGGCGCACGGCCTCGCGCACGTTATGGGTGACAAACACAATAGTCTTTCCTGTTTCCGCCCAGAGGCGCGCCAATTCTTCGTGCAACAGGTCACGGGTTTGGGCATCCAGGGCGGCGAAGGGTTCATCCATGAGGAGCACGTCGGGCTCAGTGGCCAGCGACCGCGCCAGGGCAACGCGCTGCTTCATACCGCCGGAGAGTTGATGGACGTAGCTCGTCTCGAAACGCGCCAAGTGCACAAGGCGGAGGTACTGTTGACTGCGCGCCCGGCGGTCCTGCTTGGCGACCCCCTGCATCCGCAGGCCGAATTCCACGTTCTCCTGCACGGTGAGCCAGGGGAACAGCCCCAGCTCCTGAAAGATGAGCGCGCGGTCCGTCCCCGGGCCTTCGATCCGCCGCCCCGCCATCCAGATCTCGCCCGTCGTGGGCCGGTCCAGGCCGGCCATCAGATTGAGCAGGGTGGATTTTCCGCACCCCGACGGCCCAACCACACACAGGAATTCGCCCTCCCGAACTTCCAGGTCGATATTTTCCAGAGCCAGCAGCGCGCCGCGAGGAGTGGGGAACGCGCGCGAGATATCACGCAGGCGGAGTTTGCTCTTTGGCGTGCTCGAGACTTCCAGGGTCTCCGGCATTGAGCGTCCTCCCAGGCGCCGTCCTACCGCCTCCCGTCAGGGTATCGGTTTGGCTCCCTTTTCTGTCAGCACTTCGTTCAAAATGGAGAGGTCATAGATGCCCGAAAGCTCGGGCCGCTCCCGCCCCAGGAATCCCGCCTCGAAAGCCCAGCGGGCCGAGGTAATAAGCGAGGAGCGGATGGGATCGTAAGTGACCTGCAAACGGGAGAAGGAATCATCCAGTACCTCCGCCGGCAGGGCCTTCCCGGTTTCTTTCTTGATCTCCTGGTTCAATACGCGCTTCGCTTCGGGCAAGTTCTTGTTGATCCATTCCGTCAGCTCCACGTGGGCCTTAATCCATTTCTTCACCAGACCCCGGTGCTCTCTCAAAAACTTCGTGCTCACGATCAGATGCGCGGTCACGAACTGGCCATCCGGCCACAGGTCGCGCTCGTCGAAAAACAGGCGGCCACCGGCCTCTCGGATCAAGCGCGAGGCCCAGGGCTCCGGCGCCCAGGCGCCGTCGATTTCTTTCTTGATGAAGAGCGTGAGCTGGTCGGGATTGGCGATGGGGATCACCTGCACGTCTCCGCCTTTCTCACGCAGCCGGAGCCGGTGAGTATTCAGCCAGCTACGGAGAGCCACGTCTTGCGTGTTGCCGAGCTGTGGCGAGGCGATCTTCTTGCCGCGAAAATCTTCCGCCTTCTGGATGCCGGAGTCAGCGCGCACTACCAGGGCCGCGCCGCCACTGGTGGCTCCGGCCACGATGCGCAAAGCTTCCCCCCGCGAGCGCACGTAACCGTTGATGGCAGGGTTGGGGCCGATGTAAGTGAGGTCAATCGCTCCTGCGAAGAGCGCTTCAATGGCCGAAGGCCCGGCATTGAAGATCTTCCATTCCACGCGGGCCTCCGGCGCCAGGGCCTTGTCGAACCATCCAGTTGCCTGCCCGATGAGGCCTTGGGAGTGGGTGATGTTGGGAAAATGGCCGGCACGCATGACCACTGGCGCGTCTTGCGCCGGCAGGCTGGCTGCGACCAGCAGACTAGTCAATGCCACGACGCAGGCCATGGCCTGTTTCTTCATCACCTTCTCCTTCTGGCCGGTTGGGCCGAGGTCCTGGCCGCGCCTGAAATCGCGCGCCTCATGACCGCCACCCGTCGGCGCCTGGCGGCGCACATTCACAGGCGGTCGAAATTCACCCCGCAAGCGAGCACACGCAAGGGCGACCCGGACCCTCAGCGCCGGCCACAGAGGTCGGCAAGGGACGTGTGGTCCATGATGCGGGCCGCGGCGTTGCGAACATCAAGGAATAGGCGGTAGATCGCGCGGTGCTTCTTGTCCCGCGCCACCAGCCGGCGCAGGGACTCTGCGTCTCCAAAGGGAGCCAGTGGCCCGTCAATGCTGCGGACGATTGCGCCCAGGAAGATTTGCCTGGGCGAGCGTCTCAACCGGTAGCCGCCTTTGGCGCCGCGCTCGCTCTCCACGAAGCGAGCCCTCTTCAGTTCCAACAGGATGAGCTCCAGGAACTTCTCCGGAATGCGCTCCCCGGAGGCGATTTCGTGAATCTTAATCACACGCTGCGGATAGTTTTTCGCAAGCAGCAGCATGGCTTTCAGTGCGTAAAGGCCCTTCTTGGATATCCGCATGGCTGTCCACAAGTAAGTCTATGGACTCGATAGACTATGTGGACAAGGACGGTCTTGTCAAGGACTTTTTCTCCGGAGCCACGGCAAACAACTTCTTGAGCTTGCTGGAAAGGTTCTTGATTCCGGGTGCGCTTTGCCGCCTGAAGGCGAGCAGCAAGGGAGCCGCGGCGGGGAGACACATGAACCACGAAACTGCGATGCTTCAGTTCACGGATCCGAAGGCAGGAACAGGCTCGCCGCCCCGAAAACCCCGACGTTCTTTTGCAGCTTCGCCGTCAGGATGGGAATCTTCACGGCAAAGCGGCGATTGATGGTGAACTGGGGGATAGTCGCACGGATCTTGTCGAAGAGGGGTTTGCCAATTTGGGCAACTCCTCCGCCGATGACAATGGCCTCCGGGTCGAGCAGGCTGATCATGCCGCCTAGCCACACGCCCAGGTAAAAGCCCGTCTCGTCGATGATGGATTCGGCCACCGGGTCACCGGCGCGGGCAGCTTCTTCAATCATCCGAGGGGTAATCTGGCTGAGGTGGCCGCGGGTCAGATCGCGTAACAGGCTGGGCGTCGTGTGTTCCTGCTCCAGGCGCACCCGCGCCCGCCTCACCATGCCCGGCCCCGCCGCCAGCGCCTCAATGCAGCCCAGTGTCCCGCAGCCGCACCGGTAGGGGCTGCGAAAATCGATGGAGACGTGCCCACCCTCGCCCGCCACGCCGTTCTTGCCGTGATAGATCTTCTTGTCGATGATGATTCCGGTCCCGATGCCTGTGCTCACGGTCACATAGAAGATGTCGCGATACCCCACGGCAGCGCCGAAAAGCACCTCGGCCAGGCCGGCGGCGTTGGCGTCGTTTTCCACCTTCGTAGGCAGGGCGAAGCGTTTTTCGATCATCCGCGCCAGTTGTACGTTTCGCCAGCCGGGCAGGTTGGGAGGATTGATGACCAGGCCCGTCTTGGGATTGAGCGGTCCGGGAGCGCAGATGCCGATGCCGGTGATGTTCTGCTTTCCACCGGCTCGCTCAATCAAGCACTCGATCGCCTGAACGATCTGGCCGAAGCTGGTCTTGAACCCCTCCGCCCCCCGCGTGGGCACGATGAGCGATTTCACCAGGCGTCCCTTCTGGCTCACCAGTCCCCCGGCGATCTTGGTTCCTCCAATATCAATCCCCACAATGAGCTGAGGCATCGTTCTCCCCCGAAGGTGTTTTCAGTCGTACTTCGCTCGGCCTAGCATAGCAAGGCCGAACACATACGCAAAGCAGAGCGCCGGGACCATCATCGCCGCGCGCAGCCCGAAGTGGTCGCCCACCAGCCCTACCAGCGGCGGCATGACGGCCCCGCCCACGCACGCCGTGCAGAGCAGTCCGGAAATGGCCCCGTGGTTTTCTGTGAAACTGTTGATGGTGCCGCTGAAGATCAAGGTGAAGAGCACCGAGGTGAAGAATCCGCAAGCGGCGAAGCCCACCGCAGTCATGTCTCGCGAACCGAACGCCGCCACCAGCAGCGACGCCAGCGCCAGGAAGGAATAGAGGCGCAGGATTCTCCGACTCCCAAAACGGTTCAGCACTGCGCCGCTCGCCAGCCGGCCGGTTCCCTGCAATCCCCAGAACAACGCCACGCTGAGCGCCGGCAACGTGGGTAGAACCTTGCGGAGCAAGCTCGTCGCCTGCGCCGGAGAAACGTCCGCGCTCAGGCCATGCACGCGCTCGAAGAATTTGACAATCCAGGAGGCGGTCCCAACCTCCGCGCCCACGTAACAGAAGATTCCGAGGGTGTAAAAAAGCACGAGGGGATTCAGTAGAAGTCGAGCGTAGTGGGACAGTCGTACTTGGCTCGCGCTCTCTGCGGGCCGCTCCGGAAACCTTGAAGCCACCAGCAGGGCCAGCAGCACCAGAGAAAGGACGGCAAAGAAGATGTAGAGCGTCTGCCACGGCTGGCCGGTCCCGGTGAAGAAGGCCAGGACAAAGGGTCCCACGAACGCCCCAATCCCGCAAAAGCCGATGGTGAGCGTCAGGTTGCGATGATAGTTTTCCACCCGGTCGAGATGCTGGATCAGCGGATTTCCGGCGGTTTGCAGAACCGTCACACCTGCGCCCACCGCGAAAATCATCGCCACCATCAGCGGGTAGCTCCGCGCCCAGGCGACTACCAGGCAACCAAGCGCCATCAGCAGCACACCCACGAGCACCATGGGTCGAGCGCCCAGCCGGTCCATCAATAGACCGGTGGGAATCGAACAGACGCCGTAAGCGAGATAGAACGCCAGGGGCAGAATACCGGCGGTAAACAGGCTCAGTTGGTATTCCTTGATGACCTCCGGGATTACCACACCGAGAATGTTGGTGATCATCCCAAAGGTGAAATACGCCAGGAAGAAGACCCAGAGAAGCGGGGCAGCGCGGTTACGCATAGTGCATCTTGCACATCCGGAGTTTGGCGTCAAAGCCAGGAACGCGGTTCCCGGAAGCCGGAAAGTATACTTCACCCGTCGGGATTGGCGACATCTCTTTGTCAGCGGCGCAGGAAGGCCTCCGGTCAGAGCGGGAGGGGAGGGCCAGGCATTTCACCCCGCTCTCCGGCAAGCCGATACCCGCGCGCGCGCCGCCGCTTGACGCTGTCACCCCGCTTCTCTAAGATGGCGGGAGCCGACAGTTGGCCGTCCGCTGAGGCCCTATGCCACGAGGTCGCAAGTCCCGCGCCGCCCGTCCGACCGCTGCGCCTCTGGCTGAGGTCCTGATTCCCGACAAGCTCTATTTCCGCATCGGGGAAGTCAGCGAGCTGACCCAAACCAAGACCTACGTCCTCCGCTACTGGGAAACCGAGTTCCCTACCTTGAAGCCCGTGAAAAGCCAGTCGGGGCACCGACTCTACCGGCGACACGATGTCGAGACCGTGCTGGAAATCAAGCGGCTCCTTTACGACAAGGGCTTCACCATCGAGGGCGCCCGCAAGCAGCTGGCGGAGAACGCTGCGGGGTCGGAGGAACAGAAACACTTGTTCCGCGCCAGCCTGGATGGAATGCAACTGAAGGGCATCAAACGCGAGCTGGAGAGCATCTTGACAATACTTTCACGCAAGTGCTAGCGTGAAAGTCTAGGTGCCAGGTCTCGCGTTTGGGGTGTCAGTAGGCAGGTAGTGACGCTCTGACACCGGGAACCTGAGACCTGTTCATGCCGGGACGTAGCGCAGCCTGGTAGCGCACTTGCTTGGGGTGCAAGTGGTCGCCGGTTCAAATCCGGCCGTCCCGACCATCAGGACAGCGAAGAGTGACTAGTGACAAGCGGACGGGCACTGGCTCGTCACTTGTCACTGGCCACTTATCACGGCTGTTTGCCGGGGCGTAGCGTAGCCTGGTAGCGCGCTTGGTTCGGGACCAAGAGGTCGGAGGTTCAAATCCTCTCGCCCCGACTACTTATCCTCTTACCGGTCAATCACTTAGCCTCACACACCAATGGTAGGCGAGCCATATTTGGGCGACATGGAAACCAAGAGGTCAGCCGGCTGATTGTCGCAGCCCAGGTCGGTTATGGCACACGCTTTAACGGTGTTAGGGATCCCGACGCCATGACCTGCCCCAGTTGTTCCCGCAAGTCATGAGTTGTTCTTCGCTGAGGATCGCCGGCCACCGGGGTAGTTCCGGTGGCAGGAGATCTTAGCTCAGGCGATCACCTCCTTGGGGAGCAAATCTTCCTGGGGATCGGGCAGCGAGTTTGACCCTGGCAGCCGGGCGGGATACTCGGCTTCGGGGATCGCGTTCACGCCCTCCAGGAACGCGTGATGGGTAGTGGGCCCTTGGGTGCGATAGCCCTGATGGACGCGCTCCCGGTTGTAGAACTCCATGTAGCGATCCAGGCCCCCCTGTAACTGGTCCAGGCTCTCGTGAAGGGTTTTCGGTCAGCAAGGCCACCTGGAGGAACTCTTCCGTGAGGGTGCGATGGAACCGTTCACACAAGCCGTTTGATTCCGGCGAGGCCACGTCGGTGCGCCGGTGGTCGATCCCGCCCTGCGGGATGGCCAGGAACGGCTCGTAGGGATGCGCGAGCGGTCGGCCACAGTATTCCCGCCCGTTGTCGGTAAGCACGCGCTCGACCTCGACCCGCTGCTCTTCGTAGAACAGCAACACGCGGTCGTGGAGCACATCGACAGCCGTCATGGGCAGCTTCGACAGGTAAAGCTTGGCGAAGGCCAGCGAGCAGTGCGCGTCCAATACCGACTGCATGTGGATCTTGCCCACGCCCTTGATGGTGCCTGCGAAGTAGGTGTCTTGGCAGAGCAGGAAGCCCGCCTGCGGCGCCTCCACACGCGGCTCGCGATCCGTGAGCCTACCACGATAGCGACGCAGCAGGCGGAGCTGCGACTCGCTCAGTACCCCGCCCCGCCGTCTTCTGTTCCAGCCGCAGCAGGCGCTGGTAGCGCAGCGTCAAGCCAGGCCGTTGCCAGACGTAGCGCACTGCCGAGCGTGAGGCCCTGATGCCCACCAGCCGGAGCTATTGGCTGATCCGAAGGCGACTGAAGGTGGGACAGCGCTCGGTCATCTCCAGGATCTTCTGCTCCAGTCTCGGCGGTGTTTGATTGGGCATGCGCGGTCGCCGGCAAAACCGAGGAGCCAGACCTTCGGCTCCGTGCTTCTCGAAGGCTTCCTTGATCTCGTAGAAGTGGCTGCGACTGATGCCGGCGCGCCGACAAGCCAGGCTGATGTTCTGTAATTCCTCGTCCCGCTTTGCGGAATGGCACCCCTAGCCGCGGCTTGATAAGCTTCTCTCGGATGCTCGTGGTTGTCTCCTGTTGGTAAGAGTTGAGTTCCTCGCGAAGAACCCAAATCCGACCACCGGAGACCCCGGAGCACCCCTTTTTGTGGGTGAGGGCTTCGGCCGGGCCACGCCCTCACCCACCCTGCTGCATCTCGGTGCAACCTGTCCGGAGATCTCTAACTAAGCTCACAGATTGACGTTAAGCCCATGGCTGGCCTGCTTTCTCATGATTTGGGAACAACTTCGGAGCAATAGCGCCTCAATATCGTGTCAAGCCATGGCCCAAGACTGAGGAAAAGGCTAAGGGTGACAACAAGACAGCATTCCAGGGTTAATCAGTAGGTTGGGCGTTCGATTCCCTCACGGCTCACCAGCAATCCTTCTGGTCCTTGAGCACTTACAGCTTCGTCTGCGCTCGTGGCTATCGCAAAAGCCCATCAGTCGTGTGGGACTGTTGGTGTTTGAGCGGGCTGCCGGCGAGCACCAGACTCGCGGAGGGTGCAGCTTGTCAGGCCGCCCGACCGCTTGGGTCGCGGTCGTGGGGTGACGCGGGCTTGATGAAGTTGCTCGGCGAGGTGCTGAAGACACACAAGCGGGTCACCCATCTTCCTGGTTGAGGGTTTTCGCTCAACCAGTTCCCTTGTCCCGGGCGGTCAGCAGGGACAGTTGAAATCCTCGCCGAAAACGGCAAATCATATAGGTCAAGTTGTCCCTTTTGTGACGTGCGCTCATCGCTCCTGACCTGTGCTATGGCAAGGGTATTGCTGACATTATGCCAGATATCATTCTCAAGGAAGGGTGTTGTGTCGCCATGCCAGGCGTTGACTGTCTTAAGGTCTTTCAGACCATCGGGGATGCTCTGAACTCGCCGCTTGAAACGGCTGAGATGCTACAGTCGGTATCTAAATCGATCGTCGAGAACCTACACGTAAAGGGGTGCCAATTTTTCCTGCTCAGCCGAGACCAGAAGCAGTTGGAAAACATTGCTCTTTTCGACCTGAACGAGAAGTTCGCCATGAGCAAGCCGCTGGAAGTAGTGGGGATCGTGGGCGAGGTGCTCCGCGGACATACGGTCTCAGTTACTCATTGCCCGTCCGATCCGCGAGTCAGCCATTTCCCCGCTTATCAGGAAGAGGGGATCAAGTCGCTGCTCCTGGTACCACTGAAGACCCGAGGTCAAGTAATCGGATCGATGCATATTACGACCGCCGAAGAAAGGGTTTTCTCCAGTGATGACTTGGCAGTCATTCAGACCATAGCTGCTCTTTGCACGAGCGTCATCCTCCACTCGATGTTCCAGAAGATCCTTCACCATGTCTCAGAGACTGTTCCTTTATCTCTCGACATCAAGGACGTGCTGGAGGACATCGTAAAAGTGATTACAGAAGATCTGCGGGCAAAAGGATGCGTGATCCGACTGCTGGATCCGGATACGGGAAGGCTGGAACTATGGGCTTCATATGGATTGAGTCAAGGATACCTAGAGAAAGGACCGGTCGACGCTAGCAAGGCGAAGGCGGAAATGCTCGAAGGCAGATGTGTTGCCGTCTACGACGCCACGCAGTATTTGCAATACCCGGATGAGGCTAGGCGCGAGGGTATCGCATCCCTGCTAAGCGTGCCGCTCCTCGTACAGGGGCGCTCCATCGGCTTCCTCCGCGTTTTCACTAACAAGCCATATGAGTTTTCAGAGGACGAGATCCGTCTCATGAAAATGGTGGGTGAGCAGTGCGCTCTCCTGATCCACAGCGCGAAGCTTTACAGCCACATCAAGGAAAGATACGAGACGCTAATGGTTGATTTTCACAATTGGTTCGACAAGTTCTATGGGTGGGGAGTGATGGAAAGAAAGAATGCTGCTTGATCCATGAGTCAACTGACGCGCCAGAGGATCTTACGATGGTGCTGTGCTGCATGATGAATGGTGGGGCGGGAGTCCTTTTTAGGCCAATCTCAGCTCGCAAACACGTATTTTCAGGGGGGACCTGACCTGTTAATCGTCCCAACCACGTGCCTTCCTTGCGCTACTATTTGAGAGAGGGGACGACTCCCCGAAGTCTCAATAAAGAAGGGTGACCATGGAAACCCTTAGAGGCATTCTAACTGAGCACCCCTTCTTAAGCGGCTTGGAAGACCGCCACCTCGACCTGCTTGTTGGATGCGCCTCCAACGTGCGATTTGATGCGGGCGAGTTCATTCTGCGCGAGGGGGAGGAAGCCAACCAATTTTATCTCATTCGCCACGGCAAGGTGGCGCTGGAGGTGTCCCCTCCCGGACGCCGTCCCATCATTGTTCTGACTCTTGGCGAAGCCGAAGTTCTAGGCTGGTCGTGGCTTGTCCCGCCGTACCGCTGGAAGTTTGATGCTCGCGCCATCGAGCTCACGCGGGCCATCGCCCTCGATGGGAAATGTCTTCGCAAAAAATCCGAAGAGGATCACGACTTCGGCTACGAACTGTTGAAGCGGTTTGCCCACATCATCGAGAAGCGACTGGAGGCGACGAGAATGCAGCTTCTAATGGCTATTTGCGAACGGTGAGCATTCCTTACTCACATGTTAACCGTTCCAACTACGTGCCCTTTTTGCGCTTGCGGCTGCGGGCTTTACCTGGTGGCGAATGAAGGAGAACTGGTTGGTGTGGCGCCCAGCGAAGCCCACCCCGTCTCCAGGGGAAAGCTCTGCGCCAGGGGCTGGGGCGCCCATGAGGCTCCCTTGTGGGGTAGCCGCTTGCGGGAACCGCTGGTCAAGCGCAACGGAAAGCTGGAGTCTGTATCCTGGGCCGAGGCGCTTGATCACGTTACAGGGCGCATCAAAGATCTGACCGATGCTGGCAAGCCCATTGGAGTACTTGGTTCTCCTAGGGCGACCAATGAGGAGAACTATCTGGCCGGCAAGCTTGCCAGGGCTGGTTTCCAAACCAACAACGTCGACTTCTCCTACCATTCCATCTGTCGCTCGCTAATTGCAGGTTTTGAGGACGTTACCGGGGAATACGGCTGTTCAATCAGTCTGGATGACATCGAATCAAGCGAAACGATCTTGCTGATTGAGGGTGACCTGGCTAAGACACACCCGCGTGCTGCTTTTTCTGTGATGAAAGCCGTGGAAAGAGGAGCGCGCCTTCTTACCATTGGCTGCACAAGAACGCAAATGGCCGGCCTGTCATCTCTCTACCTGGAGACTGCGCCTGGAGGTGAAGGCGAAGTAATCAACGGTCTTCTGGCCGGTGTCCTTCATCTCGGGGTGGAAGATCGAATATCGGTAGCGGGTCATTGCGAAGGGTATGACGCACTACGGCGAGACGTAGGGGCTGTCAAGGTGACCGAAGAGATGCAGCAGGCAGCGGAGTGGATCGCGCGTACCAAGCGGGCGACTTTCTTGATGCCGCCCACCAGTGGGCAGGGCGATCAGCCTCGAAAAGACGCCGCTGCCTTTGCCACGCTGGCCGCTATCACGGGACATCTCGATAGGCCGGGATCCGGGCTCTTGCTGCTCCTTGGGCGGAGCAACGTGCGAGGGGCCTGCGATATGGGAGTGGCACCGGACCGGCTACCCGGTTACCAACCGTTCTACGACGGACGATCTCAGCAGCGGTTGCAGGAGCTTTGGGGCAAGAATATACCGTCGGCCCGGGGATTGGATGTAGAGAGCTTGTTGCAGTCTGTGAGGGGACTGATTGTCTTGGCCGACGACCCCCCATCAGTCCTCCCGATGGGACAGCGAGCGATGGCTGCCATGGAGAGAATGGAATTTTTAGTGGTATTGGATGCCTTTGTCACGCCGACCGTGAGGGCCGCCCACGCGGTTCTGCCCATTGCCAGCTTTGCTGAGACCGAAGGAACACTCACCAGCATGGAAGGTAGAGTCCAGAGAGTTCGTGCAACAACCGATCCGCCCGGGGAAGCAAGACCTGGATGGCAGGTGCTTGCTGAGCTTTGCGCGAGGTTCAATGTCGGTGTGTTGTTTAGTTCAGCTACTGACGTCTTCCGCGAGAGCGCACAGGCGGCGCCTCGGTACGCCAGAATAGGACAACGGATGCTAGACGAAGGATGGGGCGGGACATTGGCTGAGGACTCTGCTAGGGAGAAGTTCATGCTCCATGCCACTGGCGTGGCAGCGCTGACATCTGCTGAGCGCCCACAGGTGTTGGCACGTGATGGTGCTTTTGACTGGGGTCGCGACCCGCTCGTTTCGTTTTCGCCGACCTTGAGTCGAGACTATCAATCACAGCGAAAGCTCTTTCCCAATGGCTTCGTCGAAATGTGCCAGCAGGATGCGGACGAGCTCGGTGTGCGTGCAGGATGGCAGGTCAAGTTGACCTCAGTCCATGGAGATGCCGTGGTTCCAATTCAGGTAAGGACGGATCTCAAGCCCGGTGTGCTCCTTGTCCCTTACGCGTTCCGCGATCATGTCGCCAACGTGTTGTGCACACACAGTGTAACGGCCGTGAAGGTCGAGCGGGCGTGAGATGCAGCCCATTGTTCTTACAATACAAAAGCAAGAAATAAAGAAATGGCTGGAGAAGCTATTAGAGACTGGAGAGGTCATCGCTCCAGTTGCCGGACATTGCGGGGACGTCGCCTTCTCGACGATCAGTTCCCCAGCGCAGGTGCTATGGGACTTCGAGAATCCACTTCACCCGCCAAAGCAATTCGTGCTGCCTCAAACCGACCCCATTGTTACGATTAGGCGCAATGGTCAACGCCACGAAGTTGAGCCGATCTACGATGATACCCGCCGCTTCCTCTTCAACGTACGCAGCTGTGATGTCAAAGGAATCGCATTTCTGACGCGAATGCACGAAATGGAACCCGCGGATGCTTCGTACCTTCGCCGTGCCAACAGCCTCACGGTCATCAGCCTGACATGCAGCGCTCCGTGCCCACTGGGCTTCTGTGTATGTTCTGACGCAGGCCCCTTTTTGAGTGGCGGTTATGACATTCAATTGACAGATCTGGGTGAGAACTACCTTGTCGAAGTTGGTAGTGAAAAGGGTAAAGCTGCAGTCTCGAATGCGGCAGACCTCTTCCGTACAGCTGCAGAAGGTGAAATCTCTCTGCGAAAAAGGCTTGAGATAGCGGCGAGAAACCGTTTTGGGCAGGAGACGTGCCATTTTGCTTCGGCCATGAGGCGCATTTCGACCCGGCGTGTGGAAGACGTGCTTTGGGAGAAGATAAGCGACTGGTGCCTGGAATGCGGCGGGTGCAGTCTGATTTGCCCGACATGTTACTGCTTCAACGTCAGGGATCGCGTTCGGGATGGCAACTGGATTCGCTGCCGTACGTGGGATTCCTGCCAGTACGCTGCCTTCACGCTTGAAGCTTCGGGACATAACCCGCGCGAGCATCGAAAGGAGCGGATGAAGCGCCGTTTCTTCCACAAAGTGAGTGCGCAGTACTACGTGCGCGACGGCATGGTTGGGTGCGTTGGCTGCGGGCGGTGCATCAAGGTGTGTCTCGGTAGCGCGCATATGCCTGCAGTTGTCAGTGCAATCAGGAAGAGGGAATGGCATGGATGATGTCTTCCTTCCATCTATTGCACGCATAATCGAGGTGCGGGACGAGACGCCTGACACCAAGACGTTTACATTACGTTTCCGCGAGTTGAAGGGCTCCAAGAATTTCCAGTTCCTTCCTGGACAATTCCTGGAACTTTCGGTGTTCGGCTACGGAGAAGCTCCGTTTTGCATGGCCTCAAGCCCGACTCGGCCAGAAGCGCTGCAAACTACTGTCAGACGCACCGGACAGTTGACCGATGCGTTGCACAGGCTTGGAAATGGCGACGAGGTCGGCATACGCGGTCCATTCGGCAACGGGTTCGACGTGGAAGGAGCACGTGGCAAAGACTTGCTATTTGTCGGCGGCGGCATTGGGCTGCCACCGCTGCGCAGCTTGATTTGGAATGTCCTCGATGAGCGCGACCGCTTCGGTAAAGTGACCATCCTGTACGGCGCTCGGACGCCCACTGACCTGGTTTACAAGGATGAACTCAAGGAGTGGGCAAAGCGCTCCGACGTGGAATTCCACGTTACGGTGGACCGGGCTGAGCCTGGTTGGACCGGAAATGTGGGCATGGTGCCGGTCTTGTTCGAAAAGACAACCCTTCGCCCGGAATCCACTCTTGCGTACGTTTGTGGCCCGCCGATCATGATCAAGTTCGTCGTCCAGGACCTCTTCGTGCGCGGATTCAAAGAAGAGGCGGTTATATCCACATTGGAACGCATGATGCAGTGCGGTATCGGCAAGTGTAACCACTGCGCCATTGGCCATCGCTATGTATGCCGCGACGGACCGGTTTTCAACTATAAGCAGATCCGGGAGTTGGTGGAATAGAGAGATGCTTGTTCATCCCTGTGAGCCGGCAATATGAATTTACAGGAACAACTTGCGGCGCGGATTCAAGGCAACGTGGTAATCATGGGCATTGGCAATCCATGCCGTGGCGACGACGCCGCCGGGAGCCTCGTGGCCCGACAGATCAGGGATGCGCCCGGTGTACGCGTCATCGACGCCCAGGATGTTCCAGAGGACTACTTGTGCCTGGTCGTGAATCATCGGCCCGACACCGTGGTGCTGATTGATTCAGTTGATCTGGATTCTGCACCTGGCTCGATCGCCCTTTTGGATAAGGATCAAATGGCTGGTTACTGGCCGAGTACGCACCGCGTGCCAATGTGCCTGCTGATGAACTACCTCGAGCGGGAGACCAATGCCCGCATATTTCTGATCGGCATTCAGCCACGCCAAACGGGTTTCTTGGAGCCTATGAGCGATGAGGTCTCTTCGAGCGTCGCGCGTATCGCCGACGCGCTGAACAGTGTTCTCCAAATGGCGCGGATGCCTGCTCAGGTCGTATTCACCGATCCATTGAGAAGAAAGGTGCCCGCTTGATCGCCTCAGTTGCCGTCCTAATCCTGATCCTGCCCGCGGCAGGAGCCCTTTTGTGCGTAGCTTTGAAAAGAGGTGCGCGCCCCGCTGCCGTGGTCATTGCCGCCGTTGCAGCAGGCCTGGCTGTGTGGCTCACGTTGTCCACCTACGGCGCCTCCTACACCAAAATGTTGGGGTATCTTCCATGGTTGCACGGCATCGTGGATGCACCTATTTTTGGAGTTCTTGTCGATCCATTAGCTTCCTTGATGCTGCTGGTCGTGGTGCCTATCGGATTGCTCACCGTCCTCTATTCGACCTCCTACCTTACCGACAAAAACCGAGAGCATCCGGTGGGAAGTGAGCATTACGGCCGGTACTATTTCTGGCTGCTATTGTTCATCGGCAGCATGGTAGGGGTGGCAATTTCACCTAATTTTCTGCAGTTCTTCGTCTTCTGGGAACTGACGACTTTGTGTTCATGGGCGCTGATCTCTTTTCACCAGAACGAGCGAAGCTTGCGCGCCGGGTTTAAAGCTCTATTGATGACCCACGTCGGCAGTGCCTTCTTTCTATTGGCGATTCTTATTCTTTTCGTTCGTACAAGCTCATTTGATTTTTCCGCTCTGGGCGTGTTGTCCGATGGTTCGAGGTCATGGGTTCTGCTCTTTCTCATGATTGCAGCATGGGCGAAGGCGGCCCAGGTCCCCATGCAAACGTGGCTGCCTGATGCCATGGAAGCTCCGACTCCTATCAGTGCTTACCTCCACGCCGCAGCGATGGTCAAAGCGGGCGTCTACCTGATGGCCAGGACGGTGAGCAGCGGATGGGCGATTCCACCCGGGATCTCCCTTCTCATGGCCGGCATGGCGCTGCTCACGATTTTCGTCGCTCTCTCCTTTTATTTCGTACAGGACGACCTGAAGCGGTTGCTGGCCTACTCGACCATCGCTCATCTCGGCTACGTGCTGCTCGGCATCGCCGTAGGCGGTCTTGGATCGACCACAGGTTTCCGGGGCGGCGTCTTGCACATCATCTGCCACGGTTACAGCAAGGCGACCCTGTTCTTTTGCGCGGGCGCCATAGCCTATGTCACCGGGACCCGCAGCATATCGGCACTGCGCGGCCTGGGAAGAAGCATGCCACTCACGGCGACCGCATTTTTCATTGGGCTGCTGAGTGTCACCGGAGTCCCGCCGCTGGCCTGCTTCTGGAGCAAGTTCATGATCCTTTCGGGCGTGGTGCGTCTTCACGGTGCAATCGGGCCGCTAATCCTCACTCTCATCCTTGGCGAGACTTTGGTGTCATTTGCTTGGATGCTCTACATCGCGCAAAAAATCTTTCTGGGCGCTCCCACGCCGGTGGCTCAAGTCCACAGCGATCCACCTTGGCCAATGAGCGCCACTCTGATAATCCTGATGATTGGCTGTGTAGCAGCCCCACTCATTGGCATGCCATTAGTGCAGTTGATGGGGAAATAGAATGATCAATGCGGTTCGCCAAGTCGAAGCCAGCATCGTAATCCTGATCGTCGGATCACTGGTAAGCCTGCTCCTAGCGCGCAAGCGGAAGCTATGTGGTTGGGTTAGCTTCGCCTTCGTTAGCGCATCCTCTCTGAGCGCCGGGCTGGCTGTGGCTGGCGCATTCACAGGAGTATCGTACGAACATACGATCCTTTCGTTGCCCCAACTGGGCTCTGGTCTCGCGCTGCGGGTCGATCCATTAAGCGCGATCTTCCTTGCTATCGTCACCTTGGTTGCACTCATGAGCACGCTGTACTCCATCCGGTACATGGAGCACTACGTGCGCGATAAGGTCGCGAAGTTCTTTCCGGTTCTTCTCCTATGCGTCGCCAGCATGATCGGGGTTCTCGTCTCCAGCGACTTCCTGTTTTTCCTTGTGTTCTGGGAGTCGATGACGCTGACGTCGTACTTCCTCGTGACGTTCGAGAGTGAGAGCGCGGCGAGCCAGCGGGCGGGCCTGAAGTATTTCATCATCACCCACGGCGCCACGCTGTGCATGGTTGCAGCTGCACTACTGCTTTGGAGGACGTCAGGCTCGTTTCATTTCGATGCAATCAGGCAGACTCTGGCCGAGCTACTAAACACTCGACCGTTCCTAGGTCACCTAATCATCCTCCTCTTCTTCTTGGGATTTGCCACAAAAGCGGGAATCCTGCCCATGGGAGACTGGCTCCCCGATGCACATCCTGTTGCGCCTTCAGGCATGAGCGCCGCGCTCTCGGGTGCACTGGTGAAACTTGGAATATATGGGTTGGTTCGCCTCTTCTGCTCTTTGCTGGTAGCCTCGCCGTCGCTGAGGCTCTGGGGGATGTTTCTGGCACTAGCCGGTACGGGATCGCTTTTCGTTGGAAATCTGACCGCAGTCCGGCAGGTCGACACCAAGCGGCTGATGGCCTTCAGCACAATCGCGCAAATCGGTTATATCTGCCTCGGGCTAGGCGTCGGGGTCTATTGTCTTCAGATGTATCCAGCTCTAGCCTCAATTGCTCTGGCGGGTGCGATTTTCCACGCTATGAACCACGCGTGCTTCAAGTCGTGCTTGTTCCTCGGAGCAGGGTCGGTGCTTTACCGGACCGGCAAACGCGACATGGACAAGTTGGGCGGCCTGGCTGGTTTTATGCCGTATACAACCGGCACGACGGCCATCGCATCGTTGAGCATTGCGGGAGTGCCGCCCTTTAACGGGTTCGCTAGCAAGTGGCTAATCATCGCCGGGTGCATATTGGCCGGAATGCGATTCCCGTTCTTCCTGGTGCTGGGTCTCATAGCGCTGTTCATTTCGCTCGCCACGCTCGCTGCATTCTTGTCGGTGCTCGGATCGGTCTTTCTCGGCAGGGCTGATGAGAGCGGCAGAGTGCAGGAAGTGCCAATATCAATGGTCGTGCCCCAGGTTGTGCTTGCCGCGCTCTGCATACTGCTCGGCATCTTTCCACAACTCGCGTTGCGTTTCATCGGACATGCCATCGAGGGTGTTACTGCCATCCCGGCATCGGCTGTGGACGCGAGCAGGATATGGGGTGGCCTCGTGCTGACCGATGGATCACCGGTCGCATTCTGGTCGCCCCTCGCCATTCTGGCAGCCCTGGCAATCCTGGCGTTGATCTGCTATGGCATCCAGCGTGCGGGCGGAGCCCAGGTGAGGACAGTGCCGGTCTGGTACTGCGGGGAGGAACACACCTCGGCGGCGGTGCGTTACCCGGCCAGCAGCTTCTACCTGCCATTCAAACACGTGTTTCAGGGCATTTATCCAAGCGGAAGAGTGCATGTACCGAAATTCCCGGCTCCGATCCGCCGCCTGCTCGACTTCGACCGGTGGCTGTATGCACCGACGGTCAAAGTTATTGAGACGGCCGCGGATCAGGTTAGTAGAACGCACGTAGGAACGCCGCAGATCTATCTTCTGTGGATAGTGATTGGCGCCATCGTCGTGGCGGCTATCATGCTGCTGGTGGCTGGCTGAGGAGATGGCCATGAATAATGTAGATCAGGCGGCCATTACGAGGGTTAAGGAAGTAGCAGCTGCACGCAGCGACGGTGCCCTCATGTCAGCAACGCAACCTCATGCCGATACCCTCCATTTTGCGATCGATAAGAGGGCAATGCGAGCCGTTGTGGATGGGCTGGTCAACGAGCTACAAGCGCGCTTCATGATTTCGGTGGGGACTGATAAGAGACCCCTCACGGGCGACTTCGCCATCCTGCATCTTTTTTCTCTGGACCGTGAGCATCTCTACGTTCTGCTCGAATCCGCCATTTCCGAAAGTGACCTGCGGATTGAGTCGATCACCCAAGTCGTCCCGGGCGCAGATTGGGCAGAGCGCGAATTCCGAGATGCTGTTGGAGTCCATCCAGAAGGCCATCCGGATCCACGCCGGTTGCTCCTGGCAGACGACTGGCCTGAGGGCACCTATCCACTACGAAGAGATTTTCCTTACAACTTCCGGCCTCCACCTGCTGATAATGTGCGCCCGCAACTGCGTGAACCCCCAGCAGGCGCAAGTGTGTTGCCGATGGGACCTTTCTTCCCTGTCCTGGAGGAACCCGCCCACTGGCGCTTGTTCGTGGAAGGCGAGACGATCGTGGGATGCGACACTCGCGTCTTCTACAACCACCGGGGAATCGAAAAGCTCGGCGACAGCGTTTTGACCTACAACGAGATCCCCTACCTGGCCGAGAGAATATGCGGGATTTGCGGATTCGTCCATTCGACGTGCTATTGCCAGGCGGTCGAGAAGGCTGCAGGCATTGAGGTGCCGCGCAGGGGCAGATACATCCGAACGATCATGCTGGAGCTTGAACGCATCCACTCGCATCTGCTCTGGTTGGGTATTGCAGGGCACATCATCGGTTTCGACACGGTGCTTATGCAGACTTGGCGGATTCGTGAGCCAGTGATGTGGATTTGTGAGGAGATCTCCGGAAACCGCAAGACATACGGCATGAATACTGTGGGCGGGCTAAGGCGCGATCTTCCAAATCACGTGAAGCCAAAACTCGTAGAGACGCTCGCAGAGGTGGGAAAGGAGGCAATAGCAGTTCGAAATGCGATCGTTGGAGACACCACGTTGCATGCGAGGACTAAGGGAGTTGGGGTATTGACGAACGAATGGGCCAAGAAAATCTGCGTCGTTGGCCCACCTGCCAGGGCTTCCGGGCTTGCCATCGATGCACGGATTGACCACCCCTATGCGGCGTACGACGAGGTGCCCCCTCGGATTGCCGTGCAAGATGCGGGTGATACCTGGGCCCGGGTGGTCGTGCGAGTTAGCGAGCTGCTGGAATCAATTCGGCTGGTGCGCGAGGCGCTGTCGGCAATCCCCGATGGTCCGATCTGCGCAGAGATCAAGGAGGAAATACCGCTGGGTAGAGTAGGGGTGTCGGTGGTGGAGGCACCGAGGGGCGAGGCAGTCCACTTTGTAATGACGGGGGGTGATAACCGACCGTATCGGTGGAGAGTGCGTGCCCCAACCTATGCGAACCTGCAGGCGCTGCCGGCCACGGTCTTGAACGGAACTATAGCGGACGTACCGATTACCCTTGGGAGCCTGGACCCGTGCTTCTCATGTACCGAGCGCCTCGAGACAATCGATCGAAGGACCAAGGAAGTTAGGATTTATTCCCACGCTGAACTTCTTGAGATCTCCCGAGGAAAGGTCTGCCGCGGAGGAACGCGATGACGGCTTGGTTTGTTGCCGTATTTCTGCCGTGCTTGCTGAACGTGGTGCTCGCTCTGTTCTTATCCCCGCTTTGCGAAGGCATCATGCGCAAGCTCCGAGCCGCGATCCACTCTCGAATTGGGCCCCCCATCACGCAACCATATTGGGATCTATTGAAGCTCCTGGGCAAAGAGGATCTTCGAAGCACTGGCGGGGTCGTCTACGCGAGCCTCCCGGCATTCACCCTAGGTTCGCTGCTGCTTCTCGCCACGCTGATCCCGATGGGCACTACCGCACCGCTGGCATTCGCCGGCGATATGATCGTCGTGCTCTATGTAGCAGCCATGAGCGCTGTACTGATCATGTTGACCGGGTTTGCCAGCGCGAGCCCCTACGCCTCCATTGGGAGCTCGCGCGAAATGATGCTGCTTCTATCTGTAGAGCCAATCCTGGCCATTGCACTCTCCGTGGGTGCGTTCAAGGCAAGGACCCTGGCCCTGGACGGCATTCTCAACTGGCAGGTGCAGAACGGACCCAGCATCAGTATGGCGATAGGCGGCGTGGCGTTTTTCCTCGCGCTGCAGGCGCAGGCAGGCAAATTGCCCTTCGATATTGCCGAGGCTGACCAGGAAATCATGGGAGGGCCACTGGTGGAGCAGAGCGGCCCGCGACTCGCGCTTTTCCGCTGGGCCATGTGGACGAAGCAGCTTGTCCTCGCTTTCTTGCTGGTGGAAGTGTTCTTTCCTTGGCCTCGCCTGGGAATTGCTCTGCTTGATCTGACCATGACTATCGTGAAAGTGCTGGTCGTCCTCATGCTTGTCGCGGTTATTGATGTCGTAAATCCGAGGCTCCGCATCGATCAGGCCATGGGTTATTTTATGCGCGTGGCGTTTTCGTCGCTCGCCGCTCTGGCGTTTGCGGTGATTGGAAAATAGGAGGTTGCGGTGCTGCTGAGTAAGCTGCGCGAAGCACTGATTTGCCTGAAAGCCGGGCGCGTGACTCTCGGGTACCCTTTTGCGCCCCGGGAGCCAAAACCCGGGTTCCGCGGCAAGATCACCGTCGACACGGACCTGTGCTTCGGATGTGGCGGCTGCGCAAACGTCTGCCCGGCCGCGGCGATTGTGGTATCTGACAACGAACAGCACAAGAGGGTGCTCGAGTTCTTCTGGCGCAGGTGCACCTATTGTGGCAAGTGCGAGGAAGTTTGCCCCGAGAAAGCGATCCGCCTCAGCCAACAATTCGAAACCGCCACGGACATTCCACAGGACATGTACATGCGGCTGGAGGTTTTCATGGGACCATGCCAAAGGTGCGGCAGGTGTTTCCCCCCTCCCACGCCGCTTGAGCGGATGATGAAAACAGGTTTCCGGGATGGTCTGGAGGGAGGGAGAGCGTGAACCAGGTTTACCAGTATATCGATTCTCCGAATGGCTCCTTTGATCCAGGGGCACCGATCATGGGGATCGTCGAAATGGACTTAATCGCAATTCCTCTGCGTTTGCGCTTGTCTCGACGTCTATATCCACTCTTTTGTTAACCGGGATTTCGCCATGAATCCGGAAGCGCTACCCACAAGTTTGATCGAGACCCTGAGCCTGATCATGGTAATCACGTCGGTGGCGGCGGTGGAAATGCGGAGGCTCAAGTTTGCGGTCGTCGCCTACCTCTGTCAGGCTCTCCTGATCGTAGGTCTGCTCCTCGGGTTTGCGACGGTCAACAAGGCTCTGTACTGGTGGGCTGCCACCGCACTGGTTACCAAGGCGATTCTTACCCCCTGGTTCCTTTTCCGGTCGATCCGTGGCACGGATGACCGCGAATTAAAGCCGGTAATTGGCTTTGGCCCGTCGGTCATTGTCGCGGCCTTGCTGATGTTGGGCTTCTTCCGTCTTACCCACGGTCAGGTGACAGTTCTGGCGCCAACTGAGATGGCGCAGCTCGGGGTCTTCAGAACGAATTTGGCAGTGGCGTCCACGGTTTTTGCTCTTGGCTTGTATGCCGTGCTGACGCGACGGGATGCGATCAAAACCGTGATTGGGCTCTGCCTGCTCGAAAACGGCGTACACCTGAGCTTGGTGAGCTTGGCTCCCGAGTTGCCAGAAACTGCGCTCTTCGGGGTTGCAACTGAAGTTGTGGTGACAGTTTTCCTTCTCCTGTACGTGATAGGGGGAGTACGGCAGGAGTTTGGATCGACGGATACGTTTAAGCTACGGGAATTAAGGTGGTGAACATGATGAAAGGGCTGGTGCAGGGGATGTAGGTATGGGAGGACAGGTACTGGTACAGGGATCAATTCTCCCCGCGATTGTATTCCTTTTGCCGATGTTGGCCGGGACGATAGTGTTCCTGGCGCGACGAATGGGTGGCGCCTTTCAACAGTGGTTATCCGTTCTGACCGCAGCCCTGGTCACCGGCGTGGGCGCTTGGATGGCATACAGGGCCCTGGGCGGCGTTGTGCTCACGACGTGGCGTAATGAGCTGCGCGTCGATGCTTTGAGCGCGTTGATGGTAGTCATGATTGGAGGTATCGGACTGCTCGCCTCCGTTTACTCTGTACGCTACCTCGCTCAACGAGTAGGTGAAGACATCGGCGAGCGCCGGATGCGTACATTCTATGGCCTCCTAATGTGGTTTCTCGGAACGATGTTGTGGGGATGCGTTACCAATAACGTGATAATGCTCTACGTCGCAATTGAAGCTACCACCCTCACCTCCGGCCTCCTCGTAGCCTTCTATTGGGATCGGCGCGCGCTTGAAGCAGGCTACAAGTACCTCATGTTACTAACCATTGGAATTACCTTCGCTTTGTTCGGCTGCGTACTGGTTTACGCAGCCGCCGCCGCTACGAAACGTCTCGGAGGAGCGAGCGCTCTGCTTATAAGCGATGTGCGGAACGTGGTGCAATTCATACCGGGCGGCACGGCGGCGATTGCGATTGCTTTTCTGGTGATCGGATTCGGGA
Organism: uncultured Acidobacteriota bacterium; assembly: GCA_964495535.1. GTDB lineage: Bacteria > Acidobacteriota > Terriglobia > UBA7540 > UBA7540 > JALHUF01. Next base: position 6,779 of record CAZBWJ010000041.1, on the reverse strand, counting down.
CTAAAGCCGGGATTGCGCCGTTCCATCCCTGGCTGCCTGACGCGCACGCAGAGGCACCGACACCGATTAGCGTGTTGTTGTCGGGCGTGATGATAAAAATGGCGCTTTATGCCATGGCCCGCACGGTGAGCATATTCTACCCGGCCTGGCCTCAGGTGACGGTCTTCCTGGTGGCGTTGGGGGCTTTCACGATGCTGCTCGGCATCATCTTGGCTTTGACCCAAGATGACCTCAAGCGGTTGCTGGCTTATTCATCTGTAAGCCAGATGGGCTACGTACTGGTGGGAGTCGGTCTAGGGACTTATCTGGGATGCTACGGCGGCCTTTTTCACCTGCTCAACCACGCGCTTTACAAATCGCTGTTGTTCATGTGCGTGGGGGCGGTGATCTATGCCACCGGCGCCCGGCGAATAAGCGAACTCGGCGGGCTCAGAAATCGTATGCCCATCACAAGCGCCTGTTTCTTTTTGGGAGCATTGGCGATTGCGGGCTTCCCGCCGCTCAACGGATTCTGGAGCAAGCTGACGGTATATCTGGCCCTGGCCAGGGCCGGGCTGTGGTGGGCGGCAGTCATTGCCATCCTGGCCAGTATTTTGACCATGGCCGTTATGGTTCGCGCTGGGTACAGAGTGTTTTGGGGAGACCGGCGCTCAAGCGGCACCCCCGAGTTAAGTGTGAGGGAGGTGCCGGCGCTCATGTGGGTGCCCATGGTGGCTTTGGCGGCAATATGCGTATTACTCGGCGTTTACCCCCAAGCACCATACCCGCTGCTGGATCGTGCGGCGGCGGTCTTGGCAACCCTGGCCAGGTAACTCGATTGTATCTATCTGTCGTTCGTCACGATATGCGAAACGCAACTTGCAGGATGCAAAAGACGAGAGGCGATTCTTCGACCGACGGAGAGAACTTCTGTGGTGGGAAATCTCGCCTTTTTCACTCTGCGATTGACCTTGTGCATTTGCCTGCCAGTCAGCCGGTCGTGGTTGATCTATTTGGCTGAGGTGCCATCATGTTGAAAGAACTATGCAAAAAGGCCTTTGGCAGAGCGCTTTGGGTGTATCACGCCAACGCCGGGGCGTGCAACGGATGCGATATAGAAGTCATCAATACTCTCACTCCTTACTATGATGTCGAGCGTTTCGGGATCAAGCTAGTAGGATCCCCCCGGCACGCAGACGTACTCTTAATTTGCGGCCCCGTCACACGGCAAGTTGCGCCGGCGCTAAGGAGATTAGTGGAAGCTGTTCCCAATCCGAAGCTCACGTTCGCTATTGGTTCATGCGCAACGGGCGGAGGTTCCTGGTTCGACAGTTACAACGTCTTGGGTGGTGCAGACAAAGTAATTCCGGTTGATTTTTACATCCCGGGTTGCCCTCCACGACCTGAAGCCATCCTTTACGGGGTGGCTTTTGCACTGGGGTTAGTACCGAAGAAGGTAGCCGAGGAAATGCTGAGCCAAGAGACGCTTGAGGAGTTGGCTCAGGGTAAATCAATCCTCGCTCGGAAGGCATCATGAGCAATGCTGAAAAAACCTTAGCCCTCGAGGACGATGGGGGACCTTGTAGAAACAGTCCGGATAGTTCTCTAAAGCAACGGATATCAGCTAAACACCGCAAATGAACCACAGACTGGACTTTCCAGAGACCGGGCAGATCGCCCTGATCTGATTCCAGTGGATGCAATGATGTTTAGTAGAAATGAAGGTCTCAGCGGGGCCATCTGGGCCAAGGTTCTTCAGTGGACCTCGTCGAAGTAGCCGCTACGCACGCCAGGCGCGCTAAGATTTCTCAGGACCCCTTTGGATACCGAGACCTTCAGCCGCGTGCTCTAAACGTATCTACGCCCCTCCTGGCCCCCGCTGCGCTGCTGAGCCTGGTCAAGGGAGATTTTGCCCAAGCGCGCCCAGGGCCCGGCAGGGACCGGTGTCCGCGCTCCTGCCAGAACTGCGCCTCGATGCGGTCCGAAGAGCCGTTGCCTCGCCCCCGTACCGTCTCCCTTGCCTACCCGGCCGCTCTTTCACCCCAAGAAACGCGAACACACCGCCCCATCACATCCGCGGTGAGAAATCCGGGCTAGGTGCGTGCCCACGACCGACGCGTGCCCCGGTAACGCACACTTATGCTCCCTTAGCCTGATCGCGGGTTAAGCAGGACCGCCATCAAGCCGGGCAGGGGGCAAGAGACCCTTCTCGCGGTCGCATGGGGATTGGGAACAACTTGGGAACAAAAACCGTCGAATACCATGCAAAACCGCCATGCTAGGCGCAGGAAAAAGCTAGACGGGCCAGCAAGATACGTGTTATTAGCTTATTTAGGGACCAAGAGGTCGGAGGTTCAAATCCTCTCGCCCCGATTTTCTCCTTTCCGGCCCAGCATGGGAACAAAGCGAATCCTCGTCACCAACGATGACGGCATCCATGCCGAGGGCTTGAAGGCTCTCGAACGCAGTCTGGCCTCGCTGGGCGAGGTGACGGTGGTGGCGCCCGACCGGGAGATGAGCGCCACCAGCCAGTCCATCAGCGTGCACACGCCGCTGCGGGTCTATGCCTTCGACGAGCGCCACTACGCGGTCACGGGCACTCCGGCTGACGCGGTGGTTCTGGCCATCTATCGCCTGCTGCCCGCGAAGCCGGAGCTGGTGGTTTCAGGCATCAATCCCGGCGGCAATTTGGGCGAAAACGTCATCTATTCCGGCACCGTCGCCGCCGCCATGGAAGCGGCCCTGCACGGCGTGCCTTCCTTTGCGATTTCGCTTGCCACGCGCAAGTATCTGGACTTTTCCCTGGCCGCTGCCTTCGCCGGGCGACTGGCTGCCAAAGTCCTGGCCGACGGATTGCCGCCGGGCATCATGCTGAACGTGAACATCCCGCGCGGCGAAGTACGCGGCGTCCGCATCACCCGGCAGAGCCAGAAGATCTCGCAGAACGTGGTGCACGAGAAGCAGGACCCGCGCGGCCGCCCCTATTACTGGCTCGACGAGACTACCCGGCCAGAAATCGCTGAGCCCGATTCTGACTACGCTGCCATCCGCGCCCACGAGATTTCCATCACCCCCTTGCGAGTTGACCGCACCGACTATTCGAGTCTCTCTTGCCTTTCCGATTGGCTGCCTGCACTCCAGCCCAGCACGAAATAGCGGCTGGCAGCTCTGGCGCGGCGTCTCGTGTCAGGCCGGTCGGCGGGGCGTGCAGAACGAAGCCTTTCCTTGGCGTCACTTGTGCCTATCTGCCACAAATGAAGCGAAATCTTCCTGCCCGAGGCGGTTCCCTCGACCGGGTCCTCAAACTTCTGCCCAAAGCGCACTGGCGGGTAAAACAGACGACCACACCGCTGCGCCCCGCGTGTGCTATGTTAACCTGGAGGAGAAGGCCCTCGCGCTATGTCCAAAGTCCGAGTTCGATTCGCTCCCAGCCCGACGGGTTACGTTCACGTGGGGAACGCGCGCACGGCGCTTTTCAACTGGCTCTTCGCGCGGCATCAGGGCGGCGTGTTGGTGTTGCGCATTGAAGACACGGACATCGAGCGTTCCAAAGAGGAGTACGAGACGCAACTCCTTGAGGATTTGCGCTGGTTCGGCCTCGACTGGGACGAAGGCCCGGACGTCGGCGGACCGTTCGCGCCCTACCGCCAGTCGGAGCGGCTGGAGCTTTATCGGCGCTACGCACAGCAACTGATTGACGAGGGCCGCGCCTACTACTGCTTCTGCTCGGCGGAGCAGCTTGAAGCGGAGCGTCAGGACGCGCTGAAGGCGGGTCGCCAGCCGAAGTATTCCGGGCGCTGCCAGAAGCTCTCGCGCCAGGAGGCCGAGGCCAGGCGCGCGGCAGGTGAGGCGGCGGCCGTGCGCCTGAAAATCGTGGACGGGTCCTTTGCCTGGCAGGATCTCGTCCACGGCCCCACGACTTTTTCGAGCGAGGTCATCGGCGATCCTATCCTCCTGCGTTCTGACGGGCATCCGGCGTACAACTACGCCGTAGTGATTGACGACCACCGCATGGAGATCACCCACGTCATTCGCGGCGACGACCACATCTCGAACACGCCGCGCCAGCTTGCCCTCTACCGCGCCTTCGATTGGCAACCGCCCGAATTCGCCCACCTTTCCACCATCCTCGGCCCGGACCGCGCGCGGCTCTCGAAGCGTCACGGCGCCACCTCGCTCCAGAACTTCCGCGAGATGGGAATTCTTCCCGAGGCCTTGAGGAACTATCTAGCGCTGCTCGGCTGGTCGCCCGCGGATGGCACCACAGAAATCCTGAGTCCGGAACAACTGGTGGCGGAGTTCTCGCTCGAGCGCGTCATCAAGAGCCCTGCCGTGTTCGACTCGGAAAAGCTCCACTGGATGAACCGTCACTACATGAAGGCGTCGGAGCCGCGGCGGCTGGTGGAATTGAGCGTGCCCTTCCTGCTGCGCGCCGGATATCTCGCGCAGCCCGTGGATGCGCCGACGCTCGCTTGGCTCGAGCGCGTTCTCGACGCGGTGCTAAAGAACTTGGACCACCTGAGCCAGCTCCCGGCTGCTGTGCGGCTAATCTTCGAGTACGACGCGGACGGCGTCGTGCGCGGTGAGGAAACGCGTCACGTTGCTGGGGAGGCGGCGTCGCGCGACGTCTTGAAGGCATTTGTCCCCAGAGTGCTGGCGGCGGATGCAGCGGGCGGTGAGCTGACCTACGAACGGTTCCGGGACATTGCGAAGAGCGTGCAGAAGGAAACGGGGAAAAAGGGCAAGGAGTTGTTCCATCCCCTCCGCGTGGCGCTGACGGGCGCGGTCTCGGGGCCGGAACTGGAGAAGTTGATTCCCATTTTCGAGGCGGGCGCAAAGCTCCCGCTGGCGCGACACGTGAAGAGCGTAGCCGACCGGCTGCGCGAGTTCGCGGCAGCGTGCTTCCCCAGCCCCTAGCACCTAGTCCCTAGCCCCTGCTTTCGCTCGTCACTCCTCACTTGTCACTCGTCACTGATCTTTGGCCTGGACCATTGCAGCCGCAGGTGGTCTTGTACGTTTTGCCGTAGGGCTTCCGCGCGTCAGGGGATAAAATAAGGGGATGCAGCCGGTGGTCGCCAAGTTCCGAACCTTCCGCGAGGCTGAAGCCGCGACGCGCGACTATTACCGACGACTTTCGCCGGCGGAACGGTTGGAGATTTTGTTCCAGCTTCGGGCGATGGCGCACAAGGAGAGCGATGCCACTTCCGGAAGACTGGCGCGCGTTTATCGAATCGCTCAACTCTCACGGGGTTGAGTATGTGGTCGTAGGCGCGGTGGCGCTGGCCCACCACGGATTTCCGCGCTATACCGGGGACCTGGACGTCCTGGTCCGCAACTCCCCGGATAACGCCCAGCGGTTGGAAGCGGCGCTGGGAGAGTTTGGATTCGCCGGGCTGGGATTGAAAGCCGCCGATTTTGCGGATGCCTACCGCGTGATTCAGTTAGGTGTCCCGCCCAACCGCATCGACATTCTCACCTCCCTCACCGGCGTGACCTTTGACGAGGTGTGGGCCGGCCGAGTCGAGGCCGTCGTGGGAGCAACCCGCGTGAGTTTCATCGGTCGTGAGGCGCTGATTCTAAACAAAAGGCTGACCGGGCGGGCCCAAGACAAAGCCGACCTCGAAGCCCTGGGCGCGAGCCAAGAGCCCTAGCGCCGGTGACGTGGGTGGCGCATACATCGTTCTTGATGTCTGCGGATGACTCTGTGCGGAAGAAGGTGACTGCGTTGCTCGGAGTCCGGCGCCACTGGCAGGTCAGGATAGACGACCGTTAGGGCGGTATCGACAACGGGGACATCGTATGAAGCACGAAGAAAAAATTGCAGAGACCTTCCTGAAAAGATATTTCGAGATAGACCCGATTTATGAGCCCCGTGGGAAAGGTGCTCCCCCAGACTTCTGCATCCATAAGGCTGCATTCGAGGTGCGGAGGCTGAACGAGAACTTCATAAACAAAGACGGAAAGGCAGAAGGACTCGAAAAGACCAGCTTTTCACTCAATAGAGCGGTGTTTGGGGAGCTTGAGAAAATTCCATTTTCTGCGGAAACGGGCTCCTTTTACGTGGGGCTGAAATATTCACGCCCGCTACGTGCTAAGCCGGGGAGAATAGCTAGGGAACTGGCTAACAAGGCGCGCCTTCATTACTCAGGTGGCTCGAGAGCGAGGCAGACAATCACGGCAAGTGGGGTAACGGCTGAACTCATTCCAGCCAGCGTTGCACATGGAAAGGCTTTTGTCTCAGGGTTCGAAAACGATGGTGAGTCCGGTGGACTGGTTGCTGAGATTTATCGAGACAACATTCAACTGGCATTGAAAGAGAAAATCACCAAGGCCAGAAAGCTCGCACACAAGTTTGATCGTTGGGTTCTTCTTCTCGTCGATTCGATTACACCTGGAATACCGTGGGCGAATGAAGTGGGAGCAATGACTCTAGAACTGCAACACTTCAGTTGCGTTGCGATTATCAATCCAGATGGATCCCTTGCATGGGAATGGCCCAGCAATTCGCTGGTGGGGACGCCCTGACGGGTGCCAGTAGGTGGCGCATCGGGGCTGGTGCAGACATCGCCGCTTGATGTCTGCGGATGATTCGGGTGCCAAGAGTGGCGACGCAGGGCGGGATTGCGGGGAGTGGGGGCAGACCTCGCGTCTGCCCGAGGCCGGACACATATGTCCGCCCCTACAAGAGCAGAATCGGGCACACCATGTCGAAGCGCGGCTCCGAAACTCAGCTCAACGTGCTTTTCGGCATCAACGCCGTGAAGGAAGCCATTCGCGCCCGCCCGGTGGAATACGTCCTG
>CAZBWJ010000040.1:2549-30237 GCA_964495535.1 uncultured Acidobacteriota bacterium | reverse complement strand
CCCAGCATCCCGGCGTCGCGGGCAATGGATCCGGCCTGCACCCCAGGCGCCACGAGACCCATGCCAGGGCAGGCAGCATTGATGTTGGCCTGAATCTGCGCGCTCTCCTCCGCCGTGACGCCCAGGAGACTGGCGAACGTGTTTGCAGCACGCTGTGCATCCCCCCAAGCCGGGCCTCCCGGAAAGGCGGGGGAGCCGATGTAGTTCCAATAATTCAGAAAACAAGGATCGGTGTATGACATGAACGCGTTGGAAAGCATCGTGCCATCGGCATAGGCGTCGCCAACGGGCGCTCCGAGATCATCGTAGGCCGTCTGATTGACCACGTCCTCCACCGTGTAGGATTCCATTCCTGGTTGGACGTCGGGGCCCGGAAAGTCCTTATAGAGCAGCGCCGCCACCGAGTTGGGAAGCGCATTGCTGACGGCCTGCCGCCACGCCGGCGTCTCAATGGTATATTCCGCCGCGGACTCGGTCCGGAAACGCTCGCCTTCGTAGCCGGCGAAGAAGAACAGCTTATCTTTCTTGATGGGCCCGCCCACGTCGGCGCCGAACTGGTTCTGCCGCCATAAGCTCTTCTTGTCGCCGTCGAAGAAGTTCCGGGCATTCAATGCATCGTTGCGCAGGTATTCCCAGGCAGCACCATGAAAGGCGTTGCTTCCACTCTTGGTACTCACGTCGGTGATGGAGCCGGCACTGTTGCCATACTGCGCCGAGAAATCGTTGGTCATGATGCGAAATTCCTGGACAAAATCCGGCGAGGGCTGAGCGTTGGCACCTCCTGTCAGACCCTTGTTGGCGACGCCGTCCAGGAGGAATCCGTTGAAGTTCAGACGCGTGCCGTTGATGTTGGTCGAGATTCCGCCCGTACTGGCATTCTCCAGGTTGACCCCGGTGGAGTTAATGGCACCGGGAATGAGCTGCATCAACTGGTAGATGTTGCGCCCGTTCAGCGGCATGCTCTGAATTTGGCTTGCGCTTACCAGGGATGAGAGACGACCCTCTTCCGTGTTCACCAGCGGCGCCACAGCCTCCACGGTGATGGTCTGCGTCTCTGCACCAATCTCTAGCTGGGCGTCTATCCGAACGATCTGGTTGACCGTCAGGACAAGATTCTGGTTAACGTAGGTCTTGAACCCTTTTTGCGCGACGCTAACCGTGTAGGTCCCAGGGATCAACGACGTCATGGAGTACATTCCCGCAGAATTCGTCTTCAGGTGGAAATCCACGCCTGTACCCTGGCTCGTGACGGTGACGGCCGCCTCCGGGATCACCGCGCCAGTGGGGTCAGTAACCACACCGGTAATCGTGCCTGTGCTTCCCTGCCCGAAGACCGTCCCCGTTCCCACCAACACGAAGCACACAAACCCCAAAAGGTACTCCCGAACTCTCTGCCGATTGGCCTTGAACATTTACTACCCCCTTTCGGAGCAAAACTAAATTGAATTGCGCGGAGGTAAAGGAAGGTACAGCAAGTCGGAGCAAGCTTCGGCTGCGCCGAAAGAAACACAACTACCTGCTACAGAGTACAGATTCAAAAGGTTCGCCAACTCGTCGTGTTCCTGGATTCCCAGATGGAATATGAACCAAAGCCTAAGGCTACACGCCTACGAAAACGGGCGACAGCCTACCCGACCTTCAGTCACCTGTCAAGCAAAAGATGGGCCAGATTGTACAGAACAATGGGTTTCTAACATGCCGAAAAACAATAAGATATGTGTCACGCCCCTGATACCGTGTCCCAATTTACAATTTGTCATATGCAGAATACTGGAGAGCGGAGATTTCCCTGCTCGGACGAGGTCTGGGAATGCGGTCCACGGGCTGGCAACGCGCAGGGAGAACCAGCGGCAGGCGGGCGCGCTACGCCTTTCAACTCTGTGACGCCAGCGCGCGCAGCTCCCTTCGGCAAGCAGGTGCAGCGCCCCCAATTGCGGCCGGGCGGACCAGGTGTCCCTTCTCTAAGCCTTAACGCCCTTCCACCAAAGTGATCGGGTGGAAGCTTCATTTCATGTCTGTGGAAGACTTGAATTCTAGCGCCTGACCATCCAGCCGGCCTGGAGGCTGGACGCCGAGGATGGCAATGACCGTGGGCGCCACATCGAGGATGCTGGGGTTCTGTGTGGTGACCGGCCGGTTCGAGAGAAAGATTCCCTGGGTGTCGCTGGGGTCGGAGGAGCAATGGTCGCCGCTCCATTTTTTCATGTTGGCCACGATAATCCCAGAAGGAATGGCGCCCAGCGCGGTTTGCCAGGACGTGCGATAGCCGTCGCGGAAATCAACTTGGATGTCAGGGGCTTCGGGCATGCGCGGCCCATGGAAGATTTCGCGGCCGAAGTACACTTTCTGGACCACCAGTTGGCCTGTGTCGGGATCTTGGACCGCCTCAAGCCTCTGGCGAATCTCTTCCATTAGCCGGTCCGTTTCGGGGCCTGGATCGAGAATGCCAAGCTTCTCGCGGCCGCGCAGGTTCAGGTAAATCTGCCCCAGGCCGAGTGCGTAAGCTTTGGTGCGGCTCCAGTCCACGTTGGGGAAGAAGCTGCCTTGCCCGAAGAGGTGCTCCAGCTTGTAGGTCTTGTCTTCAAACGCGGGTTGCTTCAGCGCCATGTAGCCGTTCTGTACCAACCAGGTGTTGGTGTTGAAACCCTTCCGAAAGGTGTGGAAGCCGTGGTCGGAGGCAATAAGCAATGTTCCGCCGGGTTTCATGGCACGCTCGACATCACCCACGATACGATCCATGCGCTCATAGCTTTGGAGGATGGCGTCGCCGTATTTCGCCGCCAGTTCCGCGTCGTAGCGCGGATGCTCCGGGTCCAGCAGCCGGAAGAACATGTGGGAGACGTGGTCGGTGGCGAGAAACACAGATACCAGCAAGCTGGGTGGATCGTTCTTCAATTCATCGAGCGTGATTTCGGCCTGAGCCTGCATCGTCCGGAAGGCATCTTCTAGAAACAGGCCTTCGTCGATCTTTTCCTCATTCAGTGCCCAGGTGTCGTGCCACCAGCCGAGGGTCTTCATCAGGCCGTGCTTCTTCACGAGCTCGGCGGTGTAATTGGCCGGATAGGCGATGGGAAGCGGCGGCGATTCCGGGTCCAAGTTGAGTGGCGACATGTAGAGACGCAGGTCGGGCGACACCTGGAGTACATAGAAACGGCAAATCGCCCGGACCGAAAGAAAGGGGGTGATGCGAAACTTCACGCGGAACCAATCGCTCCAGTGCTGTTCCCCGACCGTCTCTGTGCGGCCCGCAAGCTGGATGGTGACCGCATTGCCCTCGGGCGCGACCTTGAACTGAATTGGAACTGAAATGCGCCGGTAAGAGTCGGCGGTCGGATCGACCGGACCTTCCACCACGGCTGAGGCTTCGTTGCCATTCATCTCCAGCTTGACGAGTTTGCCCCCAAACTCCGTGTCGCCCACATCCCACTGCGTCAACTCAGACCCAAAATAGAAGAATGTCCCCCAAGTTCCGCGCAGGTCTGGAACGCCCAGGCCCGCCCAGAGTTTGCCGCCTGGCAAGGAGGTGGGAGGAAATTCCAGCGGCATGCGAATGACAGTAGTTTTGTAGCCCGCATCCGCCACTGCCTTGTAGAACGGCACACCGCTGCGCTCGTTGATCACTCTCGGAGGCTTGATAGGAATCAGCCCGAAGAGGAATTTGGCTCTCTCCCGCGAAACCAGCGCCAGTTCCGGGAGATAGGTCTCGGGGTCACGCCTCAGGAAGTCGAAGATGCCTGTGCCACCAGGATTGAGCCCCGTCGCGAAGGAGGCCCACGCCACGGGCGATTCCGGAGGATTGGTCGTACCCAAGGGCCGAAAGGACCCGGTCTGGGCGAGACGAGCGAGGTTGGGTAGCTTCCCTTGCTTGGCCCACTTGGCAAGCAGGTCAGGGTCAGCGCCGTCGAATCCGAGCACTACCACTTGCGTGGTGACGGGACGCGTGGCGGGCGCGCGGCGGCAGCCGGCGACGCCCACTGCGACGACCAGCACGGCAAGGAGCCCACCCAACTTGCGAAGAGTGTTTGTCGGCGCGCTTACCATGGAGACGAGCTCCCATTGTAAAGAAAGGCGCGAAATCCGTCGAGAAAAAACCCGCGGGAAGCTCGGCGGGGGCAGCAGGACGCATGCGGGATTCATTCGTTTCCAGCGCATCATGCCCTTCTGGCAGAACAACCAGGAGGGCGCTCTGAGGGGTCAAGACCTTAGCCCAACCGCGAAAACGAGCGGTCGATCGTCAACGACAATGTGGCGAGCGCGTTTTCGACGTAGCTGGCGAGCGCGTCGTGGTAGAAGGCCAGACTCCGTTCTCGCACCGAGGTTTCTGGCTCGTCAGGGGCAACCAGATGGTTGGTTTCGTGCAAAAGGACGCTCAGCACGCGCAGACGAAACTGCTGGGCACGAAACTCCTCCAGGCGGGTTCCCTCTAGAAACTTGGTGTCCAGCGCGGTGTCCGAAAGGGGAAGGGCTTGCCAGGTTTCGACTCGCTCATGTGCGATGTCCATCTCCCCTACCCGGGCGCCGCCAAAAGCATCGTGAGATTCCGCAAAGGGAGCTTCTCTCACCACTAAGTGTCTGTGACCCAAGCAGCCACAAACATTCTTTCGCCGGAGCTGAACGATGATCAGTCCCGGGACCTTGAAGAGGATTTCGTCGTAGGCCTCGCGGCAGCGGTTCGGGACTCCGGCCCAGTCCTGCTCAACGGCGAGCGCCAACTGCCGGGCCCTTGCGGCGTCGCGAAAGGAATGAGCGACGATCACCAGGGGCCTCGCCCGATCTGAGAAGCGCGCCACCCGATACCGGCGGCCGCTAGCCCACTGGCGCCAGCGAATCCAGCGCGGCAAAGAGCGCAGATACTCCTCAATGGACGCCGGTGAAGGGAGGTGTGCAATCTCCATCTGCTCCATTCCAACCCCCCTTGGAGTGCGGGGCCTTCCCTAGAAAGCGGAAGCAAGCTTGCGCACTCCAAGAATGTCCTGCTACGCGAGATCCACGGGCTCCGCTTCACTGGCAAGCATGTCCGGGGAGACACCCAATTCGCGTGCCAGCGTGGGAGCAACCTGGGTCAACCTGATGCGGCCGAGGTTTTTCCCTGCGGCGACCCCAGGCCCCGCCACGATGAAGGACGCTTCCAAGCCTGCACGCGCTGGCAAGTGGCCGTGAGTTCCGTGATCCTTCATGCTGGCGCGAACCACCGGCCCGTCAACACGGTCGGAGAAGTAGTACCCCGGAGCGGCCTCCAGCATCAGCTCGGCGTCGGGGTCCGCACTGAGAGACTCTAGTCGCGTGCGGTCCACCACCTCGGCCACCGCGCCCGTTGCGCCTAGCCGGTTGAGGGCCCGCGCCAGCGACCGCCGCTCCTCGGCCGTCGGCTCCTCGAGCCAGTACACAGCGAACGAGCCGCCGGCATGGACGGCCCCCAGTCGCCTGAGTTCGGGCTTCCCCTCTGCATTCGAGTCGAACAAACCTTCCTCTACAAGAACAACCAGCGGCGCCACCTCTTTCTCAACCGCAACAAACCCGTGGTCCGAGAGGACAACCATGGTCACCGGGTCTCTTCCGGCAGCGGCCTCACCGAGGCGGCCAATTTCCGCGTCGGCCTGCTCAACTGCCGCCAGCGCCTCGCGCGACACAGGCCCGTGCCGATGGGCCTGCTGGTCGTACCCCACGAAGTGCACCATGAGCAGGGCAGGCCGATACTTCTCCCACAGGCAAAGTGCCGCCTCGCCGCGCAAGCGGTCGGGCTTCGCATGGGCAAAGACAGATTTGAGAGCTCTCGACAGTTCTTCGAACAGCCCGGGAGTTGAATGCCGGGCGACGGTTTGAAAATCCTGATGAGGGTTGGGCGCCGCCGGGTCCCAAATCTCAGGAATGTTGTAGTCAATGGGCGCGCCAACGCTCACCGGCCAACTAATCGCTGCTGTTTTCAGTCCCTTTACCCGCGCCGTGGACCACAGCGCGGGCACGTGAATCGCCCGGGCAAACCAGTGCCAGGGGCGCGCCGTTTCCGTCGGATCAAGCGAGGCAAGGTGGCTGTAAATCCCGTGAACTCGGGGCGGCACTCCCGTCACCAGCGTCGCGTGCGCTGGATACGTCGTCGAGGGATAGATGCTCTCCACAGCGTCGGCGCTCGCGCCCGACTCAACCAAGCTGAGGATGTTCGGAATCCTGAGCCCAATATCGTGCGCCTGCCGGTAAAAATCCGGCCGCATGCCGTCCACGGAAAGGACCACCAGTCGTTGAGGGGAACGAAGACTACTTTTCACACGGAGCGGCCTTTCTATCCTGAGTCTGCTGCAAGCCTTGAGTGCACAGCGTGGCCCGCAAACCGGCCATTACTTCGTCTCTGCATCCTTCTGGCCCCGGCGCTCAGGATACCCTAGTCGTTTCTGTAAATGTACACGCCGCCGAAGCGCACCTGAACGCTGATGTCCTGCTCCCCCTGGGGGTTCCAGAAAGAGATCTTGCGGCCGAAGCCCGCGCTGTCTTCGCCATGCAGGTCGCTCTGGGCATAACCCAGCCAAGCCCGCGCATTGAGCGAACGGAGGTGCCAGAGCGAGGGAACGCTGATCTCCACGTTCCCGTAATTGACGCGCACCTCCTGGCGCCCCGCGACCCCCCGGATGCGCAGGTCGCCGTCCACGCACTTGACGACGAGACTTGCCTCAGCCGGCATCCGCATGCGGAAGTTGACGGAAAGTTTTGTCGCCCCGCGAAACAACCGCCACGGTCGGCGCGGGGGAAAGATCACGCGCAGGCGGACTTCTTCGTCGTTGTCCCAGAGTTCAATCTTGATCTGATCGTAAAGCCCTTGCGCCTTGGCTTCGGACTTCGCGCGAACAACCTTCTCCACCTCGATCTCTACGCGCCCCTGGTCCCAGCCCTCGACGGTCAGGTCGCCAATGCGCGTATCCACAACGACGGTCCCACGCGGAAACATCTGCACGGAGTAGTGGGAAAGCTGGCTGAACTCGTCGGCGCGTGCCACCGACGGCAGCAGGAACCCCCAGAGGACACAGAGAAAGTGCGAAGTGTAAAGGATGAAGGGTGAAACACCCCGCCCAACTCTGTTGTAGCTCCCTTCTTTCATACTTCACCCTTTAGACTTCACACTTCCTCCAGGCCGAACAACTGCTTTCCGAAATGGGCGTGCTGCAATCAACCCCTGCCCTTCCTTGACGATCAGGATGCGATCCACTGGAGGGTTCTCGACAACGTCCGCCTGCCCGCTGGGCCAGAGCAGTTCTAGCCGGTCGATTCTGGTCGCTGCCCCCAGACCGAAGTGAAGCCGCAGATCGCTCGAAGAGAGGTAACTTCCTCCGCTCTTGACCTCATCGTACTGCGTGATGCCCCCCGCCACAACACGCACCGTCGTGCCGATGCCGTCCCGGTTACTCCGGGTTCCAATGGTCTGTACAAGAATCGAATGGTTGGGGTTCTTCCGTGCGTGCCGGATCAAGTCCGGCGCGTCGTTCATGTTGCTCACTATGATTTCGAGGTCGCCGTCGTTGTCGTAATCGGCCGCAGCGAGACCCCGGCTGACCTTCTTTATTGCCAGACCCGGCCCAGCGCGCAAACCGACCTCATCGAACTTCCCGTCGCCCAAGTTGTGGAACAGCAGGTTGCGCTCGGCATAAGTGATCCCGGTCGGATATCGATCCATTTGAGGGAACGTCTGGCCATTAGCGAGGAGAATATCCTTCCAGCCATCGTTGTCGTAATCAAAGAGCTTAGTGCCGAATGTAGTCAAGAGCCAACTGACCTCGCCGATTCCAGCCGAATACGGCACATCCGTAAACGTCCCGTCGCCGTTGTTGTGGTACAGATTCTTGGTGTCGTCAGAAAAGTTGCCCTTCACCAAGTCAAGCCAGCCATCGTTGTCGTAATCACCAAAGTCCACGCCCATGCCCGCCTGCTCCTGGCCCTCGCTGCTGTAAGCGACACCAGCCTGGACGCCGACATCAGTGAAGGTTCCGTCGCCGTTGTTGTGATAGAGCGAGCTGGGCATGGAGTCGTTGGCAACGTAAATGTCCAGGCGGCCGTCGCGGTCGTAGTCTCCCATCACCACGCCGAGGCCGGCATACTGACCGGCGTCGATCCCCGCCGGCTCGGTGACGTCAGCGAATGTTCCGTCACCATTGTTGTGAAACAAGGTGTCGCGTCCACCCGGCAGGCCCCGCGGGCCGCAAAACGTGGCGATGCCCCGGTAGGTGCAGTTGGGAGCGCTGCCCGGTTCGCCCAGCCGCTCGATGTCCACGTCCACGTAATTGGCCACGTAGAGGTCGAGGTGTCCGTCGTTGTCGTAGTCGCCAAAGGCGCAGCCCATGCCCCAGCCGTGGCTGCGTACGCCTGCCTGCTTCGTCACGTCGGTGAATTTCCCGTCGCCATCATTCCGGTAGAGAACATTCCCGCCGTAGTACGTAACGTAGAGATCGTCGCGGCCGTCATTGTTGTAGTCACCTGCGCAGACGCCCATGCCCCAGCCCGTATGGTCGAGACCCGAGCCGGCAGAAACATCCGTGAAGGTTCCGTCGCCGTTGTTGCGATAGAGGCGCGACCGCGGGCTGTCGCCGCGCCGCCAGTGCCCGAACGTCGAGCCATTCACCAGGAGGAGGTCCGGATAGCCGTCGTTGTCGTAGTCAATCCAGGCAACGCCGCCGCCACCCTTTGCTTCGATGATGTAGCGTTTCTCCGGACCACCGCTCGTCAGAGTGAAACAGATGCCAGCCTTGACCGAGACTTCAACGAATTGGTCAGAAAGGGCGGAACCTTGAGGAGCAGTCAGACGCGGCGTGCCACGCTTCTGCGGCTCTCCCGCGCCCGGGAGAAGCGCAATAAAGGCACGCGTCACAAACACCGCGCCGATAATGAAGAGTCCTGTGGCTGGAAGCCTCAAGCGATTGTTCGCCCTCCCCTCTTTGCGATCTTCGGTCCGCAGGGACACAGGACCCCTTTCCCCCTCCACGAGCACTCCGTTGTCCAGCGGCAGAGCCGCTCTCGCTAACGTTCTCCCACGAATTCGCGCGCTACCATCACGGCTGCCGACCGGCGATTCCGGAACGCTGGCTCGCGTTGCGCGAGTGGATGTCGGCCACAACCTTGTACTCGCGCGCCGCGTCCTCCTTCTTACCCATCTGCTGATAGGTTCTTGCCAGCGCGTAGTGAACCTCGACATTTGAGGGGTTCAGTTCTATGGCCTTCTTGAGTTCAATTTCGGCCGCTTGGAGCTGCTTCCGGGCCATCAGCACGCGCGCCAGCCCGTAGTGCCCCTGATAGGCTTGCGGTCTCAACTCGACGCCTTTGCGAAACGAGTCTTCTGCCGCGTCGAGGTCTCCCCGCCCCAACTCAATATTTCCCGCCAGCCAGTATGGCTCGTAGAAAGCAGGGTTTGATTGGATTTCCCTCTTGAACTCCTCGAGTGCGGCCTTGAGATTCCCCTGGCTCTGATAGGCGTAACCGAGGTGATAGTGGACCAGCGAGAGTTGTGGCGCGAGTTCCAGAGCCTTCTTGAATTGCTCGATGGCCGGGAGGGTGCGGTTCAGATTGTGGTAGGCACGGCCGAGCAACACACGGGCCTGAGCGTTCCCCGGCTCAAGGCGCAGGAACACTTCGAGGGATTTGACCGCTTCCGAATACTTGTTCTCGCTCAGATCAACCAGCGCCAGATTGAAGTAGTTCTGGGGAACATTTGGGTCAAGCTCGATGGCACGACGAAACGCCGCGCGCGCCTCGGCGTTGAGGCCCTGCTTGAACAGCGCGGCGCCCAGCAGCTGATGTAGCGTGGCCGACCGGGGATATTGCGCCACCGCCGCGCGTGCCCGCTCCAGCGCAGTGTCGGTCTCCCCGCCCTCAAATCTCGAACTGATTTGCTCTACCAGTGCCTGTTCCGACTCTTGCCCACGCAGGACGGCCCCCACCTTCGGCTGAAACGCCAGGAAAGCCGTCGCCAAGACAATCGCCCGTAAACCGCGCAGCCGTCTCACGAAGTGATGTTAATCGCGCGAAAAGAATGAAGTCAAACACTTGTGAGGCAATCGCTGTGCGGTTGGTCGCACCGATGCACGGCCACACATGACCTCGGTTAGATGATCCTCAGCTTTTCCCCGACGGTCTCGAGAATCTCCAGGGCACGTGACAGCTCCGCTTCGGTGTGCGTGGCGGTGACGATGGTGCGGATCCGAGCCTTCCCAATAGGAACAGTCGGGAAGCCGACGCTCTGGGCAAAGACCCCTGCGGCGAAGAGTTGGCGCGAGAACTCGTGGGCCAGAGCCGCATCGCCGACCATAACGGGCGTGATCGGCGTTTCACTCATACCCGTATTGAAGCCCAGCTTCTCGAGACCCTCCTTGAAGAAACGGGTGTTAGTCCAGAGTCCCTCAATGCGTTCAGGCTCTTCCTCAAGTACCTCGAAGGCCGCTATGCAGGTAGCGGCCACGGAAGGCGGGTGTGAGGTGGAAAAGAGGAACGGCCGGGCGCGATGGTAGAGGAACTCGATCGTGTCGCGCGTCGAGCAGACATACCCGCCCAACGCCCCGATGGCCTTCGAGAGTGTCCCGACCTGGATGTCGACGCGCCCGTGCAGGCTGTAGTGGTCCACGGTCCCGCGCCCGTTGCGGCCCAGTACGCCGGAGGCGTGCGCGTCGTCGATCATCATGATGCAGCCATATTTCTCCGCCAGCTCCACCAATTGGGGCAGCGGCGCGATGTCGCCCTCCATGGAAAAAACGCCATCCGTAATGAGCAACTTGCGCCCGGGGCGGCCCTGAATCTCTTTCAGGACTTTTTCGCACGCCTCAACGTCCTTGTGCGGGAAGACCTTGATTTGCGCGCGCGAGAGCCGGCAGCCATCGATGATCGAGGCGTGGTTCAGTTCGTCGGAAATGATGACGTCTTCTTTT
Organism: uncultured Acidobacteriota bacterium; assembly: GCA_964495535.1. GTDB lineage: Bacteria > Acidobacteriota > Terriglobia > UBA7540 > UBA7540 > JALHUF01. The sequence goes on along the minus strand of CAZBWJ010000040.1, from coordinate 19,342 downwards.
CCCAGGATGGCCTGCACCGTTCCGGCGTTCGCCGTGAATCCCGACTGGAACACCACCGACGCTTCGACATGCTTGAACTGCGCGATCTTCTCCTCCAGCGCCATGTGCAGCGTCATGGTGCCGGCGATCGTACGCACGGCCCCCGAGCCCACGCCGTACTTCTCGATGGCCTCCAGGGCTTTCTGCTTGAGCTTCGGGTGCGTGGTGAGCCCCAGATAGTTGTTCGAGGAAAGGTTAATGACCTCGCGGCCGTCGAAACGTGCCATCGGACGCTGCTCGGTCTCCAGAATCCGCAGCTTCTGGTAGAGCTTCTGCTCGCGCAGCTTCTGAAGCTCGTCGCTTAAGTACTTCAACTGGGCTTTGGGCATGGGAACCCCTGGGAAGAAGTTGGAAGCCGAGAGTCGGAAGTCGAGGGTCGAAAGTTGAAGAGCGCGGAATGAAGCCACCGAGGCAAAGGCGTCGCTTTCGACCTTCAACTTTCGACTGTCAACTTACTGGTTCAGCGGCTCACGCCCAGCGGCAGATACTGCCACTCGGTTTCCTCTTGACACCGGGCGCAGGTCCGGCGCAGCCGCTCGAAAGCCCGGAGGCGTCTCAAATCCTCGGTATCCACTTCGATGGGGACGCGCACCTGGCAGCGCACACACTGCACCATCGCGACGTATGAAATTATCAAATCGTGGCTGCGAATGTAATTCGGCTGCGACCCAGTGCTTTCGGCTTCGCTTTTCGTCGCGCGCTTGCTCGCCGGAGTGCTCGACCCAGTTTTCCCTTTGGCCGTTCGTCCCCCTTCAGTTCCTAGGGTAGTCCGTTCGGATACATCAGTACTTTGGACGCGTTACCGGAGAGCAGGAGCTCCATGCCGTGCTCGAAGTCCGCCATGGGTATGCGGTCCGTGATCAAAGGCGCCAGATCGAGGGCGCCGGACTTCAGGAGCGCCTGCATCTTATACCACGTGTCAAAAACCCGGCGGCCATTGATGCCCTGCACCACGGCTCCCTTGAAGATGATGTCATTCGCCAGGTCAAGCTCGAGAGGCTTGGCCGGGATTCCGAGCAGCGAGATCCGCCCGCCGCGGCGCAGCATCTGGAACGCCTGCCGGACGGCCGCGGGATGGCCGGACATTTCCAGGGCGACGTCCACCCCCACACCGCCCGTCTCGCCAAGCACGAAGGCCACCGGGTCGGTCGCGGACGGGTCGATGACCGCAGTTGCGCCCATCTTCTCCGCCAGCTTCCGCCGGTAGGGATGAATCTCCGTGGCGAAGATGGGGCCAGCTCCGCAGGCCTTGGCCACCGCCACGGAAAACAGGCCGATGGGCCCGCAGCCGGTGATGGCAACGCTCAGGCCGGCGACGTCACCCGCCAGCACGGTATGCACGGCATTGCCGAGCGGATCGAGCACCGCGGCGTAGTCGGGGGAAATGGCCAGGTCAATCTTCCAGACGTTCGATTCGGGGATTTTCACAAACTGGGCGAAACAGCCGTCTGCGTCCACTCCGATGATGCGCGCGTCCTGGCAGATGTGACTCTGCCCCGTCCGGCATTGGTAGCACCGCCCACACGCCAGGTGCATTTCGGCGGAAACGAAGTCGCCTACCCGCACCGTGGTAACTTCCGCCCCGACCTTCTCCACCACGCCGCAGAACTCGTGGCCGAAAACCAGCGGGGGGTGAATGCGGCGCGCCGACCAGCGGTCCCATTGATAGATGTGCAGGTCGGTCCCGCAAATCGAGGCTACGCGCACCCGGACCAGCACATCGTGCAGGCCGACCTCCGGAACAGCCACCTCCTGGAGTTGAGCTCCAGGCTTCGGTTCCGGCTTTACGATGGCTTGCATGCGCGCTGAGGCCCTGGGCTTCAACGAAGTGTCAGGGCGCTTGTCCGAGCGATCCGCAGATCCGTCGCCATCATACCACAGGACCCATCTTGCAGGTGGCACGCACCTGCCGTGGGGGTCTTGTCGCAAGATTTATTGAAGCTTGCGTCTCAACTTTTCCAGAGCTTCGCTCGCCAGCGCATAGTCAGGGCTGAGCTTGAGGGCCTGCTCGAAGTGGTAGCGGGCTTTGGCGTACTGCTCCTTCGCCATGTAGACACGCCCCAGATTGTAGTGGGGGTAATGGTAGGACTCATATCGACGCGACTGGAGGGCGCGCAGGAGCCAGGACTCCGCCTCGTCGTACTCGCCTTTTTCAATCAGGTACGCGCCGATGTCGTTATAGGGATTGCCGAACTCCGGGTCAATCTGGATGGCCTTCTTGCACTCGGCAATAGCCTCATCGACTTTGCCTTGAAATCGATAGGTCCAACCCAGGAACGTGTAGGCCTCCGCCGTGGGATGGAGATCAAGCGAGCGCCTGTAAAGTTCGACGGCCATGTCGTAGTCGCCGCCCATCTGGTATTGATAGGCCTCCTTGAGCAGTTCCCAGGCGGATTGGAGTTCTTCAGCACCCATGCGATTCTTTTGCCCGATACTGCTAGTTAGCACAGCCTTGGCGCCATGTCAAATAGAGCGAGGTGCGGTTTTGTTAACACATCAAATGTCCGCCTGAATTAGCACGTGATTTGTCCGCTGCAGGCGGTTTGGGGGTCAAGCTGCCGGCGGGAAGGAGGCCTGGCGTCGCAGGCGCGGCGCTGCTTCTGCATCTTGCGAAGCGAGAGGTTGCGCGCACTCATTCCCTGCTGGTATGCTCCCCCGCTCGCATGGGCAGGCGAGATCGTGTGTTGGGTCGCAAGCGCTTGTGACCCTTTCCGCGAAGGCGAGCGAGGCGGAAGCTCGACAAGAATAAAGGTGCGGCTCGCCGTTGGCTGCAGCTTTCTTCCGGCGGGCGGAGTTCCGGGCTTCTCTTGTCTCCTCGTCATCGGGAAATGGGGCACGCGACATATCCTTTTCCGCTGAGCTTGCCTTATGCCTCAACAACGTTGGCTGCGCATCATTCCGGTCGCCTTCATCATGTACACTGTCGCCTTCATCGATCGGACCAACATCTCACTGGCTTTGCCGTCGATGAGTCGCGATCTCCACATGAGTCCCACACAGGCTGGTGACGCCGCAGGAATTTTCTTCTGGGGTTACTTGTTGCTGCAAATTCCCGGTGGCTACCTGGCGCACCGCTGGAGTGCCAAGCGGTTTGTGAGCATCGCGCTGGTGGCCTGGGGTGTCTGTGCCGTGGGTTGCGGCCTCGTCCACTCCTGGCGAGAGTTCTGGGTCATGCGATTTCTCCTGGGTATCGCTGAGGGTGGCGTCTGGCCGGCGACGCTGGTGTTACTCTCAAACTGGTTCCCACGCGCGGACCGGGCGCGTGCCAACGCCTTTTGGATGCTCTGCCTCCCCGTGGCCGTGGTACTTTCCTCGCCCCTTTCGGGTTGGATCCTCGGCCGCTGGGACTGGCGAGTGTTGTTGATTGCCGAGGGCGCCCTACCCTTCCTTTGGCTGCTAGTCTGGTCGTGGTTCATGAATGACCACCCACACCAGGCCCGTTGGATCTCTACGGAAGAGCGGGAATACCTCCAGACCACCCTGCGCCGGGAAGCCGCGGATCTCGAACCCGTACGTCCCAAGCCCCACCTGCGCGCCCTCATGCGTCCGCAGGTATGGGTGATGGTCTGCATCTATTTCCTGCTCAACTGCGGAACCTACGGATATTTGTTCTGGCTGCCCAGCGCGCTGGAGAGCGCAAAGAAGCTGAGCAACTTGTTGGTGGGAGTTCTCTTTGCCATCCCGTACATCGTGACGGGGATTGCGATGGTGCTGAACTCCCAGCACTCGGACAAGACACGGGAGCGGCGCGGCCATGTGGCGGCGGCGCTTGTCTGGGGCGGAGTGTTCTTGCTGGCTGGCATCCTCGCCAGCCAGCACTCGCCGATACTGTCCTTCACGTTCATCTGTCTCGCGGGCGCCGGACCCTACGCCGCCCTCGGGCCTTTCTGGGCGATTCCCACGGAAACGCTTCCCCGCACGGTGGTGGGGTCTGCCATGGGACTGGTGAACGCCATCGGGAATCTCGGCGGATATTTCGGCCCTCTGGTGGTGGGCTATCTGAACCAGCGCACAGGGAGTTTTCTTTACGGTTTCGGCTCGCTCAGCCTGGGCTTGCTGGTCGCTTCCACACTGACCCTCCTGTTGCACCCGGCGCGGGGGGCGGCCCGGAGTGAAGACGTGACGGGTGTGAAGTAAGGCGACCCTCCGAAAGGTATCTGCTGAGGACCTCGCGATGGCGAAAAGAATCATCCGCATCATTAGTTGGAGCCTGCTGGCCTTAACCCTCGTGTCTATTCTGCTCGCCCTGCGCAAGCCGTCCTTCCCCACGGTCGAAGTCAGCGCCCAGGCCGTTAGATCCTTCGACGAGAAAATGAGCAGGCTCGCGCAAGCCCAAGAGCAGCGGGTGCCAGGCGAAATTCGCCTGACGGAGGCGGAGATAAACTCGAAAATTCAGGAAAGCCTCAAGGACAATCCTCCGCCGGCAGGCGCCGTAACCCTGAAGGGAGCTGCCGTTCACCTGGAGGGCGAGAACCTTCGGACTATGCTCACGGTTAACGCGAAAGGCGTGGACCTCCACGTTACGGTGGCCGGAAGCCTAGGTTTCAGCAATCACAGCGTGCGCCTCATTCCCTCGGAAGTGGGCGTGGGCAGCCTGCCTCTCCCGGCCTCGTGGCTGGAAGGCAAGATCGACATGCACATGGAGGTCCCCGAAGCCATCACGGCAATGCGGGTCGAGAATGGCGAACTAGTGGTGCAGGCGCGGTAGCGGCAAACTGAGGCACCGTCACGCCGCGCGCATTTCAGTGCGTCCTTCCCCAGCGGCGAACAACTCCCAGACAAGCGGCAATGGAACCGGGCGAGGGTTCCTAGACCAGCGCCAGCGCACGAATCGGCGAGCCGGAGCCAGCTTGAATCTCGAGCGGCAGGGCCAGAAACAGGAAGAAATCCGGAAGCTGGTCGAGGTTGGTGAGGTTCTCAACAACCAAGACCTGCTTCGCGAGCACCACAGGATGGATGGGACTCTTGCTCAGCGCCGCCGAGGGATCCGGTGAAAGGGGATCAACTCCAAGTGCGGCCACTGGCTGCTCGAGCACATATTCCGCCCCTTCCAGGCTGACACCAGGCCAGTCAGCATGATACCGCCTGTTGTTGGGGCGCAGCCCCCAGTGAGCCGACCAGCCGAAATCAAACAGCACAATGTCACCCGCCCGCAGTGCGCCATGCCGCATCTCCCATTCCGGGTGGAAACGTCTATCACGAATTCACTACGCAGGAAGATTGAACGCGCTGGGCGGCAGGAAGTACATAGGACTACTCCGTGGCTGCGAAGTAGCCGGGCTTCGCGCGGACCGTGGCGTCCTTGCGGCGGGCCACAACCCGGATGCTGCGGTAGGTGCCATCCGCCTTGTGGTTAGTGGGTGTGTAGCCGAGGCTGTATTGCTCATTGAGTTCGCGGCCGATGGCTTCCAACGAGTCGGCCAGTTGCATCAGTCGGGTGGCGGAATAGATGCCGGTTGCGGCTCCCAGGCCCTTGTTTTGCGAAGTCTCGCCGATCTGGCCGTGCGAAAGGTAGCCGGTGGCCAGATCCGCCCCCGGCGTATCCTCCATCGGGGAAAAGGCCACGCCACCCGTCTCCTCGGAGATTCTTTCCAGGATCTTATCCGCAGGGTTGGCGTAACCGTAGGCCGTGTTGTCAATGGTGTAAATCATGGTCTCGGCCTTGTGCGCCATGGAGAGGGCTTCGTCGAGCGTGTGCTCGCTCTCGACGTCCCTGCCGTCGCTCACGAGCACCAGGACACGGCGCATACCCTCCGGCGGGCCGGAATTGAGCATCTTCTCCTTGCAGGCAAAGTAGATCGCGTCGTACAGCGCCTTTCCCCCGCCAGCTTTCAGACCCCATATCTTCTCGTTCAACATCTCGGGGTCGTTGGTGAAGTCCTGAACGATGGAACTGGTGGCGTCAAAGGTCTGGAGGAAAATCTGGTTCTTGCTGCTGCGCCCCTGGAGCATGTTGAAGACAAACTCGCTGGCCGCATCCTTCTCGAATTGCAGGGCCCGGCGCGCGCTGTTGCTCGTGTCCAGAACCAACCCAATCCGGAGGGGCTGACGCACTTCGCGGCTGAAGTAGCGGACGGCCTGCAGAACTCCATCCTCGAAAACCTGGAAGTCTTCCTTGGTCAGATCAATCACCGGACGCCCGCGCTTATCCAGCACAGTCACGGGGACGTTCACTACCTCGACTCGCACGCCGATCTTCTCGGGGCTGGTTGGCGTCGTCCCCTCTTTCGAGGGCGTGCCCTGAGGAGCCGGAGCGGTCGCGGCGGGCTGACCTTCCGCCTTGGGTGCGGCCTCCTGGGCAAAACTCGGCGCCAGCGTCGAAACCAACACCAACAGGCCCAGGCTCGCAAGGAGGACAACACGCGAGCGAAGTAAGATGCTCGAAGTGCAACGCGTAGCATTCACTACAAGTGAAGGCAGCTCCTTCCGACTTCCTCCGACCCGAGACCTCAGATTCAATCGCAAGTCCAGCACGCCCATAATCTGTCTTCCCAGCCGACAGGCTGACCCCGACGCTCACACGCTATCTTACCTCAAACCTCACGCGGCGAGTAGGCGGGCCATCACGCTTCTGGAAGAAAGGCCGCGAGCAGCTCACGCCACCCGCTGTTTAGCCATCCCTCACACGTTGCAGGCGCGTTTGACGATGGAATAGAATTCTCGCAGGAGGCGCCTCTGCACGCGTTGACCCATCCCCGATCGGCGAGCTGGATAGTGAGGATCGCCCTGGTAGCCACGCTCGTGCTGGTGGCAGTGGAATTCGTGGCCGGGACTCTGGCACACAGCCTGGCCCTCATCAGCGACGGCTGGCACAACTTCACCGACATCCCCACGCTGGTTCTTTCCTGGGTCGCGCTCTACTTTGAGCAAAAACCTCCCAACCACAAGAAGACCTTCGGCTATCACCGCGCCGGCGTCCTGGCCGCGTTCGTCAATGCGCTGCTCCTGGTGGGCGTGGCGCTCTTCATCTGTTCTGAGGGCTACGAACGCGTCGTGCGACCTGTGCCCGTCGCGAGTGGGACCATGCTGGTAGTAGGCCTGATAGCATTGGTCGTCAACGGTGGAATCTCGCTCGCGCTCGCGCGCGAGCGTCGCGACCTGAACCTGCGCGCGGTATTCATCCACAATCTGGGCGACGCGCTCTCGAACGCTGGCATTGTTGCGGGCGCCTGGCTCATCCGCCAGACCGGCCAGCAACTGATTGACCCGCTCCTTGCTTTTCTGATTGCCGGCATGATCGTCTGGTCCGCCGCGGGTATCCTGCGGGACTCGGCCAACATTTTGCTCGAAAGCACACCCAAGGGCCTCAGCGTCGAGCGCGTGGCCGCGGAGATGTTGAAGGTTCCCGGCGTGCGCGAGGTGCACGACGTCCACATCTGGAGCCTCGCGCCTCATTCCCATGCTCTCTCCTGCCACGTGCAAATCCTGGATGTCCCCACCTCCGAAAGCGAGAGAATTGCCTACCGGATCAGAGAAGTCCTGGCCAGCCAGTTCGCCATCACACACATGACCATCCAGTTTGAGCACACCCACGCCCCGGGTGAGTTTCACATCTACATGCCGGAGTCCACACCCTCCCGCGAGAAGCCGTAGGGGCGCGGCGTATGCGCTCGTCCATAGAATCCGCGAATTGGATGGGGATACGCGCCGTCTGGCCCTATTGCGGCAGGGTGAGTCGCTCGAGCCCATCAAGGTAAGGCCGCAAGGCTTCGGGGACAATGACGGAGCCGTCGGCCTGCTGGTAGTTTTCGATCAGGGCGAGCCAGGTGCGCCCGATGGCCAGGCCGCTGCCATTGAGCGTGTGGAGGAACTCAGCCTTGCCTGCGCCTCGCCGGAACCGGAGGTTGGCCCGGCGCGCCTGGAAAGCTTCGAAGTTCGAGCAGGAGGATATTTCCTTGTACTCGCCGCTGGAGGGCAACCAGACCTCCAGGTCATAAGTCTTCGCCGCGCTGAAACCTAGGTCGGCTGTGCACAGCACAACCACGCGGTAGGGCAAGCCGAGGCGCTGCAAGATGACCTCGGCGTCGTGGGTGAGAGATTCAAGTTCTTCGTAGGACTTCTCCGGCAAAGCAAACTTCACCAACTCCACTTTCTGGAACTGGTGCTGGCGGATGATGCCGCGCGTCTCTTTGCCGTAGGAGCCGGCCTCGCTGCGGAAGCACGCTGTCCAGGCGCAGAGCTTGATCGGAAGCCGGTCGGCGTCCAGCACCTCGTCGCGGTAGAGATTGGTGACGGGAACCTCGGCCGTGGGAATCAACCAGTAGTCCGTGCCCTCGAGCTTGAACAGGTCATCGGCAAACTTGGGGAGATTCCCGGTGCCGTACAGACTCTCCGAATTGACGATGAAGGGCGGCAACACTTCCGTATAGCCGTGCTCGCGCGTGTGGATATCGAGCATGAAGTTGGCGAGCGCGCGCTCCAGCTTGGCGCCCACGCCGGTGTACACCGCGAAGCGCGCCCCGGAGATTTTTGCCGCGCGGTCGAAGTCCAGGATGCCCAGCGCCGGGCCCAGGTCCCAGTGCGCCTGCGGCTCGAAATCAAACCTGCACGGCGCGCCCCAGCGCCGGGCCTCTTTGTTGTCCGGAGGGCCAGTTCCCACCGGGACGCTGAGGTGAGGGATCTGCGGGATGTTTGCCAGGAGTTCCCGCAACTGGTCGTCGTACGTCTTGGCCTGCGCGTCGAGTTCCTCAATCTCCGCGCCCAGTTGCTTCATCTCAGCAATCAGAGGTGAAGCATCCTGCTTCTGTTTCTTCCGCGCAGCGATTTCGTCCGAGACCTTGTTGCGCCGCGCCTTGTGACTCTCCGCTTTCACCAGGAACCTGCGCCGCTCGCGATCGATGGTTTCGAAATTCTCCAGAATGTCCGCCAACCCGCGCTCCCGCATCTTCTGCCTCACGAGTCCCAGGTTGTCGCGGACAAACCCCAGGTCGAGCATGCCTGCTCCTGTAGCGGCGCTCTGCGAGCGCCGAACCGCCACGGCGGTCATAGACCGCCGCTACAAAACAGTCAATTTAAACCAGACGTTGCGGATTGTCAAATTGCGCGGACCGCTTCGGACGTGGAGCCCCGGCGGAGTGGCAAAGGCACCCCGCCGTGGGGGATCAGCGCGGCGTTACGCGCGGGGTGCTCTCGTTTTGACATCGCGGGGCCGCTGGGGTAGCGTGAAGACCACCCGTGGAGGTTGGTATGCGCGTGCTCGTGGGTTGCCTAGTGGCCCTGGGACTTGTGGTCGCCGGGTGCAGCAAGACAGGAGAACGGCAGTCCAAGGCAGCCGTCCAAGCGGCGGTTGAGGCGCATCTTCAGCAGCGTCAGAACCTGATGCTGGCCAACATGACCCTCGAGGTCCAGGACGTCAAGTTCACCGGCGACACGGCCCAGGCCGAAGTGAAGTTCCGGAGCAAGCAGTCGCCAAATCTCGTCGTTGGCGTGCGTTACTTGCTGCGGCGCGTGGGCGAGCGCTGGCAGGTGGAATCGAGCTCTCCCTCGAGCGGCATGGGCGCGTCGCCGCATGCTGGCGCAGCCGCGCCTGCCACCGCCCCTGCCCCGGCGCAGACGCCGCTGCAATCGAGTCATTGAAGAAGAAGTCCGTCGTCCGTTGTCAGTGGCCAGTCGTCAGTTGCCGGGAGGGCGACCGCGAAGCCTAACACGCAGTGCCTTCACCTATCCCACCAGTGTGCTTCCTATAAAGGAGATCCGCCGGGAGTGCCCGTGCAAGAGGATCCCACTTGCCCTTCACTCCTGACTCGCTGCTGGCTTCTGACTCCTGACTCCTGCCTTCTGACCCCTAGCTCCCCGCGACCAAGTCGGCACATGCCGGCACACCACCCAGTCCCTTGGCGGTGGGGACGGCGCAGACGATGGCTCCGGCGGTCACCTAGGCAACTGCCGTACCGTGGGTATCATAATCAGCTAGTTATCCACGAAGGTGATGTCTCAAAAAGAAATGACTCCCGGCGGCTACCCCCCCGGTCGTCTCAAGGCCGCGACCAGAGGCGGGGAGCTGTGGGGACAGCCACAAGACTGACCGGATAACTGCTACGTCGCTGGCTTGACGTCCAGACTGAGGATGCAGCTCTTGCCGGCAAAACGGAGCTCCGTCAGCCGCTGCTTCTGCTCCGGGCCTTCAACATAACGAGCCTGATTGTAACGGTTCTTTTCTGTCTGTCCGACACATTGGCAGGCGTGCTTGGCAACCACCGTTTTGCCTTTCAAGAACTGCACTTCCTTCTCGCCCTCGCCGACCACGACCTGGTATTTGCCTGCTTTCAGTTCCTGTTCATCGGGAAGGACAGCGTCGGTGTAAATGTCAATCGTCTTCCCCTTTTCTGCCATCGCCAGCGCCGCAGAGAACACAATTGCTGCTCCCAATGACAGAACTGCCCTAGTAGCATTCCTTGACATAATATCCCTCCCACGATTCGCTCGGCTGTGTTCGCCCTCTGCCGGCGCAGGCGACCCACAGGACTCGAAGTCGCTTCGCGGTCCGTTGGACTCCTGCGGCTCAGCATGCGCACCCAGGCAGCAAACCCAGCCACGTATGACGAAGCACCTCAAGGGCCAGGAGACTGATGACCGCCCAATCAATCCCTTCAAGATATTTCGTTCCGAGGCAACCGGTTAATTGGAGAGAGTGGAGAGCACTGAGACGCTGTCACTCCGGCGAGGTGTGAGAGGGCGACTTCACAATGCGAGAAAACGGTCCGCGACTTCCTGTCCCCCCAAGGCGGACGGTCACGCTCCGAGCAGAGAGCCTATTGGGCGGAGGGCGCGTAATGCACATCAAGGAGCGAAGAGGACCTTGAGGCTGGTATCGGCCTCGGACATCCTCTGAAAACCTAACTCCACATCCTTCAGCGGCAGTTGATCGGTAATGAGCGGTACCACATCCACCGCGCCGCGCTCGAGCAAGGCGATGGCACCCTGGTAGTCCTTGCGCGCATACACGCGCGCGCCGGTGGTCCGGATTTCCCGAAACACAAAGCTCAGCACATCGACTTCGGGAGGAGCCTTGGGCAACCCCACGAACGTGATTTCCCCACGCACTTTAGAGGCTGCAACCGCATCCCGGTAAGCACCAGCGGCTCCCGTCGCCTCAAACACGCGGTCCACAACCGGCTCGCCGGTGAGCCGCCGCAGAGCCTCTCGCAGATTCTCTTCGGCCGGGTTGACCGTGGCGAGCCCCAGTCGCTGGGCCAAAGCGCGCCGGAAATCCCTCACCTCCGAAAGCATCACGGCTCGCGCGCCGGCCGCGCGCAAAACCTGGGCAATCAGGTTTCCGATGGGCCCACCTCCGATGACCAGCGCCGTATCGCCGGCGCGGAAGCTTGACGTACGAACGGCATGCACGGCCACCGAGAGGGGTTCAACGAGCGCCGCCTGCTCGTCGCTCAGTGCGTCCGGCACGGCGAAAAGCTGCTCGGGCCGCGCCTTCACGTACTCCGCGATCCCGCCCTCGGCGTCGAGACCGATGAGTCCCAGCATCTCGCACACATGGCTGTTCCCTTCCCGGCAAGGGGCGCAGCTCCCGCACCAGATCAGCGGGTAGATGGCCACCCGCATGCCCTTCCCCCACATTGCATCGGTGGGGGCTTTCGCCTCGACGACCGAACCAAAGATCTCGTGCCCCAAAACTCGCGGCGGCACCACGCGCGGATGTTTCCCGCTGCGAATGAGGATGTCGGTGCCGCAGATGCCGGCGTAGCGCACTCGAACCAGAACTTCTCCAGCAGCCAGCTCGGGACTGGGCCATTCCTGCACCTTCACAGTGTCCTTCGCCAGATAAACTCCCGCCTTCATTAGTGTTCAACCTTTCTCCGCCCCGATGGGGAGTAAGATCGCGGCTCTAAACCACAGCAAGTCAGCCCGGCAGGTTTCAAAGGCTGCCGCTTCCTGCCATCAGCAATCATCAATCGACAATCGGCAATCTACCTGGCCATCCAACCGCCATCGACTACGAGCACGTGCCCGTGAACATAGTCCGAGGCGCGCGAAGCGAGAAAAACGACGGCTCCCTTCAGGTCTTCGGGACTGCCCCAGCGCCCTGCCGGAATACGGTCATTGATCTGGCGGCAACGGATGGGATCTTCGTACAGCGCACGGGTGAATCCCGTCAGCATGTAGCCCGGCGCGATAGCATTGACGTTGACGTTGAAGCGCGCCCATTCATTGGCCAGGGCCTTGGTGACCTGCGCCACGCCCCCCTTGCTGGCCGCGTAAGCGGGGACCGTAATCCCTCCGGAAAAGCACAGCAAGGAGGCCAGGTTAATGATCTTGCCTCGCCTCTGCTCGATCATGAGGCGACCCACGCGTTGGCACATGCGAAACAGCGTGGTCAGATTCAATTCAATCACGCGGTCCCAGTCCGCCTCGGAAAAATCGACAGCGGGAGCGCGGCCAATCGTGCCGGCGTTGTTCACCAGAATGTCGATGCGACCCCACTGCCGCAGGATTTCATCCACCAGGAGATTGCGGAAAACAGGCTTGCTCAGATCGCCGCGGAAGGTGAGTGCCTGGCGGCCCAGCGCCTCGATAGCCTCGCGGGTTTCGCCGGGATCGTGGGAGTGCCCAAGTACGGCCACTTCGGCGCCAGCCTCGGCCAGGGCTAGCGCCGCGGCTCGTCCAATTCCCGTCGCGCCCCCCGTCACGAGCGCCTTCGAACCATCCAGCTTAAATGCGTCCAGCACTTTTCCCTCACATTCAGGAAATTGACAACTCAAGTACAAGGCGTCAGCGTGAATCGATTGCCAACTTTAGCACCCCGCAGCGGTCGTCCGCCACCTCTCCCGTCACGCAACGGGCAGCCACGACACTGCTCGTTGTGCCGTGGGCTTTTGTTCATTCGCGGCAACAGAACCCACGGCGCAAACGCCGCGCCGCGACTACACGCTCAATGCTGGATGGCGTGTTCGTGCAGCCCGCGATGCAAATACTCGCGGGCGTCGGCGAGAGTCTTCGGGACTCGCTCGAACCGTTCCGCATCCGGCCGGGTAGAGATCATAGTTGACCTTGCAGTGGAACTCTCGCTCGAAACCGCGGACAACGCGCGGCGAAGCTGGCAGCCAACAGGTAAAGGAGGGGGACAAGGAGAAACCCGATCAGCCAAACCAGACAGCCGGCCAGGAGCGTGGTCGTGCGGAGCATCAGCCGCCGAGGGAAGAACTGAAGGGGTTGCTCCATCCGGGTGCCTGATCCGGAGCGAGATGCGGGGCGCGAGACGAGAAGCCCGAAAACACTGTGCCGCTTTTTTCGCGCCGAGGGTAACGGAAGGCCCCAGAAGATGTCAAACGTTCGAGGGGCAGAGCAGCAAGCTCAGGTGTATCCTAGTAACCGATGCATCGTATGGCGATGGGAGGGTCAAAGAACCAGCACTTGTGTTTCGCGGCCCTCGCTGTTTTCCTACTGGCTAGCTCGCTTCTCGCCACACAGAACGAGGGCCCCGGGGCCGATGAGCTCTTCCAGCAAGGCAACGAATTCTCGCGCCAGGAGATGTGGAAGGAGGCCATCGGAGCCTACCGCAGAGCTCTGGAACTCAGGCCGGTCTATCCCGAGGCTCACTACAATCTGGCCAACGCCTACGCCGCCGCGCAGAGGCTGGACGAAGCCACGGGTGAATATCGGGAAGTGCTGCGCCAGAAGCCCGACTTTCCTGGTGTGCACCTGAACCTCGGCGCCATTTGCGAATCGCAGGGCAAGCTTGCGGAAGCGATCGAAGAGTACCAGGCCGAGCTCCGCCTCCATCCGTCGAGCGCAGACGCTCACGCCAATCTGGGCAACGCCCTCACGGCCACGCGCGAGTTCGCCGAGGCTGCCCGCGAGTACCGCCAGGCGCTCGCGCTCAGGCCCCGCGACGCGGAAATCCAGTTGGCGCTTGCCGCGTCGCTGCTACAGGCTGGGGATGCACCGGGCGCCGTCGCGGAGTACGCCAAGGCGGTGACCCTTGAGCCCGAGAACCCCCACGCTCACGCGGGCCTGGCTGGCGCACTCACCCAGGCGGGCAAGATCAATGAGGGCATCGAGGAGATTCGTGTCGCGGTGCACCTGCGCGCCAACGATCCCGACCTGCACCTCAGTCTCGCCAATGCTCTGCACGCCACAGAGGATTTGATTCACGCCATCCAGGAATACCGTCGCGCTGTCGAGCTTCGCCCTGACCAGATCGATTACCGATTCCAGCTCGCTCTGGCGCTTCGCCAAGCCGGCGACTATGGCGGCGCTATCCAGGAGTTGCGCCGTGTCGTCCGGCAGCGCCCGGACTATACGGCGGCCCATGCCGAGCTAGCCGCCGCCTACCTTTCCACCGGCAACCACCCTGCGGCGAGCGCCGAATATCGCGAGGCGCTGCGGCTGAAACCCGATGATCCCGAACTCCACGAATCTCTGGGGCTGGTGCTGAGAAAAACTGGTGACCTGTTGGGAGCACTTGCTGAGCTAAAGAAGGCTGTCGAGCTTTCGCGCGACACGGCCGATTTCCATCGCAACCTGGCCGAAGCGTATCAGGCCTCGGGCGATGTGGCGGGCTTTATCCAGGAGTATCGCGAAGAAGTCCGGCTGCGCCCGGAAGACGCCGACGCGCACTTGCATTTGGCCAACGCTTACCAGGCCGGCGGAGATCTGGAAATGGCCCTGGGAGAGTATCGCGTGGCGATGCGCCTGAGGCCCCAGAGCCCTGAATTGCACTATCACCTGGCGCGGGCTTTGAAAGCTTCCGGAAACCCCCGCGAGGCTCAGGCTGAACTGGAGCGCGCCGTCCAACTGCGGCCGGACTACCCGGAGGCGCTCGTAGCGCTGGGAGAAATCCTGGCGGCGCAGAAGGATTTTGCGCTGGCGGTCCCCACCTATCGCGACGCTCTGCGCCTGCGGCCTGACGATGCGGCACTCCACATCCGCCTCGCAGCGGCCTTGCGCGAAAACGGCGACCTTGATGGCGCCCTGGCAGAATGCCGCGAAGCGGTGCGCCTGGCCCCCGATGACCCCGACTACCAGCGCGAACTCGGCAACACGCTTTACCGGCGCGGTGATTTGAAGGGGGCTGCGGAAGCCTATCAGGCCAGCCTCGCGCATCGGGCTGGCGACGCTCAAACGCAAGCCAACCTGGGGCTCACGCTGATGCAGACCGGGGATTGGCAGGGCGCTGCAGCAGCGTTTCGGGAAGTCGTCAAGAAACGGCCCGACTGGCCCGAAGCGCATGCCAATCTGGCGAGCGTCTTGAACCAACTGGGTGATTCGAAAGGCGCAGCCTCGGAGGCACAAGCCGCCCTGCGCCTGACCCCGAACCTGGCCGAAGCTCGTTTCCATCTGGGCGTCGCGCGCCGTCGCCAGGGAAAGCTTGAGGAAGCAGTGGAGGAATTCCGCGAGGCATTGCGCGCCCGGACCGATTTCGCTGAAGCACGCCTGAGCCTGGCCAACGCCCTCCGCCAGAAAGGAGACTTCGACGAGGCGGTGGCCAACTACCGAGAGTATCTGAGGCTGCGGCCACAGGAGGCGGGCGCCCGTCTGAGCTTGGCCAACACGCTCAAGGGCAAGAACGATCTGGAGGGAGCCATCCGGGAATACGAGGAACTCATCCGCGTGCGGCCGGAGATGGCAACCGCCCACTACAACCTGGCGGTGACGCTCGAAGAGTCAGGGCAAACAGAACGCGCGCGCCAGGAATTCAAGACCTACCTTCAGCTCTCTCCCAACGCCTCCGACGCCGAGCAGATCCGCGACCACCTGAAGAAGCTCGGGCTACCTTCCCGCTGATATCGCGGCGGCCAGTTACGCGGCGTGTTTCTCCCCGTCGCCGCTTCCTTGACGAACAGCCCCTCCGTCTGTCTTTCAGGCGCGCCTTTTCAACGCATGAGACGATGCGCCGTCAATTCTTACGGCGGATTTCTAGCTCTACTTCTTCGCCTTCCGCGAGAGGAAGCGGATGTTGAAGTCTTAGGACACCGTCGTGATGCGTGGCCGCCGCCCGCAGAACCGTGACGGGAGAGGGGCGAGAGTGGCTGGGGATCGTTCCCGCTTCGGCCGCGTCGAGTGCCTTGTTGACCAAACGGTCGGCTTCCCGGTTTTGCTCGCGCCGCACGTGCTCAATGGAGAACGCCTCGAGCCGCGCCATCATCTCCCGCGCCCGCTGGTGGAGGGGTTTCAGGTCAGCACTCTTGACCTTGTAGCTTCCCTGGATTTGCCGCACCAGCAACTCCGAGTCCGACACTACTTTCAACCGCAAGTGGTGATGGCGGAGAGCATAGCCGAGGGCGGCAAGCAAGCCTTCGTATTCCGCGACGTTGTTGGTGGCTTCGCCCAAGAACCTCGAGATGCCGGCCAGCGGTGCGCCGTCGGCGGCTTTCACCACCACGGCATAAGCGGCCGGGCCGGGATTGCCGTGCGCCGCCCCGTCGATGTACATCACGACGCCCGTGGGACGGTGGGTGGTCATGGCAGGAAAGTCTCGCGAGGAACAAACGTCAGGCTAGTGCCGTTCCAACCTAATGAGCCTATGCATTAAGCGGATGTACCTCCAGCAATAGCTCGTCAATTCGCTCGCGGAGAGTCGCTCCGAATAGCTGGAACAGCACTAGCCGCACACTGTTCGCGCCCTTCCCAGATTGCACGCCGGGCAGTCAGCCCTGGGCGGCAGTTCAGTCGCTTGACTTTGAAGACGCCTCAGCCTCCGCGGCCTCGGCCGCCGGCGGCTCCACATAATAGAGGATCCGGCTGCAGCTCTCACAGGTGACGACAGATTCGTTTGTCCGCACCTCGTTATAGACTTG
>CAZBWJ010000040.1:0-2449 GCA_964495535.1 uncultured Acidobacteriota bacterium | reverse complement strand
TGCAGCTCTCACAGGTGACGACAGATTCGTTTGTCCGCACCTCGTTATAGACTTGCGGACGCAAGCGCACGTTGCAGGCCGTGCAGCAGCCATCTCGCGCCTCAGCCAGGGCCATGCCTCGACGCGCTCTCCGCACGCGCTCGTAAAGCTCCAAGATCTCCGGCGGCAACCTGGCCTCGTCCTGCTGGCGCTGGGCCAGCAAGCGGTCGCCTTCTTCCACGTCCGCCTGGCGGAGCGTTTGGAGACGCTTCACCTCCCCCGCCACGCGTGCCTTCTCGCTATCCAGCCGGGACGCCGCCTCCTGGATCTGCTTCTCGAGTTGTTCCGCCTCCAACATCTTCTCTAGAAGTTGGTCTTCGATGCGGCGGATCTTTGCCTCCTCGCCCTCAATCTCCTTGAGCATCGCCCGGTACTGCTCGTTGGTCTTCACCTCGTAGAGCTGATCCTTGTGCTTGGAGATACGGGTCTGAATGACCTGGATTTCACTCTCCAGGTCCCGGCGTTCTTTGTGGTTCTGGGCGAGCCTTTGCTTGCGGTCTTCGTGGGCGTGAATGAATTCGCTGAGCTGGGCTTCCAGGGTTTGAATCTCAGACGGCAGGGCGTCAATCTGCGCAGTCAACTCCACAATTCTCTGGTCCACCTGCTGGAGCTCGATTACCGTCTTGAGGTCGGAATGCAATTGGCTTCCCGCCTTCGCTTCAATCGCATGCCTCGCCGAGGGATGCGGTGCATACCCTCTCCTCCGAGACCTGCAAGGCCTTGGCCAGCCATCGTTTTTTCATTGTGGCACAAACGCGGATGGGCGGCAAGGAAAGCGGGGCGTACAGGTGTACGTCCCTCTCATCCGCAGACATGGCCGGGCTCAGGAACTGACCGTGGTGACGGCCCCCTCGGAGGCAGACGACACCAGCGCCGCGTACTTGGCGAAGACGCCGGTCTTATAGCGCCGCTCGGGTTCGCGCCAGTTAGCCAGGCGCGCCTTGATTTCCGCCGCAGAGAGTTCCACGTCCAAGCGACGGGCGTTGATATCGAAGACCACGCTGTCGCCGCGTTTGAGCGCGGCGATGGGGCCGCCGCGCGCGGCTTCGGGCGCCACATGGCCCACCATCAGTCCCCGCGTCGCACCGCTGAACCTGCCGTCGGTGAGCAGCGCCACCGACTCGCCCAATCCCTGGCCCATGAGCGCCGCCGTCACGCCCAGCATCTCCCGCATGCCGGGCCCACCGCGCGGGCCTTCGTAGCGGATGACGACCACGTCTCCGGCCCGGATGCTCTTGCTCTGGATGGCTTGCATGGCATCCTCTTCGCGGTCGAAGACGCGTGCCGGGCCACGGTGGTGGAGCCGTTCGTGCCCGGCGATCTTCACCACGCAGCCTTCCGGCGCCAAGTTCCCTTTCAAGATGACCAGCCCGCCGGATTCCTTTATAGGCTCTGAGATAGCCTTAATCACGTTTTGCCCGGGGGTCGCCTGGGCCTTGTAGGATTCCTCAGCAATAGTATGGCCGCTAACTGTGACCTGGTTTCCATCCAGGAAGCCACCGGAGAGAAGGTTTTTCGCGATCAGGGGAATCCCTCCCGCGCGGTGGACGTCCACGGCCACGTAACGCCCGGCGGGTTTCAGGTCCGCGATGAGCGGCGTGCGCGCGCTGACAGCATCGAAATCATCGATCGAGAGCGGCACTTGCGCCTCGCGCGCCATGGCCAGCAGGTGCAGGACGGAGTTCGTCGAGCCGCCGGTAGCCGCGACGCTGGCGATAGCGTTTTCAAAGGCTTTCCGGGTGAGGATCTCCTTCGGCCGCACGCCGCGCCCGAGCAGCTCCATCACCATCTCCCCGGTACGATAAGCGACCTCATCCTTCTGCGGGTCCATGGCCGGTACGCTGTTGAAGCCCATGGGCGAGAGCCCGATGAACTCCATCACCGTGGACATGGTGTTGGCGGTGAACTGTCCTCCGCACGCTCCCGCGCCCGGGCAGGCCACGTCTTCGAGACGCTTCAGATCTTCATCGGAGATCCTGCCGGCGGCGTGCGCGCCGATGGCTTCAAACACATCCTGGATAGTCACGTCGCGGCCCTTGAACTGTCCCGCGGCGATAGAGCCGCCGTAGAGCAGGATGGCAGGGACATTCAGCCGGATGAGGGCCATGGCCGCGCCGGGGATGGTCTTATCGCAGCCCACCAGCGCCACCATGGCGTCGAACATGTGGCCGCGGCCCACCAACTCAATCGAGTCCGCGATGACCTCGCGGCTGACGAGCGACGCCTTCATGCCCTCGGTCCCCATGGTCACGCCATCGGAGATGGCGATGGTGTTGAACTCCATGGGAGTACCGCCAGCGGCGCGCACGCCTTCCTTCACCTTCTCGGCCAAACGCCGGAGGTGATAGTTGCAGGGCATGGTCTCAGTCCAGGTGTTGGCAATGCCCACAATGGGCTTCGCCAAATCTGC
>CAZBWJ010000039.1:0-30511 GCA_964495535.1 uncultured Acidobacteriota bacterium | reverse complement strand
TGGCCATCCTGACCAACGCGGGCGGGCCGGGCGTGCTTGCCACCGACACCCTGATCGCCGTGGGAGGGCAACTGGCGGAACTGACGCCGGAGACCATGGAGGCGCTCAATCAGCTTCTGCCGAAGGAGTGGAGTCACGGCAACCCCATCGACATCCTGGGCGACGCCACGCCGGAACGCTATGCGAAGGCGGTCGAGATCGTCTCCAAAGACCCGAACACTGACGGGCTGCTGGCCGTCCTCACGCCTCAGGCCATGACCGATCCCACGCAGATCGCCGAGCAGTTGAAGCCTTACGCCCAGTTGGAGGGGAAACCGCTCCTGGCCAGTTGGATGGGTGGGACTGGAGTGGCGGCCGGAGAAGCGATTCTGAATCGCGCGGGCATCCCGACCTTTGCCTATCCGGATACGGCCGCGCGCGTCTTCCACTACATGTGGCAGTACACCTACAACCTGCGCGCCTTGTACGAAACGCCGGTTCTCCCGACGGGTTTTGACGAGGCGGCAGCGGGCCGCGCGGAGGCTGCCAAAACCATCGAGGCGGCGCGCAAAGCCGCCCGGACCATCCTCACCGAAGTGGAATCCAAGCAGCTCCTGGCTGCTTACGGCATTCCCACGGTCCGGACGCGCGTGGCCACGAGCGAAGATGAGGCCGTGCGTTTGGCTCAAGAGTTCGGCTACCCGGTAGTCGTCAAGCTGCACTCTGAGACGATAACCCACAAGACCGACGTGGGCGGGGTCCGATTGAATCTGGCCAATGCGGACGCGGTGCGCCACGCCTACCGCGCCATCGAGTCCTCTGTACGCGAAAAAGTCGGCGCGCAGCACTTCCAGGGGGTCGCGGTGCAGTCGATGATCAAGCTCGAGGGTTACGAATTGATCATCGGCAGCAGCCTGGACGTGCAGTTCGGGCCGGTGCTGCTCTTCGGCACCGGCGGGCAGTTGGTGGAAGTTTACAAGGACCGCGCGCTGGGGCTCCCGCCCCTGAACACCACGCTGGCAAGGCGGATGATGGAGCGGACAAAGATCTATGGCGCGCTCAAGGGCGTGCGCGGGCGGAAAGCCGTGGACCTGGCGGCGCTCGAGCAAATCATGGTGCGCTTCAGCCATCTGGTGGTCGAGCAGCACTGGGTCAAGGAAATCGACATCAATCCGCTGCTGGCTTCGGAGGACCGGCTGATCGCGCTCGACGCCCGCGTGGTTCTGCACGGGCCGGAGGTTGCGGAAGACGCCCTGCCCAAGCTCGCGATTCGGCCCTACCCGTCGCAGTACGTAGCGCCGTGGACGATGCGGGACGGCACCGAGGTCGTCATTCGCCCGCTCCGTCCCGAAGACGAGCCGATGTTGGTCAAATTCCACGAGACGCTCTCCGAGCAGAGCGTGTACATGCGCTACTTCCACATGGTCGCACTCACCCAGCGCATCGCGCACGACCGGCTCATGCGCATCTGCTATCTGGACTACGACCGGGAACTGGCCCTGGTGGCCGACTACAAACACCCCGAGACCGGGGAGCACGAGATCCTCGGAGTGGCCAGACTGAGCCGCGAACCCGGCACCGACGAGGCCCAGTTCGGGGTGCTCGTCGCTGACCCGGTGCAGAAGCTCGGGTTAGGGGCGGAACTGGTGCACCGGCTGGTCGCCATCGGCCGCGAGGAAAAGATCCAGAAAATCACCGCCGAAATGCTTCCGGATAACTACGCCATGCAGAAGGTCTGCGAGCGCCTGGGCTTCCGCCTGGAACGCCTGGCGGAAGAAGGCGTGGTGCGGGCGGAGATCGAGTTGTAGAGACGTTCCGGTGGAACGTCTCGCCTCGGCGGGAGACGGCCCGCCGGGCCGTCCCTACATTTTGTCTTGACAAATTCGGTCGGGTATGATAACTAGTCATACCATGGCAACCACCAAAGTCGCCATCACGCTAGAAACCGAGACCCTGCGAGAGATCGACCGCTGGGTTGAGAGTGGCCGATTCCCGAACCGCAGCCGGGCCATTCAGACAGCACTTGCGGAAATGCTGGCGCGGCGCAAGCGTCGCCGCTTGATCGAGGAGCTGGCCAAGATCAATCCCAAGCACGAGCAGTCCCTCGCTGAAGAATCCATTTCGGGTGAACCCGCTTGGCCCGAATACTGAGAGGCGAGATTTATTGGGCCGATCTAGCTCCCACGCGCGGGAGCGAGCAAGCCGGGAAGCGTCCTGTATTGGTCATCAGCCACGACGTCTTCAACGAGCGGTCAGGCACGGTGATTGCCTTGGCGCTCACCAGCCAACCGCAACGCGCTGGCCCGCCGTTGGCTGTCCAGATCGGGAGCGTGAAGTTACCCAAACCTTCCTGGGTGAAGATCTCGCAAATCCGTACACTCTCCACGGAGCGCCTGGGGAAGCGCTTGGGCCGCATCAGTCCCGAAGAACTCGAGCAGGTGATTGAAGGACTGTTTGAGCTCGTTGCGTGACGCACAGCCCAGCTCCTAGCCACCGGGCGTTGGGGTCGTGAGTTCTGGCTTGCCGCTGCCCACCGACAACTGGCAACGGACAACCAACCACGGGCCACTTACCTTGCCTGCTATAATCACGACGTCGAGGTTACATCTACTGCGGATACGGGCTTCATGTTCAAAACCATCGAGTGGACCGAAGACGGCGTGCGGATGATTGACCAGACGCGGCTGCCGGCCGAAGAGGTCTATTGCACTTGCCGGGACTACCGCGAAGTGGCTGAGGCGATTCGCTCCATGGTCATTCGGGGCGCGCCGGCCATTGGCATTGCGGCGGCCATGGGTATCGCGCTCGGAGTGAAAGATTCAGCCGCCAGGACCGTCGCCGCGTTGCGCGCTGAGTTTGAAAGCATCGCCGACGCCATCTCGAAGACTCGCCCCACGGCGGTAAACCTTTTCTGGGCGGTGAAGAGAATGCGCGAGGTTCTTGAGAGGTCTCTGGCCTCCGAGGGCAATGAGGCTGAGAAGCTCGCGGCGGTCCGCGCGCGCCTGGTTGAGGAAACCCAGCGCATCCTGGCGGAAGACGTCGCCATCAATCAAGCAATCGGTCGGCACGGCGCGGCGCTGCTGCCGGAGGCGGGGACCGTGCTCACGCACTGCAACGCGGGAGCGCTCGCTACGGGTGGCTACGGGACGGCGCTGGGCGTCATCCGCACCGCCGTGGCAGCAGGGAAGAAGATCAAGGTGTTTGCCGGCGAGACGCGTCCTTTTCTCC
Organism: uncultured Acidobacteriota bacterium; assembly: GCA_964495535.1. GTDB lineage: Bacteria > Acidobacteriota > Terriglobia > UBA7540 > UBA7540 > JALHUF01. The sequence continues at coordinate 27,304 of CAZBWJ010000039.1, read as the reverse complement.
AGGGCGCGCGCCTGACCGCCTGGGAACTGGCCAAGGACGATATCCCGGTCACACTCATCACCGATAACATGGCTGGCCACTTCATGCAGCGGGGAGAAATCCAGGCGGTAATCGTAGGCGCCGACCGCATCGCCGCGAACGGTGACCTCGCCAATAAGATTGGGACCTACACCCTGGCCGTGCTGGCCAAGGAAAACGGCATCCCCTTTTATGTTGCCGCGCCGCTTTCGAGCATCGACTTGCACGTCGCGTCCGGAGATGCAATCCCCATCGAAGAGCGCTCTTCCCGCGAGGTGACGCATTGGGCGGGAGTCCCCACTGCTCCGGAGGGAATCGAGGCGCGACATCCTGCCTTTGACGTCACCCCGCACCGCTACGTCACCGCCATCATCACGGAACGCGGCCTCGCCCGCGAGCCTTATACCGAGAGTCTGAAATCGTTGTTCGCGTAGGGTCGGCCTTCGGGCCGACAACCCGATTGCCCGCCCCAAGGCGGCCTCTACGCCTGGGGCGCTGGGAACGGATTCAGGACGCGGGACTTGCGCCGGATGAGATACGCGACGACGAGAAAGCAGGCGGCCGAAACCAAGTTGGCGGCCACGCCAAGCTGCAAACCGTGGCGGAGTTCAGACAGATCCGAGACCCGCCCCACCAGCACGGGCGCCACGGTGTCTCCGACCAAGTGAATGACGAACAGGTAGAGGGCAAAGGCGAAGCTGTGCGCCCGCTCCGGCGTCAGGTCGTGAATGACGGCGGTCGCGGGGCCGTGGTAGCAGGTCAACAGGAGACTCGCCACCAGAATGCAGAGGAAGAATTCGAACCGCGAGTCGGTACTGACGACCCTGTACAGGAACGGCGTGCCGAGCAGCAGGGTGGCGCCGATCGTGACGGCGCGGCCCCAGGCCCAGCGCCGCTGGAGGGTGTCAGCGATGTAGCCGCCCAAGAGCACCCCGCCGACCGAGCCCACAAGCACCAGGAACCCTATCGAGGAAGACGCCTGCGCCACGGTCAGTCCGTGATAGCGGGTGGCGAAGGTCGGACCCCAGGTGATGAACGCCGTGCTGGCGAATACCACGAACATGCCGCCCACCATGACCATCAGGTAGGCGGGGATTCTGAGCAGACTCGGAATGGACGGCGGCTTCTCGGGCGGAAGGGAAACGGGTACGTGAAGCCGGTAGGCGAAAAGTGCCAATAGAAAGCCGGGCAGGCCGACCAGAAAGAAAGCGTAGCGCCAACCCACCCACTGCGAGAGCATCCCGCCGACCGCCAAGCCCAGCACGCCGCCTACCAGCATGCCCAGGTTAAAGATGCTCTGGACGCGCGCGCGGAAGCTCGGGGGGAAAGAATCGGAAATCATCGCCGTGCCGGCGGGCGCGTAGGCGCCTTCGCCTACACCCACCAGGCCGCGGGCGGTCACCAAAAACCGGAAAGTCGTCGCCATCCCCGACAGCAAGGTGGCCACGCTCCAGAAAAACACGCCGAAGGCCATCACCTTTTGCCGCGACCCCCGGTCCGACCAGAAACCAAACGGCAAAACTGCCAGGGAGTGCACCAGGATGACCACCGAAGCCAGCAGTCCCAGACGGGAATCGCTCACCCCAAACTCGTCCTTCAGGAACGGGAACATGGGGATGACGATGAGCCGGTCAAAGTAATTGAGGAGGTTGACGAGAGTCAGGATGAGCAGCACCTTCCATTGCCAGCCAGCGAAATGGAGCCATTCGAGGCCCAGGCGGCGGAAGGCGACCGGCTTCTCTTCCCGGAGTTGCTGCGGCCTTTGCGTCGGATGCGCCATGTGACGAACTTTGCTCCCTAACCCTCATGCGACACTGCCCCGCGGGAGGAAGCAAGTATTCTAGGTGGGCCGGTACGCGGCGTCGAGTCATTTCGGGGGTCAGGGGTCGACGCGGGCCAATCGTCGCGCCGTGCGGCAAGCCAATCATTCATAGTGGAGGGCCACGATGGGGTCCAGGCGAGAGGCTTTCATGGCGGGCCACATGCCGAAGAACAGTCCGATGCTCACCGCGACCAGAAAGCCTGTGACAATCGACCACAGGGGTACCGCGGAAGGCAGGGAGGGAACGAAAGTCCGGATGAGGAAACTCAAGGTGCAGCCCGCCAGAATCCCCAGGACCCCTCCGGCCCCGGTGAGGGTCATGGCCTCGAGCAGGAACTGCCAGGTAATGTCGCTGCGCCGGGCGCCGATGGCCTTGCGCACGCCAATCTCGCGAGTGCGCTCGGTGACCGAGACCAGCATGATGTTCATCACTCCGATGCCGCCCACCAGCAACCCGATGGAAGAGATCACCACCGCCACCAGGACGACGGTTCCCATGATGTCGCGGAACTGGCGGATGAGAGTGTCGGCGGTGCCGATCCCAAAGCTGTCAGGCTCAAGCAGTCCCACCTGACGCCGTCGGCGGAGCAGGCCCCTAATTTCATCAATGGCCTCGTTCACCTTGCCAGGGTAAGCGAGAGCCGTAATGAAGTTCTCCTTGGCGTTCGGGTAGAGCTTTTTGAAAGTGGTATAGGGGATGAGCACGGTGCGGTCGTCGGCGTTGTCGCCCAAGAATTCCTTGAACTTGCCGAAGACTCCGATGACCTCGAAGGGATGACCGTCCACCAGGATTGCCTTCCCGACCGCATCCTCGTGCTCAAAGAACCTCTTCACAATCGCGTCGCCGATTACCACGACGTGGCGCCGGTGGAGGTCATCCGCGTCCGTGAAAAACCGTCCGTCGGCCAGGGAGGCGTTGACCAGGCGGAGGTATCCAGGAGTGGCCCCGCTGAACTGGGCGTCCAGCATCTCCTTGCCCTTGTACTTCACCGTGGCGGGAGGCGGCCCAAACTGCCCAATTTCCTGGAACAGGACCACGGAAACGTCTTCCACCGAAGGGCAGTGCTCGCGGATGGCCATGGCATCTTCGTAGGTGAGTGGTTTGCGCAGCCGCTCCTCGCGGGTGAGCGGGCGGGTGAAGCCAAACTCGAGCTTGTAGATCCATATACTGCGCGTGCCGAACTGCTCGGCGATATCCACCACCTGCTGGTCGAGTCCCTCAAAGATAGAGGCCACCCCGATGACGGTTGCCGTGCCGATCAGTACGCCCAAGATGGTGAGAAAGGAGCGAAACTTGTGTGTCCGTAGCGTGTCCAAGGCCAGCAGCAGGTTCTCGCGGATGTTCTGCCGATAGCCAGTCACGTACCCCTCGCGGTGCCCAGACTAGGGGACCTTCCCTCGGCTGCGCGGTGCGCCCTCGACGTATACTGATTCTCGCACGCCGGGTGGGGGCTGGCAAGCACCCGCAAGGGTCGGGGGGCGAGTTGGGCGTGGCACGGCGGCCTATTCGTAATGGAGGGCCACGATGGGGTCCAGGCGAGAGGCTTTCATGGCGGGCCACATGCCGAAGAACAGTCCGATGCTCACCGCGACCAGAAAGCCTGTGACAATCGACCACAGGGGTACCGCGGAAGGCAGGGAGGGAACGAAAGTCCGGATGAGGAAACTCAAGGTGCAGCCCGCCAGAATCCCCAGGACCCCTCCGGCCCCGGTGAGGGTCATGGCCTCGAGCAGGAACTGCCAGGTAATGTCGCTGCGCCGGGCGCCGATGGCCTTGCGCACGCCAATCTCGCGAGTGCGCTCGGTGACCGAGACCAGCATGATGTTCATCACTCCGATGCCGCCCACCAGCAACCCGATGGAAGAGATCACCACCGCCACCAGGACGACGGTTCCCATGATGTCGCGGAACTGGGTGATCATCGACTCGGCCGTGGCGATGCCGAAATTGTCCGGGTCGGAGTACTTCAGGTTGCGGCGCCGGCGCAGCAAGCTGCGCGCCTCGTCCATGGCCTGATTGACCTTGCCCGGCACTGCCAGCGCCGTGATGAAGTTGTCCTTCGCCTCGGGGTAGATCTTCTTGAAGGTCCAATAGGGGATGAACACCACGCGGTCGTTCCCGGTGTCCCCCAAGACCTGTTTGCGCTTCTCGAGGGTGCCGATGACTTCGAAGTTTTTCCCGTCCACGTTGATGACTTTCCCGATAGGGTCCTCACCCTCGAAGAAGCGGGTCACGATGTCCGCCCCAATCACGGCCACATCGCGCCGGTGCATGTTATCGATCTCATTGAACAGGCGGCCGTCTTTGAGTTCGGCGTTGATATTCTGGAATTGTTCGGGAGTGGGTCCGCTGAAATTGGTGTTCAACATTTCCTGGCCCTTGTACTTCGTGGTCACCGCCGGCCCCCAGCGAAAAGTTTCAGCCGAGACTGACTCCACCGAAGGGCAAGACTCGCGGATAGCCATGGCGTCTTCGTAAGTCAGCGGTTTCCGCATCCACTCCTCACGCGTTACGCGGTGGAAACCGGGATCCCACTTGAAGATGAACAGCGTCCGCGTGCCGAAGCCCTCCGCCACCTCGACCACCTGCTGGTCCAGCCCCTGGAAGATGGAGGCCACGCCGATGACGGTGGCGGTCCCGATGAGCACCCCGAGAATCGTCAGAAAGGCGCGGAATTTGTGGGTCCGGAGCGTGTCCAAAGCGAGTAGCAGGTTTTCGCGAATATTCTGCCGTTGAACCGTCACGCTTAGGCCTCCGTGCGCAGGGCCTCAATCGGGTCAAGCCGGGCGGCCTTGCTGGCAGGGTAGATGCCAAAGAAGAGCCCCACCGCCGTCGAAAGCACCAGGCCGATCACGACCGCGTTTGCCGGTACTGAGGAGGTGAAGAAAATATCCACGATCTTGCTGACGATGAGTGAAAGGAAAACGCCGGCGGCGCCTCCCGTGGCGGCCATGACGCTGGACTCAATGATGAATTGCATCAGGATGTCACGCCGCCGGGCCCCCAGGGACTTGCGGATGCCGATCTCGTGCGTGCGCTCCGTAACGCTGGCTAGCATGATGTTCATGATGACGATACCGCCGACCACCATGAACACCGCCACGATGCCGATGGTCACGGCGAAGATGGCGCCGGTCAGCTTGTTCCAGGCACTCATCAAGGTGTCCGAGGCATTGATCCCGAAGTCGTCGTCTTCGTTGTAGGGCACGTGGCGGCGCGCGCGCATCAAGGCCCGTGCCTCGTCTTCGAGCACCATCATCTGCTGCGGATTCCACGCCTGGACGCTCAGCGAGATCTGCGGCCGCGCCATGAAGACTTTCTGGTACGTCGTCAGCGGGATTTCCACGAACTTGTCCAAGCTCTGTCCAAAGGTGGTCCCGATTTTTTCGGCCACCCCGACGACGCGGAAGGCGGTTCCCCGTACGTTGATTTCCTTGCCCAAGGGATCGACACTGGGGAAAAACTCATCCGCGAGGTCCTGTCCGATGAAGCAGACCATGGCGCTGTGCTGGTAGTCGGAGTCAGTGAAGTAGCGTCCGATGCCGACCCTCTCCTCTCGCATATCAATGAAGCTGGGCGTCGTGCCCTCGAGCCGGACATCGTACATCGTGTGCCCCTGGTAGCGGGCATCGATTCCGCCGCCTTGAATGTCTCCCAAGCGCGAGTCGGCACAGATGTTCTTGTAGTTGGGCAGATTCTCTTTCAGGAACTCGTATTCCTCCATGCGCACGGGCTTGTTACGCCGGCGGGCTTTGAGGAAGCTCTCGTAGCCTTGTGCCCACTGATACTGGTGGATGATGAAGATGTTGGCGCCCAGGTTAGCGATGCGGTCCGCAATGTAAAGGTTCATCCCGTTGACGATGGACATGACGGAGATGAGCGTGGCGGTGGCAATGACCACGCCCAGCAAAGTGAGGAAGGAGCGAAGCTTGTGGGCCCGGAGCGCTTCCAGGGCGATCCAGAAGGCCTCGCGCGCGGTGATCCAGGCATTGATGAATCTGCGCCGCTTGATCATGGTTGAGCTGAGTTCTCCCACCGGGCCTTTCCGCCGCCTGCGGGCCGGTATAGGCCCCGCCTCGTGCCGTTCCAGCTATTTCGGGCGACTTCCGGCCTGCCGTACGCCTCCACTCTGGCACAACTCCTCTTACAGCCTAGGCGCATCAAGTTGGCACGGCACTAGCTGACCCGCTCGTCCCGGTCTATCTTTCCATCGCGAATATGCAGGATGCGATGGGCGTGGGCGGCGATGTCGTGTTCGTGGGTCACGAGCACGATGGTGTGGCCAGCCTCATGCAGGCGGTCGAGCAACTTCATGATTTCCTCGCCGGTGGTCGAGTCGAGGTTCCCCGTGGGCTCGTCCGCCAGGATGATGGAGGGGCTGTTGACCAAGGCCCGGGCAACGGCCACGCGCTGACGCTGGCCCCCGGACAGCTCGTTAGGCCGGTGGTACATGCGGTCGGCAAGGTCCACCTTCCGCAAGGCCTCCTGGGCCTTTTCCAGGCGCTCCTTGGCCGGCGTCCCGTTGTAAATCAGTGGCAGCTCGACATTGTGCAGCGCGGTGGCGCGGGCCAGCAGGTTGAACGTCTGGAATACGAAGCCAATTTCCTTGTTACGGATGTAAGCCAGCTCGTTGTCCGTGAGCTCGCTCACCAAGCTTCCGTTGAGCCAGTACTTTCCACGAGTGGGAGTGTCCAAGCAACCGATCAAGTTCATCAGCGTGGACTTGCCGGAGCCGGAAGGTCCCATGATGGCCACGTACTCCCCGCGCTCAATCTCGAAGGAGACCCCGCAGAGCGCGTCGACGGCGATTGCCTCGCCCATCTCATAAGTTTTCCAGAGCTCTTCCGTCCGAATGATGACGCCATCCTGCGGCGTCACGCTTTCGTGCATGGAGGATGGAGCAACTTGTGATCGCATCACCGTTTCTTTTCCTTTCCCACTGGCGTCACGTCGCAGCGCTTCAACCGCTTAGGAAGCGGGTCCGCCGGCCTTGACGGCGCTGTTGTCCACCTTCACCTTGGTGTTGTTTTTCAGCGTGCGCAGGGCGCTGAAACTTCCCGTTACGATTTCGTCGCCGGGCTTGACGCCACTGAGCACTTCCATATCAGTGGGGCCCATAATGCCGGTCTCCACCGGGGTGAAGACGGCGCGGCCGCTCTTCAGGACGAAGACTCCCTGGACTTCTTCCTTGCTTTTGTCCTTTTCCTTGCTCGCGCTGCTGGCGGGCTTGGCTTCCGTGGCCGCCGCCGGGACGGTCCCCTTGGCCCCCTTGCCCTTGGCCTCCTTGTCAGTTTCTTCCAGCTCCCGCCTCATGCGGACCGCAAGCGCCTGAATCGGGATGGTCACCGCGTCCTGGCGGGTGGCCGTCGTGACCTTGGCGGTGGTGGAAAGGCCCGGCCGGAGGCCCGGCGGGGGATCATCGAGCGTGACGACAACCTTGAAGTCCTTGGCTTCTTCCGTGGCCGTCGAGCCCTGGCCGCTGGTCAAACCGGAGGTGCGCCCGATGGCGCTCTGTCCGATCTCCGTGACGTGCCCCTTGAAAGTCTTGTTGCGGACGGCGTCAATGGTCACTTCCGCCGGCTGGCCCAGCTTCACATTCACGATGTCGGTTTCGTCCACCTTCACTTCCGCGGTGATGGTGGAGAGGTCGGAGACCTGATAGAGCAGGCTACCGACGCTGTTCTGAATGCCGGGCACGACGTTCTCACCCACGTGCACCGGCAGCGACGTCACGATGCCGTCCAGGGGTGAGGCGTAGATGGTCTTGGCGCGCAGGTCGTTGGCCCGCACCAGCGCGGCGCGCATCTGAGCGACACGGGCACGCGACATGTCGCGATTGAAGGTGATCTGTTGGTACTGCGCCTTGGCTTGCGTCACGCGCGCTTCGGCCGCCAGGACGTTGGCCTGTGCCACCTCGAACTCGCTGCGGCGCTGATCATAGAGCTGCTGAGCAATCAGGCGGTCCTTGAGCAACTCCTGCGCGCGCGTCCAGTCTTCCTTGGCGCGGTTGAAATTCGCCTGCGCCGTCTGCAAGTCGGCCTGTGCGGTCTTCAGGCTGGCTGCTGAGGACTGGACACCTGCTTCCGACGCCGACACATCGGCCAGTTGGGTCTTCAACGCGGCTTGCTGAGCGTCAACGTCAGCCTCTTGCTGCACCGACTCGGTCTTCAGCAGCAGTTGACCTTTCTTCACCTGGTCGCCTTCCTCGACAAAGATCTCCGTGATCTTGCCGTAGGTGTTGGCGTTTACGTTGGCGAATTTGGCGCTCGGGGGGCGGATCTGGCCGGACGCGCTCACGATGGAGGACAGCTCCTGCTTCGCCACTTTGCCGGTCTGCACCGTGACCATGCCGCGCCTGCTCCAGGCGATGCCTCCCACAACCAGGCCGATCAACACCACTGCTCCCGAGCTCAAGAGTAGGATTTTTTTCCAGCGTTTCATGCCTTCTCGCTTTCGCGGACTCGGTGCCTTGCGGGGCTCGATTTCCTCCAGCTCTTCTTCGATCTTCCCCAGTCCCAGCTCTGTAGTCTGACCCATTACGCTTCACTCCTCTTCGGTTCAGGTCACGGTCCCCGACACCGTCCCCCTTGTCTCGTGACGCGCGCGCCTCCGCGTCCTCAGGCCAGGGTGCCCGAGCAAGCCGCGGGGATTCCGCTCCCTATCAAGAGTCGTCCACCTTAGATACTATACGTTCCTCGGTTCAAAAAGGTTCCGGCTGAAAAGCGATGCACCAATCCAGCCCTTCCGAGCCAGCAACCTGGCCTGGCGCCAACTGTTACACCCTAAGCCCCGGAACCGACCTCCACTTTGCCGAGGGGCTGCTAGTCCGTCCCCGCGGGCTCTTTTTATCTTACCCTGCCCGACCCAGCAGCGAAAGGCCTTCGACGCCTCGTAGCCTTCGGGTCGCTTGGCCTAGCCGCACTGACTTGGCCGGTAGCAAGGAGTCTTGGCTCTGCTTGGAGCGCGCCAAGGGGTTCCCCGCCATCTGAGCCGCGGATACCCCCTGGCCATTTGACATGCATCCTCATCGGAAGGATAGGCTGGGGCTTGCCCCAAGCCACCCTCTTCTCCCCAGTTGCATCCCATAGGGTGTCGCGTGTTGGGTGTGGCAGCGTCGTGGTCTATCCAGGAACGGAATGCTTGACTTCTCGCACCTTGAAACCTAGAATTTGGTATCCTCAGGATGAGATGCCGGGGCAAGAGAACCGGCAGGGGGATGGCTTGATGTCTGGCTGGGGTCAACGGTATCGCGCGGTCGCCTTACTGGTTGTTGCGGTGATCCTCGCCAGTCTGACTGCAACGTCGCTCCACGCCGCGCCCCCCAAGGAGAAAACCACCAAAGAAGAGCGGCGCCGGCAGAAGGCCATCCAGAAAGAAATGGAGAGCCCGTATAGGAAATGGCTCTCGGATGAGGTTCCTTATATCATCACCGACGAGGAACGGGCGGCCTTCAAGAAGTTTAGCACCGACGAGGAGCGCGAGCAGTTCGTCGAGCAGTTCTGGGAGCGCCGCAACCCGAACCCGGGCAGCGCCGAAAACGAATTCAAGGAGGAATACTATCGCCGCATCGCGTATGCCAACGAGCGCTACGCGTCGGGGTTCCCGGGTTGGAGGACGGATCGCGGCCGCATTTACATCATGTATGGGCCACCTGACGAGATTGAGTCTCACCCTTCCGGCGGGAGCTACGAGCGGCCTGCCAACGAAGGCGGCGGCGAGACTTCTACTTATCCCTTTGAGACGTGGCGTTATCGGTACATCGACGGCATCGGGACCAACATCATCCTGGAATTTGTGGACCCCTCGATGACGGGTGAGTACCACATGACGATGGATCCCGGCGAGAAGGACGCCCTCCTCCGTGTCCCGGGAGCAGGCTTGACCCTGCTTGAGTCGATGGGGATGGCATCAAAGGCCGACCGTTTCACTCGTGGCGATGGCATGACCATCGGCGAGCCCCTGGGTGGCACCCCGGAAAGCATGAATGAATTCTCCCGGCTGGACCTCTACGCCCGCATCTTCAAGCCTCCCGCCGTCAAGTTCAAGGATCTGAAAGCCGTGGTAACCTCGCGGCTGACGGCCCAACTCCTGCCGTTTGACGTTCGCACGGACTTCATGCGGATCACCGAAGAAAGTGTGCTGACCCCAATCACCATTCAGGCTGCCAACCGTGACCTCCAGTTCGAAAACAAAGAAGGCGTCATGCACGCCGTGCTGGACATCTTCGGGCAGATTACCAGCCTGGGGGGCAGGATTGTCAGCACCTTTGAGGATGCCATCATGCTGGACGTTCCCGAAAATGACTTCCAGCGCTACATGGACCGCAAATCGGTTTACCAGAAGGTGCTTCCCTTGCGCCCGGGTCGCTACAAGCTCAGCGTGGTGCTCAAGGATGACCTCAACGGCCACATGGGTTCGATCGAGATAGGAATTCAGGTTCCCCGCTTCGACGAGGAGCAACTGGCCAACAGTTCGCTCATCCTGGCGGACCTGATTCAACCCCTTCCTACCGCCCAGGTAGGGTCAGGGCCGTTCGTCATCGGCGGCACCAAAGTCCGGCCCAGCGTCAATCAACAATTTACCCGAGACCAGAACCTTGGGATTTACATGCAGGTGTATAATCTGGGTCTGGATCCGCAGACGCACCGGCCTTCCGCGGATATCCAGTACGAAATCGTGAAGGACGGCAAGGCGCTTCTGAACCAGACGGAGCAGGCGGCAAGAATCGCGAACGCTTCTCAGCAGATCACGCTGCAAAAGACCCTGCCGCTGCGGACGCTCCAGCCCGGCAAGTACACCGTGCAGATCAAGGTAACCGACAACGTCAAGAAACAGACCGTCGCACCGACGGCCACGTTCGAGTTGCGTTAGCGGTCCCCGTGGTTTCCCCGGCTGGCCGGGACGAGGATTCGCCCCCAGAGTTTTGGCGACATTTATGAACCTGTTTCAACCACGAAACCGGGTGCTGGCAGTCCTTCTGGCGGGCTGTCTGGCTCTTCCCTGCTTGACCGCCGTACGGGGTAGCGCGGCAGATTACGGCCGAATCGCCGGAATTGTCACCGACACGCAGGGGGATCCTTTGATGGGAGCTTCGGTTTCCATTGTCGGCCCCCTGCTGGCGGGACTTCAGCCCGTGGAGAGCGCGGTGGCGCGGGTGATCACCGACGCCCACGGCCGGTTCGCGGTGGAGCGGCTTCTACCCGGCTGGTACTCCCTGCAAGTCACCTCGGCCATGCGCCTGCCGATGCTGCGCAACGGAGTGCGGGTAGAGGCAGGTCAGACCTTGCTGGAGAACTTCGTCCTGAGCGACATCCTCGCGCCCTTACGGCTGAAGGTCCCGGTGGGCAAGGTATCTAGCTGGGGTGAGGATTGGAAGTGGGTTTTGCGGACTTCTTCCGCTACGCGGCCTGTCCTTCGCTTCCAGGAGGTTTCGAAGAAGACGGCGCAACCCAAGATGGCCAAGGCGGCTCTTCCTTCCAGCCAGCGGTTGATTGGGATGATTCCCGGCTCGACCCGCCGCAGGGCTCTGGCGGGAGATCCCGGCATTGGCAGCGTCCTGGCGTACCTGCGGCCGCTATCCGAGGACTCCGACCTGCTTGTGGCGGGCTCGATGGGATCCACGGGGCTTCAGGCTTCTTCGCTTGCCACCGTCTTCCGCAGGGACCTCCTGAGGGGTGATCCCCAGGAGATAGCCCTGATTGTGCACCAGTTGAGCTTTGCTGAGGGGTTGCCCTTGGCGCCGGGAGCGGGCCGTGACGGCCTGAGCCACGCCCAGGCGCTCGTGGTTAGCTATGCGCAGACGCGACGCCTTCTTGATTCGATGGTCGTCACGGCGGGGATGGAGATTGATTACCTGAATGCTGCCCGGGACACCTTCTCGATGCGGCCCCACATGAAGCTGGAGTATCAAGTCAACCCATCGAGCGTCCTCGCCGCTCGGTACGGCGCGATGCGCGTGGACGGAGAAGAGTCGTTGCTGGATCGGGTCGGCGTCCTGACCGCCTTCCCGCGGGTGACCTTACGAGGGTACCGACCGCAGCTCGAAGGGCTGAATCACGCGGAGTTGAGCTTCTCGCGGACACTGGGCAAGAGCGGACGCCTGGAGGCCGCAGCCTTTCGCGACTATATGGAGAACACGGCCGTTTGGGGCTTTGGGAGGGCGGGAGTGCTGGGAGGGCTCGCCGGGAGTTTCTTGCCCAACCCCGCTGCCAATGGGGTGACCCTGAACGGCGGGAAATACACCTCTTCGGGTCTTCGGGCCGCTTACACCCAAAACCTGAACAACTACGTGCAGATGGCTGTGCTTTACGCCCTCGGGGATGCGCTCGCGGTGGCTCCCGCTTACGTGTCTGGCGAGGGCTTGGTCAGGGACTTGCGAGCCGTCGTGCGCCCCCGCCAGACTCAGATCGTTGCCGGCAGAGTCACGGCCCGGCTTCCGGTTTGCCGAACACAGATCACGACTTCATACGAGTGGCTGCCCTCCGGTCGGGTGACGGATGTGGACCCCTACGGACAGACCAGCCTGCAACTCCAGCCCTTCCTGGGTGTCCAGATTCGACAGCCCCTTCCTACCTTGGCCTTCCTCCCTGCACGGATCGAAGCGCTGGCGGACTTTCGCAACCTGCTGGCTCAGGGCTATGTCCCGATCTCCCGGTCTGGCGACGAAGCGCTGCTGCTGACCCCTGCGTATCGGAGCTTCCGAGGCGGGTTCTCCGTGCGATTCTAGGTGTCTTACGAGTCCATTGGCCTTCACTCGACTGCTTTCGCCATACCTCGCCCGAGGGCGGAGGAGTGTCGTCGTCGGGTCGGAGTTCCTTAGACAAAGGGATTGTATTCTCGCGGTTACAGAAATTGGGAGTTCATATCCAGGATTCCGTATGAAGTGCAACAAGCGGTGAGAAATTTGGCTATCATATTGACTGGCAGGAAGTTATATGTCTCCTCTGGGTTGGCTGCTGGAAGGCAAGTTGCTGTAGAATGGGCCTTTGCAGTGCGTGCTTACGATTCCGGGTAGCAGGTTAGGATGAGGACGACTGTCTCCTTCCGATTCACGACCGTCTTCTTGGCGCTATTAAGCTTGGCGCTAGTGCTCTTCGGTGTCCTCAATTTTCAGCAGCGCAGACTCTACCAGTTGCCCGAGGATGGCGTCTCGTGGGTGGACACGGCGCAGGGAGTCACAGCTTGGATTGTGGCGCCCGACAGCCCGGCAGAGCGTGCTGGCATCAGCCAGGGCGATCGGCTGGAAGCCATCAACAGCATGCCCGTCAAGCGGGCAGTGGACGCAGTGCGCGAGGTCTTCCGGAGCGGCGTCTGGTCGCGGGCTACCTACGACTTGGTCCGCGACGGGCAAAAGTTCCAAGCCGCAGTGACGGTTGCCGCGCAGAGTGATTCGAAGTCGCTCCGCCATTACCTCGAGCTGGTCGGCCTCATCTACCTGCTTATCGGCACCTTCATCCTCGTGCGGCGCTGGACAGCGCCCAAGTCTCTGCACTTTTACGTCTTTTGCCTGGCCTCTTTCGTCCTCTACACTTTTTCCTACACCGGCAAATTGAATTTGTTCGATTGGACGATTTATTGGGTCAGCGTCATCGCTCTGATTCTGCAGCCAGCCCTCTTCCTGCACTTCTGCCTGACGTTTCCGGAGCGGCCGGATTTTCTGCGGCAGCGGCCCACGGGTGTGCTGCTCATCTACCTGCCTGGGGCGCTGCTGCTGGCGACCCACGTTCTGGTGGCGACCGGGTTTCTGGTTTGGTCTGCTCCTCTTCTGATCAGCCGGTGGAGGATCGACCGCTTGGAGCTGATATTTCTGGCCGTGTATTTCCTGGCAGGCGCCTTCTGGCTCCTGCGCAACTATCGCCGCAGCGACGTTCCCCTGATCAAGCAGCAACTCAAGTGGATCACGCGCGGCACGTTCCTGGCCATCGTTCCCTTTGTCGCGCTCTATGCGCTACCTTACTTCCTGGGCTTCATTCCCACACCCGGGATGAAGCTTTCGGCCCTGTCGCTGATTTTCCTGCCTCTCACTTTTGGTTACGCCATTGTGCGTTACCGGCTGATGGACGTGGACATCATCTTCCAGCGGGGGATCGCTTACACGCTGGCCACGGCAGCCATCGTGGGCTTGTCCTTCGGCCTCATCGCCCTGTTCGCCGATATCTTCCGTACGACTTTCCCTGCCACGAGTCGAGGCGGCTGGATTCTGGTCATCATCATCACGGCGTTCCTTTTCCAGCCTAGCGTGAACTGGATCCAGGCGCGGCTGGACAAGCTGTTAAACCGCGAACGGTACGATTATCGCAGGACGCTGCTGGCTTTTGCGCGCGAACTCACCTCTGAGCTGCACGTGGATAGCTTGCTCGACCAGGTGGCCAGTCGCCTCGCGGAGACGCTGGCGGTGGACCGGCTGGCGATATTCCTCCGGGCCGACGCGAACGGCTTCCGGCTGGCCAAGTCGCGCGGCCTCTCGTCCTCCGGGCCGTTCGACCTGAGCTTCCTGGATCCCCAGCGGCCGGAACTGCGCAAGGGTTATCTCTTCTTTGAGAGTGTCAAGCGGGCGTTCGGTGTCTCGCCCGCCGCCCAGGCGACCATCGAGCATCTGGACTTGCACTACTACCTGGCTTTTAAGGTGAAAGATCGCACGCTTGGGTATCTGGCTTTGGGACGGACATGCAAGGGTGATTTCCTTTCCACCGAAGACGTTGATTTACTCCAGACGATTGCCAGCTACCTGGCCATTGCGGTGGAAAACGCCCGGCTTTACGAGTCGCTGGAGCAGAAGGCGCTGCAATACCAGGAACTGCGGGATTTCAGCGAGAACATCATCGAGTCGGTCAGTGTCGGGGTGCTGGCCTTTGACCTGGAGCAGCGGGTCAAGGGTTGGAACTCCGCCATGGTCAAGCTCTACGGGATCTCCCGGCCGGAGGCTCTCGGCAGCAGGCTGGACACCATCTTCCCGCGCGAGCTGCTGGCGGAGCTTCCCCCTACGTCCGACCCTCACCGCACTCACAGCCTTTACAAGTTCGGGCTGCGCACGCCGGACGGCCGGCGGCTGATTGTCAACGTCTCCTTGACGCCGCTCGTGGGCAAGGACGAGCAGGTGATCGGGCGGCTACTGATTTTTAACGACATCACCGAGCGTGTGAACCTCGAAGATCAGTTGATTCAGGCGGAGAAACTCTCCTCCATTGGCCTGCTTGCGGCGGGGGTCGCGCACGAGGTCAATACTCCCCTGGCGGTGATTTCCTCCCAGGCGCAGATCCTCCAGAAGCAGTTGCCTGCGGACGACCCCCAGGCCCGCACGGTCGAGAAGATCATCAAGCAGTCCTTCCGCGCCTCGGAGATCGTGAACAACCTCTTGAAGTTCTCGCGCGTGAGCGGCAGCGAGTACGCGGAACTTGACCTGAACCGGATCATCCGCGAGACCCTCTCGCTGGTGGAGCCCATGTTGCGGGCCTCCAACATCTACCTCAACGCTCAACTCTCCCCTTTGGTGCCTCCCGTGTACGGCAACTCTGGCAAGCTCCAGCAGGTGTTCATGAATCTCATCATGAACGCTCGCGATGCTATGCCGCGCGGCGGCGAACTCACGCTCGCCACCGAATGCGAAAACTCCACCATCCACGTGGAAGTGTCCGACAACGGGGTAGGCATCCCACCTGACCACCTGAGCAAGATCTTCGACCCCTTCTTCACTACCAAGTCGAAAAGTCGCGGCACCGGCCTGGGTCTCGCGGTGACTTACGGGATCATCCGCGAGCACTCCGGCAAGATCGAGGTGGAAAGCGCGCTCGGGCAGGGCACCACCGTCCGGCTCGAATTCCCCGCGGCAAGGAAAGCGGTCAATGTCAGCTAAGGGTTCCATCCTCATCATTGATGATGAACAGGAAGTCCGCGAAAGCCTGGAGGAAATTCTGGGCACTGAGGGCTATCGGCTGGCGAGCGCCGCCACCGCCGACGAGGGGTTGAAGAAGATCGAAGATGGGATTTTCGATCTAGTCCTGCTCGATATCAGCCTGCCTGACCGCCACGGCCTGGAAGTCCTGAGAACCATCCGGCGCGAGAACCCTGACATCGGTGTGATCATGATCACCGCCTACGACTCCAGCCAGATGGCGTTTCAGGCGTCCAAGGAAGGGGCGGAGAGCTACATCACGAAACCCTGGGACAACGACAAGCTGCTGCTCGAAATCCGCAACGCGCTCGACAAGTCCCGCTTGCAGGTTGAGAATATCCAGCTTCGTCGCGCCCTGAAACGGTTCGGCCTGCCTAACATCGTCGGGAAGGGCGAGCGCATCCAGAGAGTCCTTGATCTCATTACCCAGGTGGCCCCCAGCCGCGCCACGCTGCTCATCGCCGGCGAGAGCGGTACAGGGAAGGAGCTGGTCGCCAAAACCATCCACGCCACCAGCTCCCGCGCCGACCGGCCCTTCGTTCCGGTGAACACGGGCTCTATGCCGGTGGATCTGCTGGAAAGCACGCTCTTTGGCCACGTCAAGGGAGCATTCACCTCCGCCATCGCCACCAAGCGCGGCCTGTTCGAAGTGGCCGATCAGGGCACGATCTTCTTTGACGAGATCGGCACGATCGGGGTGGAGACTCAGGCCAAACTTCTGCGGGTGATCCAGGAGCGCGAATTCATGCGCCTGGGCGGGACGGAAACCATCAAGGTCGATGTGCGCATCCTCGCGGCGACGAACGCGGATTTGCGGCGCTTGGTGCAGGAAAACAAGTTCCGCGAAGACCTTTACTACCGGCTGAACGTCATCACCATCCCGTTGCCCCCCTTGCGCGAACGCAAGGAGGACATCCCGCTCCTCGTGGAGCACTTCCTGAAGAAGTTCTCCCAGGAAAACGGCCGGGAGGGGCTACGCTTTTCGCCTGAAGCTATGAAAGTGATGATGGACTATGACTGGCCGGGCAACGTGCGGGAACTGGAAAACGCCGTGGAGCGCGCCGTAGTCCTTTCCTCCGGGCCTAACCTCACCCCCGAACTCTTCCCCGAGGAACTCTCTCCCGACGGCTCGCATGGCGTCCGCGCCCTGCGGCTGGAGGATCTGGAGGGCCGGTCGCTGTTCGAAATCATGGAATCGTACGAGCGGCGCGTGATCCTCGACATGCTCTCGCGCACCAATTGGAGCCAGACCGAAGCCGCCGAACGTTTCAAAATCCCCCTTTCCACCCTCAACCAGAAAATCAAACGTCTCCAGATCGATATCAAGCGCCGCCGGGAAGCGTAAAGACTGGACGAGTGTCACGTCACACTGAAAGCTAACGCGCCCACACCCCGGCCCTGTCAATCTGAGCGGCAGCGAAGGATCTGCTTTTGAAGCCACCGGAGCTGAAGGGAGATGTTTCGCGGCCCGGGGCTTCTGGCTCATGAGCAGAGCTTCGGCCCGGGGGCCGAACAGCGGTCTGGAACGGGGGCGGCTC
The DNA here is from genome assembly GCA_964495535.1 of uncultured Acidobacteriota bacterium. Taxonomy (GTDB): domain Bacteria; phylum Acidobacteriota; class Terriglobia; order UBA7540; family UBA7540; genus JALHUF01. Next base: position 10,034 of record CAZBWJ010000039.1, on the reverse strand, counting down.
GAGGGGCTCGCGGAAAAGGCGCGTGCTCTTAGGACAGCGCGGCGCCTCCCAGCGCGCGAAATTGATGGGTTTCAAAGAAGAAGCCCACCATCAAGCCCGTGTTGTAGGCGATGTGGAGGATAACGCTGGGGGCGAGCGAACCAGTCAGGCCGCGTGCCAGGGAGAACGCCACGCCCACCAGGGAAATCAGTAGCACGTGGTTCCAGGCGCCCCAGTATTGCGGCACATGCATTCCGGCAAAGAGCGCCGCCGTGCCCACGATCGCGAGCCGCACTCCAACCTGGCATTCGAAAAAGCGGAAGAGGACCCCACGAAAAATCAGTTCTTCCATCAACGGCGCAAGAAGGATCGCAAAGGCCGCAATTGCATAAGCGGCCTGCGGCGAGCTGAACAGGCGCAGCAGCGGGAAGTCTTCCACGTCCGGCAGGAGGGGCGGGGCCAGTTGCACGACGAGGCAGAGCAGGATCCCTCCCAGGAAGAACAGCATTGCCTGGCGGGTTGTGAGTTTGCGCCAAGCGAGCGCGGCCCAGAACGGTTGCCGATAGTTAACGGCGACCAAGAAATAGACATAGCCCAGCAGCAGCGCATAGAAAGTCGCTTGGACTATGAGCAGGAAGTAGGGGTTGTTGCCGAGAGCCCGAACGGGCAGGTGCCAGCCCACGAGAGGTCGGAGGGCAGCGTACGCCATGTACATGAGCAGAGGGGAGACAACCAGCAGCAACAACGCAAAGACGAACAGGAAAAGCACAAGGTCGCGCGGGCTCCACGCGTTCCGGGAGCGCGCTGGGACAGTGCGGGGCGGGACTTCGGGAGACGCGGCAGTGTCCGGGCCGAACTGGTCTGGGGGCGTTTCGGTCGGCACTAGCGGGGCCGCTTCCTTTCCGCCAGCGCGGCAGCCAGTAGGGGAATCATCAATTCGTGATGTCCGGTCAGCGCGTAGCCGTGGCTGGGATTTGGTCCGGCCTTTCCACCCAGCGCCGTCGGACGCAGCACCACGTTCTGCAAGGGCCGGTAGTGCTGGATGAAATCCAGGTTCACGGTGGTGATGCCGCGCGGCGCGCGGCCCAGATTTGCAGCCAGGCTCACGCACTTCAGGAAAACTTCCGGCAGCACCACGGCCGAGCCGACATTCAGGTAGACGCCTCCGCCGTCCATGTTGCGGGCCAGCGCCGCGAGCAGGCGGTAGTCGCGATGACTGGCAGCGCCCAGGGCGCGTGGGTCCATCGCCGGATGGTTATGGATGACGTCTGTGCCGATGGCCACGTGGACGGTGACCGGGATTTTCTGGCGATACGCGGCGGCGAGCAGGCTATAACGGCGGAACCGCGCGCCACGATACTTGACGAGGAATCGCCCTACAGCTTCACCGATGCCCAGTTCTTCGCGGTCTCCCTCGGCAATGGCCTCGTTGATGAATCGGCCGGTTTCTTCGGCCATGCCGAAGCGCCCGCGGCCGAGGGCAGCAGGTACGTCTTCTGAGGTTGCGCCGACCAGCGCAATCTCAAAATCATGAATGAGGGCGGCACCATTCGTCGCCACGGCCGTGAGGTAGCCGCGGCGCATCAGGTCAATCAGAACCGGGCTTAACCCGCACTTGATGACGTGCCCGCCCAGGCCCCAGATGATGGGCTTGCGTTTCTGCCGCGCTTTCCGCAACGCCATCACCACGGCCCGCAAGTCCTTTCCGGCCAGAATCCGCGGCAGATCCTCGACCCACTCCCTGACCGCGGCAGCGGGGCGAGAAACCTTGGCGAAATCCGCCACCGTAACCCTGCTAGGGCGGGAGTGGAGCGGGTAAGTGCGAACGGGGTCGAGTTCGAGCGGGCGAACGTGGTAGATGCTCATGGAAGAAACGACAAATGATGTTCGCTGAACGATGGATTCGCGATCCCGCAACCCAGTCTCAGCGTTCTGCATTCATCATTCTGCATTCTGCAAGAGGTCCATTGCCGAGCACCGGTGCGAGCGCTTGGCCCGTAAATGACTTCTTCACGCGCGCCACCTCTTCCGGCCGACCCTGGGCGACGATGCGCCCTCCCGCCTCGCCGCCCTCGGGGCCCAGATCGATGATCCAGTCCGCCTGTTTAGCGACGTCAAGGTGGTGCTCGATGATAATGACGGTGTTGCCTAGGTCAGTCAAGCGGTTGAGTACGGCCAGGAGCTGCTTCACGTCGTCAAAGTGCAGGCCGGTAGTTGGCTCGTCCAGGATGTAGAGCGTCCGGCCCGTCTGTCGGCGGCTGAGTTCCTTGGCCAGCTTGATGCGCTGCGCTTCGCCGCCGGAAAGCTTCGTAGCCGGCTGGCCCAGGTGGATGTAGCCGAGGCCCACGTCCACGAGCGTCTGGAGCTTCTGCCTGATGGCGGGGATATTCTCGAGGACGGGAAGAGCATCCTCGACCGTCGTGTCGAGCAAGTCGGCGATGGAATATCCCTTGTACTTCACGGCCAGGGTCTCGGAATTGTAGCGGCGGCTGCGACAGACCTCGCAGGTGACGAAAACGTCGGGGAGGAAATTCATCTCGATGCGGCGCAGACCCTCGCCCTGGCAGGCCTCGCAGCGGCCTCCCTTGACGTTGAAACTGAACCGGCCGGCGTGGTAACCCCGCTCCCGCGCGTCCGGCAGCATGGCGAAGAGTTCGCGGATGGGTGTGAAGACTCCAGTGTAAGTAGCGGGGTTCGAGCGCGGCGTGCGCCCGATGGGAGACTGGTCAATGACGATGACCTTGTCGATGTGCTCCATCCCCTGGATGGCGCGATGCAGTCCCGGCTCTTCGAGAGCCCGGTAGAGCTTCTTGGCCAGCGCCCGATAGAGAATGTCGTTGACCAGCGTGGACTTGCCCGAACCCGAGACGCCTGTCACCACGGTGAGCACGCCCAGCGGGAAGTGGACGTCGATGTTCTTCAGGTTGTGGGCGCGCGCACCCAGCACGCCCAGGAGTTTTCCGTTGGGGGTGCGGCGGGTGGTCGGGATGGCAATGCGTCGTTGGCCCGAGAGGTACTGGCCAGTGAGGGAATCCGGTAATGCCGCGATCTTCTCCGGAGGCCCGCACGCCACCAGGTACCCGCCCTGCTTGCCGGCGCCGGGCCCGAGATCGATAACGTAATTCGCCCGGCGAATGGTCGCCTCGTCGTGCTCGACGACGAGCACCGTGTTGCCCATGTCCCGCAATCGTTCGAGCGTGGCGAGCAGGCGCTGGTTGTCGCGCGGGTGCAGGCCGATGCTCGGCTCGTCGAGCACGTAGAGGACGCCGCGCAACCGCGACCCGATCTGCGTGGCCAGCCGGATACGCTGGCTTTCCCCGGCGGAAAGTGTCGCGGCCGAGCGGTCCAGGCTCAGGTATCCCAGGCCCACGGCGCGCAGGAATTCCAGGCGCTCGGAAATCTCGTTCAGAATGCGCCGCGCCAGGAGTTCTTCCCGCGGACTGAGTTGGATCTTCCCCACTACTTCCAGCGCCCGGCTCACGGGCAGCGCCGTGAAATCAGCGATCGAGTGCCCCGCCACGCTGACCGCCAGGCTCTCGGGTCTCAAGCGCCGGCCTTCGCATTTCGGGCAGGGCACTGCGGACATGTAACGGCTGAACCATTCGTGGTAACTGTCGGACGTTGTTTCTGCGTACCACCGCGCGAGCAGCGGAATCACGCCCACAAAGCCCGTCTCCCTGCGGCCGTTCCCCGGATGCTTCCCGTAGAGGATGAGGTTCTGGATTCGTCGCGATAACTGGTTGAAAGGTGTCCTCAGGTCGAAGTGGAAATGTTCGGCAGCGCGTGCCAGACTGCGTTGCAGGAACGACGATCCCGCGCCTGGCCCCAGTCCGCCTGCGAGCAGGGGGCGTGACCAGTCCACGATGACCTTGGCGGGGTCGAAGGAGAATTGGCTGCCCAGGCCCCGGCAGGCATCGCAGGCCCCGTAAACGCTGTTGAAAGAGAAGGAGCGCGGCTCCAGCGCGGGGATGTTGATGCCGCAGTGCACGCAGGCCCATTCCTGCGAATAGAGATGCTCCTCACCGTTGACCACCGCCACCTGCACAATGCCCTTGGCGAGCTTCGTCGCGGTTTCGATCGAGGCGCTCAAGCGGCTCTCGATGCCGGGCTTGAGTAGCAGACGATCGACAACAACCTCGATGGTATGGTTGCGGCGGCGGTGGAGCTTGATCTCTTCGTCGAGCTGGCGCAACACCCCGTCCACGCGCACGCGGACGAAGCCCTCGCGAGCCAATTGTTCGAATTGCTTGCGGAATTCGCCTTTCCGCCCGCGGACGATGGGCGCCAGAATCATGATGCGCTCGGCGTTTCCACCGTCTTCCGTGCGGCCATTCTCGACGAGCGCCATGATGGAGGCGACAATCTGCGCGGTGGTCTGGCGCGCGATGGGGCGGCCGCACAGGTGGCAGTGCGGCACACCGACGGAAGCGTAAAGCAGGCGCAGGTAGTCGTAGATTTCCGTGATGGTGCCGACGGTCGAACGCGGGCTACGGCTGGTGGTCTTCTGCTCGATGGAGATGGCGGGGCTGAGGCCCTCAATCGAGTCCACCTCCGGCCGCTCCATCTGGTCGAGGAACTGGCGCGCGTAGGCGGAGAGCGTCTGGACGTAGCGGCGCTGCCCTTCGGCGTAGAGGATGTCAAAGGCTAGGCTGGACTTCCCCGAACCGCTTAGCCCGGTGACCACGGTCAGGGTGTAGCGCGGGATCTCCACGTCAATGTTCTTGAGGTTGTGCTGCCGTGCACCCCGAACCGTGATCCGGTCGATCATCCGCCCTGCGCCCTACAGTGAGGATTTTCGAGACGAGGCCAACCTACCATGCTATGCGCGCGGCAACAGGCCCGTCAAGCGCAATCCTTCCTTGTGGGGCAAGGTCCGTTTCTTGACCCGCCGCAGCGGGCGGTTCTTCCAGTTTTGTCGCGAGAACATCTGCAGGTTTGAAAAGCCGCAGCATTGAAGAGCGAATGCTGCGCTACGGTCTGTGGATGCGGCGGGAGGTGAGAAACGCGGCGAGGCCGACCAGCACCCCAGCGACGGCGTCGGCGGCGTAGTGGTAGCGGCCATACACAGTGGCTAACGCAATGCTCCCGGCCACGATGAGGAAGACGATCCCGGCGCGCGGCAGGTAGGCGCGGATCACCAGTGCCACCGCTGTTACGGTCGCAACGTGGGCGCTGGGAAAGAGGCTTGCCCCGACCGCGTAGCGCCCCAGCACCCAGTGATTCACGCCGCGCAGCAGAGGCGCGACGTGCGGGCCGGGAAGATCGTGGAACAACTCGCGCGGCGGCGTGAGGGGGAAGAACGGATAGAGGACGTAGCAGGAGAGCGCGGCCAGCAGCGCGGCAGTCCAGAATTGGTTGATGGCCAGCCTGTAGCGGCGCTCCGTAGCGTCCCGGCCCGCCGGGGCACTTGCCGGGCTGACGCCCGGCGCTAGCCGCCGCGCCAGAGACAGACTCCCCAGCGCCAGAGGCACAGAGGGATAGCAGAATAGGTACGCCAGTTCGAGGTAACGTTGCAGCCAGGGCGACAGGGCCGTAAGCAAGCCCAGCACCCAGGGATTCTTGAGCAAGGCATCGTCCCAGCGCACGAACAGTTGGTCGAGGCGGTTGGCGGGATCGGGCCTGAAGAACAGCCCGGATTCACGGTAGGCCACCAGGATCAGAATGCAGGGGAGCCAGTCGCGCACGATGGCGAGAAACGGGCTGCGTTCCTTCACACCGTAGCGGCTCAGAAGAACGACGACCGCGCAGGCGAGAAGATTCAGCCCCACGAGCGCGAGACGTTGTGGAAGCTCAAGGGGGAACACAAGGGCGGCGATGGTAGTGTAGCCGAAGAAGCCGATGGCCAACTTCTCCGCAACACGAAGCCCTGTTGCCGTCTCCAGGGCGCGAGATTCCTCTGACAGAGTGGTCATGAGCGTTGCGGGCTGGGTCAAGGGCGGCCTCCTGGGGCGCCATCGGCTGCAGAGGACAAAGATCCCTCCCCCTACACCGACCCAGTCCCGGGGCGTTTGCGGCTCCAAACCGCCGCGCAAGGACCCCTAATGTTTACAGCAAACCACGAGTGCCGTCCAGGCGGGTGCGGCGCGAAGTCCGCGTTGCACGACTCACAGCACCAGAATGCCCTCGGGAAGCCCAAAGAGAAAGTAGGCGCTGCGACGGGCTTGGCCAAGAAAGGGAAGCTTCCACCCGGACTCGCCAGGCAATTGCGTCGGAACGGGTCGCTGCCGCCGGGCTTGTAGAAGTGTTATGGCGCCGAGTCACTCCCGGCAGACCTCAGCCAGCAACGGCCCAAGCTGCCAACGGGTTGTTCGCGTCTTTTGCGGCGGCGGTGCAGGCGCCGCCGTCACAGAAGGGCAACTGTGCGCATGGTTTTGCATCGAACCAGGAGAGCTGTTGGTCGTTCCCCTCTGCGATTTTCTTTTTGACGGGTCTGGACGATTGATGGTCAAATGGGGGACTGGCCGTACCGAGCCAATCCAGTCAGGAGGTATCCGCGGGAATGGGAGGATTGGAGATGACGCGACGGCTTATTGCCGCTGTGTTGGCCTGCCTGGTGGCGGCGGGGACGGTGCCCGCGGCGGTGGCGCAGCAAGAGGCCTCGAGTGAAACCGAAGAGTGGACCATCCCGGAGGGCACGGAATTCAAGCTGCAACTGCACACCACGGTCAACTCCAAGACTTCCAAGGCGGGCGACCGGGTCATGGCCACGCTGATTGATCCGGTTGCCGTTGAGGATCGCGAGGTCCTGCCCAAGGGTGTGCGAGTTGACGGGCACATCGGCGAGGTCAGGGGTGCGGGACGAAAGGGCAAGGGCGGTTACCTGTACATTGTTTTTGACACCGTCGAGTTGCCGAACGGCGAAAAGGTGGCCCTCGTAGGTTCGTTGACCGAAATCTTCTCCAGCGAGGGAGCCGACGATGCCACGGTGGGGGTGGAGGGCGAGCTCAAGGGCCGCGGCGCCTCCCGCAAGAAACAAATGGCGATCGCCGGGGTCACCACCGCGGCGGGCGCGGCAGGGGGGATAGGACCCGGGATCGCCGCCGGCGTCGGGGGACTGCTGCTCGCTATCCTGATACCCCGAGGCAAGCAAGCGTCTCTGGTAGCCGGCTCCCTGGTGGGCATGCGCCTCGACCGCGACGTTACCTTCAGTCTTCCTGCCAGCAGCCAGTAGAGGGCCCCTTCCCGACACGTCGGGACAAGTCAGGTGGGCAAGATCCCGATAACAAAATGCCGGCCCCAAGGCCGCTGCTACAGACCAATCGTCGCAGACTTGCACGCGCCGGCCCCGTTCTAGGGACTTCTGGGGCGGGGTGTTGTCAGGCGGGCGACCTCGGGCAATTGGAGGAGTCGGGAAGCCGACACCAACTGGATATCGGCCCGCTCGAGTTCAGGCAGGAATCGCGCCAGAGCGGCGACGGTGGTCGGATAGGGGTGACCGATGGCTATGGCGGCCCCTTGCTCGTCAATGACGCGACGAAACTCGCGAAGCTGTCCCAGCGTGTAGGCCACGGTCTCCGTATCGTCCAGGAAGACGGACCGGTAGAAGGTGGCAAGCCCTTTCCGCCGGGCCACGTCGAAGGCGACGCTGGCCGGCGCGGTGCGACTATCCACAAAATACAGCTGACGTTCCGCCAGAACTGTTGTCACTTCCCCCATCAGCGCGGTGTTGGTCGTGGCGCGCGAGCCCATGTGGTTGTTAACGCCAACGGCGTAGGGGACCGAGGCCAGGTCGCCCTCGACAATGCGTTCGATCTCGCTGGCCCGCATCCCGATTCTGATTTCTCCCTGCCCGGGCCGAGCTGAGGAATCCGGCTCCATGGGCAGGTGGAGCATCACTTCGCGCCCCGCACGGTGAACCGCTTCCGCCGTGTCCAGAGATTGCCGCAGGTGAGGCAGAACCGAAAAAGTGAGGGGATAAGGCAGGGCGAGCAACTTGTGCGCGGCTTCCAGGTCCTGGCCCAGGTCATCGATGATGATGGCGGCGCGACGCAGTTGGCCGACTTCGCGAAGCCGCCAGCGGCCTGCCAGTGCGCGCCCGCTTGTGAGCCGGACGTCAGCCAAGCGCCAACGCCCTCCAGCCCGTGTGATTCTGGTTTTGATTTCCAGGTCCGCCGTCTCAGCCTGATCCCTCATCGCGGCGAGCGCCGCGTCGAAGCCTGCCGGGGCCACGAGCACTTCCGCGGCGGCATCGCTTCGCGGCGGAGGAAAGGGCGCGTAAGGCGGGTCTTTTACCCAGACCTGACTGCCTCCGGCGCGTTCGATCACGTCCTTGAAGCGGCCGGCAAGCTGCCGACGCTCGGCCTCGCCCAGGGGTTGGGCGCCGAGCCTCAGGTAGAGTGTAAGGACAATTACACCCAGGAGGAGGGGAAGGGAAACGGCTGTCGCGAGGAGGAGCCGTTTGTTGCGCCGGTGGAGATGACGGCTGGGCACCGGTCAGGCGGCTTTCGCCAGTGACGATTTCTGTTTCAGAATCTCGATGGCCTTACGCAGTTGTTGGTCGTCTTTGTCGCCGAAGTGTTCGGGTTCCGTCGGCTCGTTTTCGTCTTCCAGGCTGGCGGTCTCTCCCCCGGGCGCTTCGACGACGTTGGGTGTCACTCCGTTATCCTGGATGGCCTTGCCATCCGGCCCATAGTACTTGGCCACCGAAAGCAGCAAGGCAGATCCGTCGTCCAGCGGGATCAGTTTCTGGAAAACACCCACCCCGAAGCTGCGCACGCCCACGGCGTCCCCACGCTTGTTTCCCAGGATGGCGGAGGCCAACAACTCCGCCGGTCCTGCGGTGGACTGGTTGATGAGTACCACCATGGGGAACTTGCAGATGTCACGCGGAGGCTTGGCGGGCAGTTCCTGGCGGGGGTAACGCTGGCCCAGGAGGTAACCCACCAGGCCGTTCTCCAAGAACAGGCTAGCAGTGTCGATGGCTTCTTGCGTCTCGCCCCCAGCGCAGTTTCTCAGATCGAGGACGATCTTATCCGCGCCGCTGGCGGTCAGCTCCCCGAGCTTGGCAGAAATCTCCGCCGCCTTGCCTTTGTTGAAGCTGGCGACGCGAATGTAGCCTGCCGCATTCTCCATCACTTTTGCCACTACCGGCGGATAGGTCAGTGGTGCGCGCGTGAGGGGAAACTTCTGCGGCTCGCCCCGGGCCTCGCGCACCAGCGTGAGCGTCACGGTGCTCCCACTGGGGCCGGCCAGCAGGCGCTGCATCTGCACCACGGAGAGTTCCCGGGTGGCGGTGTTCTCCACCCGATCAATCAGATCGCCGGCCTTGACCCCGGCCTTCTCTGCCGGGCTCCCGGGGAGCACCGAGACCACCGTGGCAAATCCCGTCCGCTTGGCGACGAAGATGCCCACGTTGGCGGGGCCGGGGTCTGGCTGCCGGAGGTAGGCCTGGTACTCCTGCGGGCTGAAATAGGTGCTGTAAGGATCGAGTGCTTCCAGCAGGCCGCGAATCGCACCCCCAGTCACCTTCTTCAGGTCCGGCTCGGTGACGTAGTCACTCTTGATGCGGGAAAGGACCTCGCTGTAGACCCCAAGGTTCCGGTAGGTCTTCTCGCTGGAGGAGTCGTTCTTGCCGAGCAGCCCGCCCAGAACGATGTAGAAAACCAGAAGGCACGAGACCGTGATTAATACAACGCGGAGGCGCTTGCTCATCGGAACGACCACTCCTTCAATGGCGGGCGGCGGCCCTCGACTCTTTCAGTATACCACGCCCTCCGCCGCGACTGCCAACGCGCCAGCGATTGCTTCGCCGCCGCTATACAGCGTGCTTTTCTTCGCGGGAGACGCCCTTCTTCGGCAGTCGCGGGCTCAGAGGCTTGGCGCCGGGCCGCTGGGTGGCGAGTTGAGATTTCAGCAGGTCGAATTTCCGACTCATGCGCTTGCCGAGTTTTTGGTTCAGGAAGCGACCTTTGCCCATGGGGACTCAAGTTCAACGTTGAGAATCTAAAGTCGAACGTCACAAGTCAGACGGTTTGGGGCGGAAAGCCTTCACTTTCGACTTTCGACTTTTGACTTACGACTGCGGTATCTGCGACCGCCAGAAAAGTGCCCGACAT
>CAZBWJ010000038.1:2834-31226 GCA_964495535.1 uncultured Acidobacteriota bacterium | reverse complement strand
TGTTGGGCGGCAATGGCCGCGAAAGACGCGTTACGTCCGTTCCAGTACGAAGCCAAAGAGCTCGAGCCGTGGGAGGTAGAGATCAATATCACCCACTGCGGTATCTGTCACAGTGACCTGCACCTCATCGACAACGACTGGGGCATGAGCTCGTATCCGCTCGTGCCCGGCCACGAAATCATCGGAACGGTGAGCGCGCTGGGAGCCCACGTCGCGAACTTGAAGCTGGGACAACGCGTGGGCGTAGGCTGGCAGCGCGCCGCCTGCCTGGAATGCGACTACTGCGCGCGCGGCGAGGAGAACCTGTGCCTCCGCGCGGTGCCCACCTGCGTGGGTGGTTACGGCGGCTTTGCTAAGCGTATCCGCGTGCACAGCCATTTTGTGTTCTCCATTCCGGACAGCCTCGACTCCGCCACGGCTGCCCCGCTTCTGTGCGGCGGCGTCACGGTCTTCACGCCCCTGCGCGCCTTTGGCGTGACGCCGGTAATGAAGGTGGGCGTGATCGGAATCGGCGGCTTGGGACATCTGGCGTTGCAGTTCGCCAAGGCTTTTGGTTGTGAGGTCACCGCCTTCTCTTCCACCCCGGCGAAGGAGGCGGAAGCGCGGCAGCTTGGCGCGCACGAGTTCGTGGCGAGCGGCGATGCCCAGGCCATGACGAAGGCCGCCGCGAGCCTTGACTTTCTCTTTGCCACCACAAGTGTCGGCATGGACTGGAACGTGCTCTTGAATCTCCTTCGCCCCAAAGGAAAGCTGTGCGTGCTCGGCGGCGCGCCGGTGCCGATCACCATTTCCCCGTTGCCGCTCGTCCTGGGCCAGAGGACGATTTGCGGCAGCCCGGTCGGCGGGCGGGCCTCCATGACCGAGATGCTGGATTTTGCCGCCCGGCACGGCATCACGGCAAAGGTGGAAGTAATGCCCATGTCCGCCGCCAATGCCGGTATCGCCCGCGTCGCCAGTAACCAGGCCCGTTACCGGATGGTGCTCGTCAACTAGAGAGGCTACTGTCGCAACGGTGTCCTCACCGCTGTGCCCGGCCTCGGAGGTGCGGAGCGAACGGTTTCAAGGGAGAAACGACATGACCGGCCCCCGCAAAGCTTACCCAACCATTGGTGTCTGCGGTCTTGATTGTGGCCTCTGCCCCAGATACTACACGGTGGGGAAATCGAGATGCCCGGGGTGCTGCGGTCCTGATTTCTTCAACAAGCATCCCTCGTGTTCCTTCATCACGTGCGGCGTGAAGACAAGGAAACTCGAGGTCTGCGGTGAATGCCCGGAATTTCCGTGCGCCAAATTCAAAGCTCCCGAGGAGTATCAGGTCTTGGGGAGTTCGTCGTACCCGCCCAATAGGAAGGTCTTGCCTAATCTGTATTTCATCAAGGCCCAAGGGATAGCCCGGTTTGTAGAACAGCAGAAGAAACGAATGAGACTCTTAAGGGGGATGCTCGCGAATTTCGACGATGGCAGATCAAGGAGCTTCTATTGCCGGGCGACAGCGTTGCTTGATCCACGCGGCTTGGCAAGTGCGCTGAGCGAGGCGAAGCGGAAAGCCGGGCGGGCGAAGATCCCGCCGGACGATGCCAAAGGTAAAGCCCGGGTTCTTAGGGAGCTTCTGAGCGAACGCGCCAGACGGGAGGGCATCGAACTCAAGTAGCCTCGATCACCCTACAGCCACTTCCTCCAGCATGAGGCGGACGTCGAGATTCGCGTCCTTCGGCCAACGGGTCCTCAGCAGGGGAGACTTGCCCCCCTGACGTGTTACCTGGCAGGTGTTTCCGGAGAGAGTAGAATAGAAGGAGCAGGAGGTCGCGTGCGGCGATGCCTGTAGCCAGGCAACTACAATGCTCGAGGATTTCCGTCCAATCAGAGAAAGCAAGAGAAGAGTGTGGGCCTGCGGAGCGGCATTGCGACGGTGTTCACATGAAGGGGCAATCTAGAAGGCAGTTAATTCGATCCTGCTTTTCGTTGGCCGTGGCAGGACTTAGCTCCGCTGTTACCTCAGCACTGGCCGCGTGCGCGAGATCGGAGAAGTCAAGCTTCGGCCGTGGCACCTCGGAGCGCGGGAAGCGAGACCCACGCGCCGTGGCGAGGGCGGCGAAAATCGACCCGGACTTCGAACCCGCTTATTGGCGCCTGCAGCGCAGCGGCGAGTTGAAGAAGCGTGCCGACGAACTCTGGGACATCATGAAGAGCTGCCGCCTCTGCCCCCGCCAGTGCGGCGCCAATCGGCTCGGGGGCGAGAAGGGCTTCTGCCAGTCCACGGCCCAGCTTGAGATCGCCGCTTTTCACCCGCACTTCGGCGAGGAACGGCCCCTGGTGGGGCGGGGCGGTTCCGGAACCATCTTCCTCACTAATTGTGGCCTCCGATGCGTATTTTGCATCAACTGGCAAATCAGCCAGGGCGGGGAAGGCGAGCCTGAAAGCATTGAACGCTTCGCCGCCATGATGCTCCATCTTCAGGAAATCGGCTGCCACAATATCAACCTGGTTACACCCACGCACTACTCGGCGCATATCCTCCGCGCTGTGGATCTGGCTGCCGCGCAGGGGCTCAGACTTCCGCTCGTCTATAACACCTGTGGCTGGGAGCGGCTGGAGATCCTGAAGAAGCTCGATGGCATCGTCGATATCTACCTGCCCGACTTCAAGTACTCGGATTCAGCCATGTCGGCCAAGTACTCCTCCGGTGCCGATACCTATCCCGAGATCACTAAGACCGCGCTGCTCGAGATGCATCGCCAGGTAGGGGTGGCCAAGCCCGCGACAGACGGCCTGACGTATCGAGGGCTAATGATCCGGCACCTGGTCATGCCCAACGGGGTCGCCGGAACGAAGCGAGTGGTGGAGTGGATCGCGCAGAACCTGCCGAAAGACACCTACGTCAACATCATGTCGCAATACACCCCGATGTATAAAGCCAAGCAGTATCCGGAGATCGCGCGGCGAATCACCCGCCAGGAATATGAGGAAGCCGTGACTTGGGCCCGCGCCGCCGGCCTCACCAACCTGGACATCCAGGGATACCGCTATCTGTAGCGGCGCTCCGAGGGCACGCCGGGACAGGTGATGAGGGCAGACTTCACGTAGCGCAGGATCCGTCTCTTGATCCTGCGGCTCTTCGGCGCCGGGCTGAACCCTGAAGCTTGAAAAGTCACCGTACCCAATCAGCGATGAGGATGTTGATTTCCCGCGGTCGCGGAGCATTGCGGCTCGAAGCCCACACCAGCTTCTGGCCGTCGGGAGAGAACATGGGGAAGGAATTGAAGCCTCCCGCAAAGGTGATGCGTTCCAGGCGCGTGCCGTCGCGGTTGACGGCGTAGAGCTCAAATTGGCTGGAGCCGAGGTTCTCGTAGTTTGAGGCGAAGATGATGCGCCGGCTGTCGGGGAAGAAGAAGGGCGCAAAGCTCGCGCCGCCCAGGCTCGTGATCTGGCGTTTCCGGGAGCCGTCGGCACGCATCACGTAGAGGTCCATCTGCATGGGCTCGACAAGCTCCTGGCTGAGCAACTCCTTGTAGCGCGCCACGTCTTCCGGCGCTGTCGGATGATGGGCGCGGTAGACAATCCAGCGGCCGTCCGGCGAGTAGAACGGTCCGCCGTCGTAGCCTAGCTCCCGCGTCAGCCGCTTCACCCCGCTGCCGTCGGCGTTCATGGTGTAGATATCCAGGTCGCCCTCGCGCAGCGACGTGAAGACGATCTTCTTACCGTCGGCAGACAGTGTCGCCTCGGCGTTGTACCCGGGACCCGGGGTGAGCTGCTTCAGGATCTCTCCCGTATCGGCGGCGTAAAAGATCTGGAAAGCCGAGTACACCCCCCACACGTAGCCCCTGGAATAGTCCGGCCGCGGTGGGCACTCAGGGCTCGTGAGGTGAGTCGAAGAGTAGAGAAGATGCTTCCCATCGCGGAAGAAATAGGCGCAGGTGGTTTTGCCCTTGCCCGTGGAGACCAGGCGAACATCCGAGCCGTCGGTGTTCATTACGAAGATCTGGTCGCAGTTGTAAGGCTCGCGGGTGGACTGAAACACCAGGCGCTTGCCGTCGTAGCTGAAGTAGGCTTCCGCGTTCGTCCCGCCGAAGGTGAGTTGCCTGACGTTGCGCAAGTGAATTTCGCGCGGGTCACGCAACGGGTCATCGGGAGTTCCCGGCACCACGGGACCGGGGCCGGCAAGCCCGCTCGAAGTGCTCTTCTGCTGACCCGGCAGGCGTAGCGCTGAAACAGTCAGCAGTAGCAGGGCGGCAACGGCAATACCTCGGGCCACCCCGCGCGCCGAAGTCAGCAGCTTCTTCCATGGGCTCCGGTCCATCATGATCCTCTTCATCTCCAACAGTCGAATCAACGCCTGCCCTATGCGTAAGCGCCGCCGCGGAAACGCACGACGGCCCCGTCGCACTCATTCCTTTGCACATTCCGAGGTCAATTTGAAGGCGTCAATGCCGCCGCCCGACGCCACATCCACGCGCTGGTCCTCTTTCGGGCAGCCGCGCTGCTTGAGCGTCGCGAAGTTGCGCCCAGGAATCAGTTCCAGAGCCACAATGCCGTCCTCCAGCGTCTCGCCCTTGACGTTGTCCAGCACTGTGCCACTGGACCAGACGACTTGAAGCGAGACCTTATCGAGGGGCCGGCCAGCACTGTCGGTCACGCGGAATAGCACGGGTTTGTGCAACAGGTACTGTGGCTCGTAAATCTCCTTGGGAAGCAACACGAACTCAATCGTGCCCGCCGGGGCAGCGGGCGTCAGGGAAAGATGCCGAAACACTGTCGTGTCCTCGCTGAACTCCGGCCGGCGGACGGTGACCCAGTAGTCGACCCCGAGCGGCAGGTGGGCAAACGAAAACCTGCCTTCAAAATCGGTCAGCAGTTGGCCAACGAGGCGGTCTTCCTGGTCGACCAGTGAAACCAGCGCGCCGCTAACGCCGCGACCTTCTGCGCTGAGCACCGTTCCGGCCACCGACCCTTCACCGACCGGCGGCTGGAGTTCGATCTCAATCGTGTTGCTGGTGGCCTCTCCCTGCCACAGCTCCACGCCCAGAACTCCCGCGATTTCCGCCGCATTGGGGTATGTGGCCTGATAGGTAACAGCCAAGCGATAGCGCCCCCAGAGAGGTGTGCCTTCGCCGTTCGTCCCAGTGCGAGCGGGAACAATCTGCAGTGTAGCCTTCTCCGTGTAGTCGTCGCCGGGCGCGAGCCTCACCAACTTGGGGCGCGGCAGGCCGACACTTTCAAAAACCCTGGCTTGCGCGGGACTCGAGATTGCCGCAGACCCAGCGGCGCCGACGGGTTCCAGGCGCGCCTCCAGGCTGGATCCTTCGCTGGTCTGGTTGCGGACTCGCCGGTAGAGCCACAGAGGTGCTTGTCCGGAATTGTGCAGGTGCAGCGTCAGACGTGCCGGATAAGGTGCGGTAATCGTTGTCTGCCCGACCGAGATCAGAAGCTTCAGGATGTCAGCAGCAGCGTCCGCGGGGTGGCCGATACTCGTTTCCGTGAGCAGAACTAGCGGCAAAAAGGCAAAATAGCGCATTCTCAGGCAATGCAGCTTCGTGCAGAATTATTTCCGTGCCTCGAGGGTTACCTCGCGCGTGAGCTGCTCTCCGTTGCGCAGGACGGTGACGATAACCTTGTCGCCGGGCTTATGCGCGCGCAGGGCATAAGTAAAGTCGTAGAGGTTGTCGATTTTCTTGCCGTCAAACTCGACGAGCACATCGCCGCCTTTGAAGCCGGCCCTGGCTGCCGGGCTCCCCTCGCGCACGTCGGCAAATTTCACTCCGCCATGTTCAGCTTCGCCGAAGTCCGGTACGGACCCGAAGTAGGTGCTGTAGCCGCCACCGCCGCCCATGGCGGGCGAGACGGGCTCAGCCACGCGCACGTATTGAGGTTTCTCGGGCAGCGCGTCGAGCTCCCCGACGATGTTCGCCACCAGTCCCACCACCTTCGCACCGCTCGCGGCGTCAATCTTTTCCCAGGTGTCGGAGGGTTTGTGATAGTCCGAGTGCAAGCCGGAGAAGAAGAAAAGCACCGGCACCTCGCGCACGGTGAACGACATGTGATCGCTCGCCCCGTAGCCCGAGGCGGAGTAACTCAACTCAAAGCCGGCGGAGCGGTTGGCGTCTTCCACCAGCTTCTTGAACCCCGGCGATGTGCCTGCGCCGCCCACGTAGAGGCGGTTCCTCGAAATGCGGCCGATCATGTCGAGATTGATCATCGCGACCGTTTGGTAAAGTGGGACGGCCGGATGCTGGGTGTAGTAGCTGGAGCCGAGCAGACCCGTCTCCTCGCCGGCAAAGGCGACGAACAGGATGGACCGTTTCAGTTCCGCGCGGCGCTCGGCCAGACCGTGTGCTAGTTCCAGCAGGCCGCTCGTGCCAGAAGCGTTGTCGTCGGCCCCGTGATGCACCTGGCCGATGAGGCTGGGAGCCAGCGAGTGATTGTCGCCGAGGCCCAGGTGGTCGTAGTGTGCCCCGATGATGATGGCCTGCTTTCCGAGTCGCTCATCCTGGCCCGGCAGGAGCCCGACCACATTGGCTACCTGCCGGCGAATGCGCTGGAGGTCAACGGTGAGCGCCACCCGCGTGAAAGGGTCCAGCGCGAACGAATGGTTCGCGAGGTCGCGGTCAATCGCCTGCTGGAGAGCTGCGAGTGATTTCCCCGAAGCCTTCAGCCACTCCTCGACCACGGCCGCCTTCACCTGCAGCGCGGCCAGCTTCATCTCCTCGGGGCCGGCCAGCGTCCCGAAGCGAATCAGGGCGTCAGACTCTTTGGGATGGTTACCCATGTCGTTCACCAGGATCATTCCCACCGCGCCGTGGTTCTTGGCGTTGATGGCCTTGTTGACAATGGCCGCGTGCGTGGTGAGCTGTTTCCCGGCGAAAACGCTTTTCTCGTCGTCTTCCTGAGGTTCGTGGCGCAGAACAACCACGATCTTGTCCTTGACCTCGACGCCCGCGTAATCGTCGTAATGGAGATCAGGTGCGGTGATGCCATAGCCCACAAAGACCAGGGGCGCCTCCAGCGAGCCTTCCGCCGAGAAACTGAAGGGAACGAAATCTTGTTGCAGGACCAGCGTCTGTCGGGTTGCGCCGCGTTCGTAAACCAGTAAGTTGTTTGCCCCGAGCTTCGCCCCCACGGTCATCATGAAGTGCTGGAGGTAGGTTCGATTGTCCCCGGCGGGTTGGAGACCGGATTTACGGAAACGCTTGGCGATGTAGGCCGCGGCCTTGTCCAGTTCCTTCGTGCCGTCGCCGCGCCCCTTGAGCTTGTCACTGGCTAAGAACTTGACGGTTTCGCGAAATTCCTGGGCAGAGAATTGGGACCTGGCTTCCTTGGCTGCGAGGCCGAAGTCCGGAGAGCTTACAAGGATCAGGCTGAGCGCTGTAGCTGCGAGGACGGTGGCCATTCCCCAGGTGCGTCCTTTTCCAATCTGCGGGTGATGCTTCACTATTTCACACTCCGTGTGCAGGGAATACGGACCGCCTTCTCCCTGAAACCCCAGGCCTCGGTGCAGGCCGGTTGCCGGCCTACACCCCATAGTCGAGCGCCCATTATACATGGCGCGACGGTCCGGCCCCAGGAACGTGTGGCTGCGGCTCCAAGCCGACGGCTGAGAGCTGATGGCTTTCGATGCCCGGCTAAGGCCGGCCGCTACCAACTCAGCGGTTCACACCACCCGCAGGATCAGACACTTGAGGTAGTGCGTTTCCGGCATGGTGAGCAAGATGGGATGATCGCGGGACTGCGTGCGGCGTTCCACCACCACGACTGTCCGGTGGGCGTCGAGCGCGGCGGAAGCGACGACCTCAAGCAGGTCCGGTTCGCTGACGTGGAATGAGCAAGAGCAGGTGATGAGGTATCCGCCGGGGTTCAAGATTTTCAGCGCCCGCAGGTTCAACTCTTTGTATCCCCGCAGGGCTGACTCGCGGCTCGACTTCTGGCGCGCAAAGGTCGGCGGATCCAGCACGATCGTGTCGAAGCGACGCCCCTCCTGGTCGGCGGCTTTTAGGAAGTCGAAGCAGTTGGCCTCCTGCCACTCGATGTTCGTAATGCCATTCAACTCCTGGTTGCGCCGCGCCAGCTTCAGCGCTTCGGCGGAGGTTTCGACGCCCAGGACGGATTCGCACTGGCGGGCCAACGCAGTGCTGAACCCCCCTGTATACGCGAAGCAGTCGAGCAGGCGCCCGCGCGCGTATTGCCGCGCCGCGCCGCGGTTCTCCCGCTGGTCGAGGAAGCCTCCGGTCTTCTGCCCGTGCTTCAGGTCGTAGCAGAACTTCATGCCGTGTTCTTCCACCACGATCTCGCTGACGTCCTCGCCCGCCAGGACTCCGACTTGTTCAGGCAATCCTTCCAGGCTGCGGACCGCCACGTCGTTGCGCTCCAGGATGGAGAGCGGTGTGAATTGCTCCTGGAGAATCTCCACCACGGTCGGCTTCAGACGCTCCATGCCCTGGCTGAGCGTCTGGAGGACGAAGCATTCGGCGTAGCGGTCGATGATGAGGGAAGGGAGCAGATCGCCTTCCGCCGCCACCAGGCGATAGGCGCCAGCTCCTTCGACCACGTGCTCGCGGAACGCGGCGGCAGCGCGAATCCGCTCGGCAAGGAACGCGCGGTCAAAGGGCCGGCTCTCGCGCGTCAGCAGCCGCAAGGCGATTTGCGACTGGCTGCTGTACAGCGCCTGTCCCCAGAAACGCCTTTTGCGGTCCACGACCTGAACAATGGCACCGGGTTCGATGCCAGAGTCGTCCGTAACGTCGGCGCGGTAGATCCAAAGGTGGCCGGAAAGGACTCGCTCGATGCCTCGCGGGCCGATGGTTACGGCGGGCGAATTCATGCGCTCACTTTATCACAAGGCTGGCGCAACTCGCGCGGGCGAGGCGGAACCAGCCTCGCTAATCACATCGGCAGGAAAGCCTCACAAGTGGGACTGTTGAGCTCCGCCCGCTCAAAACCTCTTCTCGTTCTGCCGCCAGGGACAACGAACCACGGACAACTGCCGATCTTCATTGATACAATCTCCACGTCATGCGGCTTCAGGAATTCGATTACCCGCTCCCGGCCGAACTGATTGCTCAGCGGCCGCTCTCCGAGCGCGACGCTTCGCGGATGATGGTGCTGAGCCGCGCCACCGGGATTTTCGAGGACCGTGCGTTCCGCGAGCTCCCTCAGCTCCTCAGCCCCGGCGACCTACTGGTGTTCAACAACACCAAGGTCTTCCCGGCACGTTTGCTCGGCCGGCGGCGCGGCACCACCGCGCAGAAGATCGGCAAGCGCAATCCCGCGGCGCGCGAGTATCTAACGGCTGAGGTCGAGTTACTCTTGACCCGCCAGGAGAGCGAAGACGTCTGGCAGGGCCTGGTGCATCCGGGGCGCAAGGTGCGCAGGGGTGAGGTGCTCATCTTCGGCGGCGGTGAGCTGGAGGCGGAGGTGATTGGGCGTGGCGAGTACGGCGTGCGACGCGTCCGCGTGCGCACGCGCGAGGATTCAATCGAGGCGGCTATCGACCGGCTGGGGCACGTGCCGCTGCCGCCGTACATTCGCCGTCCGGACGAGCCGGCCGACCGGGAGACCTATCAGACCGTGTACGCGAAAGTCCGCGGGGCCGTGGCCGCGCCCACCGCAGGCTTCCATTTCACGGCGCGCGTTCTGCAAGAGCTTGCCGACCGCGGCATCGAAACCTGCGAGATCACGCTCCACGTGGGGCTGGGGACGTTCCAGCCCGTCCGCACCGAGCGCGTCGAAGAGCACAAGATGGAAGCGGAACGGTACGAGATCTCGGAATCCGCGGCGGCCGCGATCAATCGCGCCCGCGAGGAAGGTCGCAGAATCGTCGCCGTGGGCACGACTTCAGTGCGTACGCTCGAGTACGTGGCCCGCGAACACGGCGGGAGAATTGTTGCCGGGCGCGGTGAGGCAGACTTGTTCATCTTTCCCGGCTTCCAGTTTCAGGTGGTTCGCACCCTGCTCACCAATTTTCACCTTCCTAAGTCTACTCTCCTGATGCTGGTGTGCGCCTTCGCGGGCAGGGAACTGATCCTCCGCGCCTACCAGCACGCGATCGCGGAGCACTACCGCTTCTACAGCTACGGCGATTGCATGCTGATCGTGTGACGCATCGCTACGGCCCGGCCTAGCGTTACTCCCAACGGACGCGCACGCGGTACTTCAGGATCGATTCTCCGTTGGCGGGCACGGGCACGGTGAACTGCGCCGCGAAGGCCGCAGCCTTCTCCCACTTGAAGGTTGACTCCAGGATTCTCCAGTCGCCGCCGATGGGCTCGTTCACCAGCACGGTGATGGGTTCGGGCTTGTGGTTGCGCAGGGCAATCTCAAACGCCATCTCATAGCTGCGCGGGCCAAGCGTCTGGAAATCGGTCTGTTTTCGCTCCGCCACGATGTCGAAGGCATTGCCGATGTACAGATCCAGCGTCTCGTCCTTGGGCGTGTGCTCGATGCGGTCCTCGCCCACAAACTGCACGCGGCCCTTCGAATCACCCTGGTAAACACGCACCGTGCCCGCGGGCAGCGGGATCCCGAGCGAATTGGCCTCGGCATTCTTGAACTTGATGCGGACTTTCACCGGGTCTTTGAATGGCTGACCAGGGCGCTGGGCATTGTGGTAGTAGAACTGCTGCCCATCGACCTCAAACACTTTATCGATGTGGATGCCAGGGGAGGCGAGCAGGCTGATCTGCTTGGTCTCGTTGTTCTGGAGAGTTGTGCGGCGTTCGAGCGTGTAGAGGTGGTATTCGGAGATTGCCTCCTCGGCGAACTGGGGCGCGGCGGCTTCGGCGGCCTTCATTGCCATAACGCGTCCCATCGGGGCCCCTCTTTCGACGACCCGGTGCAGTTCGCCCGCCACGAGCTGGAGCAGGGCGTTCTTGAAGGCCGTCCCGCTCTGGTTAACGATGGTGACCCAGCCGTTCAGGTCCGCGGCTTTCTGGTCGGCGCCGATCGTGAGCACATAATCGGCGTTCCAGTTCACCTGGTTGGTCAAATACGACGCCTCCAGCGTCTGCTCGCCCGCGCGGCGATTATCCAGTAGCCAGACGAGCGTCGGCTTGCTGTACAGGTTCTCGGGAAGGTCGGGAAAGACGTAGCGGTCCGCGCCCATGCCGGTGATGATTTCGTTCCCCACCTTCCACACGGGACCTTCGTTGTAGGCGAGCAGCAGGGCCTTGACGGATTCCTCTTTGGTCGTGTTGTTCTCGCTCCGCAGGCGGATCAGAGTCAGTTCTTTTCCCACGTACTTCTGGAGGAGCTTCTGCGGGCTCAGCAAGTCGTACTCGTAGTTTTGCTCGAGCACCGTCAGCTCTTTTGGTGCGGTCAGCGAAACGATGTGGACCGTCGCCGGGTTGACCGCCGCGGCGATGTCCATGAAGCGCAAATCCACCGTGCCGACGGGGAGTCGAAGGTGGCGCACGTCGCGCACCAGCGCGATGTTCGAGTTGTAAACCGTAACGGCGAGATCCTTCTGGTCCGTCTCGGTTGAGGTTTGGGCAGTCTGCGCCCAGGCTCGGGGCGCGAAAATCAGCACCGCCAGAACCAGCGTCGAGACCAGCCGGCGAGCAGCATTTGAGTTCAACATAGGGCACCTTCCAGGTTCAGGATTTCGTCCATACGCCCAGTGAACGTTCAGCCTAGCCCTTCTTGCAGAAGAAATAAAGCGGGTGGTTGCGGAGGGCCGTGGGTAGCGCGAAGGCGCTCTGTGGGTCTGCGGCTTGCGCCCCGTTTAACACCGTGCGCCCGAAACGCAGGTTTGTACGCCAGGCTGCGGTTGCTGGGTCGCGCGAGGTGTGCGATACTCAACCCGGGAGAGGTGGCAAATGAAGTTCCTGGTCACGATCTTTCAAGATGAGGACGGCATGTTCGTGGCGGAATGCCCTTCAATTCCCGGTTGCATCAGCCAGGGGAAAACGGAGGAAGAAGCCGAGAACAACGTCCGCGAAGCCATCCGAGGATGCCTGGAGGTCCGCGCCGAACTGGGCATGCCGCTTACCGTAACAACGCGGGAGGTGGAGATCCCCGCCTGATGCCTCCCGTTCCTGTCCTCCGACCTCATGATGTTGTGCGAGCATTTGAGAGGCTGGGCTGGCGTGTCGCTCGACAGAGCGGCAGCCACATCATATTGACCAAGCCTGGTCACATTGCTACGCTTTCAATCCCTAACCATCCCACAGTAGCCCGTGGCACTCTCCGAAGCCTTGTTGCTCGTGCGGGTATAACCATCGCAGATTTCTTGGCTGCGCTAGAGCACTGACGTAGAGCTAGGCAGAGATCCACGCCCAACCCGCACCGCAAGGCAGAACACCCGCCCAGAGTTTGTGAACAGGGACGCCCCCCAGGGTTCTTGAAGCATGAACCGTGAGTGGCGACTTTCCTGTAGTGCCGCTCCCTGAGCGCCGGCTCGGCACAGCAGCCAGAGACTGCCGGCCCGGCGATGGGGGAATCGCTGCTACAGCCTGGGCCGAATATTCCTGCAAGCCTCCGCCCCGGCTCCGTTCTCCTTACGAACGCGGCCCAGGGCTTTCGAGCCCGGGCTGAGAGCTTACGGAGGTGGAAGATGAAGAAGGATTGGGGGCTTTACGCAGTCCTGGCACTGCTTCTCCTGGTGCCGCCACTTATGGCGCGGGTGATTTTTCCGCGGCCCATGCCGCTTCCCAAGGGAACCGGTGTGGGAGAATTCCGGCAAAGCTGGCGGGTGCTCGAACCCATCACGCGACGCAACCTTAGTATCTATCCCGTGATCTCGAGCCTCGCAGCAGACACATCCGCATTTCTTACTTTGGATGAGGGCTTGGCTTCGGGTTCCGTCCGAATTCTCGAAAGGGGGCAAGTGGAAAGCGCCCTTTACCGGCGGCGCAACCCCGAACACTGGCCGAGGCCACAGGAGCCGTGGGGCGGCGGGGCCAGTGTGAACGAGCTCGTTCTGGTGAACGACTCCTCCCGGCCGTTGATCTTGCTGGCCGGCGAGGTGGTTTCGGGTGGAAAGCAAAACCGGATCATCGGTGCTGACTTGGTGGTGCCGCCCAAGAGCGAACCGCTGCCCTTGACAGTTTTTTGCGTCGAGCACGGGCGCTGGTCGTCAGGCGGTGGAGGGTTTGGCTCCGCCCAGGCGATGGCCCATCCGGAGATCCGCAGGCAGGCCCAGGTGCACAAGAGCCAGCAGGGCGTTTGGGAGTCTGTGGAGCGGGCGGCCTCCGGACTCGCCGCGGCTTCCCCGACACAAGACTACGCAAGCGTATTGAACAGCCCGGCCGCCAAGCGGCGAGTAGAGGAGGTAGCAGCGTCCATCGAAGGGGAATACGAGCGCGAACTGCGCGACCAGGTCCGCGGGCGGGGCGCCGTGGGGGTGGTCGTGGCCATCAATGGCCAACTGGTTTGGTCCGATGTCTTCTCAAGTCCCGACCTCTTCCGCAAGTACTGGCCGAAGCTGCTGCGCTCTTATGTGATGGAAGCGGAGAGTCGGGGGTGGGGATTCGACGAGTCGGGTGGGGAACGCAAGATGTTCGGAGTGCCCGGAGTGAAGCAGGCGGAGATGTTCCTGCTCGAAGACCGCGGGCGCGTGAATATCAAGATGGAGCCCGCCGCCTACCGGCGCACGGAGATTTCTTCCGGCGACTACCAGATTGTGGCCCTGGAGGCGGTGGGGAAGTCAGAGGACTCAGGGCTGCTCATTCACTACAACAAGATGGAGCAGGGCTAGCAAGGGATCCCGCGCCGCACATCACCGCAGGGGCGAGGCCAGACTCGCCCCTACTTTCATTGTGAGCCCCACGGCAGATTGGCGGGTCGGCTAACGAAAGGCTGCGACAATCTTCTCAAAATTCACATCATCGAATTCATGCGAGACCCAGTCCGAATGGCGGAGCTCTTCCCGCGGACGGCTATGGGCTAAGGCCAGGCATTTCATTCCGGCGGCATGAGCGGCGACCACGCCGAGGGGCGCGTCCTCAATGGCCAAGCACTCGGCGGCGCCGGGAGGCGCGCGCCGAAAAACCGGCAGTTGCTGCAGCCTCCCGAGCGCCTTGAGAAAAACCTCCGGGTCGGGCTTAGAGCGCTGGCAGTCGTCGGCCGTGGCTAACACCGCGAATTTCCTGCGCAGGCCGAGTTTCTTCAGCAAATGTTCGATTTCCACCCGCAGGCTGCCGCTGGCGATGGCCAGAGGGAACAGCGTGGCCACCTTTTCGACGAACTCAACCGCGCCTGGCATAGAGGGAAGGCCGTTGCGGATGATTTCCTGGTAGGCGCGGAACTTCCAGGCAATGAGCTCATCGCGCCGCTGGTCGTCCACGGGCCGACCGTGGCTCACAAAGAGGCGCTCGACGAGGGCTCGGTCGCCCAGCGCCAAGTAGTTCAGGTAATAGTCATCTTCGCTGACCGTCCAGCCTTCCTGGGCGGCCATCTCCTGGGTGAGCTTGAAGATCAGCGGCTCGCTGTCCACCAGGACGCCGTCGAAATCGAAGATGATGGCACGCAGCAAGTGTTTAGGCTCCGAGAGATTCTTGGGGCACCACGCCCCGCCGGCGACGGTGCGATCCAGCCGCGTGAGAGGCCCGCTATGATACACTCGGCATTTGCGGCGCGGCAAGGCAGGCCGCGTGACGGATCCGCAGTGCAGGGCATCGAAGTCAATATGAGGGGCTTGGAAAGGGACGGCCAAAGATGACGCAAGGACTCAGCATTCCTCTGGCGTTTGTTGCCGGGGTGGTCTCGTTCCTGTCACCTTGCGTGCTGCCCTTGGTACCCGGGTACATCTCGATGCTGTCGGGAGCATCCATCGAGGAATTGAAGGCCGGCGCCGGCGCGGCGCTGGTGGCCCGCGTTTTTCGCAACTCGATTGCCTTCGTACTGGGCTTTTCGGTGGTTTTCATAACCTTGGGCGCCTCAGCCACCACCGTGGGACGTTTCCTGGTTGCGCAGCGCGTAGTCTTCAACCTTGTGGCGGGCATTGTCATCGTCATTTTCGGATTGCACCTGACGGGCTTGGTGAAGCTCCCGTTTCTGTACCGCGCGGCCAGAATGAGCACGGGCGCGCCGCGGCGCGGGTTGGTGGGGGCGTTCGTTTTGGGCTTTGCGTTTGCCTTTGGTTGGACCCCGTGCATCGGCCCTATTCTCGCAGGCATCCTGGCGCTGGCGGCCATGCGCGACACGGTTTTCCAGGGGATGTTCCTGCTGGCGGTTTACTCGGCGGGGCTGGCGATTCCTTTCGTGCTGACGGGCTTGGGTCTCAGCCAGTTCCTGAGGTTTTACGGAGGGTTTCGCAAGCACCTCCAGGTTGTGGAAGTGCTGTCGGGAGTGCTCCTGATTGCCATCGGTGTCCTGATGGCCTTTAACAAGCTCGGCATGCTTTCCGGGCATCTGAGTTTTCTCAATCGCTTCACGCTTTAGGGAGAAATTTTGCACCCCATCCTCATCGATGTCGGCCCCTTGCGTTTGCCGACCTACGGGGTTCTGCTGGTCACCGCCTTGCTCACGGCGCTGTACTGCATTGTGCGTCAGGGACGCCGCGAAGGGCTGGACAGCGGACGGCTGCTCGATTTCAGCACCTGGCTGATTGTGGTAGGTCTGGTTGGCGCCAAGGTCCTGATGGTTCTGACCGACTGGAGATACTTCTGGCAGTATCCGGGAGAACTACTGAGTTGGGCAACGCTGCGCGCGGGAGGCGTCTTTTACGGCGGCTTCATTGCCGCCACGTTTTTCGCGTTATGGTACACGCGGGTTCACCGCCTGCCGGTCTGGAAGGTTTTCGACGTGTATGCGCCGGCCATCGCGCTCGGGCTGGGCATCGGGCGACTGGGCTGCTTTACGGCGGGGTGTGATTACGGAAAGCCAACAACCTCGTTCTTGGGCGTGGTCTTCACCGATCCCTTCAGCCACGAGGTGGCGGGGACGCCGCTGGGCGTTCCCTTGCACCCCACGCAACTTTACGAAGCCCTGGCGACGTTTCTCATCTTCGGCATTCTCGTGTGGCGTTACGGCCACAAGAGTTACGATGGGGAGATCTTCTGGCTGTACCTGGTTCTGTACGCTGTAGCCCGTTTCTTCATCGAGTTCCTGCGCGGGGACGAAGACCGCGGATTTGTCTTTAACCATCTGCTGTCCACGTCGCAGTTGATTGCGCTTCTGGCGCTGGGGACGGCCGCGGGCTTGGCCTTCTATTTCCGAGGTCGCCCGAGGGAGGCTGGGCTGGCCGCGGCGCGCGTCCCGGAGGCAAAGCGGGCGCGAAGCTGACGGCCTTGCTTGCTGTAGCGGCGCTCTGCCTGTCCCGATGCCCTTTATCGGGATGAGCGCCGAGTGGGTTTGCTGTACCCGGTGTTTTCGTCAAACAGAGTGAGTCTGTGAAACAAGGCAAAGTGCTGCTGGGCGCCCTGCTGGCCGTGTTGGTGGTGGCGGGCCTGTATTTCGTCAACCGGTACTGGATTACTCCGGCGACGCAGCGTTCGGGGAAGCTCACCGGCGATGGGCCCCTGGCCCCGCCGTTTTCGCTCATTGACCTGAACGGGCGCAAGCTACAACTGGGGGACTACAAGGACAAGGTGGTGTTGCTGGATTTCTGGGCCACCTGGTGTGGCCCCTGCCAAATCGAGATTCCGGGCTTCGTGAAGCTCCAGGAACGCTACCGCGACCAGGGCCTGGTGGTGATTGGCATTTCCCTTGACGACAGCCCGGAGCCTGTCCGGGAATTCTATCGCGAGTACCGGATGAACTACCCCGTGGCCATGGGCGACGAGCGCACGACTGAGCTGTACGGCGGCATCCTGGGGCTGCCGACCACGTTCGTGATCGGCCGAGACGGCCGCATCTACTCCAGGCATGTGGGGGCCACGGCCGTTTCCGATATCGAAGAGGAGATCAAGGAATTGCTCGCGGCTCGGGGCACTGGGGAAGCGGCGGGGTTCAAGCAGGCCGCGCAGACGGCCCGAAGATTTACTAAGGCCACTGGCTAAGAGAGGACAATGCTTACTTGTCTTCAGATTGCATGAGGCATGAAATGAGACCTACTCGGCGCAGTTTCTTGAAGACTTCCGGCCTGGCATTAGGGGCCGCCACGTTACCGTCGTGGGTTCTGGAGCAGGAAGCGGCGGCTGCTGCGGCCGTGGACAAGGGCCGCTTGGCTGACATCGCCATGGCCACGGCGAAGCAGCTCGGCGCCACCTACGCGGATATCCGCATCAACCGCTATCGCTATGAGTCGGTCTTCACGCGCGAGAAGCAGGTGCAGCAAGTCCAGCGGTCGCAGAGCTTCGGTTTTGGCGTGCGCGTGCTGGTGAATGGGACTTGGGGCTTCGCCGCCAGCCGCAATGTGGTGCCAGAAGAGGTACGCCGCGCTGCCCGGCTGGCTGTGGAGATCGCCCGCGCGAACTCAGCCTACCAGCGGAGTCCCGTGACGTTGGCGCCCGCGGCGAAGGCGACGGCGAACTGGAAGAGCGCCTTTGCGAAAGACCCCTTTGATGTCCCGCTCGACCCGAAGATCGAGTTCCTTCTCAGGCTCAACGAAACGGCAATGAAGGTCAACGGGGTGAGCTTTGTGGACTCCGGACTTGACTTTGTGAATGAACAGAAGTTCTACGCCTCGACCGACGGCTCTCGGATCGACCAGTACATCATCCGCGCCTTCCCCTTCTTCAACGTGACTGCCGTGGACCGGGCGAAGGGCGACTTTCAGCAACGCGCCTCGCTGGCGGGGCCGCGCGCCGTTGGCTACGAGTGCCTGGAAGACTACCCCTGGCTGGCCGAGGCGGAGCAGGCAGGTGAAGAGGCCGTCCGAAAGCTCACGGCGAAGCCCGTCGAGCCGGGTAGGTACGACCTGCTGCTTCACCCCACGCACCTCTGGCTGACCATCCACGAGAGCGTGGGGCATTCGACGGAACTCGACCGGGCCCTCGGCTGGGAGGCCGACTTCGCCGGCACCAGTTTCCTGACGCCGGACCAGGCGGGCAAGTTTCAGTTTGGCTCGAAGGTGGTCAATTTCGTTGCAGATCGCAATCAACCGCACGGCCTGGCTACCGTGGCTTACGACGACGAGGGTGTGGGGGCGCAGCGCTGGTACCTGGTCAAGGAAGGCGCATTCGTGGATTGGCAAACCACGCGTGAGCTGGCCGCGCGGATTGGCCGAAAAACTTCTTACGGCTGCTGTCATGCCGACAACTGGAGCAGCGTCCCGTTTGCCCGCATGCCCAACATCTCCCTCGAGCCGTCGAGAGAGAAGATTTCCCTCGACGATCTGATGGCGGACATCAAGCAGGGCATCCTCATTTACGGCGATGGCAGCTATTCCATCGACCACCAGCGCTACAACTTCCAGTTCGGCGGGCAAACGTTCTGGGAGATCAAGGACGGGAAGCGCGGGGTGATGCTCCGCGACGTCGCCTACCAGTCGCGCACCCCGGACTTCTGGGGCGCCTGCGACGGGCTGGGCGGCGCGGCCACGTATGAGTTGGACGGCAGCTTCTACGACGGCAAGGGCCAGCCGGGGCAGGTCAACGCCGTCAGTCACGGCTGCCCCGTCACTCGCTTCCGCCAGATCAACGTGCTCAACACGGCGCAGGGCGCGCGTTCCTAGGAGAGGTCCATGTTACTCAGCGAGAAGGAAGCCAAAGCTGTAGGTGAAAAGCTGCTCAGCTACGTGAAGGGCGACGACGCCGAAGTCAGCGTGCGGAGCAGTGACGACTCGCACCTGCGTTTCGCCGCCAATGCGGTTACAACCAGCGGGCGCCGCGAGGACGTGGAAGTCGGCGTGACGGTTTGGATCGACCAGAAGAAAGGCTCAGCATCCACGAACGAGTTGGACGAGGCTTCGCTCCGGGCGGTGGTCGCGCAAGCCGAGGCGCTGGCCCGCGTCTCGCCGGCGGACGTCGAGTATGTGCCGACGCTCGCTCCGCAGCGGTACCGGCCGGTGGAAGGCTACGTCGGGGCCACGACCAACATCCCCTTGGGCGAGCGCGCCAGGGCTATCGGTGACGTCATTGCGGCGTGCGAGAAAGACCAAGTGGTCGGGGCGGGGTTCCACCAGGCGAGCGGGGCGTTGAGCGCCGGCGCCACCAAGCACGGCAACTTCTATCAGCATCGCGCGAGCGTCGTGGGCCTGTCGGTAACGGCGCGCACGCCGGAGGGGAGTGGCTCGGGCTACTTCGCCCGCAATCACTTCGACGCGGCAAAGCTCGACACCGCGCGC
Organism: uncultured Acidobacteriota bacterium; assembly: GCA_964495535.1. Taxonomy (GTDB): domain Bacteria; phylum Acidobacteriota; class Terriglobia; order UBA7540; family UBA7540; genus JALHUF01. The sequence continues at coordinate 12,070 of CAZBWJ010000038.1, read as the reverse complement.
ATTGCCCGCGAGGCCATCCAGAAGGCCCTCCGTTCCCGCGAGCCGCGCAGCTCCGGCGCGGGCGTCTATACTGTGATTCTGGAACCGCAGGCGGTTGCTGACCTGCTGGGCTTTTCCCCTCATTACTTCGATGCCCGCAGTGCCGACGAAGGCCGCAGTCCCTTCTCAGCCCCGGGCAACAAGACCAGGCTGGGAGAAAAGGTCTTTGACGAGCGCCTCAACCTCTACAGCGACCCGTGGCATCCCGAACTTCCAGGCTCGCCTGCCGCGCGGGGAGGGATTCCCGCTCAGAAGGTCTATCTGGTACGCAACGGGGTACTCGAGACCTTGACCTACACGCGCTACTGGGCCAAGAAGAAAGACAAGGAGCCAACTCCCGGGCCGGTGAACGTCATCTTGGAAAGCTCCGCCACGCCGGTCAGCCTGGAGGATATGGTGAAGGACACCCAGAAGGGTCTGCTCGTCAGCCGTTTCTGGTACATCCGCACGGTTGATCCGCGCACTGCGGCTTTCACGGGATTGACGCGCGACGGCGTCTGGTACGTCGAGAACGGCAAGATTCGGTACCCGGTGCGCAATTTCCGGTTCAATCAGAGCATCCTCCAGATGCTGGCGCCGGGCAACGTGGAATTGATTGGCCCGCCCGAACGCGTGGGCGACTCGGATGGCGACGCCGGCCTTTTCCCCGCGCTCAAAGTGAAAGAGTTCCACTTCACCTCGCTTTCGGAAGCGGTGTAAGAGGTCGCGGGCTTCCTGGGCGAACCGCGCCAGCGCCCGGCCTGCGGATCAAAGGAATCAGAGGACCGTGGGCCCGTGATAATCTGTGGAATGACGATGCCATGATGATTGGACAACCCCAGACGATGAAAAGGAGCTGACCTTCCCCTATGCGACGAATCGCTTTGAGCCTGGCGGTGGCGTGCCTGCTGGCTGGGGCAGTCCGAGCCCAGGATTCTCCTCAGGTGGTGGAGGTGCGGACGGTGCAGGCGACGGAGGGCGTCCATCCCGGTTCGAGCCTCAAAGTGGCGGCGGTAGCCCGGATCGCTCCTGGCTTCCATATCAACGACCGCAAACCGACCCTCGACTACTTGATCCCCACGGAATGGAAGCTCGAATCCACCAAGCAGGTGAGCGTCGACAAAATCGTGTATCCGAAAGGGGAACTCAAGAAATTTGCTTTCTCCGACATGCAACTGTCAGTTTACCAGGGCACGCTGGCAGTGGGCGCGCTGCTGAAGGTTCCGCGGGCAACTCGCCCGGGGACGTATGCGCTGCGTGGCCAGTTCCACTACCAGGCCTGCAACGACCATGCCTGCTTGCCTCCGAAGAGCGTGCCGCTCGCTCTCGTGGTGAAAGTGGTGCGCCGCGGCACACCTTTGAAACGGGTGAATGCGGATGTCTTCGACAGTATCCAGTTCGACTGAGCCGGGCGCCCCGCAGCCCAGCTCCGGGCCATCGAGAAGCGCCATCGCCATGGTCGTGGTGACGCTGGGCCTGCTCGGCGCGTTGGTCTGGGCGCTCCACCCGGACCAGCCCCAACTCACACCCGCGCCGCTTGTTCCGGTTCCTGGTGGATGCCCCAAAGTGCAGCAGGCGTTCATTCCCACCAACTACACTGATCTTCCCGGTGGTCTGCTGGAAGGTCTCTCCCCCGAGCAGCGGAACCGGGCGCTCTATCGCCTGAACATGGAGCCCTGCACGTGTGGCTGCGCCCTGAGCGTCGCCGCCTGCCGGGTCAATCACCCTGCCTGCGAAGTCTCCAAGAAGCTGGCCGAGAAGATCGTCGCCGAAGTCCGAGCGGAAACACGAAAGCCGAAGTAGCAGCCCTCTGTAACGGTGGTCTGCCTGTTCTGGCTCCCCGTGGGTGACCGCCGACAGCGTCCTGTAGCGTGTCGCCGCGGCAACTCCCTGCCGCCGACGTAGAGGCTGCCTTCACGGGGCAGCGGGCTAGAGCCAGAATGCCGGCCTGAGAGCCATTCACGCCGACAAATGTGGCTGCAGTCCGGCCTTACGGAGGGGCCTACCCTACATGGGCAGCATGTGAAATGGGGACGCAGGGGCAGGATCAAGCTGCGGAGGAGGCGGAGCGCCGCTGCTGGAAGCACTCCCGGCAGTACACCGGCCGACCTTGGGTAGGCTTGAAGGGGACTGTAGTTTCCTTGCCGCACTGAGAGCACATGGTGGTGGTTTCGACGCGCTGGTAGCCCTGCCCGCTCAGCATGTGGCTGCGTTTCGCCTTGCAGGGCTTGCAGCGCTTGGGTTCGTTCTTGAAACCTTTGTCCGCGAAGAAGAGCTGTTCGCCGGCGGTGAAGACGAACTCGGCCCCGCAGTCGATGCACTTCAGGGCCTTATCCTGGTATTCCATACCTGGCTCCCTTGTCTGAACTGGGCCTAACCGGCGGCGCGGGTCGAGGTGTGGAAACGAGCCACGCTCCGCCCGTTTCCACCCTCCCCTTCGCGGCGCAGGATCAGTCCGGTTCGTGTCTGGCCTTCTTTCGGCTTCGTTTCCGAGCCAACGCTTCCTTGACTCGTCGCTTTTCTCCGGGTTTTAGGTAGAAGGAGTGTTTCTTGATCTCCTTGATGATGTCTTCCTGCTGAACCTTTCGCTTGAAACGACGAAGCGCGTTTTCTAAAGATTCGCCTTCCTGAAGTCTTACTTCAGCCAACCGTTCAACACCCCCATTTCCGTGTGAGAATATGAGAGCACACCTGTAGCCAGGGTGAGAGGATTCTTGCCTATTCAGTTTGCACAAGTCAAGCGCATTTTTGCTGCATTCTGCCTCGCCGCTGGGTCTGGGCGTCCCGGCGACATGGGGGGCGGGGGGTAACGGCCGGTTCTTGACCGGTTTGAAGGCTTATGTTAGGGTCAGGCTCGCGCCTCCGGGAATCCCCTCGTTCGGCGATTACATGGCAGAAATCCTTAAGGTCGATCCGGCCCGGCTGGAGTTCATTCTCGATTATTCGACGCGGATGATCCTGGCGGGCAAAGTCGTCGCGGTTCCCACGGACACGTTGTATGGTCTGGCGGCTGACCCGTTCAACCTGGCGGCAGTGAGCGAAGTGAATCGCATCAAACGTCGCATGGCCGAGCGCCCGCTGCCGCTGCTGGTGGCTTCGGTGGATCAGGCGGCGGATTTGGCCCATGATCCACCTCGGCTCTTCTTCCAGCTCGCGGAAAAATTCTGGCCTGGGCCACTCACCATCGTGGTGACCGCCTCGCGGCAGCTCCCCCTGAAGGTCACCGGGAACACGGGCAAGGTGGGCCTGCGGTGGCCCAAAGCCCCCGTGGTGGCCGCTCTGATTGCGGCGTGCGGTCGTCCCCTCACCGGCACGAGCGCGAACCTGACCGAACAAGCACCTTGCACGTCAGCGGAGGAAGTGGACCGGCAAATCGGCGACACCGTGCCGCTCATCCTCGATGGAGGGCCCACCCCCGCCCATGTTCCCTCAACCGTAGTCGAGCTTGCCGGAGAGCGTGCTCGCATCATCCGTCCGGGGGGCGTCCCCGAGTCTGAATTGAAGGAGTTTCTCGGCTGACCCTCCCGCGCCTTCGCTACTGGCTTCTCCCAGGGCTTGCGCTGCTCTTGGTAGGGGTGGCGTTTGCCGAGCGCTCCCTCTACCGTGCGGTCCGGCGCCAGGCGGGGCGCGACGAAGCCCGAGCTGCCGACGCCATCGTGGTTTTCGGAGCGGCACAGTATAACGGCACACCTTCCCCGGTTTTCAAGGCTCGCCTCGACCACGCCTTTGATCTCGAGGAACGCGGTCTGGCGCCCCTGATTATTACTACCGGAGGGAGCGGCGGCGACCCGCATTTCACCGAAGGTGGCGTGGGTCGGGACTACCTGATCCAACGCGGCGTGGCGGTGGAGAAGATCCTAGCGGAAACTCAGAGCGGGACAACCTATCAGAATGTGCGGGCCGTGGCCCGGCTCCTGCGCCAGCGCCGTGCGAAAAGCCTCATTGCCGTCAGCGACGGGTTTCACCTCTATCGGATCAAGTTGATGTGTTCGTCCGAAGATCTCACTGCGTTCGCCTCCCCTGCGCCAGCCAGCCCCATCGAGGCTGATCCCATCAACCGCACTCTCCATTCCTTGCGCGAGGCGTTCATCTCCAGCCTGTGGTATGTGGGATTTCGCGGGTAGGGGAGGGCCGGCGCCTGTCCCGACCTCGTCGAGACGGCCCTCCCGCTTGGGCGAGGAAGGCGGGGGCCCGCCGCGGCGGGCTCCACTACGGCCGCACGAGCTTGCCGAGGACAACCGCCCGGCGGGCGCCGGTGACGCTGGGAAGGTTGCCAGGAAGACCGTGCAAAGCCCGATCGGCCAGAATAGCGAAGGCGATGGCTTCCTTGGCATCGACGGGCAGGCCGTACTTGTCGGAGAGATCCATGGACAGATTGGGTAACAACTCCGCAAGCCGGGAAATAAGCAGGCGGTTGTGGGCGCCACCGCCGGAGATGATCAGGCAGTGCACCTTCACGCGAGGAAACACGAAGCGCGCCAGCGCGTCCGCGATCGAACGCGCCGTCAGCTCCGTGGCAGTGCGCAGCAGGTCTTCGAACCGGGACGGCCCCCGTTTGAGGAAGAATTCTCTCACGAACCAATCACCGAACTGCTCGCGCCCGGCGCTCTTGGGTGGGGTGCGTTGGAAATACGGGAGAGTGAGCAGGCGCGCTAGTAACGGCTCAATGACCTTTCCTCCTGCTGCCAGGCGTCCGCGGGAGTCATAACTCTTCTTCCCGCGCGTGACGTGGCGCACCAGCGCATCTATCGCCATGTTCCCCGGCCCGGTATCAAAGCCGAAAACGTCGTCAGGCTTAGCGCGAGCCGGGATCACCGTGAGGTTCGCGATTCCACCAATGTTCAGCACCACACGGCCCTCACGGTCATCACGCAGCAGCAAATAATCCACCATGGGCACGAGCGGCGCCCCCTGCCCGCCCACGGCCATATCCGCGGGGCGAAAGTCCGCCACGACGGGTGCGCCGGTCCTCTCGGCGATCACGGCAGGTTCCGCGATTTGCTGGGTGCTCGAAATGCGCCGTTCGGCCTCCAGGGTTGGTGTTCCTTGATGGTAAATCGTCTGCCCATGCGAGCCGATGACCGTCAGGCGTTTGGGGGAGATGCTGCCGTGACGGCAGACCGCGAGCGCAGCTTCCGCAAACAGCTCACCAAGCAGGAAGTTGAGCTGGCTGATCTCGCTGGCGCTCATTGGCTCACCGCCGGCGACGCGCACGATCCGTTTGCGGATCGCACGCGGATACGAGGCCGACACGAACGCGATGAGCCGAATGCGCAGCCTTTCAGCCGGGCCGCTCAGTTCCACAAGGGCCGCGTCCACGCCGTCCATGGACGTCCCCGACATCAGACCTACGGCCAGGCGCCTTCGATGCTCGTTATCCGTCGGTGTGATGCTTTTAGCTCTCAAAATCCTTGAGCCACTCCTTGAATTGGTTGGCAAGCTGTTGCCTGGCGCGCCGTGAAGCTCCGCCGCGGGGAGCGGCCAGCCCCCTTTTCGCCGCAGCAATCCGCGCCAGAGATTTCTTCAGGCGTTCGGTCGTAAGTCTGCCTGATTCTAAGCAATTCCTGACTGTCTGAATTACGTCTTCAAGGGAGTCTCTGTTTCCCCGGACGATGATGAGGTCGCAGCCTGCCTCCAGCGCCCTGACCGCGACGTCCCCCGCATCGAGTTTTCCGCGCGCTGCTTCGAGTCTGGGGAGATCCGCTACCGCGATTCCCTGGTAGCCCAGTTTCACGCGCAGCAGGCCAGTAACGACGTTCGAGGAGAGCACCGCGGGACGCAGCGGGTCGAAATCGTAGGCTTTGTAGCACGCGGGGCTGATCATCAGCAGAGGGATGCGCGGCAAGAGCTCGCGGAAAGGGACAAGGTCTTCGCGCCAAAGCCCCGCCATCGGTTTGGGGCTGAAGGGCTGGCGCGAGACAGGATCGACTTCAACGCTTCCCAAGCCTGGGAAGTGTCCCGCACACGCGAGAACCTTCTGGGGGTGCAGGCCACGCAGATAAGCATGGCCGCAGCCCGCCACCTGTTGGGGGTCGCTGGCGAACGTGGCCCAGGCAAGCGCCGTTCTGAAGTCGGGTGGCGTGACGTTGAGCGAGAACGCAAAATCGACATTGAACCCGTGCAGGCGCAACAACGCCCCGCGCAGTTTCCCGAGCGTCTCCACCGCCCTGACGCCCTTCCGTCCCGCCTCAATTGGCAGGGGAAGCAAGGGCACCTGCGGGAAAGCGGTCCTTAGCGGGTCGGGCTGTGGGCCGTCGGCCTCCAGTCCCAGGAATAGGTTGGTCCCCAGCGCGTTACGGATCTTCTGAAGCAGGTGGGCTAGTGTCGCAGGCGACTTCACCGAGCGCGCTGAGACAATCACTCCCGCCACCTGAGGGGAGCGGAGGGTGGCCTTGAGGCTGCGGTTCCACCTGTCTTCCTCCAATTTCAGGATGAATAGTTGACCCAGTCCTGCTGGTGAAAGGGCGCTCATCACTTGATTTGCTTTTTCAGCTCGGCGAGAAGGTTGAGAGCCTCGAGAGGCTTCAGATTATCCAGGTCAGCCTCTTCGATGGCCCGCACCACTTCGGCGTTGAGCGGGGTAAAGATGGTCAACTGCAAGGCTTCTTGCTCGGGCGACGACGGGCGGGCTGCCAGCCGCTCGCTCAGCGTGTGTTCGCTTTGCTCGTGGCGCGTCAGGATCTCACGCGCCCGCGCGATGACGCTGGCGGGAAGGCCTGCCAAGCGCGCCACCTCGATGCCATAACTCTTGTCGGCGCTGCCCGGCTCCACCTTGCGCAAGAAAACGATGTTGGCGCCGGACTCCTTGACGGAGACGTGGTAGTTGCGCACGCCCGGCAGCAGGTCCGCAAGCTCGGTCAACTCATGGTAATGCGTGGCAAACAGCGTCCGCGCCTGCGAGTGGATTTGCAGGTGCTCGACCACGGCCCAGGCGATGGCCAGCCCGTCGAAGGTCGCCGTGCCCCGACCGACCTCGTCCAACAACACCAGGCTGCGCGGCGTGGCCAGGTGGAGAATGCCGGCCGCTTCCGTCATCTCCACCATGAAGGTGGAACGGCCCAGCGCCAGGTTATCCGAAGCGCCGATGCGGGTGAAGATGCGGTCAAAAATCGGAAGCTGGACGCGCGCGGCGGGAACGAAGCTGCCCATCTGCCCCAGCAGGGCGATCAGGGCGGCTTGGCGCAGGTAGGTGGATTTTCCGCCCATGTTCGGGCCGGTGATGATGAGGATGCGGTCGGAGGTCAGATTCAGGAAGAGGTCGTTGGGAATGAACCTTCCACCTTGCTCGGCCTCGCAGACGCGCTCGATCACCGGGTGGCGTCCCTGAACAATCAGGAATTCTCCGTCTTCGGACAACTCCGGCCGGCGATAGTTGCGCTCCGCCGCCAGCCAGGCAAAACACGCCAGTACGTCGAGTTCGGCCAGCACCTGGGCGGTCCGGCGAATGCGCGGGGCTTCGGCCGCCACCCGGCGGCGGATCTCGACGAAAAGCTCGCGCTCCAGCGCCTGCATCCTTTCTTCGGCGTCCAGGATCTTGGCTTCGAGGTCTTTGAGCTCGGGCGTGGTGAAGCGCTCGGCGTTGACCAGGGTTTGCTTGCGCTCGTAGTCGGTTGGGACCAGTGACAGGTTGGGTTTGGAGACCTCGAGGTAGTAACCGAAGACGTTGTTGAACCGCACCTTGAGCGAAGCGATGCGGGTGCGCTCGCGCTCGCGGGATTCGATCTGGGCGATCAACTGCTTGCTGTGCTGGCGAAGGCTGCGCAGTTCGTCGAGCTCGGCATGGTAGCCGGGCCGGATGAGGTTGCCTTCGGTCAGCAGCACCGCAGGCTCGGGATGGATGGACTTCTCCAGCCACTCGTGCACGTCCCGCAGCTCATCCAGGCGCGCATGGAGTTCCGCCAGCCGCGGAGCCTGTAGCCGGCTGAGGTACTGGCGGACCAGCGGCAGATGCGCGAGCGATTGTTTCAGGGCCAGCAGGTCGCGGGCGTTCGCGGTCTCCAGCCGCACCTTGCTGAGCAGGCGCTCCAGGTCCTGGATGTTGGCGAGCACCCGGCGCAACTCTTCCCGGGCGATGGTGTTCTGGACGAACTCCGCCACGGCTTCCCAGCGGGCTTCGATTTCCGGGCGGCTAATCGAAGGGCACAGCAGCCAGCCCTTGAGCAGTCGCGCGCCCAGTGACGTGACGCAGTGGTCAAGCGTGGCAAGCAGCGTGGAATCCCGGGGGCCGCCGAACGCCGGCTCGATCAACTCCAGGTTGCGCAGGGTGGTGGGGTCGAGAACCAGGGAATCGTGCTGCTCGTAGAAGCGAATGCCGTCGAAGTGGGAGAGCGAGCCGCGCTGCGTTTCGCGCACGTAGTGGAGAATGGCGCCCGCCGCGGCCACGGCCAGCGGATGGCTCTCCAGCCCGTACCCGGCCAGCGTCGCCACGCGGAAGTGCTCGCGCAATTGGCGCTCGCCGTATTCCTCGTGGAAGACCCAATCGTCCAGGCGGGTTTCGGTCACGCCCGAGATCGCAGATTTCAAATTTGAGCTTTCAGATGCAGGGCCCCAAGAAGAAGCCTCGAAGCCGACAGCGCTCGGCAGGAGAAGCTCGCGCGGGCGCATGCGCTCGATTTCCTCCTGAAACCGGGCGCGCGCTTCGCTCCCTAAAAATTCCGTGGCGCGGAAATCGCCGGTCGAGAGGTCGGCGAACGCCAGCCCCAGCGAGCCGTCTCTCTCCAGCGCCGCCGCCAGGTAGTTGTTCTCCCGCGGCTCGAGGAGCTGAGCGTCCACGGCGGTGCCAGGGGTTACGACGCGGGTAACCTCGCGCTTCACCAGCTTCTTCGCGAAACGCGGGTCTTCCATCTGGTCGCAGATGGCTACGCGGAAGCCCTTGCGAATCAGCTTGGCGATGTAGCCCTCGGCGGCATGGTAGGGGACGCCGCACATCGGCACCGCCTGACCCTTCTCCTTGTTGCGGGAGGTCAGCGTGATCTGGAGTTCCTTGGCCGCGACGATAGCGTCTTCAAAGAAGAGTTCGTAGAAATCGCCCAGGCGGAAAAACAGCAGCGCGTTGGGGTGGCGCTGCTTGATGGCGCTGTACTGGCGCATCAGGGGCGTGGAGAACTCACTCATGGGCATGACGGGGGCGCGGATTCATTATGGTGTGTGGGGCTGGTTTTGTAAAGGAGCTATCAGCCGTCAACGTAGCGCTGCCCTTAAGGGCAGCAATGCTCAGT
>CAZBWJ010000038.1:0-2734 GCA_964495535.1 uncultured Acidobacteriota bacterium | reverse complement strand
GCTGCCCTTAAGGGCAGCAATGCTCAGTGTAGCGCCGCCCTTCAGCCCGATTCCGTGTAACGCTCCCCTTCAGGGCAGCAATGCTCAGACAATTGCTGGGCTGAAGCCCAGCGCTACAGCCCAGCGCTACGTCGCGCGCCAGATGCGTACGTCGGGCAAATGGCGATACTGCTGGGCGTAATCCAGGCCATAACCCACCACGAAAACGTCGGGGATGGTGAAGCCCACGTAGTCGGCCTGGACCGGCCGGACGCGACGCGAGGGCTTATCGAGCAGCGTGACGAGCTTCAGGCTTCTGGGCTTGTGCGCCTCGAGCACCCCGCGCAGATACTCGAACGTCTGGCCCGTATCGAGTATGTCTTCGACGATCAGGACGTCGAGCCCCGCGATGCTCTGGTCCAGGTCCTTGGTGATGCGCACGGCGCCCGAGGAGTACGAACTGTCGCCATAGCTGGCGATGCTGAGGAAATCTACCGTGACCTCGAGGTCCAGGTGACGCACCAGGTCCGCAAGGAATACCCACGCGCCTTTGAGAATCCCCACTAGGCGCAAGGGCCGCCCCCGATAGTCCGCGGAAATTTGTGCCGCCAGCTCGCGCACGCGGCCCGCAATGGTCTCCGCGTCCAGCAGAACTTCCAGGTTACTTCCCGGTGGTTCATTCATGGGCGGATGGTGTGCTGAGTCATCTGATTAGAAAATGGGCCAGCCTTTTCGTTTCGCCTTGGATAGAAGAATTCTATATTCATATTCGGTCAACAACTCTCGCAAGTCCGAAAATCGTACCGAACCCCCCGACGCCACTACTTCACCAGCCTGAAGGAAATCAACTCCGCGTGGGGGGTCTGCTTCCAGGCTTTCTCCTCGTGGGACTCGCCCACGATCTGATTCAACTTTCTCTTGAAACGGTTCCACACAGTTTCGAGTGTCTCGACCTCTTCCGGCGAGAATTCTTCCGCGCGGAAGGGCTGCATCGGCTGAAATCTATCCGTGCCCCTGTGTGCTATAATCCCCCGCTTTTCCAGCTCCCGGAATACCAGCCTATAGCCATCGAATCCCGGGCCTAACGGCAGCCGCGCGTACCGCATCCCGGTGATGGTGACACCGCGACGCCGGTAGTTCTCGGCGTCAGCGTACCAGCACAGCTTGTTGATGTGCAGCGATCCCAACGGGACCCGCCGTTCGGCAGCCTTGCGGAGGAAAAACAAAACCACCTGCCCGAGCTTCGCAATGCTGAAGGTTCGCCCCCCCGAAAACTCGTCAGCCTCCCCACCTTGGCTGAAGAGGATCTCCGCGACGTTTTGCTCGGCGCGCGCTAGGTTCGATTTCAGCCGGATCAGTTCGTCGCTAGACTTATCCTGCGCCTTGCCGAGCTCCCACCGCTTGACGCTTGCCGGGCCCACATTCAGGTACTTCGCAAACTCGTCCTGCGACATCCCCAGGCGATTGCGGATGGCGCGGACTTCTTGCGAGGTCAGCAGGCCATGCCTCGCCCGGTATTGGTCGGCCAGCTTCATCGTGTACGCGTCAATTTGGTCGGCGCGCAGCGCGGTATGATGGCACTTGGTACACACCGTCGCCTCGGTTTCCACGACGAACTTTTCGCCAGCATACTCGCCCGGCAGCTTGGCTCGCTGGCTGCGCATCTCCCCGCCGCAGTGATAGCAATTCATGGTTCCTCCTTCGGCGTCCTGACAGGGTGAAAGGAAACAATATAGAGCGTCTCCTTCACGAAGCAGAACTTCAGGTACATCCTTCGCCCGAAGTGCGCCGAATCCCACGCGAAGGCAAGCAACTCTGCGCCCCGACAGGCCCTCTCGTAGGAGCGCATCGGCGGGCGTGTGCCAACATAGTGCTCGGGCTCAATCTCGTTGGCCGCGACCTCCAATGCCTGAGTCATCTCCGCAGACGTCCATAGGTCCAAGTCCCGGAACTCTGCTACTTGCTTCTCTGGACTTGCCATAAGCCAGTCGGCTGAGCTGATCTTCGCTCTGGCCTTCAGAATCTTCCCGCGCAACTCGGAATGGCCCGGCCTCTGCATGTGCTATGATGGTAGTATCATATGATACCAGCCCTGTCAAGGGGTATTTTCCTCCGGGCAATTTATCTGAGAAGTTTCAAATTGACCCACTACCCATCGGCGTTCACCGTTGACGCTTCGGGGGGCATTTGTTACATTGAATGTTTGCAGTTTGTCTAAAAGGAGATTCTGTGGCAAGTCACAAGTCCGCCCTCAAGCGCATCAAGCAGACCCGTGCCCGCGCGGCACTCAATCGGACGCACCGCACCCGCCTCCGGCATCAACTCCGGCAGCTTCACGCCGCCCTCCAGGCCAAGGACAAGGCCGCCGCTCAGGCCCTGCTGAAGCCGACGCTGGCCTTGATCGACCACTCGACTCATAAAGGGATTCTGCATCCCAATACCGCCGCGCGATACAAGTCGCGGCTTACCGCCAGCTTCAACGCGCTTGCGTGACGAGAAGTTCGCAGCACTCGGCGGTCGGCAATTGAGAGTTGACAGTTGAGAGTTGAGAGTCGACAGTGAGGGGCCGGAAGCCGGGATCTGGAAGCTGAGACCCAGCACCTAGCAGGATGATGAAGAAGTATTTTCTTACCGCAGAGCCACAGAGTTCGCAGAGAAAGCCCAAAGCTGACTTCCTTGTTCTCAGGGTCTGCGTTTTCCCGGGGTGCTCTGCGTCTCTGCGGTCAACGCGCCCCAGGAGTTTTTCAGCAGCCTG
>CAZBWJ010000037.1:30299-31770 GCA_964495535.1 uncultured Acidobacteriota bacterium | reverse complement strand
GACTGGTAAGCCTCCGTACCACGCCTGGACTCTGGAGCCCATTGGGTGTGTCGCCACCGATCCCCGCGGCAATTGAGGGAAGCACGCAGAGGCCTTCGCCGATTTTGCTCGGTTGCAACGCTATTGCCGAGACACTGTTGGTCCACGTCAGCCTGGGTGAAGTATTTCATTGCCCTAAGAGCACCAGCCCCGCTCTCACGATGTGCCATGAGCCCTCCTTTGGGCGTCCACTGCACGTTACCCAAGAACTTAGCAATCGCTGCGTCCTCCCTTCACTAACCACGCCGCAGACCCGCAAAGGGCTTATTTTGAAAACTCACTTTGCTTGGACGGTCTTCGGCGCCCTCACTCAGCCTTTTGATTTCGAGGGGGTTGCAGACATATTCAACAAGCCGCTTGGTGAGGGACTTATGCAACGACCCAAACCATGCAGAATTCGAGCGGGTCTATACCGAAATGAGTTTGTGTGGTGGCATCGACAGAATCTCGTCAAGCGCAAGCCGGATCAGTTCTGCCGGCCCGTTTACCCCCGGCGTCACTTTGGCCCTGGCGACCGCCCGCTCCCACTGCCGCTCACCGGACCAGATATGCCTTTTGACCCGCTTCTCACCGGGGGCGATGACGGTGTCGAAGCGGTAGAGGGTTTTGCAGTGCTTGCAGGTCGCCGTGTTTTCGACGCCGCACTTGGGACAGAAATACTTGAAAACGCGGGGTTGCCGGGCCATTTCTTTTCCCTCCTTCTAGATGTTGGCCTTTTCTAGCCGGTGACCGTCAGCTTTTGGACCCCGTTCGCCAAGGTTCGCTGCGAAAGTGGATCGCCCACCTTTACCGACCTTGCATCCCAGTCAACCAGACCACCATGGATGATCACCCTGGCAAGCCTTGCCTCGCGGGCTGAATCGCTGGCGTTCGACAAGGCCAACCGTGGCGCATTCCAACATAAGAAAGCTCAGCTCGAATCTTCGGCAATTCACGGTACATATGTGCCAGTGCGATCCGCGCAATTTCATTCTCTCACGTAACTGTAGGGACTCCACTCGCCTCGTTGGAGTTGCTTGAGTCGTTTCAGAAAAATCTTCGGATATTGCAGCTCAAACTGGACACAAGACTTGAGCGCTTGATCCAGGAAGTTGATAAGAGCCGCGGGCGTGGTGGGGCAGCCTAGTTGGTCCCATGTGCGACCGCACAGACTGACAGCCTTCCAGCTTTCGCGGGGCAGCCAATCTCGATTAACTTTAAGAAGTTCCAGCAAGTCCATTTCGCATCCCCTTCTGAGGTCATCGTCATCGCCCTGTGTGTAAAGGGCGCGGACGGGGGGTCGGGGGGCGTCAGCCCCCCGCGACACCGCGAAGGCGGTATCGCTGACTCAACATCGAAAACTAACTCGATGACTAAAATCGTTGACTTGTCGGACTCCTGGGGCCACGATTTGGGCTGAGAAGTCCGCTGTGTATGGACTCGGAAGTCCGCC
>CAZBWJ010000037.1:26648-30199 GCA_964495535.1 uncultured Acidobacteriota bacterium | reverse complement strand
AGTCCGCCCTTCATGAGAGGAACAGTAGTATTTCCAGGGCTATACCACCACACGAGACCTGCCCGCTTTTTCCTTCATGAGATCGATGAACTGGCCTATGAGCAGTCTTCGATTGCTCTTGAACCGATCGGCCCTCATGCTGTGACTTTGCCTCGACCAAAATGCCGCAAAGTCGGAAACCATTTCCTCTCCGGAGAGGCCTAGCCTTTCGAGGAACCTTACCTGGTAGGTACCCAATCTCGCTTGTCCCCCACTAGCGCACCATAAGGCTTGGCCTAGTCGGCTACATTCACTGGACCACGCGAAACTGAGTTTGGTGGGGCACTGACCGGGATGCTTTTCGGCCCAGAGTTTATGACGAACAACCTTGTACACATTCGGCTCATAGGTCACCTGGTCGGTCAATTCGAAGAAGCCGGCCTCTAACAGCTGTTTATCTGCTCTGCGGATCGACCTCTCATTACACCCGAAGTACTCTGCCAAACGCACCGCTGAGCAAAAGAACACGCCGGACTCTTTGGAAATTCTAAGCGCGAAGTTGTATACGGCCAAGGCCCACCTGGATTTCATCCTGCTGATGTGCCACTCAGCCGTGCAGTGGTACTCAGAGAACTGATCGACTTTCATTCTCCATCTTCTCCATCTGTGGTTCCTCCATCGGCTTGAATCCGGCTTCAGGGGAACGGGATGGAGACCGTTCCCCCAGCCGAGCCCGGGCTATTCGCCGGTTGCAGGTCGGCGAAACCTTCTCATCATGTTCCCTCAGTTGCGTCGACTTCGTACGAGGACGGAACTGTGCAGTCACTGCACACTAGGTCCTATGACGTCGGCTTGGCCCGGCGCGGCGTCGCCAGCTTCCACCTCTCCGTTCACTGAGGCTGCCCTTTTCACTATGGCATCCGAATCGCCGAGGCACTCGCCCTCCATGCCACGGCGCGTTCGTGGGACCCACAGGTCGATTCCCAACCGCGGTCCTCTCAACATATCGACAGAGCGGCGGATCATCTCGATCTCTGAAGCTAATCGTCGCGCTGCATTCATTAATCATTCGCCTTTGCGACCCCCTGCGGCCGCCTTACGCTGGCGAGGTTTGCCAGCGCCTTCCCGGGCGACTCGTTCAACTTCGTCTTCGGGTATCAGCCGTCGGGTCGAAATGGTCACACTGCGAACGTAACCTGCCTCGATCAGTCGCCGCGTTGTGAATTTGGAGACTCCCCATCGTTCCGAAGCCTCAGATATGCTCAAAAGCTGGCCCACCCGCGCACCTCCCTTTTTTCCTTGACGCCCGCCTATACAAGCGATAGGCTGTATTGTGCTCGTTTACTCGCTAGGTCACGCAAACGAGCAACTATATCGTATGACGAACACTAGAGGGCGTCAAGTTGCTAGAAGGGGTAAGTCGCTAACTGTCAGGATTTCGCGGGCTTTCCAACTAGCAGAAGAGGACCGCGAAATCCTATTTGACCGTCTCGAGAGGTTCGCAAACCTTGGCGACTCTCCGGAGGAGTATCGAAGGTTCCGCCTGGACTACCCCTCCTTCACGCCTGGGGAGTATTCCCCCGGAAGTGTGTACCCGGCCGACCCCGAGCGAGTCCATCTGATCGTGCTGGGCCATCGGGACTGCCTGCGCGACCTTTGGCGGGGATGTGATGGCCCAAACAAGCCCGAGGTCGCCAGTGCCGCGCTCGCGTGGCTCCTCGACCTAAAGTTGAGCATCCCGGTCGATGTCGTCGGTCGCTATTACAAGCGATACGCCATAGGCAGCGTCGCGAGGACGGGTGACGCCTGCCTTGTCCCCAACTGGTGGGCTGGGGCTGGCCAGGTGTCCTACGGAACATCGTCAGAGTTTTCCCGGGCGGTCTTCCTCCTCTGGCAAGAAAGTTGGCGCGCGAGGGTGTGCCGCGAGTGCGGTAGATACTTCATTGCTGGAAAGCCAGCACAGCTCTACTGTTCTACGACCTGCTACGGGACCTCCAAGCACGCACGAGACCTATCTTGGTGGCGCACACACGGCGCAGCAATGCGAAAAGCCAAGCGTCGAGTCAAAGTTGATCGAAGGGGAGGCAAATGACCATGTCTCTGTGGAAACGCGTGAAGTGGTATTGGGCTGATTTCACCGTGAACGGCACGCGCTACCGGGTCTGCTTGAAAGACCGGGGAAAGCGAATCAGCGTGGCTGCTCAAGACGGTGAACTGAAGGCCATCCGAGCAGAAGAGCGAGCGAAATTACAGGCAGAGCAAGGCCAGCTGTCCTTATCGACCCGCAACTTCGCCCGCTTGGGCTTTACCGAGGCGAGCGAGCGTTACCTAGCCACTCGCCGCTTGGAGCTCAAGCCTTCCAGCCAAGCCAAAGAAGAGCAGTTGCTCGTGAAGCTCCGCGAGTATTTCAAGGCCAAACGCCTCACCCAGATCACGACTGACGATGTGCTGGCCTACCGCGAGTGGCGCGCCGCATCACCCGGTGCCGTAGGGCGGGGGCGGAGTCAGAAAACCATAGGCCCAGCCATCATCAACATGGAGGTTGGCTGTCTCCGCCGCATTCTCAAGCGAGCGAAACGCTGGCATCTGATTGCCGAGGACGTGAAGCCGTTGCGTGAACCGCGAAGCATTGGGCGAGCACTTACGCATGAGGAAAAGCTCCGGTTGCTCAAGACTGCTTCTCAAAAGCCGGAATGGGAGACGGCGTACTCCGCAGCTATTCTGGCCCTGGGTACGACGATGCGGACCTGCGAGCTTCGCGGTTTGCGCTGGGCCGACGTGAACCTGATAGACCGCACGCTGATAGTCGAAGAGAGCAAGACTGACGCGGGCGAGCGTGTGATTCCCTTGACCCCTGAAGTTTTCGACACCCTTTTGAAGCTCCGTAAGCGAGCGGAGATGTTTTGGACTGTCGAACCGGCGCATTACGTCTTTGCCGCCTTCCGGCCCAAGTTCCGGTTCCACGACACTGCGCTGGTCGGTGTGGAAATAACCGGCTTCGATCCCACTCGGCCACTGGGAAGCTGGCGTACGGCTTGGCGGAAACTTCGTAAGGCTGCGGCCAAGGGCGACAAAGAGAAGGGGATTCCCGAAATGCGACAATTGGCCAATCTGCGATTCCATGACCTCCGGCACACTGCCATTACCACGCTGGCGGAATCGGAAGCCAGCGAGCAAACCCTCAAGGCCCTTGCCGGGCATGTCTCCCGCAAAATGCTCGAACGCTACAGCCACATCCGGCTTGAGGCAAAACGGGCCGCCATCCAAGCCCTTTCAGACAGGCCCGCGGAGCGGGCCAATCCAGGTCGCACGTCACAAAACACGTCACAAAATGGCGGTGTGGAGGGAACTGCAGCGATTTCTGCGCCGCAAGTGATTGAGAATGCTGGTAGGCCCGTGGGGACTCGAACCCCAGACCTCTACCGTGTCAAGGTAGCGCTCTAACCAGTCTGAGCTACGGGCCTGAAAACAAGCTTTGCGTCCCGCTGTGCCACTGACCTGGCCGACAAGGTCGGCCCGCTCTAACCAGTCTGAGCTACGGGCCTGAAAACAAGCTTTGCGTCCCGCTGTGC
>CAZBWJ010000037.1:4201-26548 GCA_964495535.1 uncultured Acidobacteriota bacterium | reverse complement strand
CGCTCTAACCAGTCTGAGCTACGGGCCTGAAAACAAGCTTTGCGTCCCGCTGTGCCACTGACCTGGCCGACAAGGTCGGCCCAATCTAACCAATCCGCGCCACGGGCCTTGACGGCTGACTCTTGGAAAGTAACGCAACTCGCCGCACGTGTCAACGCCGCGCTGGGCGGCAATCAGGGCTTGGTGATGGTGAACGGCTGATCAACCGTGAAATCGGCGCCACCCACCTTGTCGTGCAACACCGCATGAAATCTGTATTCGCCGGGTTCGGCGCTGGAACCCAGGGTTGCGTACTCGCGGTAAGGGTAGAAAGGGGGCGGGTAGACAAACCGCTCATCCACCATGGGGTCATCCTTCCGCTCGAAAATGGGCTTGCCGTCTGGTCCGGTGACTCCCCAATCCTCAGTCAGGAGGATTCGGCCTTGCTCATTAGCTTTCATGCCGACCATGCGGAAGCGGAGCCAGATGGTTTGCCCGGCGGTAAAGGCGGGTGGGCTGACAGCCGCGCCGTCGCGGCTGGCGGCCAGTTCGATGCTCTTCGCCACGAAGCTGGCACTGGTTTCGATCGGCGGAGCATTAACGGTGAAGGTTGGCGCCGCTGACTCCGTCTTGTGAGCGATTTGATCCTCGCCCTGGATGTTGATCGTGTAATGACCGGGTGGTGCCCACGGCGGAAGGTCGAAGTGGAAACTGCACTTGACCGGGCCCGCCTCATCGCCGGCCCGCTGTTTCACTTCAATGGTCTTGGTTTCGAAAAACGGCTTGCCGTCGGGGGCCAACACCTGGTGCTGAGTGACGACGGCAATGTAGGAGTCCTTGTCGCGTTCGTAGCCGGGCACTTCGTAGAATATCCTCACCTCGTCCTCGGGCTTGTATTCCGTACTCGCGCGCGGCGGAGCGGTGTCCGAATCGGCGAAGCGCAGATTGGCGATGCCAAAGGTCAGGATGGGAACGCGGGGGTGGTGGCGTACGTACAGGGAGGCGAAAATCGTGCCCACCAGGCAGAGCAGCAGGAAAAGCACCGCGCCCACTCGCTTTGCCGCACCGGGCCGCTCCTTGGCCACGATGGTGTGCGCGGCCAAGTCGCCCACGCGCTGCTTCTTCTTCGTGAGCAAAGCCACGATGAGCGCCACCAGATATACGGCAATCGCATCCACCACGCGCAGGATGTTGCGCACCGCGGCGTGGGAGAACCCGCAGGGAGCGCCTTCGACGGTTCTCACGCGCAGGCCCAGAAGGAGCTTTCCAGGCGTCGCGCCCGCCAGAGCTTCGAAAACGATCAAATAAACAAGGAATACCAGGCAGGTCACGCCGATGATGATGAGGGCGGGGAGACCGCTGAGATTGAATCCGCTTGCCGTCAGGCCGCCGAACAGCGCGCCATAGACGTTGCCCGTCAACCAGAAGGCCAGGAGGAGAAAAACGAGATCAATCAAGTGTGCCACAAAGCGCGCTCCGAGCGAGCCGAGCGGCGGCGCGGTCGGGGCCGCCGAGGGCAGCACCTCGGGCGCGGCCGGCGCAGGCAAAGGTCCTGGCCCCTGCGCGGGGGCGACTGAGCCTGCTGGCACCTGCGGCGCCGCTTCTTGGGCCGGCAGCGGCGCGGCACATTGGCCGCAGAAATTGTACTCGTCGGGGGATTGGGCGCCGCACTTTGGGCAGATTCTCATGGGAGGTGCCTCCTGGGACAGCCTGCTTTGCGAGACTCGTCCGGTGATCAGAGCGTCAGGCGCCATCGGGCCTGCGCCCTGAAGCCAGCGACTCTGGGGGGATTCTATCGCTGGCTGTGCCGCGCGGGCAACAGAATCCTCGGCGTGTCCGAGAGTCCGTCTTCGCCTTGGGCGGCGGCGCTTCCCGGCGTATAATGGCGCGCTCGACCGAAGGAGCGATGCCGATGGACCGTCAAGCGGCGTGGGACCTGCTTTGCGAATACACCAAGAACGAGAACCTGCGCAAGCACGCGCTGGCGGTCGAGGCGTGTCTCGCCGCGTATGCCCGCAAGTTCGGCGAGGAGGAAGAGAGGTGGGCGGTCGTAGGGCTGATCCACGACTTTGACTACGAGCTCTATCCCCAGGCGCCCGACCATCCGGTGAAAGGCAGCGAGATCTTGAAGGAAAAAGGCGTCTCGGAGGAAATCCGCCGCGCCGTCCTGGGGCACGCCGATTACACCGGCGTGCCGCGGGACACTTTGCTGGCTAAGGCGCTCTATGCCTGTGACGAGCTGGCGGGGTTCATCACCGCCTGCGCGCTGGTCCGCCCCGACCGCATTGTCACCCTGGAAGCGAAATCGGTTCGCAAGCGGATGAAGGACAAAGCCTTCGCGCGCGCTGTCAGCCGCGAGGACATCACGAAGAGCGCCGAAGAGTTGGGCGTCCCCCTCGACGAGCACATCACCTTCTGCCTCGCAGCCATGCGCCGTATCGCGGACCAGTTGGGCCTCGCCCCGGCTGAATCCGCCCCGCCGACGGCGTAATCGAAGCCGTCTTTGCAGGGATGCAACCTCCAGACCTTCTACTACTCCACCATTTCAAAATGCCCTTGCTTCCCCCAATCAGACGCGACGAAGTCCTCTGCGGCTGCTCCTAGCACCGACACGTGCTCCCGTGTAGGGACAATGAAGAATGCACGGGCGGTCCCGCGATGGTACAACAGTGCGAGGCAGTCCTCTGTGTTTAGCTTTTCCTTGATGTCCCTCAGGCGGTTCCGAACCTGTACAACGGCTTTTATTAAATGGTTCATATGTTGGTAGATGATTAGGCTGGAGCCCCTCTCGTAATAAGGCCAGATTTCGTCGAAGAAGACATATTTCGGGCCTTTGGCTTTATACCTCTTGGTCTTTGTCTCCAAGCCGTTGTCAGGGTCAAAAAAAACAAGTTCACAGTCGCGCAGTTTCTCCTGCCCCCTTTCGACCCATGCTTGCCTATGTTTTTTTCGTGCCTCTATTCCCCCCGGGCTTGTGGCCCTCATGTCGTCTGGCCATCTAAGGACATCTTCATAGAAGACGGTTCCGCGAGGCAGGATTCTATCGGTGCGGATGCGGCGGACATGTCGGTTGTGCTCCCTAATGATCTTCCCCAGGGCTTCCCACAAATCTGGGTCACATTTTCGGAAACGACGGCTGTTTTCTTCAGTGCGATCCAAGTATCTCGTGTGGCGACCATCCGCGTTGCCACTTTCGTCGGGAACAAGGTACCAATTCACGCCGAGGCGAAGGCCGGTTTCCCGACATAGCCAGCGGAGAAGGCCGTACTTGCCGAAATCGCCGACATCTGCACAGTACCGGTCCTGCATATACTCAGTCCTCTCTGACTATGTTGTACGTAATATAACACGATACGCGTTGTCTTGCCCGGTGGCGTTCCCATCCGGAGACAAACGTTTGCCAAACGCTCAAAGCGCGACTTTTTCGAGATAGGACGGGGCGTAGGTGTTCCAGTGAAGTTGCTGGGTGATCTTCTCGCCGAGAGCTTCTGTGGCGCGGGGCTCGCCGTGGACCAGGAGTGTCTGGCGCGGAGGCTTGCTGTACTGTCGCAGCCAGCCGAGGATCTCACCGTAGTCGGCGTGGGCGCTCAGGTTTTCCATGGACTCGATGCGGGCGCGAATCCGCACTTCGTGGCCGTGCATCTTGACAGATTCTGCGCCGGACTTGATGATCTGCCCGCGCGTTCCGGCTGCCTGGAATCCCACAAACAGGATGGTGTTGCGGTGGTCGGGGAGGCAGCGCTCCAGGTGGTGGAGGACGCGGCCGCCGGTGGCCATGCCGCTCGCGGAGATGATGACCATGGGGTAGTGCGCCTCATTCAGGGCCTTGGATTCATCCCGCGTGCGGTCGAAGTGCACGTTGGGTGGCGAGAACGGTTTGATGCCCTGCGCCTCGACCGCCAAGGTTTCCAGGTCGTGTTCCTCCTTGTGGCGCAGGTAGAGGTCGGTGACGTCAATCGCCATGGGGCTGTCCACGTGGATGGGAATCGAGTGCATCATCCCCTGCTCGATCAACTCGCGGAAGACGTACAGCAGTTCCTGGGTTCGCCCCACGGCAAAGGAAGGGATGACCAGCGTGCCGCCGCGTCCCGCGGTGGCTTCTACGATTGAGGCCAGCCGGGTGCGGTAGTCATCCTGGGGATGCAAACGGTCCCCATAAGTGGACTCGAGCAGGAGATAGTCGGCGCCGTCCGGCACGACCGGCTCGAAAAGGATCAATTGCGGGAAACGGCCGAGGTCGCCGGAAAACAGCACCCGACGCGTGCTGCCGTTCGCGCGCACAGTCGCCTCAATCATGCGCGCGCCCAGGATATGTCCAGCACGATGAAAGCGGAGGGTGAAGTGGGAAGAAAGCTCCAGCGGTTTCGACTCATCGATGGCGCGGAACGATTCGAGCGATTTCACCGCCTCTTCGTAAGTGTAGAGTGGCAGCGCGGGCTTGTGTTTGCTGTAGCCTTTGAAGTTGGCGTACTCGGCTTCTTCTTCCTGGAGGTGGCCCGAATCCGGCAGGATCACGCGCGCCAGGTCCACCGTAGGCGCCGACGCCAGGATTTGCCCGCGGAAGCCATCCTTGATGAGGCGCGGGATGTAGCCGATGTGGTCCAAGTGGGCGTGCGTCAGGACAAGCCACTGGATGCTCGCGGCCGGCACGGGGAAGGGATTCCAG
The DNA here is from genome assembly GCA_964495535.1 of uncultured Acidobacteriota bacterium. Classification (GTDB taxonomy): domain Bacteria; phylum Acidobacteriota; class Terriglobia; order UBA7540; family UBA7540; genus JALHUF01. Next base: position 21,903 of record CAZBWJ010000037.1, on the reverse strand, counting down.
TTGCGCAGGCGCAATTCCTTTGCGCCCTGGAAAAGGCCGCAATCGATCATCAGGCGCTCACCGTTCGCTTCCAGGAGATATCGAGAGCCGGTGACCGTGCCGGTCGCGCCTAAGAATTGAAGAGTCGGCATATGCGCTCCGTAAAACAACTAACGGGTGGCGAGCCAAGAATGCGAAATGCGGAATTATGAATGCTGAATTCAGAATTCACTATTCACCATGCAACTTACTTGTTCCTTGTTCGCCACTACGGCTAGATAACAACCGATTCCTGGTACTCCCCGAAAACGTGCCGGAGAGCGTCGGAGATCTCGCCCACTGTCGCGTAGGCTTTCACGGCTTCGAGGATGACGGGCATCAGGTTGCGTTCCGAGCGCGCCGTTGCCTCGACCTCCCTCAGGGCAGCCGCCACGCCCGCGCCATCGCGACGCGCGCGCAGCTTCCGCAGGCGTTCTACCTGCGCGCGCTCAATCTCTGGATCAATCCGAAGCAGGGGCGGCGAAGGAACAGCTTCGGCCGCGTAGCGGTTGACCCCGACCACCACCCGCTCGCCCGATTCCACGGCCTTCTGGTATTCATACGCTGCCTGCTGAATCTCCCGCTGAATGTACCCGGTCTCGATGGCGCGGCGCACGCCGCCCTGCGCGTCAATCTTGCGTAGATACTCTTCCGCGCCTTGCTCGACTTGGCTGGTGAGCGTTTCGATGGCGTAGGAGCCTGCCAGCGGGTCTGCGGTGTTCGCGATGCCGCTCTCGTGCGCCAGAATCTGCTGCGTGCGCAGGGCGAGGAGTGCTGAGGCCTCGGCGGGCAAGGCCAGAGCCTCGTCGCGGGCGTTGGTGTGGAGCGACTGGGTTCCTCCCAGCACGGCGGCCAGCGCCTGGAGTGTTACCCGCACGAGGTTCACATCGGGTTGCTGGGCAGTGAGCGCGCTGCCCGCGGTTTGGGTGTGGAAGCGAAACATCCACGAACGGGGATTCTGGGTCTGGAAGCGCTCGCGCATGATGCGCGCCCAGAGGCGGCGCGCGGCGCGAAACTTGGCGATCTCTTCGAGCAAATCGTTGTGGGCGTTCAGGAAGAACGAGAGCCGAGGCGCAATGTCGTCCACTGCGAGCCCGCGCGCCTGGGCCGCCTGGACATAGGCGATGCCGTTGGCCAGCGTGAAGGCCACCTCTTGGATGGCTGTCGAGCCTGCCTCGCGGATGTGATAGCCGCTGATGGAAATCGTGTTCCATTCCGGAGCGCGCTCGTGGCAGAACGCGAAGATGTCGGTAACCAGGCGCAGCGCCGGCTCCGGGGGATAGATGTATGTGCCGCGCGCGATGTATTCCTTAAGGATGTCGTTCTGCACAGTCCCGGAGAGCTTCTTCAGGTTGGCGCCCTGCTTTTCGGCCACGGCAAAATACAGCGCCAGCACGATGGCTGCGGTGGCGTTGATGGTCATCGAGGTGGAAACCTGCTCGAGGGGAATACCCTGAAACAGGATTTCCATGTCTTCCCGCGAGTCGATGGCCACGCCGGCCCGGCCCACCTCGCCGCGAGCTAGAGGGTGATCAGAATCCAGACCGATTTGCGTGGGGAGATCGAACGCTACGGAAAGCCCTGTCTGCCCCTGCGCCAGTAGGTAGCGGAAGCGAGCATTGGATTCGAGCGCCGTGCCGAAGCCGGCATATTGGCGCATGGTCCACAAGCGGCTGCGGTACGCGGTGGGATGGATGCCACGCGTGTAGGGATATTCACCCGGGAAGCCAAGCTGACGTTCCCAGTCCCACTCCGCTAGATCCTCGGGCTTGTAGAAGAGCTGAACGTCCAGGCCTGAGGCGGTCTTGAACTTTCCCTTCCGATCGTTGTCCTTTGGGAGGTTCATGAGCTGGAACAGGCGCTAGGTCTCAAGCTTTGAAGTGCCCTCTCAGGGGTTGGACTGGAAACTGACACCTGACACCTGCGACCTGGTTTCTAACGCACGCTTCGCGCCTTCACGAAGGAGTAAAGACAAAAAAAGAATAGAAGAACGGTGAAACCGGCCAAAAGACCGAAGCGCAGCAAACCCGCCGAGGGAGTCTGCTGGTAGTATCGCCATTCGGTGAACGAGACAGTGGCACCCGCCAGCGTGAAGAACAGGAAAATTAGTCCCACCAGCAGGTGGAAGACCCGTTGGGTATGGCGAAACCACCGAGCCAACAAAGCGTTAAGCCTGCTCAAACTCCCACCTCAAAGCTCCACTACTGCGAGGCGCTTCACCCAGGGCTATCTTAAGAAGGATTCGCGAGACAGTCAAATCTGCCGAGCCTTTTTGCCTTGACACGCCTTCGAGGCCAATCATAGAATTTTCCCCGGAGTCGGAAAACTCAGAAGGCGCGGGGGGCCCTTGGAGCTGGACGAGAACTTCAGGCGCCTGGTGAAAGAACTGGGGTACGCCATTAACGAGACCCTGGGGGACTCGGAGCGAATCTCCGAGGTAATGGGGCGCATCCGCGCCGCCGGCTACGATTTGTTTCTGATCCTCGAGGTCACCATCGGCTTCAACAAACGCGGCGACACCGACCTCCTCCACCGGCAGAAGTTCACCTCTGGAAAGCACCGCGAAGCCGAGTTCCATCTGACCAACGAGGACGCGCGATTTCTCAGCTCCCTGAAGATCAGCGTGGACGAAGAAGACCACTAGCGCCGTTCCAACTTCATTCGCGGGATCCTTGTATCCCGTTAAGCGGCCGCAGCTAGTTGGAACGGGAGGCGTCCCTGTATTGACGCCCTTGCGTAGCTTCTGGGCGTATCGCTCCCGGAAATGGCTCCAAACAGTTGGAGCGGCACCAGCGCTGCACCCTTCTCCCTTTCCCCGGCAACACCTGAGGCGCTTCGCGGGCGCGCGACTTCTCCCGGCGGGACTGAGCGCCGGCGGAATTCTCACTGCGCTTGACACTCGTTCGGCCGGAGACTAGGATTTGCGGTATGCAGCCACCCGCGATACGTCAGCCCGCCGTCGCGGGCCGTTTCTATCCCGCTAAACCCGAGACGCTCACGCGCGATGTGGACCGATACTTGGCGCCAGAGCCCTCCGCTACGGAAAAGGTGGAGAACGCCCTGGGCTGTGTGGTGCCCCACGCCGGCTACGTGTACTCCGGCCACGTGGCCGGAGCAGTCTATCGGCGGCTGCCGGCGCGCTCGTCTTACGTCATTCTCTGCCCCAACCACACCGGGCGCGGCGCGCCGCTGGCGATGATGTCCACGGGCAGCTGGCTGACGCCGCTCGGCAAAGTGCCCATCGACAGCGCCCTCGCCGAGGCCGTGCACCAGGGTTGCCACCTCGTCATGGAGGATGCTGCTGCCCACGCGGACGAACATTCGCTCGAAGTCCAGCTTCCTTTCTTGCAGCGGACGGTAAGGGATTTCAGTTTTGTCCCCATTGCCATCGGCGCGGGCGGATATCCGAGCCTGGAATCGCTCGGGCGAGGCCTAGCTCAAGCCGCGCGGCACACCAAGGAGCCCTTCCTGATCATTGCCTCCAGCGACATGAACCACTACGAGCCCGACAGCATCACGCGCGTGAAGGACCGCAAAGCGATCGACAAGATGCTGGCCCTCGACCCCCAGGGCCTCTACGACGTGCTGCGGCGCGAGGACATCTCGATGTGCGGCTACGGGCCGGCGATCGCCATGCTCACGGCCGTGAAGGAACTCGGGGCGCGTCACGCCGAGCTCGCTAAGTACGCCACCTCCGCCGACACCAGCGGCGACCGGTCCGCCGTTGTCGGGTACGCGGGCATTATCGTTTCTTAGTCTCTGCTCCAGGCGCGAAAGGCTACTGCGTCTAGCTCCCCACATTCAAGGCGGCCGATTCCTCCCTAGGCGACGAATTGACGTAGCAACAGCCACCAAGTCACTTCACCTGCAAACGGAACCCCCGGCATTTTCAATCTTGACATTAAGCGCTTGGTAGCTTATAGGAGCGGGGGCCTAGCAAGTTGTGTCCTGTTGTGGCGGCGCACCGATGTTTCGCCACGTCATCGAGAAAGAGCTGAGAGATTGCCTCTACGGCTATCGTTCGCTCCTGGTGTTCATCCTCTCAACCGTGCTGTTTGTCGTGGCGGTCTACACGGGGGCGAGGGAATACCAAGCTGAGCTTCAGGAATATCGCTTGGCCCAGGCGACGCATCGGCAGAACCTGGCCGAAGAGACCAACCTCTATGCCATCTCCAACTTCGGCTTCAATCTGGTCAAGCCGCCCACGGTCCTCGGCATCCTGGTGAGCGGCGTGGAGCCGCACACCCCCCGGGTTTATAACATGGGGCTCTACACGCTTCCCCAACCCCAGGGGAGCGCGGCGAGCGAGAACCCTGCGGTGGCGGTCTTTGGCGCCCTGGACGTTTCCTTTATCGTTCAGGTGGTTCTGGGTCTGGCAGCGCTGCTGTTCACTTTCTCTGCCATCTGCGGCGAGAAAGAACTTGGGACGCTCAAGCTGCAACTGGCGAGCGCCTTGCCCAAGGACGTTCTCCTGCTGGGGAAGCTCGTGGGCAACCTGATTGGCTTGCTGGCGCCAGTGGCCGTGGCGTTCCTGCTGGCTTGTGTTTTGCTGGTGAGCTTCGGCGCGGTTTCTCTGAATGGGGAAGAAGTGTGCCGCGTGCTACTGTTGGGGATTGATTTTGGCCTTTACCTCGTGGTGCTTTTTGCGCTCGGCCTGTGCATCTCGACCTTGACCACGCGCAGCACCACCGCGTTCGCGCTCTGCCTGGTGGTCTGGGTCGTGGTCGTGGCGATTGTGCCCAGGTTCGCCATCATCGTGGCCCGGCGTCTGGCGCCCGCGGAGCCACTCCAGGAATTTGAAATGAAGAGAGTGGCAGTACACCGCCGAGGCACAGTGGAAGTGCAGGCGGAGTTCAGCCAGTACGTCCGGACGCACAACGGGCAAATGCCGCCGCTCGAAGTGTACGAGGACATGTCCGCCCGTACCCGCGAGCGGCAGAACCGGGAACTGAGGAACTTGGAGGAGTACTACTTGCAGCGCAAGGAGCACCAAGCGAGGGTGGGGCTGATGCTATCGCGCCTGTCTCCCGCGGGCTCTGCAGCCTACGCCGCGATGAGCCTGGCACGCACTGGTTTGGAGCGCGATTTGCGCTTTCGCGCGGCGCTCAGGGATTACCGCTCACTCTTCACCACCTACTATGACCGGAAGAGCCGCGAGTTGATTAGCCTCACCAGGGCGCAGCACGTTCCCACAGTGATGGCCAAGCAGAACTTCACCGACCTGCCCTCGTTCGAGTTCCAGGAAGAATCACTGGCGAGCTCTCTCGACAGGGCGCTGCCCGACCTGGGATTCTTGCTGGTGTGGAGTCTGGTGCTGTTCGCCGCCGCCTACTTCAAGTTTCTGCGATATGACGTGAGATAGGCGAATGCCTACCGCCGGTGTAGCTGTGTCCAGAATATGTCGCCAGAGGGCCAGGGAGGGAATAACAAGCCGGGCTGGGCCGCGCTCGAGGCGCGTGGACTCAGCCCGGAAATGCCCAGCCGATTAGTGCCGCGGGCCGCTGCTGGAGTGGGGGCCGCTCGTGCCGCCCGAGCCATGGCCGCCACCGGAGCTTCCGGAGCCGCGCGAACCGCCACCCGAACTCCCGCCCCAGCTTCCGGAACTGTGCGAGCCACCACTCGAGCCCCCTGAAGATCCGCCGACCGAACTGCGCGAGCCGCCTCCGCCCGAGATTTGCGAACCGCCGCCTCTGGCGCTCGAGGATCCGCCGCTGCTGCGACCTCCGCCGGAAGAAACAGGACTCATTCCGGAAGAACGCGAACCAGTCTCGGAGCGGGGACTGGCACTAGGTGCAGAGCGTGAGGAAGAGGAGGGCGAGGCAGAAGGCTCGCCTGAACGGCCCAAGCCGCGCGGAGAGAGAGGCTGTTCGTCGGACCGCGTTTGCACACCGAACGAGCCCGAGGCCGCCGGCTCAGGATAATTCTCTCGTGGGCCAGGGCGCCCGACGCGAGCGGAGGTTCTCGCTGCTGCTCCCTGAGTTTGGGCGGCAGGAGCGGCGGGGGTTTCCGGCGCCGCAGCCTGACCGGGCCCGTTCACGTAGCGGCGCTGCTCGGGATCATAAACGATGCCGCCTGCGGGTCCTCGACCTTCCGTCGCTGCTCCCGGAGCCAGCCGAGCGGGCCAGCCGGACCCTTCAGTGCCCTGGGAAGCTCGCCCGAGTTGCTCCGTGTCCTGCGCGCCGCGAAATGCCGCAGCCTGGGCTTGCGGCGAGCCAGGCAGCATGCCGAGCCGGTCCGGACGAACGTCAGGTCGCTCGACCAATCGGCCATCGCCAGGATAACCTCCCAGGCGGTTGGGACGCACGGGCAAGCCTTGGCGGACCGTGTCGGGACTAACCGTGGTCGTGCAGCCCCGCGGCTGTGGGCAGTTCGTTTGGCCTCCGCCCGCCAGCGGCGACCTGGGCGACCAGCCAATCCATCCCGGTCCTTGGTACCAGTTCACGACGCCTGGTGACCAATAGCCCAAGTTGCCCGGGAGCCAGCACCAGCCGAAGCCGGGCTGGTAGATCCACGACCCGTAGTGATAGGGCAGCCAGCCCCAGGGTTCGCCGGAAATCCAGACATACCCGAAGCCGGGATACCAGCACCAGCGGCCCATGGTAAAGGGAGCCCAGCCATAGTTAACCATCGGAGCCCAGCCCCAGCCATAGCCGGGCAGCGAGTACCAGTTGCCGTAGGAGGTGAGGTCCATCCAGCCGTAGAGCAGGTCGGGGATGGCCGCGGAGTAAGGCGAGGGCGCGGCATGGTTACGGGCCATCTCCACGCGACCCTCGCGCTCTTCGACCCACTCATCCCAAGCGTCTTTGGTGATGCCTTGGGAAATCTCGAAGGGTTCATCGGCGCCGGGGCGTATCAACAGGACGGTGTTCTTCCCCAGCGTGCCGGTGCCTTCCGGGCTCAGGATTTCGACGGAGCCCTGGAAGACCTTCACCTGCACCATCCCCTGGTCGTAGTCCACGCGAAAGCGGCATTTGCCGTGGGGAGTGAGCGTGGCGCTTCCGGCTTTGACTTCGTAGAAATCGTCGCCTTCCAGGATGACGTTGAAGGTTGCATAGCCCTGGTCGAGGGTCATGCGACTGACCCTGCCGCCGCTAGGCATGAGGGCGAGTTGCGTGAACTCGAGCAGGGACAGCTGCCCCAGGCGCGCCGTGGAGGAGTTCTCGAACTCCGCTTCGGCGTAGCCACTGTCGGCGGTGGAAAGCTTGAAGCCTTCCTGGATAGGCGTGTTGGTCGGGGCCGTCGCCCACTCTCGGACGTCAGGCCGCTGGACAGTTACCACCCCTTCGGTAAAACTCAAGCGGACGATGCGAACGTGCGAATAGCCCTCTTGTGCCCAAGACGCGACCGCTGCGAGCCCAGTGACTAAACTGACACCCATTCCCAATAAGACGAGGCGCACCGTAGCTTTCATGGCGGACCTCCTTGGCCCGAGCGTTCCATTGGCAGCACTACTACCACCTTACACTACTCTAGACGTAGCGACGAGGGGAAAGGTTGCGGGCAATTTCGGCGCTCTTTCAGCCCTGGTGCTTGCCTGCCGCGAGCGCTAGTTGTTGCTCTGCAAGCGTTGCAGGATGTTCTCGGCGCGCACCTGCGCCAAGTGCAGGAAGCGTGGGTTATGTGCGATCTTCTCCAGGGCGGGAACCATCAGTTCGGGGTCGGCGAGCGCCCGCCTATCGAGGTCGATCTGGATCAGCATCAGCTCCTGCGGCAGGCTCAGGGGGTCGTACTTGATGGCGTACTCAAGGACGATAATGTGTTGCTGGACGCTGGCAATCTTCTCGAAGAGATCCACGAGTTCCTGCGCCTCGCGCCGCTGCGTGTAGTTGAATTCCGCCCGGCTCTGGCGGCCCTCGCGCTCGCAAACGAAGGTCTTAAGCCCCAGGTTGGCGACCTTCTTGTGACTCTCGAGATCGATGGATTCAAAGTTCCTCAATGCCTCGGCCAGTTGGAAAATCCTCCGGGTAGTGGCCGAGGAAAGCTTGAGCGACCGGGTACCCGGCGGCTCAACAAGCTTGCGGCCCTCGTAGGTGCCCTCGCCATTCGAATCCACGCTGATGGCCAGGTATTCAGGAACGCTGCCCTTGAGCACTTTCGTGTACGTCAGCCGGGTGGGGCCCTGAGCAGCGAGAGGGCCGGACCAGACCAGGCCGCACACCACGGCACCCGGGAGGAAAAGAGATATGAGGGTTTGGCGATTGGTCAGGGATTTCCTGCGAGGAATCTCCATGATTGCAGTGCTGTGCTCGCCCCCTGGCAGCTCGTACTGTGGCAGTGCTCGGCGCCTGCCCCGATGCAATCGGGGGGCGCCGGGAAAGGGACGGCGGTCACAGACCGCCGCTACAGCGGCCGCTACTTCACCTGCGCCAGGGCGTGCATCTCTGCCTCTTCGATGTCGAAGTTGGCGTAAACGTGCTGCACGTCTTCGTGATCTTCCAGTTCTTCCATGAGGCGCAGCATCTGCTGGGCGCTCTTGCCGGTCAGTCTCACGGAAGACTGGGGCACCATGGAAACTTCTGCCAGGCTGGGCGCGATGTTGGCAGCCTTCAGGCGATCCACCACCTGCTGGAAGGCGGCAGGCGGCGAGAGGAGTTCCCAGTTGCCGTCGTCCTCGCGCAGGTCGTCGGCGCCTGCTTCCGTGGCCAGGTTGAGCAACGTCTCCTCGTCCGCCTTATCCTTGGGCACGACGATGTAGCCACGCTTGCTGAACATCCAGGCGACGCAACCATGCTCGCCCAGGTTCCCGGCGTTCTTGGAGAAGATGTGGCGGATCTCGGAGAGCGTGCGGTTCCGATTGTCCGTCGCCACTTCCAGCATTATAGCCACGCCGCCCGGGCCGTAAGCTTCGAACGTTGCTTCCTCATATGTCGTCCCGGGAAGCTCCCCGGTGCCTTTCTGGATGGCACGCTTGATGTTATCCGCCGGCATGTTTTCGGCCTTGGCGGCGGCGATGGCAGTGCGCAGGCGCGGGTTGGCGTCCATGTCGCCTCCGCCGATGCGCGCGGCCACGGTGATTTCCTTGATGAGCTTGGTGAAGACCTTTCCCCGGCGCGCGTCGGCCGCGCCCTTCTTGTGCTTGATGGTTGCCCACTTGGAATGGCCAGACATGAGTGGCGTTCCTTTCCGGCGGCGATCACAACCCCGCAGCACTCAGCCTGCGCGAGGTTGCGGCAGAATGGGTTTGTTACCTCCACATGCTACCACAAGGCCGTAGCGGTGGTCTAGGCGCGCAACCGTAGGGGCGGCCTATGACCGCCGCATTGTAGAGACGCCCCGGTGGGGCGTCTCCGGAAAGGAGACGTTCCAGTGGAACGTCTCTACAAAGAAAAACCCCGCAGCACCTTGCGATGCTGCGGGGTGAAAACCGCCGGCTGCGAGAACCGGACTAGAAGTAGAACTTCGCCGCCAGTTGAATCAGCCGCGGATCGCGAGCAGCCAGGATGCGGCCGAAGTTTGCCGAGTTGATGTTGGTGCTGACCCCCGACGCATTGAACTGGGTGTGGTTGAACAGGTTGAAGAACTCAAACCGAAGTTCAAGCCGGGTTTTTTCGGTGATGGCGGTGGACTTGAAGAAAGCAAAGTCGAAGTTGGCGATTCCGGGCGCCCGCAAGGGGCTGCGCCCGGCATTGCCCTGCACGCCGTAGGACGCCCGCGCGAACGTGTTGGGATCGAACAAATAGTGATCTTTGGTCGTGGTGCCACCTTTTGTCGCGTTCACCAGGCTGCTCGTGCGTGGGTCCACATACTGGGGCGACGACACCATGTCGGGGACGTCCCAGCACGCCGTCCAGGTATAGGCCCAGCAGGTCAGCGAGCGGTAGCCGCCGTCCACGACGTCCAGCGGGAAGCCAGACTGGAAGACGGTGACGCCGCTCATCCGCCAGCCCTCCAACAACCGCTTGGCCGCCAAGTTGTTGGAGTGAAAGATGGGCGGGATGAGGTAGGTGTAACTAATCACAAACCGGTGGGTCGCGTCGTACGCGGACGGCCCGTAGTTGTAAAATGCCTGATTGAAGGGATTGGTGGCGCGGGTGCTGCCGTATCCGCCGAAGCCTCCGCCGCCGAAGCCGGAGTTCTCAAACCCCGACCCGTCGTCCATGGCATGAGACCAGGTGTAAACGGCGTTGAGCGTGAGCCCATGCGACATGTGCTTGTTGAGGACGACCTGCAAGGCGTTGTAATTCGAGGTGCCGGTCGTCTGGTTGTTCGCGATTCCCAGGGTGGTCCAGGGATCATACTGGAAATTCTCAGGATAGTATAACCCTTGGTAGGTGCGGTTGGCCACGCAAGTGGGGTCGGCCGCGCAAGCCGAGGGGTTCATCCCCGGGTTGAGCTCGCGGAGAATGACCTGCTTGCGTCCCAGGGCCCCGACGTAAGCGGCCGTAAGGATTGTGTTTGTCGAAAGCTGGCGCTCGACAGTCAGGTTGAAGTTCTGCGCGTACGGGACGGCGGTGGCCGGGTCCACCCCATACACGAACATCGGCAGGTACGGACTGAAGTCCACGTCCGAGGGCGGGTTCGTGGGAACGGGAAACGGGTTGGGACACAGGGCGCCCGTCGCAACGTCCGCAAAGGGATTGGCAAAGCCCGGGCTTCCGCCACACGCCGCAGCGCCCGTCGAGCTAAGAGAAAAGGGCGGCGAGGCGAGGAACTGCAAGGTCTGCTCTTCCAGCTCACGGTTGAAGTAGATGCCGTAGCCACCGCGAATGGCCCACTTGCCCGAGCTGCCGGGGCTCCAGGCAAACCCGATGCGCGGGCCGAAATGCCCGTACTTCGTCGTGCCCGTGGCATTCACTCCCGCATCGCCCTGGAACAAGTAACCCGCGGGGGCGTTCGCGAAGACCGTGGACTGCTGGCCCGGTCGGAAGGCCGTCATGGCATGGTTGCTGTGGTAGATGTCAACGGTCGGCGTGTCCACCTGCCAGCCCGTGCCGTAAGTGAGCGTCAGGTTCTTTCGAAACTTGAACTGATCCTGGAAGTAGAAATAATACTCCTGACCCCTGGCGTTGATGATGTCTCCCCCACCTTGACCGTAGGTGTCCGGGATGCCCAGGAGGAAATCCGCACCCGGATCGCCGGTCGAATAGACCCCCGTTCCTCCAAAGCCGTAATTCCCGCTGAGCGAATTGGCAAAGGGGTTGTAAACCTGGAAGCGGCGCATGTCAAAACCCAGCTTGAGGGTGTGGCGTCCGGAAATTCTGGTGAAGTTGTCGTCCACCTGGTAGGTCTGGTCAAGGCGCGGCTGGGGGCCGTTGGTCGAGAACCCCAGGGTGAAGTATCCCGTGACCGCGATCACGGGCCAACTGCTCATCGTCGGATCCTGCACCGTAATGCCCGTGAATCCCTCCGACTTCGGGTCAAGCACGTTGACCGGCAGCACCGCACCATAATTAAACCGCGTGTATCCGATGCGTGCCTCGTTGAGTGTGCCCGCGCCGAAGGTGTGGTTCCAGGTCAGCGAATAGTTCTGGAGATGGCGCTGGTCCACTTCCGGGAATCCCGGCAGGTTCGCACCCGTAAAGGGCAAGTCAACCAAGGTGGGATCCCGCTGCCATAGCCAGGAGCCCCACAGCGAGTCCTTGGAACTGAAGTTGTGGTCGACGCGCGCCAGGTACTGATCGGTCACTCTCTTGCTGGTGGGGTTGAAGTCGTATTCGGTTCCGGAGTTGGGCAAGGGAACAAACTCGTCCAGCAGGCTGACGGCAAGGGGATCGAAGTTGGCGGAGGGAATGTTCCCATTGGGAAAGAGCGTGGAATAGGGCGTGCCCGCCGGATGGACCGTCCCGTCCTCGCCTGTCATAGCGTAAGGCGAGGGGACATCGGAACTGGCGATGTCAGGGAAGCTCCCATTGCGCTGGTCCTGCGTGAACACCGTCGTCGTCCCTCCCGCCTGGGGACTGCGGTTTCGCGTCCCCTGGTACGAGAAGAAGAAGAAGCTATGATCCTTCCTGATAGGCCCGCCGATCGTGCCGCCGAACTGGTGCTGGTGGAAGATGATCGACTTGGGCTGGAAGAAGTTACGGGCGTTCAGGCCGGTGTCGCGGAAAAACTCGAAGCCGGAGCCGTGAAACTCATTCGAGCCGGACTTCGTGACGGCGTTCATGATCGCGCCAGAGTTGCGTCCGTACTCCGGATTGATCGTGTTGGTCACCATGGTCACTTCCGCGATGGCATCCGGGCTGGGAATAACCAGCGGCGTGTTCAGGGGCAGGTCGTTGCTGTCAATGCCGTTGACCAAGTAGCTGTTCTGGTCGGGCTGGCTGCCGTTGGTGGCGTAATTGCCGCGCCCATCGGCGGCCGCCACCACCCCCGGCATCGTTTGCTGGAGGGTGATCCAGTTCCGGCCATTCAACGGCATGTCCACGATCTGAGTTCCGGTCAGGGTCGCGCCCCGCTGAATACTGGTTGTCTCAACTTGGACTGCAGCCGCCTCCACCGTCACTACCTGCGTGAGGGGCCCGACCTCCAACGTAATGTTCTGCACGTAAATCTGAGTCAAACCCAGCGAAATGCCGGCAGCCTCGTAACGCTTGAAGCCCGCCCGCTCGGCTGTAACTTTGTAAGGTGCAGGGGCAGAAAGTTGCAGGAACTCGTAGCTCCCGTCGGCGGCGGTGGTGACGGTCTTGACAATCCCGGTGGCAGTGTTCGTGGCTGTCACCTTGACGTCGGGCATCACCGCTCCCGTGGCGTCGGAAACCGTGCCACGTATCCCGCCGTAAACTTGGGCCATAGCTGTGCCGGCGGACAGCAAGGCGAGAAGAATCGCTAACATCAAAGGCCTTAGAATCCAGTTCGGCCGCATACTACCTCCTTGTTGCATTTTTCCAATCGGTTGCGCTTATACTTCGGATACGACCGGACAACGCAGCCACCTACCGGCCGGTCGTGAGACTCTGCCATTATTGCACAAAACCTTCTTGGAGGCTAGTGGTTCATGCAAAGCGGCAAATCTCAACACCAGACCCGTTGGCCACGTCAGCGCCCAAATTACTGACATCCGCAATTATGTCTCCAAGGGCTGCACTCTTTCCATCTAGTTGAAAAACGGATAGATATGTCAATTTTGGAAAGGGCTGAGAGAGCTGCTATTCCAAATATGGTAAGGCCCCTGCTAAAAAACGTATCAGGAGGGCAAGGAGTCGTGAGTTTCAGGATTCTTGGCGGCGCCTTCTTCCCAGCGGTGACGCCCGCGCAAGGCGGGGGAAAAAGGAACGCGGGGCTACCATATGTCGCCCCTCCGGGGCTGGATCGAAGAGCCGCCCCTAACGGGGCTTACCGGCACAGTCCCCCTATCGGCTGGCTTGGGCCCGCGCTGGCTTCAGCGTCCACGCCTGGAGTTTGGCGAGGCCCATGAGCTTGGGCGCGCGGAAATCGGGAGGGAAGATGACCCAACCCCACAGGTCTGGCGAATCCTCTGCCACATATTTCGCTGCCGCTAGGCGCGCGGGGGCCAGCGTGACCGATTCCGGCGGCTCGGCCTTGACGAGCAGCCGCCTGGCCACTTGCGCGAGCGCCACCAGGTAACTCTCCGGTGAAACCGGCTTGCTGCCCAGCCAGCAGGCGTTCGGGATTTGCCCGCGCTTCGCGAGGTAGTCAGCAACGTCGAGCACCGTGCGGGAGAACTGGCTCCAGGGGACGGTGATGGTAGAGTCGCCCGTAGCGCCGCTGTCCCCGGCGGCATTCCCCAGCGTAGCGCCGCCCTTTAGGGCGGCACTGCCAGGTGCTGGGCTAGCCTGTCCCGGTCCTGTCGGGAAGCCTGCAGGTGCGGTAGCGCCGCTGTCCCCGGTGGCATTCCCCAGCGTAGCGCCGCCCTTTAGGGCGGCACTGCCGGGTGCTGGGCTGAAGCCCGGCGCTACAGTTGCTTCAAACGGCGACGCCGGGCCGTACGGCGTGCCGTCCAGCAGGATGGGTTGCAGCGGCGCCTTACGCACTACCCCGGCGACGTACTCGTTCAACAGGAGAAAGACCTCGCTCGGCGCCAGCGTGTAATCGTCGTGAACCTGGAAGGAGATTTCCGGATCAACTTGGTTGGCGATGGCGCCTATCATTTCGGCGGAATAGGTGCGCCGCTGGGCCGTGTCCTTGAAGAGCTGCAAAGCCTGGGAGGCGGTCACGAATTCGACGCGGGGGAAGGATTTCATGGAGGTGATGAGTTCTTCAAAGAACTTGAAGGCGCGCTCGCTTTCCTCCGGACTCTTCATCGCCGGCAGCTTCCACTCTTCCGGCGGCGGGTTGGCGCCGCGGGCGAAGTTTACGCTGTCCCAGAACTCGCGCTGCACGAATTCGCACGGATGGAAATAGAAGCTGATGATTCCGCCCTCGGGCCGGGAAGTCATGCGCAGATGGAACTCCTGGAAGCGAGCGCGAGCTTCGGCTAGGTTGGACCAGTCCTGGTTGGGACGGAGCTTCGAGCCCTCGGAAGTATTGAAGATGTTCAGCAGGCCGCCGTACCAGAACGGCTTGCCGTTCAGGCCTACCTGAGAGCCTTCGGCGAGATACACCTTCACGCCCCACTTCTTCAGGGCGGGAAAGGCTTGCGGAGCCCAGGAACTGCCGGGCTGGCCATAACAGGTGGGCGTTTGCCCGAGGATCCGGCGCACGTCGTCAAAGCCCGCTCGCTCCCGGCGGATAAATTCCTCGACACCAGTGTCCCAGTCGAGCGTGGATGCGTACTCGGCGGGCGTGGGGTGCTGGCTGTGCGTGTTGGTGTGGTAGCCAATTTCGTGCTGGGCGAGCGCGCCGATCACGTCGCGGCGGCCCCGGCGTTCGAGGACCCGCGCTTTCTCGCCTACCATTTTGAAGGTGGCCTTGATGCCTTGCTGCGTCAAGAAAACGGCGAGGCGCTTGGCAGCGTCATCACTCTGCGGCAAGATGTAGTCTTCCGTGTCAAACCAGAGAATAACATAGACACGACCCGGACTCGGCGCCTGGGCGCGGGCCCCGGCGGCGAGTGCAACCACGGCCAGAAAAACGGCCGCCAGGACCCGTGCGATACGCTTCAGCCTGGAGATGGCAGCGGTCAACTTCCTTCCTCCTTGCGCGGTGTCTGAAGGGCAGTGCGGGCTGTCGAGCCCGCGGGCTCCCGGGAAAGGTAGTGATGTTAGCACCGATCGGGGGGAGCGCAAGGGCAGCTGGCAGGCCAATCAAGCGCCGCAATTTGGCACGATTCGAGGGCTGCCGGGCAGACTAATTGTCGCTTGCGGGCGCCCAAGAATGAGAACAGTGAGGCGGGTGAGACGGGTGAGAATCCTGCGGCTAGTCGGCTAGCTTGCAGCCTCGTTCATGATTTTGAGGATGACCTCTTCGACTTCCTCCGCCACCGCGCGCAGCCCGGGCGTCTGGAAGATCTCGAGCAAGGCGGTAGGTCGCAGCGTGGCGAGCGTCACTCCGGCGCCCTCGCTGTACACGGAGATGCGGCAGGGAAGCGCGGTGGAGATCTCGGCGTTGGCCTCCAGAACCTTCTTCGCCTGCTGCGGGTTGCAGACCTCGTAGATCAGGCAGTCGCGGTCGAAGTTTACGCCCTTCTCCTGCATCTTGGCTTTGAGGTCGTGGACGGCAAGGATCCCGAACTTGTACTTCTCGGCCGCCGCTTCCAGGCCGCGGCCAACTTCGGGGAGAGTCTTTCGGGATTCAACGCGATAGAGCATGGGAGTGTCCCTCCGGCGTAGGCTTCAGGTTCTAGTGCCGTTCCGACCATTTCGGGCGACTTCCCGCGCGCCTCCACTCTGGCACAATTCCTCTTACAGCCTGGGCGTATCAAGTTGGAGCGGCACTAGCGCAGTTCAAGGCTCTTCAGCATGGCGTCAAACGTCGCCCGATAGGGCTCGACAGCGGATTGAGGGGCGACGAACATTACCGCCAACATGGCGTTGCCGGCACGCAGAGTAACCAGCTGATCCGTCTCCTTCTGGCCCTCCAGCGGGGAATCGTTCTCGAGGAGCGTGGAAAGCGCCGGTCGCCCCTTGATCTTCAGGCTGGACTGCTTCACCACGCGCAGGTTGGGATTCGATTGGCGCAGCGACTCGAGCAGTTGTTGGGTGCCGTCGATCAAACCCCAGCCCTTGTTTCGCGGGACGTACTGCGTGATAGAGGCGCCATACGCCTGGGCCCATTCGCCCTGCGGCCCGGTCAGCAAGCCTCCGGGTGGCGCGAGCGTCACCCCGTCTTGGCCCTTCTGCACTTCCCAGTTGTCGGGATGAGCGATGACGAATCCCGCTCCCTGGTACTTGACCAGACGTGACGAAGGGGCAGGAGGAGCGGGTGCGCTCGGCGCGGGCGCCGGCCCAGGTGTTGCCTTGGGTGCCGCGGGCATAGCCAGCAGCCTCTTCTTCGCCACTTGGAATTCCGGGCTGTCGGTTTTTCCTTCTCGCCGCGGACCAAGCTGCGGGATGAGTTCGTCGACTTTCTTTATGCGATTCTCAGGGTTCGGGTGATCCGAGAAGAACTGGATGGTCCGCTGCGGATACTTCTTCTCAATAATCTGGAAGAACTCGGCCATGGCCTTGGGATCGTAGCCTGCCTGGTAGAGGGTGTAGGTTCCCACCTGGTCGGCTTGCGACTCCGCGCTGCGCGAGTTCTTCAGAAGCAGGGAATTGACCCCGAAGCTGATACCCAGTTGCGCGAGCTGGCCAGTCAAGCTGGAACTCTGGCTGAGTACGCCGCCCAAGATGGCCAGTGGCATCTGCGTGACCATCATCTGGGAAGCCTGATGAGTCCCGTGGCGCATGGTGACGTGGCCAACCTCGTGGGCCATCACGCCAGCGAGCTGGGCTTCGTTCTCCGCCGCCTCCAGCACGCCGCGGTTGACGTAGATGAAGCCGCCGGGCAAGGCAAAGGCGTTGATGTCCTGGCTGTTTACGACCTTGAACGTCCAGGGGTAGTCCGTGTTGCCCGGTGCCAATCCCGCCAGCCGCCGGCCAAGGTCGGTCACGTAGCGCTCCACTTGCGGATCCTTGACGAGCGGCAACTGCTTCTCCACCTCCGCAGAGGCCTCCCGCCCCAGTTGGACATCCTGTTGGGCAGAGAAAAAATTGAATCCTGGCTTGAAACGAAGCTGCTCGCGAGCCGAAGCAACGCCTGGCAGCACGACAAGCATTGCCACGACCAGGAGCACGAGACGGTCTTTGCCTTGCTGCCCCCTCACCTGGGTCTTCATTGGTTGGCTTTCCCTTCTGTTCTTCTTGCCTCAACGGTTAGACGCGCCTGGAAACTGGCGCCGATTCGCTGCACCACCCGACACTCGATATTCTACATTCCTTAGTCGCAGATTGCAGATTTGAGATTGAAGATTGGAGATTGACGATAGGGGTCTTCGCTATTCTTGGCTCTCTGGAGGCTGTTCGCTAATCCCCACTGCCGGCTTCCTGCTGGCTGCTCCCGCGTGTTTTACGCGGTAGTCACTTCCCTGAGACACTGTTTCAGCTCGCGGCGAAACTGCTTGCAGATTTCCGCGCGGCTGGAGCCGGAAAGCGCCGCCAGGGCCTCCAGCGGAGTGGGGAAGCTATCTCCCATATGGAACTCGCCGCTCATCATAGTGTTCACGGCGAGGATGCCGAGGATCTCTTCGTCCCTGGGGTCGCGGCCCGCGAAGTAGGCGCGGAAGCCCTCGGGCTCCTCGGCACTGCGTTGGAGAATCACCCGTACCTGCTGCTTGAAATAGGTCTTGATACTTTTCTCTTGCATGG
>CAZBWJ010000037.1:0-4101 GCA_964495535.1 uncultured Acidobacteriota bacterium | reverse complement strand
AGAATCACCCGTACCTGCTGCTTGAAATAGGTCTTGATACTTTTCTCTTGCATGGTGGCCTCTTGTGTAGCGCGGGGTTCGCAATTCAACCCTGCGGTTTTTTCGCGGCCGGAAATGCCGCAAGATCACAGGGCGGATCTTGCGTTACACCTCTCCTTGCGCGCCTGGTGCCGTTCCAACTATTTGGAGCTACTCCCCTGAGCGGCGATCTCGCCCAATCTGCAAAGCTCTCGGCGCCAGCCGGTCCATTGAGTTGGAACGGCACTAGCAGGTGGAGTTGCACACGCGCAACGAGAGGTTGTGGAGGAACCCTTCCTCGCCCAACTCTTCCTTCTCCCGCTGACACGTCGGGCAGACCAGGATGATGCTGGCTACGCGCTCGCCGTTCAGCCGCTGCACGTCCCAGCCCGTATCAATGGCTTCTTCGGCCGTCGGCAGTTGGCGGTCGCAGTACCAGCAGCAGCCTTCGCCCGTGCTACAGATGGCGCGCAAAGCTTCAGGAACGTTCATGCATCCTCTCCCGCACAAGGAAATGGGCCGCCCTCGGGTGAGAGCAGCCCGCCATCATCTTGATGAGGCTCCGATTGTGGCGATCGGTTGTTTCCAGTTCTTCTCTCCTCAGCCTGCCTGTAGCCCAGCGGTCGCTGTTGAACGCTGCGGCAGCGAGAAAGCCGTAAGGTCGAAAACCGGACCTTGCGTTACGAGCACCCGCTGGTCGCCCCGCAATTCATGCACTTGTAGCACGAGCCGTTGCGGACCATGATGGCGCCGCAGTCGGCGCAACTGGGGGCGTCGTCACTCTGCTCGACGCCCGCCAGGCTCGGCTGCACCGAACCGTTGGGATAAACCGTGGTCTTGCCGCCGGCAGCGCGGGTGAACTGGTTTGCCAATTGGGCGGTGTTTTCCACCTCGCTGCCGTTCGGTGCCACGAGGCTGGCATCTTCCCGCGGCTGGGCATCTTTGGGCAGAAACTTCAAGGCCAGCCAGCGGAAGATGTAATCCATGACCGACTTCGCGTACCGGATTTCCGGGTTGGGCGTGTAGCCGCTGGGTTCAAAGCGCGAGTGGCTGAACTTGTCCGAGAGCACCTTGAGGGGCACGCCGTATTGCAGCGCCAGCGAAATCGCGGTGGCAAAGGAATCCATCAAGCCCGAAACCGTCGAGCCTTCTTTCGCCATAGTGATAAAGATCTCGCCCGGCAAACCATCTTCATAAAGGCCCACGGTGAGGTAGCCTTCGTGGCCGCCCACCGAGAACTTGTGCGTGATGGCACGCCGCTCGTCAGGGAGCTTGCGGCGGAAGGGCCTGCCGGCCCCCGCGGTGGGACTCGGGGCTCGCGACTCGGGACTCGGGGCTTCTTCCATCTTCTGACTCCTGTCCGTCGGCTGACGGACTGACTCCCGCTCCGGTTTGGCGTCCGACGTACTGAGGGGCTGGCTGTGCTTGGAGCCATCGCGGTAAACCGCGATAGCCTTTAGCCCCAGGCGCCAGGATTCGATGTACGCATTGGCTACGTCCTCCACCGTCGCCTCCTCCGGCAGGTTGACCGTCTTCGAAATCGCCCCGGAAAGGAACGGCTGCACCGCGGCCATCATCCGGATGTGGCCCCTGTAGTGGATGGAGCGTTGGCCCTGGGTCGGCTTCAAGGAGCAGTCGAACACAGGCAGGTGTTCGGCCTTGAGGTGCGGCGCTCCTTCGATGGTGCCGTGCTGGTCAATGTGGTTGACGATGTCGGCCGTCTGCTGCTCGCTGTAGCCGAGCCGCAGCAGCGCCATAGGCACCACATTATTGACGATCTTGATGAGCCCGCCGCCCACCAGTCGCTTGTACTTCACCAGCGCCAGGTCCGGCTCGATGCCGGTGGTATCGCAATCCATCATGAAGCCGATGGTTCCAGTGGGGGCGAGCACCGTGACCTGGGCGTTGCGGTAGCCGTACTTCATGCCGCTGGCCAGGCAATCGTCCCAGATCTTTTTCGCTGCCTCCCACAGGGGCCCCGGCACGTTTCTGGGGTTGATATTTTGCAGGGCCTGCCGGTGCATCGAGATCACGCCCAGGAAGGAATCGCGGTTGACCGCATAGCCGGGGAAGGGGCCCAGCTCGGCGGCCAAGCGTGAGGAGGTCAGGTAGGCCTGCCCGTGCATGACGGCCGTGATGGCGGCGGCACAATCCCGCCCCGCGTCGGAATCGTAGGGCAGACTGTTGGCCATCAGCAGCGCGCCCAGGTTGGCGTACCCCAGGCCCAGGGCCCGGAAATCGTGGGAGTTCACGGCGACCTTCTCGGTCGGGTAGCTGGCGTTATCCACCAGGATTTCCTGGGCCGTGATCATCACGTCCGCCGCTTGGCGCAAAGCCTCCACGTCGAACTTGCCGTCAGGCGTGAGGAACTTCATCAGGTTCAGCGACGCCAGGTTGCAGGCTGAGTCGTCCAGGAACATGTACTCGCTGCAAGGGTTGGAGGCATTGATGGGTCCAGTGGCTTTCGAGGTGTGCCACTTATTGACGGTGGTATGGAACTGCATGCCGGGATCGCCGCACTGCCAGGCGGCCTCGGCAATCTTGCGCATCAGGTCACGCGCCCGATAGGCCTTCAGGGGTTGCCCGGTGGTCACCATCTTGGTGGTCCAGTCTTTGTCTTCGATGACCGCTTTCATGAACTCGTCCGTGACCCGGACGCTGTTGTTGGCATTCTGGAAGAAGATGGAGCTGTAGGCCTCGCCGCCGAGCGAGGCGTCGTAGCCGGCATCAACCAGCGCCCAGGCCTTCCGCTCTTCCTTGGCCTTGCACTCGATGAACTCCACGACGTCGGGGTGATCGACATTCAGGATCACCATCTTGGCGGCGCGGCGGGTCTTGCCGCCCGACTTGATGACTCCCGCAAAAGCGTCGTAACCCCGCATGAAGGAAAGGGGACCCGAGGCTCTACCGCCACCCGACAGCGGCTCCAGGGAGGACCGGAGCGGCGAGAGGTTCGTGCCCGTGCCCGAACCCCACTTGAAGAGCATCCCCTCGGTCTTGGCGAGGTTCAGGATGCTGTCGAGGTTATCCTGGACGGAGTTGATAAAGCAGGCAGAGCACTGCGGATGCCGGTAGGCCTCGGGATCCCTATTGATGCCGCCCGTGGCGGGGTCCCAGTAGAACGCTCCCCCCGCAGCACTGCGGCGGTATTTGTGCCACAGACCGCAATTGAACCAAACCGGGGAATTGAACGCAGCCTTCTGCCGAGCCAAAAGGTGGATCAGTTCGGCGTGAAAGGCGTCGGCGTCTTCTTCGGCGCGGAAGTAACCGCCCTCGATACCCCACTGGGCGATGGTGTCGGCGACGCGGCTGATGAGTTGCCGCACGCTCGACTCGTGCTCCACCGTCCCCAGTTTCCCGTGAAAGTACTTCGAGGCCACGATGTTCGTGGCCGTCTGCGACCAGTCCTTGGGGACCTCCACATTACGCTGCTCGAAGACCATCTGGCCCTTTTCGTTCTGGATGGCGGCAGTGCGCAGCTCCCACTCGACTTCGTCAAGAGGATGAATGCCGGGCTTGGTGAAAAACCGCCTCACGCTGATGCCGCGCTCCGCGCGGCGGTCCTGGCTTTCCGTGGTGGGAGTCACACCGGCTGTTCCCTTGGAGACAGCATCCCGCTCCGCCATCATTTCCTCCGAGTCCGAACAACTGGCGCTGGGCCCCTGGAATTTGCGGTGTGTGCGCGTCCCGACTGGCGAACGGCCTTGCCGCCCCGTCCCCTCACGATGCCGCGACCGGCCCCGCAGCGTCTGCTCTCTATTTATCGCCGGTGTCGGGGCTTGTCAAGCGAAAACTACTAGGTTTGGTGGTTTTTTTTCCCGCTGCCCCAAGATGTTGTGGAAATCCTGTGGATGGCTGTGGAAATCCGCGGCCGCCGTTTCAGGGGAACCTAAGGGCAAGAAAACCAAGATGTTGAAGGCGTGATGCTCCTCGACGGCATCTTGCTCGGTGGCGCTGGGGCTGGGGAGGAGGGGCCGGCTCGCGCCAGCCCGAAAAGGAGGTCTGCGCCGCGCGCTGCTCCGTGAGGTGGCAGGCTAGCTGGGGAGCGGGACTTTCACATTGGATTTGGTGAGAGCTTTGACC
>CAZBWJ010000036.1:0-32318 GCA_964495535.1 uncultured Acidobacteriota bacterium | reverse complement strand
TGGAAGGAGAAAGCCCACTGAGCGTGGGCAGAGGGTTGAGTGCTCCTGTACCTGTCAGGCTAACCCGATGCGGACTGCCTCCTCCGTCGTGGCTAATCAGCAGAGCCGCCGTGCGTGCTTCAGCTGCTGTGGGCGTGAAGGTCACGCTGACCGTGCAATTTGTGCCGCCAAGCAGGGTGGCGGGGAAAACGGGACACGTGGAGGTCGGGCTGAAATCGCCGCTGTTGGCCCCCGCCATCGCAATGTGCCACAAGCTCACTGGCGTGCTTCCAAAATTGTTCACCGTGATGATTGCCGGCGCGCTACTCGTGCCCACCAGTAAAGGGCCAAAGTCCCAACTCACAGGTGACAGGCTGAGGACTGTTCCCGTGCCACTGACAACGACGATATGCGGGGCACCCGGAGCGTCGTCAGTGATGGCAAGAATCGTTTTCCGCGGCCCACGCGCGGTCGGGGCAAAGCTCACATTGATAACGCAACTGGCCCCCATTGCCAGAGTATCGGGCGCGAGGGGACAGGTGGTGCTGCTTAGGCTGAAGTCGTCGCTTTCCCCTCCAGTGAGTCCAATGCTCGAAATTGTTAGTGGCGCGTCGCCACTGTTGGTGAGCGTTACAGACTGGGGCGGACCCGAAGTCCCAACTAGCTGAACTGCGAACCAGAGAGACGGGGCCGAAGGCGTAACAGCAGGGCCGCTTTGGGCAGGCGTCTCCACCGTCCACCAAGGCGCGGCAAACGCAATCGCTCCTAGTAGCAAAGCGATGCCCCACCCGGACCTGCGCTTCATGGACCGCCCCCAGGACCACCCGCATCAACGAAAGCTAACCGGCCAGAAACCTTCCTCCGAGAGACTTTCGCCTGGTCTTATCTGGAAACCCCCCTCGCTGGTCACCAACCCACTTCCAGCAAGGAACCTAGTGTGGAGCCGACTACTCCCGCTCTAGCTGCCTTCCGCTCATCCGCCGCATACGGCCGGGATGATGTGCCCACTCGATGGATCTTTCTTTTCCGGCGCCGTGAAGCTCAGGATGAAGGAAATACCCCCGCTCCCGCTCGGGCTTGTCAACCTCAACAACGAGAGGGTGGGCCGTGGCAAATGCGTCGTGACGAATTCCTGTCACCTGCCAAGAAACTTCCAGTCCTGGTTTCCCACCAGCGATCCTGAAGCTATGGTTGCGGATCTTCTGCGCAATGTATACTGGAGCGTAATCACCCACGCATGTGAGCTGGTAGCGGAAGTGTTCATTGAGCGCCTCAAACCACTCAGGTAATTGTACCACGGCTTCCCCGCCGGCGTCGAGAGTCACGGTGCCGTCGTAAATCGTTTTCAACTCTGAAGACTCAACAGACGCATGAAACAAGTACTTGTTCGCGGGGTCCAGTGGATGATCGATCTTGAAGTTCTTAGTGCTGGCGCTCAGCACCCCACTCACGTTGACGTTACCACTGAATAGCCCTGCGTAGCCCGTGGAACTGAGGCCCCAGACGCCCACGGCGACGCTGCCGTTATTTGCCTCGCCGATTACGCCCGCACCATCCGAGCTGTTGGCAGTACCATACAGGCCCGCATTGTCGGATGTCAGTCCTGTGGCTTGAGCTGAAAGCGCGGGCGTCCCTTCTGCGCCGGAAACCACGCTCTGGTTGCCGCTGAAATCATTGCCCACGTCCAGCCGCGCGTAATTGCCGGCAGTCACCCCGCCCAGACTGAGTGCGTTGGTGGCTTCGGCAGCGGTGAGGGCGCTTGTGGCCGCGCCGCCTTGGCTGGCGCTGTTAGCATAGTTGAAACTCACTTCCGAAGCTGCGACGCAGGCCGCGCAATCGAGGTCACTGGCTGTGGCAGCCACGACGTTCGTCAGGCCGGCACCATTGCCCGAAAACGACGTGGCGGTCACACTGCCGCTCGCCTTCACATTGCCCGCCACCTCAAGCTTTTCTCCCGGCGCCGTCGTCCCGATGCCGACGTTGCCACCAGCTTGAAAAGTTACTACGTCACCATCATCAAAAAAACGTAGGTCAGTAGAACCGTATGGCATGTATTCAAGCCAACGTGATGCTGCACCACCTGTCCGTCTAATTACAAGACCGGAGTGTCCTATCCCGGCGTTTTCAACACCCATAGCCAATGCTGTGTCATCGTTGCCCGCCACGGTTAGACGGCTGTACGGCTCGTTGGCATTTGGACTTGTCGTCCCGATGCCGACGCTGCCACCAGCTTGAAAAGTTACTAGGTCACCACCATTAAAAAAACGTAGATCAGTAGAACCGTATGGCATGTATTCAAGCCAACGTGATGCTGCACCACCTGTCCGTCTAATTACGAGACCGGAGTGTCCTGCCCCGGCGTTTTCAATACCCATAGCCAATGCTGTGTCATCGTTGCCCGCTACGGTTAGACGGTTGTACGGCTCGTTGGCATTTGGACTTGTCGTCCCGATGCCGACGTTGCCGCCGCTCTCGAAGACGGCCGAATTCCCCAGGTCCGTCGTGGAGGTGAACTTGGCAATGTAGCCCGTCGTGCCGCTCGTCAATTGCGGAGCCGTTGTTCCGTCCGTCGTACGTTCCAAGGTGCTCGCGCGCAAGCCAGTGTCCCCGACTACCGCCGTCGTCACGCTTTGAGCTACGCCACTCTCCGCTGAGACCAGCATGAAGGCTGAGGCCGGCTTGCCGCCCAGCGTCTCCGAATCGCCGGCTTTCAGCGCGTACGGCACGCTCACCAGCAGTGTCCGCGGCTGCGGCTCCGCTCCGGGCACATACACCTCCAGCCAGCGTGCCTCCCCCGATGTGAACAGCGCCATAGGCAGGCCCTCCGCCTGCATCGCCCCCAAAAGCACGGTGTAGCGCCCCTGCTCGTCCAGTTGCAGCGTCTGCGCCTCGTACCAGATGGGGACGAGGTCGGCCTCTTCCCTGTAAATGGCGAAATTCACATCCACCGGCCCCGTCAAGGGTTTGCCGGTAAGGTCCCTCAGCATCCCGCTGAATTTCACCAGCCGAGGAACCTTCGGAGAAGCAGCTGGACTGCTGCTTGCCGAGCCGTTGTTCATGGTATTCGGCTGCTGGGCCGACAATCCTATCGCAGCCAATAGGCACGCTACGAGCAACCACAGGGGGCGAGTCAGTCTCATGGTTTACCTCAGCTGGAATTTCCGATTTCACTTTAGCTTTCCCCAGAATAATACACCGGCTGCTCCATCGGTTCAAACCCAGAGCGCCATGCGGCACTGTCTAGCATTTCTGTTGAAACCGGGTTTGAGGGTGCTCCGAGTCACGGTGAACTCCTCAAGCATGGGCCGGCTCGCAAGCCAAGATGAAGCAACCAAGGACGCGCTGGCTATGCGCCGTATCGACACAGCCGAGGAAGCGGCCGAGGTAGCGGCGCAGATGACGGAAGAAGCCCTCGGCCAGGTTGGTGGTGTGCAGGCGGTGACGCCAGCGCGCCGGCCAGCGTAAGCGGGCCAAGACGCGGTGTGGTTCCGCCTGAAATTTCTCCACCATGAGCGGAGCCCGGAACTGCCAGCGGCGACAGAAGCTGGCCGCCCAGCGCCGCAGTTGGGATTCGTCGTTCGCTTCCCAGAGCTACCAGAACCCGCGGCGGAAGTTGCGACGTCGCGGGGCCCCGACGAGGTCGGGGCGGGGTGAGGTCCTCCAGCAAGCGGAACCAGTGCGCTAGGCAGAGCTGGTGAGCCGCGCCGGGATGAACCACGGCCCCGACATGTCGGGGTAACGGCGTCGGCTCCGTCACTGACGACTAAAGCCACCTCGTCCAAGCCGCGCGTGAACAGCCACATGACCGGCCGCTCGTAAGCTGCCGCCGTCTCCTGGGGCGCGGCTAGCCAGTCCAGCACCTGGAACCGGCCGTCGGCGCGCACCCCACGGCATGACAAATTGTCGCGGCGCCGAGCCCCACACTCAAACCTGCCCCGTTCCGGCGGACTGTTTGCTAAACTCCATCCTGCCGTGAGATACCTGACACTGGCCAGGCTGCGCCGCTATTCGCAGGTTGTTTTCTTCGCACTCTTCTTGTTCCTTCTCTTCAAAACGGAGTTCCGCGGCTCTTTTCGCTCCGCCCAGGCGGAGATTCGACTGCCCTACCCCGTCAGCATTTTTCTCCAGGCTGATCCGCTTGTGGCGATATCCAACGCCATTTCCACGCGTGCCCTTTACAAGGGACTCCTTTGGAGCTTGGTGATTCTCATCCCCACTTTCTTCCTGGGGCGTTTCTTCTGCGGCTGGATCTGCCCGCTGGGTGCGCTGAACCACTTCTTTAGCAGTTGGAAATCGGAACGCAAGCGGGGTCGCGCGCGCATCGAGTCGAACCGCTACAAGCGCTGGCAGACGCTCAAGTACTACATCCTGATTGCGGTGCTGGTGGCGGCGCTGTTCGGGAGCGAAATCCTGGGGATTCTCGACCCCATTTCGCTGACGGTACGCTCGCTGGGGCTCTCGATCCTGCCCGGCATCAACTATGGTTTCAATGCCCTGTTCGACGCCCTTTACCGCACCCAGGTGGGCGCCCTGCGCTTCACCGCCGACGCCCTCTATTTCCTTCTGAAAGAAACCGTGCTCAGTTTCAAGCAGCCCTACTTTCGGCAGGGTTTCTTCCTGGGCTTGATCTTCATCGTGCTCATGGTTCTAAACCTGCGGATCACGCGGTTCTGGTGTCGCGCGTTATGCCCTTTGGGCGCGCTGCTGGGGCTGGTTTCCCGGTGGTCGATCCTGGGTCTCGAGAAGCATCCCGCTCATTGCGAGGACTGCAACCGCTGCCTTCTCGACTGTCAGGGCGGAGACGATCCGATCCCGGGAGCGCTGTGGCGCAAAGCGGAATGCCATCTCTGTTTCAATTGTGTCGAGAGCTGCCCGGAAAGCGGGATCAAGTTCAGGTTCTTCCCCGCTACGCCGACCACGGTCCAGGGCCCGAACCTCCAGCGCCGGAGAGCGCTGGCCAGCGTGGCCGCCGGCGCGGCGGCGCTTCCGCTATTCCGCAGCAACACGGGACTGGCTGCGGAATACCACGAGCGGCTCGTTCGCCCGCCCGGCGCCCTGGACGAGAAGAGCTTCCTCGAGCGATGCATCCGCTGCGGCGAATGCATGAAGGTGTGCCCCAATAACGCCCTGCATCCCACGTTGACCGAGGCGGGGCTCGAAGGCCTCTGGACGCCGGTCCTGGTCCCCCGTATCGGCTATTGCGAGCCCAGTTGCGTGCTGTGCAGCCAAGTGTGTCCCACCGGCGCCATCTGGGAGATCACTCAGGCGGAGAAAGGCTGGGTTACCGGAAGCACCGACAAGAACGCCAAGCCCGTCCGGCTGGGCACGGCATTTTACGATCACGGCCGTTGCCTCCCCTGGGCTATGGCCACCGAGTGCATTGTCTGCGAGGAATGGTGCCCCACTTCCCCCAAGGCCATCTACTTGCGCCCCGTGGAAGTGACGGACGCCGAGGGCAAAGTGAAGCAGGTGCGCCAGCCCTCCGTGGACCCGGAGCGCTGCGTGGGATGCGGCGCCTGCGAGTTTGCCTGCCCGCTGCAAGATCGCCCGGCGATCTACGTGACGAGCATCGGCGAGAGTCGGTCCAAGACGAATCAGATTCTGCTCAAGCGTCCCAAGAAAGGATCAGGATCATGAATTCCCAGGGATTCGGGATTCGGGTATCGGGGTTCGGGAAGAAGAGCGTGATGCAACGTTCCGTGTACGACGTTGCGACACTTCAAGCGAAACATGTAAGCGACACTCTTGGGTTGGCGGCTCTGCCAGCGCGACCTGGGTTCGCGCTGGCGATTCTCGCAGTGGTCATGGCCCTGGGTTGCAGCCCCAAGCCGAATTCGAAGACCCCAACGCTTTTCCCGGAAACGAACGAGGTTCCGGGATGGAGCAAAGGTGAGACGCGCACCTTTGAAGCCGACCGGTTGTGGGAGTACATCGACGGCGACGCCGATAGGTACATCCAAGCGGGCGTCCTGAGAACGCTGACCACTGACTACCGCTACCGAGACAAGATCGATGCCGTGGCGGATATCTACATCATGAAGGCTCCAGAGGGCACCAAGAGAATTTTCGACTCCGAGTCGTCCCTCGGCAGCCAGCGTATTCAGCTTGGAGATGATGCCCGGCTCTTTCCAGCAACTCTGACGTTCAGAAAGGGAGCCTACTTTGTGCGCCTGGTAGCGTATCAGGAAGATCCGGAAGTGGGAAAGGCGTTGACCGAACTGGCCGGCGCCATCGAGCGGAAGCTCATGGGTTAGGGGCTGAGAGTTTGATTTTTGGCAGGCAAGCAAACGGCCGTTGAAGAAGGCCGAATCCACAGCCAGATTCATCGTGGCGACGACTAGCCCCGAGCGCCGAATCCCGAGCTTGAAGGAGGTACAAGGTCATGTCACAGAAACACCGCATTGGACGCCGCGAATTCATGCTTGCCTCGGCTGGAGTGGTCGCCGCAGGGCTGGGGCCATCGTGCGCCGCGTCAATCCAAGAGATTGAGCAAGCCGCGGCGAAGGTCGGCCCCTTGCCGCGTCGCAAACTCGGCGGCACAGGCCGAGAGATCAGCGTGCTGGTCGGCGCTGCGACCTGGGCTTCGGAAGCGGTCGAGGCCGGAATCCGCTGCGGCGTCAACTTCTGGCACAAGGCCGACGAGTGGGGGCGAGGCAACGTTCCCCAGGCCATCCTCAAGAATCGCGAGGCGCACTACTGCCAGGTCTCGGTGGACCGGGTGCGTGGAAACCACGAAATGGGTGTCATAGACGAGGAGGCGCACTATCAGTTCGTGAAGCAGGCCGTGCGGCAGACGGGCCTCGGCTACTTCGACGACATGCAGTTCCACTTCGGCTATCACAGCATCGCCGAACTGAAAAGCAACCGGGCGTTCGTGCGCGCCTTCGAGCGTTTGAAGAAGGAAGGGCTCGTCCGCCATCTCTGCCATTCCCAGCACAGCTACAGTGGCAACTCGAAGGTCCCGGGCGGCCAAAGCGCCGTCGAGATTCTCACGGCAGTCGCCGAAGAGGGCGTCTTTGAGCATGCCCAGTTTTTCTATTCCTACGGCGAGGGCGAGACCATGAACCAGTTCCTGGCCCTGGCCAGACGCAAGGGCTTCGGCACCATCGCCATGAAGACCACGCGCGGCGCCGGACGAATGCGCGAAGATCGGGAGTTCATGAAAGACTTCCCCGCCGGGACGACACCGCACCACGCCCTGGCCCGGTGGCTGACCACGCGCACCGCACTCGACGCCGCCGTCATCCAGATCAACAACCTGGATCAGTTCGTGGACAGTTACTCGGGTGCGGGTAAAACCACGCGCGCGGCGGACGACCGTGCCATCGAGCAGATGGCCGCGTACGCCGACCGGGAAGTCTGCCGCCTGTGCAATGAATGCATGAGTCACTGCCAAGAAGGCATTCCGGTCGCCGACATCCTGCGCTACGAGAGATACGCCAGGGATTATGGGGAGGGATATCGAGCCCGACTGCTCTACGCGCGGCTAGACAAACAGGCGGACGGGTGCATCGCGTGCGGCACTTGCCTGCCCCATTGCCCGCAAGGGCTGCCGATTCCAGATAAGCTCGCCGGCGCGCATAAGATCCTTGGATGAGCAGAAGAGCGGCTGGGGCTACGAACCGCAGCTCAGGTTCCAGGTGTCGCGGCTCAGGGACACCTGACACCTCTTCATTCGTTCCCGAATCCCGGAGGCTAGCGCGCGTGTCCCACAGGAACTAAGTAGAGCGGCCGGTGGTCAGCGGGCAGCGAGAGAACACGTCGTAGCTCGTCATCATGAAACGCGCCCACCGGTACACCCGCCAGACCCAAGGCGACAGCTTCGAGGAGCAGGTTCTGGGCCGCATGGCCGACCTCCATGTGGACGTACCGCGGCATCCGCGCTGGGCCATATTTCTGTCCCGTCCGCTCGTACACCGCCGCAATGACAAACACCGCCGGGGCCTCGAGGAGGGGTTCCTGCTCAAGCCCGGCGCGATAGATGGCCGGTCGCAGGTCGCGGTCCGACCAGCGTTTCAGCTGGTGCTCGTGCGGGCGGTAGTGATAGAAGCCGGTCGGCGTCGCCACATAAAGCTCCAGCGGGTAGAGGGCGCCGGCGGAGGGCGCCGCACGATAGCTGTCGCGACGGGTGATGCCCTGCGCCGCCCACAAGAGCTGCGATAGCTCCCGCTCGTTCAAAGGCTCTTGGGTGAACTCCCGCACCGAATGGCGGCGCGAAATCGCCTCTTCCAGCGACATCCGCCCCTCCCGCATCGGTGCGGGCAACGCGATAGTGGCCGCCGACTTGGATTTCTTCTCCTGCATATCGTCTCCTGTTCCCGAGGGCATGGCACAACTCCCAACTAGCAGCAGTAAGGCTACAGCAAGCAACGTTTTTGTGAGCACCGATTGTTCCTCCGTGCTTCGACGTCTTCCCAAGAAGACAACCACTTCAGTAATCATATGAAAGCAGGTGCCGGTTCCCAATGCGGACGTTCGTGAGCCCGGCGGCGCGCGCTGCTGCTTCGGCTTCTTCTGCGTGGCGAACCGAGGTACGCGGCAGGTCAGGCATGAAGAAGTGCGGAGCAAAACCCAGCAGCGCGTAAGGGATGTTCGGATTGATTTCCGCGATGAATCGCGCGATGCGTTCGACCTCGCCAGCATCCACGTAGCCGGGCACCAGCAACGTGCTGGCAATGACCACAGGTGGCTGGGGGCGCTCGTCAAACCGCCGCGCGGCCCGGGCAAAATTCTCCAGCGTTCGCTGGTTGGAACCGCCCGTCAGGGCGAGGTGTAACGACTCGTCGTAGGCTTTCAGGTCAAACTTGATGCAGCCGCCTGTTTCCAGCGAAAGTTGCACCGCCCGGTCGAGCAATTTGGGATGCGACGTCCCGGCCGTCTCCCAACAAACCGTGACGCCTTTCTTCGCCAAGTATTGCCCCGCCGCCAGGGCGTGGGGCATCTGCGACGCCGGATCGCCGCCAAAAAAGCAAACGCAGAAGGTTCGGGGATTGGCAACGTCTGCCAGTTGAGCGGCGCTCAGGCCAGCCGCCTCCCCGGCAGAGACTTCGCGGAAGTTCCAGTTTTGACAGAAGAGGCAATCGAGCGTGCAACTGGCGTAGAACACCGCGAGGTTGTGATAGCCCGGCCGCCGGCTGCCGACGCAAACCCAGTCAGCCACGCAGTTGGTCGGCAACGGATCACGGTACCAGTGCAGGATGCCGTGCTGGGGTGTGCCCGCCAAGTGCACCAGATGACCATCGCGGACGGTGCGCAGCCCGCAAAAGCCGCGCTCGCCCTCGCCGATCTGGCACTCCCTCGCACACAGCACACAGCGCCTGCCAGCCGGCGTCCGCGGCGGGGAACTGGGCAAGCCGAAGGTCTGCCGCGCCTCTCGGTGGAGGGCGTCCGCAATGCCCAGCGCCCGATCGCGATGCGTGCGGATGCAGTCGCCACACACACCGAGCGGTTGGCTAATCAAGGGCGATCGGCTTCCGCACACGGCACAGACCGGACTCGAAAGGCGACGGGAAACACTCGCGCGCAAGCGGCCTCCGCGAAGTCTTCTCCGCTTACCATACCCCCAGGCCTGGCGAGGAACAAGGCCGGCGCTGGCTTGCCGGCCGGACACAATGCCTCTGGGGATTCAGGCAGAAATCGCCAGTCTATCCGCGATATACTAAAAAGCGAGCCGGGGAGGCTGCGGGTCGCTACTGGAGAAGCAACCGCGCATGAATCAGAAGCCGAATCCGAGCCGCCGGGATGTTCTGCGCTTGGCCGGCGCGCTGCTGGTGGGCGGAGCCGGTGGGGGCAAGAGTGTGTGCCGCGACGCACCCGCAGGCGGCTCTGCCGTCGGGGGGAAATCGAAGCTTGTGGTTTCCCGGGATAGGAAGCTGCGACCGTCAAAGGTCAGCGTGGACTCGACGCGTCTCCTGAACGTCCTCGACCATGCCATGCAGGCCCTGTATGACTGTGACTCGCCGCTGGAAGCTTGGCGTAAGGTCGCACGGCCAGCGGAAACTGTCGGCCTGAAGGTCAACTGCCTGGCCGGCAAAGGTAACTCCACCAGCGTCGAACTCGTCGACGCAATTTGCGAAAGGCTCCAGCAGGCGGGCATCAAGGACATCATCATCTGGGACAGGCTGAACGCTGACCTGGAAGGCGCCCGCTTTCGCGTTGTCGAACGCGGCTCGGGCATCCGCTGCTTCGGCAACGACACGCTGGGTTACGAGTCGGAGCTGGCAACTTTCGGCAGCGCGGGCAGCCTGATGTCGAGGACCCTCACCCAGGCCTGCGACGCGGTTATCAATCTTCCGGTACTCAAGGATCACGGCATCGCGGGCGTGACGATTGCGCTGAAGAGTATGTTTGGTGCCATCCACAACCCCAACAAGTACCATCTAAACGTGGGGGACCCTTACGTGGCCGATGTGTTCATGCTGCCGCCCATCCGGCAGAAGGTTCGGCTCCACATCTGCGACGCCACGACCGCGCAATACGAGGGTGGACCTTCTTACATGCCGCAATGGACCTGGGCCTACAACGGACTCCTCGTGAGCCGCGACCCCGTGGCACTCGATTACCTCGGATGGCAGATCATTGAGAAGAAGCGGGCCGAGACGGGTATGAAGTCACTCGAGGACCTTAAGCGCGAGCCCACTTATATCGCGACTGCCGCGGACTCCAAGCACCGGCTCGGGACCAACGACCCGAACTGGATCGAGGTGGTGGAAGTCTGATGAGAAGCAAGGCCCGTCCTGCGTCTAGCTCCGCGTCTCTGGACTTTGGTGGCGACCTGCTAGATCGCCGCGCGTTTCTCAAGGCGGCGGGGCTTCCCTGCCTGGCCGCTTGCGCGGGAGGTGTGGTCGCGCCCGGCTTGACCTTGGGTGGTCCGTCGGCGGAGAGCGACACGCAGTTTACCGTCGAAGCCAGATACTACGAGAAGCTGCCCTACAAGAAGATCAAGTGCAAGCTCTGCCCGCGGGAATGCGTCATCGACGACCGGGAGCGGGGCTATTGCGGCGTGCGGGAGAATCGCGGGGGCACGTATTACACCCTGGTGCACTCGCGGGTGGTGGCGGCCCACGTGGACCCCATCGAGAAGAAACCTCTCTTCCATTTTCTTCCCGGCACCCTGGCGTTCTCCATCGCCACGGCAGGCTGCAACGTGAACTGCAAGATGTGCCAGAACTGGGACATCTCGCAGGTCCGGCCCGAGCAGGTCCGCAGCACCTATGCGCCCCCGCAGAAGGTGGCGGCGCTGGCGAAGCAAAACCAGTGCGCCTCCATCGCTTACACCTACAGTGAGCCGGTCATCTTTTACGAGTACATGATGGACACTGCGCCGGCAGGGCACGAACAGGGCGTCAAGAGCGTAGTCATCACGGGCGGCTACATCGAACAGGAACCGCTCAAGAAGCTGTGCGCGGCGGTGGACGCCATCAAGGTGGACCTTAAAGCCTTTTCGCAGAAGTTCTACGAGGAAGTGGTGAACGCCAACCTGAAGCCTGTGCTCGACACGCTGGTCACGCTGCGCCAGCAGGGAATGTGGACGGAAATCGTGTATCTGGTGGTGCCCACCTTGAACGACAGCGAGCAGGAGCTCAAAGCGCTTGCCCGGTGGGTCAAGTCAGACTTGGGTTTGGACGTGCCGGTACACTTCTCGCGTTTCCATCCGGAGTACTTGCTCAAGAACCTGCCGCCCACACCGCTCGAAACGCTCGAGCGCGCCAAAGCCATCGCCGACGCCGAGGGGCTGCATTACGTTTACCTCGGCAACGTCCCCGGCCATCCGGCGGAGAGCACCTATTGCCCCAAGTGCCGGCGCGTCGTGGTGGAGCGCGTGGGCTATACCGTGAGTGGCGTCCGCATCCGTAAAGGCAAATGCCAGTATTGCCGGGAGCCTATTGCCGGCGTGTGGGGGTCGTAGCGGCCGACCCAAGGCGGGCACGTAGCCTTCAGGTCATCCCAAGGAGCACACATACGCTTTGTTCGGTGCCTAAGTAATTCGCGGCGGTGCAGGGCAAGTTTCTGGATGAGCTAACGTAAGCGAGCCCATCAAGGCTCCAAGCCGCATAGGGCTGCAAGAACCGCAGACGTGGGGTCCGAGTCCGCGGCAACACCGTTTGGGACTAATGCCATGAAACAGCAGACATTGAATCGCTTGAGCGTTGCGTTGGCTGTGATAGGCGTGTTTCTGCTTGCCTGCGGTGAACAGGCATTGAGCGAGGGCCAGAAAGTGAGGCCGCCGGCCGTGGCAGGACAATTTTACCCGGCCGACCCGAAAGTACTGGCCAGAACAGTGGACGAATTTCTGGCCCGGGCCGCGGTCGAGCAAACTGGCGGACCCCTCTTGGCCCTCATTGCTCCTCACGCCGGCTACGAATTCTCCGGCCAGGTAGCGGCGTATTCGTATTCCTTGCTCAAAGGGAGGAAGATCGCGCGGGTAGTGGTGATAGCGCCCTGCCACGTGGACGCCTTTCCTTACAGCTCCGTTTATGCCGGCGATGCTTATGCTACCCCCTTGGGGAACGTCCCGGTGGATAAAGAATTCGGCGAGAGACTGGCAGCGCTGAGCTCGCTGATTCAAGTCTCCAACCGCGGCCACGGAGAAGTTCAAGGCCGGAGCGAGCATTCGCTGGAGGTGCAGCTACCTTTCCTGCAACGCGTGCTGGGCCAGTTCAAGCTGGTGCCGATCGTCATGGGCGAGCAGGGCTACGAGGCTTCGCGTGCCCTGGGGGTTTCGCTAGCCAAGCTCCTGCAAGGCGGACAACAAGGTCCGCCCGCAGAACTGGACACCGTCATCGTGGCCAGTTCCGACCTTTCCCACTACCATCCCTATGACGAGGCCGTGCGGCTCGATCACGCGACCCTGAACGCTCTCGAGGAGTACGACTACTTCAACATGTCCCAAAACTTCGAGCGGCGCATCTGGGAGGCTTGCGGAGGCGGCCCCATTGTCGCGGCCATGATCGCCGCCGAACGCTTGGGAGCCAACCGGGCAAAGATCCTGAAGTATGCCAATTCAGGCGATGTGACCGGCGACAAGAGCCGGGTGGTTGGCTATGGCGCAGCCGCTCTGGTTGCCGAGAAGCCTGAGCGCAAGGAAAAAGGTGCGCGGTTTTCACTCAGTCGGCAAGAGAAAGACGAACTGCTGAGAATCGCGAAGAAATCGGTCGAGACCGCCGTCAGAGAGAGAAAGCTCTACCAGGTCGCAGCCCCCGGATTCGAGACTCTCCGGCGCGACCGCGGCGCCTTCGTTACACTGAAGAAGAAAGGGCAACTGCGTGGCTGCATCGGGTACATCGCGCCGATGAGGCTGCTTTACTTGACGGTACGGGATGTGGCCCGCGCCGCCGCCCTTGAAGATCCCCGCTTCCGGCCGGTGTCAGTCGCGGAACTTGGCGAGTTGGAGTACGAGATTTCGGTTCTCTCCCCGCTGCGCCGGGTGACCGATATCAAGCAAATCCGGGTGGGGCAGCACGGCTTGGTGATCAGGAAGGGCGACTATGAAGGTCTGCTGCTTCCGCAAGTACCGACCGAACAGGGCTGGGATAAGAGGACGTTCCTCGAGGAAACCTGCCTGAAGGCCGGGCTGCCGCCACAGACTTGGCAAGACGAAGACGCTGACCTCTTCATGTTTTCGGCGCTGGTCTTCGGTGAGCACGCGCCGCCAGAACCCCCTAATCTCGAAGAGCTTCCGCCTCGCGGGCCGCAAGAGCAGCCAGGGCAGCAGGGACCAGATTTGCCGCCGCGATGAGCAGAGCGGTCCTCAGGAAGCCGAACACTGGAAATAAGTAGGCACTCAAGACCACGGCGCCGAGGCACGCCCCCACCAGGTCGAGCCCATAGAGCGCCCCAGGGCTTCGCGGCGAATCCTTCGAACCCCGAAAGTAGATCCGGCTGGCCAGCGGAAATTGGTATCCCCCCAGCATCCCGGCGAGCAGAGCCAAGGCCGGGAACAGAATCTGGCTCACCAGAAATAGACCCAGCGGGCTCTTGACCAGGGAGAACCACGCAAACAACACATAAAGCAAGAGCGGCGCCACGGCCGCCAGCACTTGCAGTCCCGCGAGAGTGGCTAGTTCCGAGCGTTCAGTGGCAGCGGAGCTTGATGGGCCGGCAGGTTCTCGCCTGCCAGACAATCCAAGCCTCGCCCCAACAGCCATTCCCACCATGAGCGCCGCAATGACCATAGCTAGTTGATGATAAACGTATCCGTAGATCGCCTGGAAACCGAGCAAGAGAAGCACCTCCAGCGCAATCAGCGTGAGCCCCATCGCAGCCACGCAGAGTCCCGCCGTGATTCTGAAGCGCCGCTCCAGGCGTACCACGCCCTGGCGACGGTCATAGACCGCCGCTACAGCTAACCTGAGCCCGGCAAGCGCCAGCACCATCAGCCCGAGACCCCAAGCTAGCGTGCTGAATCTGATCTGCGCCAGCGAAGTGAACCACTGGCGCCAGCCTCCGTGAAAGCGCGAGCTCCACAAGGCCACGTCAAAGTAGTAGGCGATAGGGGCAAAATCTCGGTTAATGGGCGTGGCGGGCTGAGGCTCGATCTGCGACTGAAGGTCAAGCATACGGTCGGGGGACATGCGGAAGGGAATGTAGTACTCGCGCACGTAGTCCGTGTGAATCCGCCGCGCGCGCAGCCGTGATATCAGCTCCGAGGGCGTGGTGGTCAGGGTCCCAGCTTGATTGGCGGCGAAGAAATGAACCTCCGCACCCGGAATGGCCTTCACTTCGGGGAAGACGGCGCGCAAGGTCTTATTCAAGCAGCGAAGGAAACTGGCCAGTTCCGGGCTGATGTAGTTCTCCGCCGCGGTGACGTGAAAGGAGAGGACTCCTCCCGGGGCGAGTTTCTCCGCCGCCTCCTGGAAGAACTCGAGCGTATAGAAGCGGTTCAGTTGCGCGGTCTGGGGGTCCGGCAGGTTGACAATGATGACGTCAAACGTGGAACCTGCCGTTCTTAGGAATAGGCGTCCATCCGTATTGTGCGTTCTCACGCGCGGGTCGGCCTGAATGGGCGCCCATTCTCTCGGGAAGTACTGCCGCGCCAGGTCGAGAATCGCGGGGTCGAGCTCCACGTAATCCACCTGCTCGAGGCTCGGGTGTTGGAGCGCCTGGGCAAGGCTGCCGCTGACGCCACCGCCGATGAGCAGCAACCGCCGCGGCGCAGGGTGCTGGAGCAGCGCGAAGTGGACCGCTTCTTCCGCTGCCGCCGGGTCGGGCACGGTAAAGACGACCAGACCGTTTTCGAAAAGGCTGCGACTGGCCTCGGTCTGGACCACCACCAGATTGCCGTAAAGCGAATTCCGTGTCGCAACCAGGCGAAAGCCTCGCCAGAGTGTGGCCAGGGACAGCGTCTCAAGCCGGCGACTCCCCCAAGGGAAAACGAGGAACGCGAACAGCGCCAGCAGTGTTGCGGCGACGGCGCGCCGGAACCGAGGCGCTCGAACCCCAAGGCTGGCCGCAGCCAGAAGGTTCAGCAGAGAAAGAAGCGAAGCGATGTCAAAGGCGTGGAGGTAGCGGATCAACACCAGGCTAGCCAGGATGCCGCCCAGGCCCGAGCCTACCGCCTCCAGCAAGTACACCGCGCCCGTCGCCGTAGCCGTGGAAGCGCTGACCTCGTCCGCATAGAGGCGGCTGCCCGCGGCGAATAGCCAGCCAGACACGACACAGAAGAAGCTCAGGGTCACCAAAGACGTGACGAACATGGGCCCCGGGCCGAGAATCTCGCCGGGGACAGATTGAAACGCAGCCTTGCTGGCGCGTACTGCCAGGATCGTCAGCGGAAAGGCGATAGCGATCAGCACTTGAAGGCCGGCCATAAGCACGCGGGGCCTGCGAACTCGCCACGCCAGACGGCCCAGCAGCCCCGAGCCGATAGCCGTCCAGAGGAGCCAGTTGGCCAACATGAGGCCAAGAGAAATCTCATTCCCGTAAAAGACAACGATGAGTTCACGCATCAGGACGATCTGCGCCACGACAGCCGTGAAGCCGATCAGGACGAACGCCGCCCGCAGTGTGCCCGAAGCGTACGCACTGCCAGTGGCCGCCATCTGCAATTCCTTTTGCGCATCCATCAAAACAGAATTAAACTCAATCTGGAGATGAAATCAAAGGTATTCTTCCGGGAAGAGGCGCCCTAACCATGGCGGCTGAGGGCAACCCGACGGACCGGCGAGAGGCGCTCATCAAGCTCGTGCGCCTGGGAGGCCTCAGTGCGGCCACCGCGGGATTGGGTTTGTGGCTGAAAGGCCGTAGTCGCCGCCCGGAAGAGGCGCGCGCGCTGGAACTCACGAGAGATCTCAGGGTCCCCCCTGATCCTAGCTTGCCCGAGCTGGTGGTCGCCCAAGGGGACGACCCCCGCCAGTTGGTGCGGAGGGCGATCGAGGAACTAGGCGGCACAAAACGGTTCATCAGGCGCGGGGACGT
Source organism: uncultured Acidobacteriota bacterium (assembly GCA_964495535.1). Taxonomy (GTDB): domain Bacteria; phylum Acidobacteriota; class Terriglobia; order UBA7540; family UBA7540; genus JALHUF01. The sequence continues at coordinate 15,923 of CAZBWJ010000036.1, read as the reverse complement.
GGTGGTCGTCAAGCCCAACATCGCCTGGGACCGGACCCCTGAGCAAGCCGCGAACACCAATCCCGACGTCGTGGCGGAAGTGGTGCGGCTTTGCCTGGAAGCCGGTGCCAAGACCGTGATCGTCACGGACGTGAGCACCAACGAACCGCGCCGTGCCTTTCAGCGCAGCGGCATCGCTGCGGCGGCACGCGCGGCGGGCGCCAAGGTCATCCTGCCCGAAGATAGGAAGTTCAAAGAGGTGGATCTACGCGGCGAGGTCTTGAGCTCCTGGCCGGTGTTTGAACCTTTCCTTGACGCCGACAAGGTCATCAACATCCCCATCGCCAAGCACCACAGCCTGACCGGCGCCACCTTGGGGATGAAGAACTGGTATGGCATCCTGGGAGGCCAGCGGCACCGGCTGCACCAGCGTATCCACGAAAGCCTGGCGGACCTGGCCGACTTCATGCGCCCGACGCTCACCCTCATGGACGCTTATCGGATCCTGTTGCGCAACGGCCCCACGGGCGGAAATCTCGCGGACGTGGCGCTGAAGAAGACGCTGATTGCCGGAACGGATCCGGTGGCCTTGGATGCTTACACCGCCAAGGCCTACTGGGACCTGGACGAGCGTCAACTCAGGTATCTCAAACTGGCCAGCGAGCGTGGCCTCGGCACCGTGAGCTTCGAGAAGGTGCGGACTCGGGTCGTGACCGCGTAGCCTTCGGGCGCAGCAGATCCCGAGGTCGAGACCTGCTCAACACCGCTTCCCCCCTAACCCGAAAAGGTTCTCACCGTTCTCACCGTTCTCACTGTTCTCACCATTCTCACTACTACTGGCCGGCCAAGACCTCCCAGATTTATCTTGACAGATTTGTATAGATTACGTAGGATGGTGGTGTCACGCAGAAGCGGACGCCCTTGAGCCGTCTGGCCCTGCCCCAGCGACGGTAGCGGGCAGAGCCAGAAGACCGGAGCAGAGTCGATGCCCACTCCGCAGTCGGATATAGAAATCCTCGCCAACCGTGAATACAAGTACGGGTTCGTCACCGAGGTCGAGACCGATTCCGTGCCCCCCGGCTTGAACGAGGGCATCATTGGTGTGATCTCCGCGAAGAAGCGCGAGCCGGAGTGGCTGCTCGACTGGCGCCTGAAGGCTTATCGGCACTGGTTGACGATGCACGAGCCGACGTGGGCCAACGTCCACTACCCTCCCATTGATTATCAATCCATTACCTACTACTCGGCGCCGAAGAGCCAGATGGCCGGGCCAAAAAGTTTGGACGAAGTGGATCCGGAACTTCTGAGGACCTACGAGAAGCTTGGTATCCCATTGAAAGAACGGGAGTTACTATCCGGAGTGGCCGTGGACGCGGTGTTTGACAGCGTCTCCGTCGCGACGACCTTCAAAGAGAAGCTGGCCAAGCTGGGCATCATCTTTTGCTCGTTTTCCGAAGCGGTGCAGGAGCACCCCGACCTGGTCAGAAAGTACCTCAGCTCCGTCGTCCCCTACTCCGACAACTTCTTCGCCACGCTGAACTCGGCGGTCTTCAGTGACGGGTCGTTCTGTTACGTCCCCAAGGGCGTACGGTGCCCGATGGAGCTTTCCACGTATTTCCGCATCAACGCCAAGGACACCGGCCAGTTCGAGCGCACCTTGATCGTCGCCGAGGAAGGCGCTTACGTCAGCTATCTGGAAGGCTGCACAGCCCCGAGGCGCGACCGCAATCAGTTGCACGCCGCGGTCGTCGAGCTGATTGCGCTCGATAACGCCCAGATCAAGTACTCGACCGTCCAGAACTGGTATCCGGGCGACAAGGAAGGCAAGGGCGGCATCTACAATTTCGTCACCAAGCGTGGCAAGTGCCAGGGCGTCAACTCGAAGATTTCCTGGACGCAGGTCGAGACCGGCTCGGCCATCACCTGGAAGTACCCCAGTTGCCTCCTGCAAGGCGACAACTCCGTGGGCGAGTTCTATTCCGTGGCCCTCGTCAACAACTACCAGCAGGCCGACACCGGCACCAAGATGATCCACATCGGGAAGAACACCCGCAGCACCATTCTGTCGAAGGGCATCTCCGCTGGCCACGGGCAGAACAGCTACCGCGGGATGGTGAAGATTCTGAAGGGCGCCCAGGGGGCGCGGAACTACTCGCAGTGCGATTCCCTGCTGATTGGCGACAAGTGCGGGGCTCACACCTTCCCCTACCTGGAGGTGAAGAACTCGACTGCCCAGGTCGAGCACGAGGCTTCCACCTCCAAGATCGGTGAGGACCAGATTTTCTATTGCCGCCAGCGCGGGATGTCGCTGGAGGACGCCGTCTCGATGATTGTCAACGGCTTCTGCAAGCAAGTCTTCCGCGAATTGCCCATGGAATTCGCTGTGGAAGCCCAGAAGCTGCTCGGCGTGAGGCTGGAAGGCAGCGTGGGCTGATATCTTGGATTTTAGATTTTGGATTTTGGATTGAAGGAGCAGGCTGGCCCCTGGGAAGGTGTTCGCGATGCGCAGAAGTGCTGGAGTAGCCGGGAAATTCTCCGTTCTACTTCACGAAGGAAACGTTCCCGGATTTCCGGTGAAGGTGGTTGACGGCACGGAGCAAGAAGCACGGGGCCAAGCCAAGGAGATGAGCGAGAAGCTGTCGGAGGACCAGCGTAAGGCAGGTTGGTGGTACGAAGTAAGAGAGGAAACGCCTGCTCCCATTCAACGGCCGCGAGGACAAGGGAGAAGAAGACTACGAAGGCGCGACCGCTCCAGGCGTTAAGGGAACTCTTTTAACCGCGGGTGGTGTAGACATCGCTGTTTGATGTCGGTGTGAGCCCCGCAAGGGGCGTCCGTCAGCTGACGGATGGCCCATGGCGATAGCCGTGGGAATGGACTGAAGTGAAGGCTACCAAGTACTTTGAGGCAATACGGGACAGGCCCGACCGCAGGATGATTCCGGACGAATGGATCGAGCGGGTAATTGCAAGCCCGGTTGCGGAACTGGTGCAGCAGGACGGGAGGATTCGCAGGTGGGGCTTCGTGCCGGAAATGAATAACAGGGTTCTTCGTGTGATCCTGCTGCCGGATGGCGAAACAGTACACAACGCTTTCTTCGACCGCTCATTCCGAGAGGTGGGGAAATGAAAATTCAATACTTTGAGGACACCGACACGCTTCACTTGGTCTTCAGGGAGGCCAATGTTGAGGAGACCAAGGACTTGGATGACAACACCTTGGTCGAATTTGACGCCGAGGGGAATCTCGTCAGCATGACCATCGAGCATGCACGAGAGCGCGCGGATGTGGCGAATTTCTCATTTCAGCAAGTCCCTGCAATGAGGCCCGTGGCTTAGAGGGGGCCGGACCGGTTTAACGGGAGTGAATTTCGAAGCGCAGAAGCTGCTCGGCGCGAGCCTGGAAGGCAGCGTGGGGTGATTTGGGATTTTGGATTTGGGATTTGAGAGCAAGCCCACGGCACAGCAATCGTGCCGTGGCTACTGGGCTGCAAAGCAGCGTGGGGTAAGGGTGGATGGTGAATAGTGAATGGTGAATCACCAACGATGAACTGAAGCCAGAGAAGGGCTAGCGCTTTTCGCTTTTCGATTTTCTCACGGAGAACTGAATGCTGACGATCAAGAATCTAAAGGCCGGGACGGACCACAAGGAGATCCTGCACGGGATCGACCTCGAGGTAAGGGCCGGCGAAGTCCACGCCATCATGGGTCCGAACGGTTCGGGCAAGAGCACGCTGGCCCACGTACTCGCCGGACGCGACGGCTACCAGGTGACCGAGGGCGAGGTGACTTACGAAGGCAGGAATCTCCTCGCGATGGCCCCCGAAGACCGCGCCCGCGAAGGAATCTTCCTGGCCTTCCAGTATCCGGTGGAAATCCCCGGTGTCAGCAACACGTATTTCCTGCGGGCGGCTTTGAACACCATCCGCAAGCATCGCGGCCTGGAAGAGTTCGACGCCATGGATTTCCTGGCGCTCATCCGGGAAAAGACGCAACTGCTCGGCATGGACGAGAGCCTGATGAACCGCCCGGTAAACGAAGGTTTCTCAGGCGGAGAGAAGAAACGGAACGAAATCTTCCAGATGGCGGTCCTGGAACCGAAGCTCGCCATCCTGGATGAGACCGACTCCGGGCTAGACATCGATGCGCTGAAGATCGTCGCCAGCGGCGTCAACTCGCTGCGCAGCCCGGAGCGTTCCATCATCGTCGTCACCCACTATCAGCGGCTTCTGAACTACATCGTGCCGGATTTTGTGCACGTGCTGTACGACGGCCGCATCGTCAAATCCGGCGGCAAGGATTTGGCCCAGGAACTCGAGCGCAAGGGTTACGGCTGGCTCGACGAAGCCGTCGGGGCGCAGGCACAGCAAGGTTAGGAGTCAGAAGTCAGGACTCAGAAGAGCAGGGTCAGGGAGGACTGGATGGGCGGCAGATGGCCCCGAGTCCCGAACCCCGGAATTTGACAATGACCGCGGTTAAAGACTATCAAGACGTTTACCTCGCGAGCTTCGCGCGCCGCGAGCAGGAGCTGGCTGCCGCCGGGCCCTCCTGGCTCCACGAGATTCGCAAATCCGCCGTGCATCGCTTTGCCGAGCTGGGCTTCCCCACCACGCAGCTTGAGGATTGGAAGTACACGAACGTTGCTCGCATCGCCAGCACCCCTTTCCAACCCGCGCCGGACGGGCCCGCCGGAGTAATCATCGAGGCCCTGAAGGGCCTTCCTCTGTGCGGCCTGGACTCGAGCCGGCTGGTGTTTGTGAATGGGCATTATCAGCGCGAGCTATCCTCGCTCACCGAATTCTCGAAGGGAGTGAGAGCCGGCAGTCTGGCGAAACTGGTGGCGAATGGCGACCCGGCCTTGGAACAGCATCTCGCCCGCTACGCCGACTTCGAGAATCACGCCTTCGTCGCCCTCAATACTGCCTTCCTGAACGAGGGGGCCTTCGTCGAGATTCCCCAGGGCCTGATTGTGGAAAAACCCCTCGTGCTGCTCTACATTTCGACGGCGCGCGGCCAGCCCTCCGTTTCCCACCCTCGAACCCTCGTTATTGCCGGTCGGGAAAGCCAGGCCACGCTGATTGAGGGATACCTGGGAGTGGATGAAGAACTCTACTTCACCAACGCGGTCACCGAGATTGTGGCCGGCGAAAACGCCGTGCTGGAATACGGGAAGTTCCAGCAGGAAAGCCGGGCAGCCTTCCACCTGGCCACGGTGCAGGTGGAGCAGGCGCGCAGCAGCAACGTTTCAACGTACTCGTTCGCCTTCGGCGGCGCGCTCGCGCGCGAGGACTTGAGCGTGGTGCTCGCCGGGGAAGGCGCCGAATCCGCGCTCCACGGCCTTTACATGACTGCGGGCCAGCAGCACGTTGACAATCACACCACGATTGACCATGCCGTGCCCCACGCGAGCAGCCGGGAACTGTACAAAGGTGTGCTCGACGGCCAGTCCACAGGCATTTTCAACGGCCGCGTGATCGTGCGCCAGGATGCCCAGAAAACCGACTCCAAGCAGAGCAACAAAAACCTGCTGCTTTCCGAGGACGCGGTCATCAACAGCAAGCCGCAACTGGAGATCTTCGCCGACGACGTCAAGTGCACCCACGGGGCCACCATCGGGCAGGTTGACCCGGAGGCCATCTTCTACCTGCGCTCCCGCGGCATCGCGCGGGACCAAGCCCGCGCCCTGCTCACCTTCGCCTTCGCCAATGAGGTGATCGAGCGTGTCAAGTACCGGCCGATGCGCGACCGGCTCAAGGACGCCTTGCAGGCGCGTCTGGGAACTGGGGCGAGAAAGGAGGCGGCGTGATGGCGACCGCTCCCGAAGTGGCGAAGCCGGCGGCGCGCGTGGTCCCTCGGCCCGCTTTCGACGTGGAACGGATCCGGGAAGACTTCCCGATTCTGAAAGAGCAGGTGCGCGGCAAGCCGCTGGTTTATCTGGACAATGCCGCCACCACCCAGAAGCCTCGGACGGTGATCGAGGCCGAAGAGCACTTCTATCTCGCCCAGTGCTCGAACGTCCACCGCGGGGTGCATTACCTCAGCGAAGAGGCCACGCGGGCCTATGAGGACGTCCGGGCCAAAGTGCAGCAGTTCCTCAACGCTCGCGAGGCGCGCGAAATCATTTTCGTGCGCGGGACCACCGAGGCCATCAACCTGGTGGCCAACACCTACGGGCGAAAGAACCTTCAGGCAGGCGACGAAATCCTCATCACTGCCATGGAGCACCACTCGAATATCGTTCCCTGGCAAATCCTGTGCGAAGAGAAGGGCGCGTCGCTGCGCGTGGCCCCCATTGACGACACCGGGGAGCTGGTGCGGGAGGAATTCGAGAAGCTGCTCAACCCGCGCACCCGGCTCGTCGCGGTCGCGCATGTCTCGAACGTCCTGGGCACCATCAATCCTGTCGCGCAGATGATCCAGTCAGCGCACCGGTGGAACGTTCCGGTGCTCCTGGATGGCGCGCAGGCCGCGCCTCACCTGAAGGTGGACGTGCGGGCGCTGGACTGCGATTTCTATGCTCTCTCCGGCCACAAGCTCTACGGCCCCACCGGCATCGGGGTGCTCTACGGCAAGGCCGCCCTGCTCGCCGCCCTGCCTCCCTATCAGAGTGGCGGAGACATGATCAGTTCCGTCTCCTTCGCCAAGACGGCGTACAACGTCATTCCCTACAAGTTTGAAGCGGGGACGCCCAACATCGCCGGCACCATCGGGCTCGGCGCAGCCATCGATTACGTGAACGAGCTGGGTTTCGACAACCTGGGCGCGTACGAGCAGGAGCTGCTTCGCTACGCTACGGAGGCGCTCTCGCGCCTCCCGGGCCTGCGGCTCATCGGCACGGCAAAGGAGAAAGCGGCCGTGCTCTCCTTTGTGCTTGACAGCCTGCATCCCCACGACGTCGGCACGGTGCTGGACCAGGAGGGCATCGCGGTGCGCACCGGGCACCACTGCGCCCAGCCGTTGATGGACCGCTTCGGCGTGCCCGCCACCACGCGGGCTTCGCTCGCGTTCTACAACACGCGAGAGGAAATTGACGCCCTGGTGAAAGGCATCCAGAAGGTCAAGGAGATCCTGGGCTGATGTCCGACCTGCGCGCGCTATATCAAGAGGTCATCCTGGATCACAGCAAGCATCCGCACAACTTTCGCGCCATGGGGGACGCCAGCCGCAGCGCCCAAGGTTACAACCCGCTGTGCGGCGACAAGGTGATGCTCTACGTCAAGCTGGAGGGCGACCGGATCGCCGACCTCAGCTTTCAGGGGACCGGCTGCGCCATCTCCACGGCTTCGGCGTCGATCCTGACACAGGTGCTGAAGGGCAAGACTCGCGACGAAGCCGAAGCCCTTTTTGCCAGATTTCACGACCTGGTGACCGGCCAAGCCGAGCGCGACGGGAAAGGACCTGACCTGGGCAAGCTGGCGGTATTCTCCGGAGTATCCGAGTTTCCCGTGCGCGTGAAATGCGCCACGCTGGCCTGGCACACGCTGCGCAGCGCGCTCGCCGGAGGCGAGGAAGTTGTCACCACGGAGTGAGTGGGCCGCATCGCGCGGAGCAAGTTCATGGACGCAACTGAGGCCATCGCCCTACACGATAAGATCATCGCTGAGGTCTTGCGGAACTGCTATGACCCGGAGATCCCGGTCAACATTTACGACCTCGGGCTGATTTACGAGCTGAAAGTGGAGGAATCGGGTGAGGTGTACGTCAAGATGACGCTCACCGCGCCGAGTTGCCCGGCGGCCGGCTGGCTGGTGATGGGAGTTCAGGACAAGATCAAGCAGCTTGCCGGGGTCAAGGATGTTAAGGTGGAGCTGGTGTGGGACCCGCCCTGGGATATGAGCCGGATGTCGGAGGCGGCCCGCCTTCAGCTTGGCCTGATGTGAAGTGGCGGCGGGCTCCAGTCCGGCATGCCGCCCCGAAGGGCGGCGCTACAAAGAGCAACTATGAAATTCAGTTCTCAAGAAGAATACGGCCTCCGCTGCCTGCTGCGCATCGCGCGGCAGGGCGGGAGAGCTGGCCTCACCATTCCTGAAGTCAGCGAAGCCGAGGGAATCTCCAGTTTCTACGTCGCCAAGCTGATGCGGATTTTGCGGCGCGCCGGGCTGGTCAAGAGCGCCCGCGGCCAGATTGGCGGCTATACCCTCTCGCGCCCACCGGATCAGATTGCCGTCGGTGATGCCCTGGCCGCGCTGGGCAGGCGCTTGTTTGAATCCGGCTTTTGCACGGACCACACCGGCATTGAGGAAACCTGCGCGCGCTCGGTGGATTGCTCGATTCGCTCGCTCTGGCGTGCCGTGCAGAACGTCGTGGACCAGGTGCTCAGCAAGACAACCTTGACGGACCTGCTGCGCAACGAGGAGGAGATGACTTCCCTGGTCAGCCCGCTCGTCCAGATTTCCCAAGGTGCGGCGAAATCTTCGCAGGCTCCGGCCCCCACGCCCCTCGAGGCTCCCGGCGCGGCCGGGATCAACCGCGGCGGTTGAGCAGGGTCGTCCTTTGACTCCGCGGCTTTCTCTAGCGGCAGTCAATGACCGTCGCCCCATTTCCGGCGCTCACCGAGCGCCGCTCCAGGACCCAAAGGAGGCCTCACTCATGCCAGACAAACGAATCGCCCTTTGTCTGGTGGCTGCGGCGCTACTCTCGGTTCCGCAGTCTTCCCTGGCCCAAGCGAAGAAGGTCGGAAACCCGGAAAAGAACCTGCCGCCCAACATCACGCAACTGACTGGGTTCGGGGAACGCGCCGCCTGGTCGCCCGACGGGAAACGCATTGCGTTCATGGGCAAAAGCTTCGGGGATGCGTTTGAAATCGATCTGGAAACTCGGCTGACGCGCCTTCTCACTGGACATTTCCAGCACACAGGATTTCTGCGCGTCCAGTACTTGCCCAACGGCGATTTCTTCCTCATCGGAGCGCCAACCTTCACCGACATCCGCACCACGCGCGACCGCGACCAGGAAATGTGGGTGATGAAGGCCGACTCGAAGACCGCGCCCGCGGCGCTTGGCCACAAGATCTCCGAGGGCGTGGCCATTTCCCGCCAACGGATGAAGATTGCCTGGGCCAATACGCACGGGCAGTATCCCGATCAATTGGCGGCGGGTGAATCCGTCCTTTACACTGCGGAGATCGCTTACCAAGACGGCGTTCCGACTCTTGCTAACAAGAAAGAAGTGACGCGCGCCAAGGCGCCCGCATGCACGCTGGAGGCGCAGGATTTCCGCCACGACGACACGGAACTGATTTACACCTGCTATCGTTCTCCGCTCGCTGATGTCATGGGAATTGATCTGAACACCGGAAGGATCACCGTGTACCGCAAGCTTGCCGACGAATACAACGAAGTGGAGGGAATCTCGCCGGACGGCGAATGGACGCTGGTGGAATCGAGCCGCGGCCAGAATGTACCGACCGATCAGAGGTGGGCGAACATTGATATCTGGAAACTGAGGCTGGTGCCCAGCAGCGAAGACTTCGTGCGCCTGACGCACTGGGGCGACTACGAGGGCTACAAAGCTTCGAACCCCGTAGTCAGCCCGGACGGGAAGTGGATAGCGTTCCAGTCAGCGCGCAACGATGAGCCGGCAGGCGTCGGCCACGGGATCTTCTTGTTGAAGCTGGACTAGTCCAGTCGGACAGCTTGTAGAGTTCATTCACCGCCGCCTGCCCAGCATCAGGCCTGAGGGCCCGGGCAGCCGGATGCGCCGGACATCCTGAAAACCTGTTTCCCGCAGCCAGGCAGCGTATTCCTCTTCACTGTAGCTCGTCCCGGCGCGCGTTCCTACCAGCATATTGAGCGCAAACAGCGCCGCCGACTTCGGCGCCGTCTTATCAGCCTCCAGGATGAAATCTTGAATAACGACCCGACCGCTCGGTGCCAGGGCCGCGTGGCACCGCTGGAGCAAATCCCGGTTCTCCTCGGGACTCAGCATGTGGCATATAGCCGAGACGAACACCAGGTTGAATCCCTCGCCCAGTTTGCCAGCGCGCAAATCTCCCGCGCGGGTCCTAATGCGGCCGGTCAAGCCGGCTTTTTCGATATGGCTTTGCGCGATGGGGATAACGGTCTCCAGATCAAGCACCTCAGCATGAATCTTCTCGCTGGCCCGCGCAAAGGCGATGGAGTAGGCTCCTGACCCGCCGCCGACGTCCAGCAGGCGCTCCACGCCTTCCGTGCCCACCGCCTGGACAACCTGGAGCGCGCGCTCCACGGCGTTACGATGCATGGCGGCGATAAAGGCCCATGTCCACTCCTCACCACGCTCGCGCATCTCCTCGCGAGCGACCGCGGTGCCCGCACGGACGCAGTCGGTGAGCGTGGACCAGCGCCGCCACAGGTGGACGGTATGCATCATGGCGGCGCGCGCGTCGTCCGGAGAATCTTTGACGAAGTAGCGGGCGACGAGAGGTGTGTTGTGGAATGTGCCCTCCTGTTTCGTCAGCATGCCCGTGGCGACCAGCGCGTTCATCAACATCTCCGTGGCCCGCGGGTCGGTTGCAAGCTTGGTGGCAACCTCCTCGGCGCTTGCGTCTTGCCCCACCGCCGTGAACAAGTCCAGTTCAATGGCGGTGAGCATCACACGGCTTTCCTGGAAAGCCCGGATGGTCTGCGCCAGCTCATCGGGGAGCGCCCCCGCGGCGTCTTTGGCGCGCAAAGCAGCCAGCATCTTGGCGCGATTTGACCGGATCTCCGCCGCGAGCGCCGCAGCGTCCGCATTGGCCAGACGCTCCAGCACGCGCCCTTCCTGGAAATGGGTCTTCACCAGCTCCGGGACGTCTTCCGGTCGCACGCCCGAGTACCACACGCCCTCGGGATAGACAATCAGGTTCGGTCCCCGCTCGCAGAGGCCCAGCGAACCGCAGGCGGTGATCTGGACTTCGTCCATCAGCCCGCACGCGGCAATCTCCCGGCGCAGCGCTTCAATCGTCTTCCCGGAGCCCCGTGCGGCGCAGCATGGTGCGCCCTCGGCTTTTTGCTGATCGCAAACGAACACGTGATAACGAAAAGCTTCCATAATCTCCCTCGCTTGCGTTTTGTGCGACTGCCATTATAGCCGGGCCACCGACCTTCTCGCATTTAGACAGCACCGGGGCGAGGTAAAAATGTCTCTGCGGCGAATTCACTTGCCGCCCCTCTCCGGAGCGAGTTAAAGTAAGCGTTTGCAGTGTAACCAAGCCTTTGGAAAAGTCGTTTTAACTGATATAGACGTGACAGAACGTTATGATGCGCGTTTGAATTTCGACTACACCCTTAGGAGGAGCTCTGATGAAGCACGATTCTTCACGCCGTAACTTCCTGACTGCCGGGATTGCGCTGCCACTGACCGGCGTCGCCGGCCTCTGGCCGCAAACCGAAGGTCCTAAAACGACCGAGCCCGGCTCAACACCCCAACTCAGCTACCGGGTGCTGGGCAAGACTGGCCTTAAGGTCACTACGGTGGGCTTCGGTTGCATGATTACTTCCGACGCCAGCGTTGTCGAACGTGCCGCGGACCTGGGCATCAACTATTTCGACACGGCCCGGGGCTATCAGCAGGGCAACAACGAGCGCATGGTGGGAGCAGCCCTCAAACGCAAGCGCAAGGACATCATTCTCTCCAGTAAATCGGGCGCGAGTGACAAGCAGGGCGCGCTGAAAGACCTGGAGACGAGCTTGGGCGAACTCGGCACCGATTACCTCGACATCTGGTATCTCCACGGTAAGAGCAGCATGGCAGATGTAAAGGACGAGCTGATTGAGGCGCAGCAGATCGCCAAGCAGCAGGGGAAGATCCGGTTTGCGGGAGTCAGCACTCATGCCCCGAAGGTGCTGATCCCGGAGCTGGTGAAGAATGGGCTCATGGATGTGGTCCTCACTGTTTATAACTTCTCGATGGACGGCGAGACCGGGGAAGTCATCGAGCAGGGAGCCAAGGCCGGCATGGGGATAGTCGGGATGAAGGTGATGGCGGGTGGGTTCCGTAGAAGGCCGCCCGGTCCCCCTCCCTCTGAGCGTGGTGCCCGGCCCCCGGGGGCCCCGCCCCCCGGCGCTCGCCCCCCTGGTCGGCCTCCTGCGCCTCCGCCGCAGTTGCAGCGGCAAGGCGCCATGCTGGCGGCATTGAAGTGGGTGCTCAACAATCCGAACGTCCACACCACGATCCCTGGCATGACCGACATGGCGCAACTGGATGAAGACCTCAAGGCCATGGCTGAACCTTACGGACCGGCCGAAGAGAAACTGCTGGCCCGGCAACTGGAGTACATCAACCCCTTCTACTGCCGCATGTGCGGGAGGTGCGAGGGGACGTGCGCCAAGGGTCTGCCGGTTGCGGACATTCTGAGGTATTTGACGTATGCGGACGGCTACGGCCAGTTTTCCCTCGGCCGCGAGGAATTTCTCGCGCTGCCCCCGGACGTAGCCGAAGTGCGTTGCCGTGAGTGCGCAACCTGCACGGTGAATTGCCCGTTCGGAGTGAAGGTCGCGAAGCGGCTCACCCGGGCCCAGGAGTTGTTTGCATGAACCCTATGAAGCTGGCCGGGGCCATACTGGTTCTTGCCTCCACGGCATGGGCGGCGGACTTCATTGACTGTCGCGCCGTCCCCGGCTGGGCGCAGGATGGTGCGAGGCGCGAATTCGTCGCCGACAACCTGTTTGAGTACGTGGATGGAAACGCCGAAGGATACCTGATCTACGGTTTTGTCCGCATGCAGAACGTTACCTGCAAATCAGGCGGCGATTCCATCGTGGTTGATGTATCCGAGATGGCCGACCCCGAGGCCGCCTACGGAATCTTCGCCACCAATCGAGATCCGAACCTGCCCGCGGCGACGATTGGCATGGGCGGCCAAGTCCTGCCGCATCGCGCCAGCTTCTGCAAGGACAAGTACTACGTGGAACTGACGGCCAGCTCCGCTGAGGACTCGACGCCTGCTCTGAAGGCCTTCGTGGCGGAGATGGAAAAGCGCCTCTCGGGCCGCACGGCGCCACCGGAGGCGCTGGGCTGGTTTCCCGCGGAGAAACTGCTGTCTGTCCGCCTGATTCCGGAAAGTGTTCTGGGCCTGCGTCTGCTGAAACGGGGCTATGTGGCGCAATATGAATTTGGCAAGGGGTTTGTCGTCGCGGAGGCATCAGCGGAATCCGCCTCCGCGGTTATGGGCAAGCTTCGGGAAGGCTTCGGCGGAACGACGCCAGCCAAGGTCGCCGACGAGGCCTTCCAGGCGAAGGACCAATATCTGGGCGGGCTTTGTCTCTTTCGGAAAGGACGCTATCTGGGCGGATTCGCCAATCTGCCCGAGCCGCAGGACGCCGCCGGATTGGCTATAGCTCTGGCAGCGCGCCTCCCTTGAGGGAGTTCTGCAGGTGCCGGCAATCTGAGCGCTGGCGGCCGGCAAGCGTCCTCTTTCTGAAGTTCGCCGCAGCCGTCAGGGTAGGTTCACAACCAGCAGCCTACGCTCAGTCATCGCTTCGATCGCGTAGCGCAGGCCCTCTCGGCCTAACCCCGAGTCTTTTACGCCACCGTACGGCATGTGATCGATGCGAAAGGTCGGCACATCCCCCACAACTACTCCGCCGACCTGGAGCTCATCGTAGGCTTCGAACAGCAGCTTCGCATCTCGCGTGAATACTCCCGCCTGCAACCCAAAGGCCGAGTCGTTCACCCTTCTTACGGCCGCTGCGAAATCCTCGTACGGTTCCACCGTCACCACAGGGGCGAAGACTTCCTCGCAGTTGACGCGTTGGTCGGGCGAAGTTGAGGTGAGTACGGTAGGTTCAAGCAAGGCGCCGCGCCGGTTTCCACCACAGAGGATCTTAGCCCCCGCCGCCACAGCTTCTTCCACCCATTCCGCCGCGCGTCGAGCGGCAGCCTCGCTGATCATCGGGCCAACATCAGTTGTCTCTTCGAGCGGGTCTCCGACCTTCAGCTTTTGCGCCCGGGGCACGAACTCTGCCAAGAATCTCTCCCAGACATTCCGCTGGACGAAAATCCGCTGCACGGAAATACATATCTGGCCAGCGTAAGAAAACCCACCCTGGACGCATCGCTCTGCCGCGTATGTCAGGTCTGCGTCGTGGTGCACGATAACGCCGGCGTTGCCGCCCAGTTCCAGCATAACCCGCTTCTTCCCCGCCTTCGTCTTCAACTCCCAGCCCACCGCCGCGCTGCCGGTGAACGAGAGCATCTTCAGCCGATCGTCGGTGACCAGCGGCCCGGCGTCGTCGTTCGAGAGGGGCAGAACGTTGAGGCCACCCGCCGGCCAGCCCGCCGCCTGGACGATCTCGCCAAGCAGGAGCGAGCAGATCGGCGTTTGGGGCGCGGGCTTGTGGACGACCGTGCAACCTGCCGCTATGGCAGGCGCCACCTTGTGCGCCACCAGGTTAAGCGGAAAGTTGAACGGGGTGATGGAAGCAACCGGGCCTACCGGAAAGCGCCGCACCATGGCCCAGCGACCCACCGTCGCGGCTTGAAGATCCAGCGGGAACCACTCACCGTAGATGCGTGTGCTTTCTTCCGCGGCAATCGAAAACGTGAAGATGGCGCGCTCGACCTCAGCGCGCGCCGCCTTGATGGGTTTTGCAGCTTCGAGCGCCAGAGTGCGCCCGATTTCCTCCCGTCGAGCCGCGATGCCCTCCGCTACTGCCCGGAGCACACGTTGCCGTTCGCAGGAGGGCAGCTTGCGCGTGGTTTCGAAGGCGCGCACGGCAGCTTCGATGGCAGCGTTGAGGTGAGCCGGCGTAGCGCGAAAGGTCGTCGCCACAAGCCTTGCGTCATAAGGGGCGAGTACGTCAAACGGTTCTCCCTCCGAAAGCCACTGACCGTCGAGGAGGAGTCCGATTCTCCTGGCGGGAGACCCACTAGTTTGAAGCATGACCTACCCCCGATGGAACGGTTGGCACTGTCCCCTGTTTCGATCTGAACGTGAAAGACTAGTTCACTCGACCCGTTCCTTCAAAATTCAACCACGCGCAGGATGTTCTTCTCGAAAATGAGTCGCCTTTCGGACACCCCTTCTTACACCATACGGGTTTCGTTCTCAAGGCGGCAGAGAAGTCAAAGAAAGTCGCCGGGGCGAACCAGGGGAATTCTCCACTGCCTCTCAAATGAGTTGGGAATCGGAGATGGGCAGCATATCTTGTCTAGAATCACAACGTTGACCAAATTCGTGGCGGGCTATATAATGGGTGTGGCGAGATTCGATAAGAGAGGCTACTGAATGTACGCAATCTTCCGCACGGGCGGAAAGGAATACAAGGTTTCGCCAGGGGACATCATCCGGGTGGAGCGGCTGCCGGGTGAAGCCGGCGCTGGCGTGGAGTTCAACCACGTTTGCGCGGTTCGCAAGGAGAGGCTGAGTGTTGGCACGCCGCTGGTTGAGAACGCCAGAGTAACGGGCGTCATCCTGCGCAACGCGCGTGCACCCAAGGTCCGCGTCCTCAAGTACAAGCGGAAGAAGCAGTACCGGCGCACCACCGGGCATCGGCAGGCTTTCAGCGAAGTCCTTATCAAGGACATTGTTGCCGCTTAGGGCTCCGGGGCAAGCAGACACAAGGACGAGGCATTCTGTTATGGCACACAAGAAAGGTCTAGGGAGTTCCCGCAACGGGCGCGACTCCAACGCCCAGCGGCTGGGCGTCAAGCGGTTTGACGGACAACTGGTTTCCGGCGGCTCCATCCTGGTTCGGCAACGCGGCACGCGCCTGAAGCCGGGAGACAACGTCGGCCTCGGCAAGGATGACACCCTCTACGCCAAGGTGGCGGGTGTCGTAAGGTTCGAGGACAAGGGCCGCCTGGGCCGCTTTGTTCACATCCTGGTTCCCTCGGCGAACTAAGCCTGCGAGCGGTGGGGGTGGAGATCGCTTCACGAATTGCCCCACCGCTTTTGTTTTCTAAGCCCCATATTCATCGGAGTTGGCGATTCGAGATTTGCGGATGCGATTTGCCGAGATTCGTCCAGCCCAAGGCTATTATCCTCT
>CAZBWJ010000035.1:0-32679 GCA_964495535.1 uncultured Acidobacteriota bacterium | reverse complement strand
CGCAGAAAATCATCGAATGAGTCCAGTTCAATCCCGCGCACCGTCACGCCGGCGGGACTCAGGGCCAGCAATTGGCCCCAGACTTTTTCTTTCGGCGCGGCCAGACTCACGATCACGATGCTGTTGATTTCCATCGAGTCACCGCCTATTCCCCGTAAACAGTTCCAGCACGTTGCCCTAGCTGCAAGAGCCTTCGGGCAACCAGGATGTTCCAGATCAATAAAAGGACGACGGAAAAGGCCGAGATGAAGATGCCGATCGTCGGCACAAAGATGCCAAAATCCAGTACGCTTGATATAATACGTAGGTACGCAGTTAATTTACTGAAGATAGTGCTCTGCAGCATGACAAGCGAGATGATCAGGCCGGTAAGCGACCCGAGGACGTAGCTCACGAGGAAAGTTGTGCCGTGGAAGACAGCTAGCATCGCCTCGCCTGCCGCCAGGAACACAGATCTCTGCGCATCGCTTGTCGCGGCCGCGTAGTGGTTGCTCAGGTAAAGCATGTCAAAGGCTGGCCTCGCCGCAAAGAGGGCCACAACCCCAACGAGGTTAAGGGTCAGATAGATGGCCGTGAAAGATTGACTCGTTCGTCTGAGGGCAATGTAGAGGGCGAGAGCCATCGGGATCGAGAGGACCCCGTAGACAACAAACAAGAATTCAAAAGACAGGAGTCCCAGGAGGTTGTTGTTCTGAAACAACGTGAACCAGCCGGTGACGGTGGTGGGCGGCGGCGACACGATGAAGACGATGAGCTGCAGCGGGATGATTATTGCCATGATCAGGGCGGCTACGCCGCCGATTTTGTGAAGCCAATGCCAGTGTGGGTCCACGGCTTCGGCATCAGTAGCCTGATTTGGTTTTGATCGCGACATTTGGTTGTCCATGTGTTTTGGGTGAGGACGACTCCTGGCGCCGCGGTTGAACGGGGGCGCTTTCCCTGCAGGAAGGCGGCCTCACCAGCCGCGGACGGACCACAGCCTTTCAGCCATCAATCGTCAATTCTCCCCCACGGCATAGCTGCGCAGGTTCCGGTCGATGGCCAGAACCGGCTCCGTCGCCTTTTGCACGGTCTCGACCGTGGCGCCGGGGCCCAGTTCCTTCAGCAGCAGTCCTTCCGGGGTCACGTCAATGACGGCGAGTTCGGTGATAACCGTATCGACCACACCGACGCCCGTCAGGGGCAGGGTACACCGTTTGAGAATCTTCGGCTTGCCATCACGCGCCGTGTGTTCCATGGCCACGATGACGCGCTTGGCGCTTGCCACCAGATCCATCGCACCGCCGATGCCCTTCACCATCTTTCCCGGGATCATCCAGTTCGCCAGATTGCCTTGCTCGTCCACCTCCATGGCCCCGAGTACCGTCAGGTCGACGTGGCCGCCGCGAATCATGGCGAAAGATTCGGCGCTATCGAAATACGCGCAGCCGGGAATCTCCGAGATGGTCTCCTTCCCGGCGTTAATGAGGTCAGGGTCCTCGTCCCCCTCGAACGGGTAGGGTCCTACGCCCAGCATGCCGTTTTCGGATTGCAGCACCACCTCTGTCCCTGATGGAATGTAGTTGGCCACCAGCGTCGGCATGCCGATACCCAGGTTGACGTAGTAGCCGTCCTTCACCTCCTGCGCCACGCGGCGTACGATCCGCTCCCGCTTGTCCATCAGGTCCTTTCCCTCACCGTGCGTTTCTCAATGTGCTTCTCGAAGTGGTCGCCCCGGACGATCCGCTGCACATAAATGCTGGGGGTGTGGACCGAATCCGGCTGGAGCTCGCCGAGTTCGACAATCTCTTCCACTTCGGCGATGGTTACCTTCGCCGCAGTCGCCATCATCGGATTGAAGTTGCGCGCGGTCTTGCGGTAGATCAGGTTGCCCCAGCGGTCGCCCTTCCAGGCCTTGACGAAGGCGAAGTCCGCCTTCAATGCCCGCTCCAGCAGATACTTCCGGCCGTCGAACTCCCGAACGTCTTTGCCCTCGGCGATAATGGTTCCCACGCCTGTGGGCGTGTAAAAAGCTGGGATGCCTGCGCCCCCTGCCCGGATGCACTCGGAAAATGTTCCCTGGGGAATCAGGTCGGCTTCAAGTTCACCTTTCAGCACGAGTTCTTCATACAGCTTGTTCTCGCCGATGTAAGTCCCGATGATCTTCTTGATCTGGCGGTTCTCCAGCCAGCGGCCGATACCTCGGCCTTCCACTCCCGCATTGTTGCTGATGACGGTGAGATCCTTGACGCCCTTACGGCGCACTGCTTCGATCAGGTTCTCTGGGGTGCCGCATAGCCCGAAGCCCCCCACCATGATCGTGGCACCGCCAGTCACATCGAAGATGGCGGCGTCGGCGCTGGGATAGACCTTGTTCACGAGGACGCCTGCAATAGCTGCTGGAATTGCGTTTGGGGAGCCCGCGAATCCTGCACGAATTAGCCCCCGTCTTCTGAACTATCTAGTTGATTCTTAAGCAGATAGTGCCGCTAGGTTCGTTTTAGCCTTGTTTTGGGCGTTTCCCTTTGTTTTCAATAAGATATCAGCTTTGTGTTTTCACTATATATAGGGAGCCATGTTTCCAGTGTGCTGGGCGCCGCGCGAGGCTGGTCCTGGCAATGCCTTTTCCGCCATTCCATAGCCTAGTATTATAACATAACGCGAAACAAAACGCAAGAGACAAAGAGCCCCTCCGCAGATTAAGTCCCGCCCCTTTCCTCTTCAGGCTTTCTTGGCTTTCAGCGTCTTGGTCTCAGCGGCGAAACGGTCCGCAAGCTTGGGCCGGTCGGCGTCCTCCCAGCGCTGGGCGGTGAGGGTCTGCTGGATGCGCACGTTGCGGTCTTTGACGGGCGGGTGGGTGCGCGTCCAGAAGGACTTGCCGCCCTGCTCGGTAGCCTGGTCGAGCTTGGTGAGGAACCGCGCCAGTCCGTCCGCGGGATAACCCGCCGCATGCGCGTATCTCACGCCGCGCTGGTCGGCATCGTATTCGTCGCCGGGGGCAAGACCCTGGTCAATGAGCTTGATCAGGATGCCCTTCGACATCTTGTGGAGGTAGGCGCTGCCCGGCATGTGGGCCTTGGCTTCGTCCATACCGGCACGCATGGCCTTATCGCGCTCCACGATCTTCAGGACGTGTTTCCCCGCCACGTGACCCACCTCGTGGGCGAGCACCCCCGCCAATTCCGATTCGTCCTCACACAGCGCCACGGCGCCGCGCGTAATGAAGATGTAGCCGCCCGGGGCGGAGAAAGCATTAATGTCGTCGGAATCGAGGACCGCGAAATGATAGGTGATGTCTTTGCGTTCCGCCTGCGCCGCCACCGTGGCGCCTACCATGTTAACGTAGCGGGTGAGCGGCTCGTTTTTGTAAAGATGGAAAAACGCCACCACCCTGGCCGCGACCTCGCGGCCCACTTCACGCTCTTCTTCGACTGTCATCGGCTGGAGGGCTTTCTGGACCTTCTGCGCCTTCCCGGCGGCTTTCTTAAGAAAGTCCCCGAACTGCGCCCTGGCCTCGGGAGCCAGCCCAAGCAGCGCGAGGACGGCCAGAATCTGTGCGGCCCACAGCCCGATGTGAAAAGCCTTGGTTCGCTTCATCTGCTCCTCCTCACTGCTTGGGCTTCAGTTGCCCCTCGTCCTGGAATTTCTTTACGTCCTTTTCCGGAATGGAGTAATTCTCCATTGCGGTGACGGCTTGCCGGTCGGCGGCCGTCGGCTTGGCCTCGCTGATCTGCTCGCCCTCGCCGACTGTCTTGCTGCCGGCGGTAGCAGTCACTTCCTGCTGCTCCGAACTCTCGCCGGTGACGGCCTTCAGACCCGAGAAGAATCCGCCCTTCTTTTTCTTCTTTTGCTGGTCTTTGTCGGACTTCCCCTGACCCTGCTGGGACTGGTCCTGTTGACTCTGGTCCTGCGGGCTGGCGGGAGGAGGAGCCCCCCAGGCCGTCAACGCGGCGCACAAGACCAGCAACGAACAGACCTCGGGTATTCGTCTCATGACGCGGCCTCTCTGACCTCGACGGTATCGGTCATCCCCAGTAGTTCGTAAACCACAGTTTTCTGGGCCTTGCCCTTCACCGAAATTTCTCCCAGCGGACGCACCCGGGCTTTGTCCCGGATGTGCTGGTACGTGCCATCGCTGACGACGATGGTGGCGTGCAGTTCCTTGGTGGAACTCTCCAGCCGCGATCCGAGGTTGACATTGTCCCCGATGACAGTGAAATCCATCCGCTGCTCCGAGCCGATATTGCCAAAAAGCATTTCGCCCGTATTGATGCCGACGCCAATCTGAAGGGTCGGCCGACCTTCACTTTGCCACTTTCGATTCAATTTTTCCAGCCCCTCGATCATGTCGAGCGCGGCGCGCGCGGCCAGCTCCGCGTGGTTGGGTTGGACCAGCGGCGCCCCCCAGAAGGCCATCACGCAATCGCCGATAAACTTGTCGAGCGTGCCGTGGTGCTTGAAGATGACGGAGACCATCATGTTCAAGTGCTCGTTCAGGGTGGCGACCACGGCTTCCGGCGGCAGCTTCTCCGAGATGCTCGTGAACCCGCGGATGTCGCTGAAGAGCACGGTCAGGTTACGCTTCTCGGCCCGCAGGCTCGCCCAATTGAAGTCCTGCATGATGGTCTCAACCAGTTGGGGCGAAAGATACTTGAGCAGCGTCTTGCGGTACTTTCGCTTCTCGCGGCCTTCGGTGGCGTACCGAGTCAGCGTCGAGCCCGTAAACGCGACGACTCCGGCGGCGACCGGCCCCACCATGGGCGCCCAGAGATTCTGGCTGCGGAAAAGAGCGCATACCCCGGCGAAGTAGGCCAGCCCCGCCAGCAGTGCCAGGAGCGTATAGAGCAGCGCCGAGCGAAACATGTACACCAGACCCGCCATGAGCAGCGCCAGCAGTAGGATGGCTGCAGCCGTCCAGGGTTCGGGCACCGCACGCAAGAAGTCCCCCTGCAACAGGTTATCAATCACCGTGGCGTGAATCTCCACGCCCGGGTAACTCGGCGAGAAGGCGTTGGAGCGCACGTCGGAGGCGCTCGCTGCCGTCGCGCCAATCAGGACGATCTTGTCTTTGAACGCCTCGGGGGGAATCTCGGGCTTCTGACCGTTGTCGTAGGCCAGGGCGGAATTGAAAACCTTCCATACTGAGTAGTGCTTGTAGGTGTACGCGGGGCCATACCAGCGCACCAGCAACCGGCCCCGTTCATCGAGCGGTGCCTTCCGGCCGGCATACTCCAGGACGGGCCCAGGCGCCACTGTCAGCTCCGGTTTCTGCCCGAGTGCGAGCGCGGCGACGACCAGCGGGAAGGACGGACAGTAGTCGTCGCGAAACCGAAACAGTGGCATGACGGTCCGCACCGGCCCGTCGGGGTCGGACTGGATGGTGATACAGCCCATGCCCGCCGCCGACCGCAGGAATTCGTCCTGCGAGAGGTCAATTCCGGAATAAGCCTGCAGCACGAGCGGGGCTTGCTGCTTGATCTGAAGGGTAAAAGGCGAGAGGCGCTTCCGAAGTCTTTCCTGCGCCGAGGGATCCGTCTCGCGGAAGGTCCCCATGTTGAGGGCAAACGCCAGGACAGCGCTGCGGCGCTCGGCCAAGGCATCGGCAAGCATGGCGTCATCGCCGGCGTGGGGGTCGGCGCCCTGGAAAACCAGGTCTAGTCCGATCACCCGCGCCCCCCACTCGTTCAGGTAGTGGACCAAGCCGGCGTAGAGTTTCCGCCGCCAGGGCCAGCGCCCGAAATTGTCCAGCATCCCCTGCGCGCCAAAGCTCGTGTCGTCGAGCGCGATGATGACAATGTCGCGGCTGGCGCGTCGCTCCTGGGTGAAGGCGCGGAAGCGCCAATCCAACGATTTGCGCTCGGCGGTGTCAAGCCAGCCCACGCGCTCCACACCCAGCACGAGCGCGGCGCCGGCCAGCCCCAACGCGCACGCCTGCACCAGCTTCGATTTTCCCCACTGTCGCAGCAGTTCCATAGAGGGTCTCACGCGCCGCTGATTATTGTAGCCCGACTGGGAGGGCATGACGCGAGCCATTACTGCCTTGACAACATCCGCCGGGTGAATTCCTCGATGGGCGCGTGGTCGTCGGTGAAGACCGGGGTGCCCGCCGCCGGGATAAACTCCTGGAGCGAGGTCGCGGCGCGGCGTGCCAGATCGGCGGTTCCGCCCTGACCTTGGGCAGCTTCTTGAAGCTGCGCCCGGATAGAGTCCAGCGAGCGCGCCTGCGGGAAGGCAAACAGAATGTGGTTCTGGTCGGCGCGGGAGAGCACCAGCACCGACGGATAGACGCGCCGCAGCGTCGCCACAATCGCCGAGAGAATTTCCTGCTCCGCGCCCAGATCGTAAACATTCATCATCAGCAGTCCGTCCGGTGCGAGGCGCGCCCGGACCAGACGGAAAAATTCCTCGGTCACGAGATAGAAAGGAACATACGGCCCGCCGTGGTAGAGGTCTACGTGGATGAGGTCGTAGCTGGCGCGGCTGCGGGCCAACCAGGGCCGCGCGTCGGCCACTTGGATTCGGAGCCGGTTAGGTTCCGCGCGCAGGCCGAAGAAGCGGTCCGCCGCCTCGACCACCAGCGGGTCAATCTCCACCGCGTCAATTTCGATATCGGGCGCGGTGAGTCGCGTCATGCGGATCGAGCCGCCCGCGCCCATCCCCAACACCAACAACCGCCGCCCCTCGACCAGCAGCGGGCCGAGGGCGTAATCGTCCTGGTAGGACCCCGACCAGACGGCGCCTTCCTTGCGCGTCGTGTGCGAGAACCGCGCGTCATTCAGCGCCAGCCACATAAAACCCTGCGTACGAATGACCCGCACCAAGTTGTAGGCTGACTCCGCGCGCCAGATCTCGTACCCAGGCAGGGGCGGCTCGGGTGCCAGCGCCAGCCCGACGAGCAGCAACAGGCCGGCGAGCGCCCTCTTCCGCTTGGCTGCCAGCCCCAGGACGCCGATTGCCAGGGAGGTGCCGCAGAGCAACTTCAAGGTCGCCTGGGTCCCGAAGCGCGGGACGAGATAGAAGCTGGTGAGCAACGTCCCCGCGATGCTGCCCACGGTGGCGAGCGCGTACACCTTGCCGGCCGTTACCCCGACTCTTCCGACGCGCGCCAGCAAGCGAATGACAAACGGAGAGGTGACCGCCAGGGCGGTCATGGGCGGCGTGAAGATAATCAAACTCGCCACCACCGTGCCGGTGAATTCTCCCCAAGGCCACAACCAGGCGAGTAGCCAGCGGTTCGTTAGAACGATGACCAGCTGATAGAAGGCGCTCGCCAGGATCACGGCGTAAAGGGGGAAATCCGTCTGGCTGCGGTCGGCCATCCAGCCGCCCAGAGCGTAGCCGAGCGTGAGGGCAACCATCACCACCGAAATGAGACTCCCCCACACGTAGATCGTGTAGCCGAAGTACGGGGCGTAGAGCCGAAACGCCAAAAGCTCCAGCCCCATGATGACGGCGCCCGTCAGGGTCGCGGTCAGAAGCCACAATGCAACCCTTCTCCTCCCCGGAGCGTCCGCCGCAGTGGGATTCGCGATCTCGCTCAAAGATGGGGGAGCTGATTCCATAACGCCGCCGGGGAAAATCGTCGGCGGGATTTTACCACTTTTGAACCACCGCAAGGACGAGATACCTGCGAGAGGAATATGAAGATGCACACGCAGACATGGAAAAGACCTCAGGATCGCTGGGGAGATGACCCGCCGCTCTCCTGTAGACGCTCACGCAACCTCGCGGCTTGCTTGAAGTCGCGTTCGAGCTCACGGTCGCTCAGGTGCAGCTTCATCGCTTCCAGTTTGTCAATCAAGGCCTCGAGTGCCGACTGGATATTCTCGATGTTCGTCAGGCAAATGTCACGCCAGAGACCGTACGGGCCTTCAGCCAAACGCGTGACGTCGCGGAAACCCGAAGCGGCCAATTCCAGGGGCAGGAAATCTTCGGCACTCTGCTCGGCAATCATGCTGGCCACACCAGAGGACACGAGTTGCGGCAGGTGGGAGAGAAAAGCAACCGCACGGTCGTGGGTCGAGGCTTCGGTCACGAAGGGCCGCGCCCCCAGCATTTCGAGCAGCGAAGAAAAGGCCTGCACACGCTCGTCCGCCAAGTGATCCGGGGAAAGTGGCGTCAGGACATACCGCGCATTCTCCAGCAACCCCGCGTCAGCGTTCTCGAGACCTGAACGCTCTTTCCCCGCCAGGGGATGCCCACCGAGAAAGAGCGGTTCTTCGCCAAAAACATCCCGGGCTCGCCGGCAGATCAGACGTTTGGTACTACCGACATCCGTGACGAGCGCGCGCGGCTGAACGACCGCCTTGAGCTGGGGAAGTAGGTCGAGGATGACCCCGACGGGCGTCGCCAGAATGACGAGGTCGGCGTCGCGGACGGCCGCGGAGAGGTCGACGCTCCCCTCCTCGACCGCCCCGGCCGCCAGCGCCCGATCCAACACTTCCGCCCGGTCGCAGCCCACCCGGTGCGCCGGGAAGTCACGCTGCTTGAGCGCCAGTCCCCAGGACCCGCCCATCAGGCCCAAGCCGATGATCGAGATGTGGCGAAAATTCGGGGACATGGGAAAAAGACATCAGAAGTCAGGAGTCAGAAGCAAGGCCGCACAGTGGAGCTTGGAGGTCACACATGCCTGCTGAATCCTTGGTCCTGAATCCTAAATCCTACACCGTCCTCCCCACAGCAGGCGCAATCATCCGCAACTCTTTCATCAACTGCTCAAACTGGTCCGGATAGAGTGACTGGGCGCCATCGCTCAAGGCTTTGTCGGGATTGTGGTGGACTTCGATCAGAAGCCCATCGCCTCCCGCCGCCAGGGCAGCCCGTGCCATCGGCGCTACCTTGTCGCGCCGCCCGGTCCCGTGCGAAGGGTCGACGATGATCGGCAGGTGTGAAAGCTTCTTGATAACCGGAATCGCCGAAACGTCCAGCGTATTGCGCGTGTAACTCTCGAAAGTCCGGATGCCGCGCTCACAGAGGATGACGTTGTAGTTGCCTCCTGCCATGATGTACTCGGCCGAAAGCAGCAGCTCCTCGATCGTGGCGGCAATGCCGCGCTTGAGCAAAATGGGTTTTGGCACCTTGCCCAGCTCCTTCAGCAGATTGTAGTTCTGCATGTTGCGCGCGCCCACCTGGAGCACGTCCACGTACTCGAGCATCATGGGGATCTGGGTATGGTCCATCACCTCCGAGACCACCAGCATGTCGTGCTTGTCGGCGGCGCGGCGCATGAACTCCAACCCTTTCGGCCCCAAGCCTTGGAAGCTGTAAGGCGACGTGCGGGGCTTGAAAGCTCCGCCGCGCAGAACGCGTGCTCCGCACTTCGCGACTTGCTCGGCGATCGCTTCGATCTGCTCGGGGCCCTCCACGGCGCATGGGCCCGCCATCACCACGACCTGCTCGCCGCCCGCCGCGACCCCTTTGCCGAGCGGAATGACTGAGCCCTCGGGGCGGAAATGGCGGCTGGCCAACTTGTAGGGCGCCGAGATCCGCAGCACCTCTGCCACGCCCTCAAGCAGCTCGATGTCCCGAATGTCAAAGTCGATCTTGGCGCCCACTGCCCCGAGCACGGTGTGCCGCGCGCCCGTCGAGCGGTGGATGTCGAATCCCATGTCCATCAGTTTGTTGATGACGCGCTGGATCTGTTCTTCCGTCGCGCCTTCTTGCATCACGACCACCATATTCGATTACTCCCTCCCCGGGACACTTCCGCCCTGCATCGCGTGGCGCTCGAGCGCGCGGGCCTCGTCAATGATGCGTTCGAACAGGCGGCGGATGGCCGCGTCGTCCAGCGGGCCGTGGTTGGACTTCACCACGTTGCGCAGGATTTCCGCCTCGCGCTCCGGCTGCCAGGCCGGTATGTTCAGTCTCTGCTTGAGATGGCCAATCTCCACCGCGCAGCGCGAACGCTGGTTGAGCAGCTTCACCAGCTCCTGGTCAATCTCGTCAATGTGTTTGCGCCATCCCTCGACGTCGCTCATGCGGGATTGCTCCCTGTTCCTTCCTTGAGCCAGCGGACGAATCGCTCGATCGCCGCCGCGCCTCCAGAATGATAACCTTCTTCGATGGCGTGCACCACCGCGCTGCCGACGACGGCCGCATCGGCGAACCCCTGGACTTCGCGGACCTGGGCCGGGTTGGAAATGCCGAATCCCACCGCAAGCGGCAATTGGGTGAACCTTCGCGCGCACTCCACGAGCGTCCGGGCACTCGCCGAGAGTTCACTGCGCTCGCCGGTCGTACCCGTGCGCGAAACCAAGTACAGGAAACCCGAGGAGAGCTCTGCAGCGCGTTTCAACCGCGCGTCGGTCGAGGTGGGCGAAACCAGGAAAACCGTATCGAGGTTTTGCCTGCGCATTGCCCGGACGTAACGTTCAGCTTCCTCGGGCGTCAGGTCAACAATCAGCGCCCCGTCTGCGCCCGCGTGCCTCGCCTCCCGCGCGAAACTCTCCAGCCCAAATTGCAGCACGGGATTGTAGTAACTAAACAGAATCATCGGCGCGCGTGCGGCCTCGCGCCAGCGCGGTAGCCACTCAAGGATCCTCCGCAACGTCGCACCCGATTTGAGCGCCCGCTCGGATGCGCGCTGGATGACCGGGCCGTCGGCCAGCGGGTCGGAGAACGGCACCCCCAGCTCGATGACGTCCGCCCCGCCATGATCGACCGCCGCCAAAATGCGCCCTGTGTCCTCAAGCGTCGGATCACCGGCCGTGAGGTACACAGCCAGACCTTTTGCGCGGCGCTCGCGCAACTCGCGAAACCGCGCCTCAATCCGGGATGTGGAAACCGCAGGCACGGCCAAATTGATGATTGATGATTGTCGATTGAACGAAATCGGCACTGCGCACTCTTCAATCGTCAAACGACAATCTTCAATCGACAATTCCTACAGGATTCCGGCTGCCTGAAAAATCCCCAAATCCTTGTCGCCGCGGCCGGAGAGGTTGACGATCACGACCTGTTCCCGGCTCATCGTCGGCGCGCGTTTCATAACCTCAGCCAGCGCGTGGGCGGGCTCGAGCGCCGGGATGATACCCTCCCTGCGCGCCAGCACGCGCGCTGCCTCCAGCGCCTCTCCGTCGCTCACCTGAGTGTACTCCACCCGGCCCTGCCGATATAGCGCCGCGTGCTCTGGCCCCACGGCGGGGTAATCCAGGCCGGCGGATACCGAATGCGTGTTGGCGATCTGTCCGTCCTCGGTCTGAAGCACGTAAGTGTAAGTGCCGTGGAGAACGCCGGGCTTGCCGCCCGCAAAGCGCGCAGCATGATCACCCAGCCGGGGGGAGCGCCCTCCAGCTTCCACGCCTACCATTTTCACGGCGCGGTCCGCAAGGAAATCGTAGAACAGCCCAATGGAATTGCTGCCGCCGCCCACGCAGGCGACCAGCGCATCCGGAAGGCGCCCAAGTTCCGCCAGGGCCTGCTGACGGGTCTCCTGGCCGATGACGCGCTGGAAATCCCGCACCATCACAGGATACGGGTGCGGGCCAAGAACGGAGCCCATCAGGTAGTAGGTGTTGTGGACGTTCGTCACCCAATCGCGCATGGCTTCGTTGATGGCGTCCTTCAGGGTCTTGGAGCCGGAAGCCACCGGCGCTACTTCTGCGCCGAGCAGCCGCATGCGAAACACATTGGGCGCCTGGCGCGCCATGTCTTCCTCGCCCATGTAAACGACGCAGTCCATGCCCAGCAGCGCCGCCACGGCGGCCGTTGCTACGCCGTGCTGTCCGGCCCCCGTTTCGGCAATCAGGCGGGTCTTGCGCATCCGCTGGGCTAGCAAGCCCTGACCCAAGCAGTTGTTGATTTTGTGCGCGCCCGTGTGCAGCAGATCTTCGCGCTTAAGATAAATCTGCGCCCCGCCCAGATGCTCGGTCAGCCGTCGCGCATGATAGAGCGGCGTGGGACGCCCGGCGAAATGCTTCAACAGGCGGTTGAGTTCAGCCTGGAACTCTGCGTCGCGCTGCGCAGCCTCGTAGGCCTCGCCGAGCTCCTCGACCGGGTGCATCAAGGTCTCAGGCACAAAGCGCCCCCCGAATTCCCCGAAGCGCCCCCGCGCGTCAGGCCAAGCCCACGCGCGCCCTAGATTCGTTTCCATGATTCCTCATATCGTCGCGCGATTGCGTTATTGAGTGGTGGGATGATTGAGTGATTCATGGAAATGAAGACAACCGTCATCTCAATGACTCAATCACTCAATCGCTCAATCTCCTTGTCCGCTTCCGCAACAGCCTCAAAGAAGGCGCGCAACTTGGCCGGGTCTTTGATGCCCGGCGCCGACTCCACGCCGCTCGCCACATCCACCGCAAACGGGCAAACTTCACGAATCGCTTGGCTAACGTTTTCGGGCGTCAACCCGCCCGCCAGAATGATTGGGCCGTACTGCTTCGCTTCCCTTGCTATGGCCCAATCGAAAGTATTTCCGGTGCCGCCTCGCAGATTCGGGTCGTAACTGTCAAGCAGGAATACCATCGCAGGCAGCTGGCGAAGATCTTCCGGATTGAAACCCTCGCGCACCACCAATGCCAAAATCAGCGGGTAGCCCTTGACAACCTCATCGAGCGCCGGAAATCTCGGCCCGTGCAACTGCACACTAGACACGCGGGCTTCGTGGGCTACGGATAGAACGTGCCCGGCATCCGTTTCGTCAGCAAAGACTCCCACCGTATTGAAGAACGGCGGCAGTTGCCGGACGATTTCCGCCGCAGCCCCCGGCGCGATGTAACGCGGCGAGGGCCGATAGAAATTGAATCCCAGCGCCGCCGCCCCCAGCTCCACCGCCAGCAGCCCATCTTCGAGCCGCGTCACGCCGCAGATTTTGACTCGCGTGGGCACGGTGATTTTCGATTTTGGATTTGTGATTTGAGATTTGTTCAATACATCACAATCCCAAATGTCCCGCGCAAACGTTGCCAGCAGATCAGCAGACCCGCCGGACTGGTTCTTTCTGCTTTCTGCTTTCTGCCTACTTGACGGTTCCCCGTGCCAGCCCCTTCGCGCCCTCCAGCAACGCTGCCAGCTCGCGGCCCGGGTCAGGCGCCGTCATCAACCGCTCGCCAATCAGCACGGCGTTGAAGCCCGCCGCAGCGAGGCGCTCCAAATCCGCGGCCTGCTTGATGCCACTTTCGCTGACGGCCAAGCGGGTCGGGGGAATCTTCGCCCGCAAACGAAACGAGGTCTCTAGACTCACCTGCATGGTATTCAGGTTGCGGTTATTGATGCCGATGATTCGCGCCCCAGCAGCCAGCGCCCGGTCAACTTCCTCCTCGGTGTGAACCTCCACCAACGCGGCGACCCGCTGTCGGTCGCAGAGTTCGAGCAGGTTCCGCAAATCCCTGTCCGTCAACGCCGCGACAATCAACAGCAGGGCATCAGCGCCCGCCGCCACCGACTCGAACACCTGGTAGCCGTCCAGAATGAAATCCTTTCGCAGCACGGGTAAGCCGACGGCGCCGCGGACCTCTTGGAGGTCGCCCAGTGACCCCAGGAAGAAATCCTCTTCGGTCAGCACCGACAACGCCGCAGCCCCGGCCTCCGCGTACGCCGCCGCGATGCGGCGGGGCCGATAGTCCCGGCAGAAAAGGCCCTGCGAAGGCGAGGCGCGTTTCAACTCCGCGATGACGCGGAGGCTCCCGCCCGAAAGCGCTCCGGCAAAGTCGCGCCGCTCGGAGCGCGCCTCGGCTGCCTCCTCGAGCTGGCCAAGCGGCAGGTGGGCGCGCGCCTCCTCCATCCGCCGCCGGCGCATCGCGACAATGCCTTCCAGAACAGACTTGGCCAGCTCCGCCATGTCGCCCGTTCGCGCTTCCGAGGTGTCCTTCCCTCGTAGGGCCGCGTTGCGCCTGCCCTCCCGAAAAGGCTAGAGGAAGCCTAATCAACGCACACCTGCCCTAAGGTTCCTCGCCTCGAAATGCTTCCCCGCGAAGAGGATGAACACGTACTCTAATCGGCACCAAGAGCCGAAGTCAAGGATCGCAGGCGCCTGCCTACAGCCTCTGCCCGCTCTCGACCCCGACGGCAAGGAGCGCCACTCCCTGGCGCGAAGATTCACCTGGAGCCATACTACACTGCGAAGGCTTGCGTGCCGACTCGCACGGGATTCCTAAACCTCCACCGTCACTCCACAAAGACCTTTGCCGCCATCCGGAATTTGTTTAGAATGAGGCGATTGCCTGAAGGGGGCAAGAGCGGGCACAATGGCAGGACCTATTCCCGACGGTTCCCACGCGGCTGGCAGCGACCGTCGGGTCGAGAGGTGCCTCTCATGATCCAAGACTTCGAGCGCACCGCACTCCCCGGCCTCGGGCGAAGCGTTTGCCGCCTGGGTCTTTCGGCCTCCTACCGCCCCGGCAAGCAAGCGGTTCACAGGGCGCTGGACGTGGGCCTGAATTTCTTCTTCTGCTACGGATTTGACACGCAGATGACCCGCGTCTTGCGCGAGCTCCCACCGAGCACCCGGGAGAACCTCGTCATCGCCACCGGCGCGTACAACCTCCTCTGGTGGTACCCCAGTCTCCGCCGGACGCTGGAAAAAAGGCTCCGGCAGTTGCGTACTGATCACATCGACATATTTCTTCTTCTGGGCTTGATGGGCAAGGAGACTTACATCGAGCGCGCCCTGGAAGAGCTGCACCGCCTTCGCGAGGAAGGCAAGGTGCGCGCGACGGGGGTCTCGACTCACAACCGCAAGTTTGGCGGGCGGCTGGTAGCCAGCGGCGCGCTCGAAGCCCTCATGATGCGTTACAACGCCGCGCACCGCGGCGCCGAGCAGGATATCTTCCCGCACTTGGCGCAGCACAATCCGATCGTCATCAACCACACCGCCACCCGCTGGACCTACCTGCTGCGCCGGCCGCGTGGCTGGCCCAAGGACGGGCGCATCCCAACCGCCGGGATGTGCTACCGGTTCGTCCTCTCCAACCCGCACGTCCACGTCTGCCTGACGGCGCCAAGGAATGTTCAGCAGTTCGAGGAGAATCTGGCCGCCGTCCGCCAAGGCCCGCTCAGCGAAGAGGAAATGCAGTTCATGCGCGAGTTTGGCGATGCGGTGCATGAGATGAAGAAGTGGTTCATGTAGGCATGCGGTAGACGGGACTGGCCTGTAGCACCGATCACCACATCGCCGCCCCCAGGACCCCGCTGCCGCAGGTGCCCATCTAAAGGCGGCCGCTACAAGGGCTCAAAGCGGGCCTGGAAGAAGCGCAGGTATTTGGGCTCGTAGACCATCTTGAGGCCGCGGGCCTGCTCGCGCTGCTCGTAAACCGCCCATGCCGACTCCGCGGCCACGTCGGTATGAGCCTGGGTATAAACGCGGCGCGGCAGCGTCAGCCGGACGAGTTCCAACTTGGGAAAGCGTTCCTCACCCGTCTTGGGGTCGCGACCCGCTGAGACCGCCCCGCGCTCCATGCTCCGCACGCCGGAATCGATGTAGAGGTTGGCAGCCAGCGCCTGCGCCGGATACTGGCTTTGCGGGATGTGGCCGTAGATGGCACGGGCGTCGAGAAACACGGCGTGGCCGCCAATCGGCCGCACGATCGGGATGCCCCAGTCGATCAGGTGTTGGCCAAGGTACTCCACCTGGCCGATGCGGGCGCGGATGTGGTCATCGTCCACGCTCTCGACGATGCCGCGCGCCATGGCCTCCATGTCGCGTCCGGCGAGGCCTCCGTACGTGTGGAGGCCCTCATAAACGACCACCATGTTCCGAGCTTCCTCAAAAAGCCCCTGCTCGTGGGTGGCCAGCCATCCGCCGATGTTGGTGAGCGTGTCTTTCTTGGCGCTCATCGTGCTGCTATCGGTATAGGAGCAATACTCCTTCAGGATCTCGGCCACCTTCTTGTTACGGTAGCCTTCTTCCCGCTGCTGGATAAAGTAGGCGTTCTCTACGGCGCGCGTGGCGTCGAGCACAATCGGGATGCCGTGCCGGCTGCAAAGCTCGCGCAAGGTGCGCATGTTGGCCATTGATTGCGGCTGGCCGCCCGCCATGTTTACCGTGCCAGCCACAGAGACATAGGGAATTTTCTTCGCGCCGACCTCGTCAATGAGCCGCTGGAGCTTGCCGAAATGCACGTTGCCTTTGAAAGGGTGCTCGTTGGCCGGATCGTGCGCCTCGTCGATGATGACGTCCACGAATGTCCCACCCGCCAGTTCTTGATGCAGCCGCGTGGTGGTGAAGTACATGTTGCCCGGGACGAAGTCGCCCGGCTTGATCATTATCTTGGAAAGAATATGCTCCGCTCCGCGGCCTTGGTGCGTGGGGACCAGATACTTGTAGCCGTAATATTCGGTGACCGCTTCCCAGAGGTGGTAGAAGTTCCTGCTGCCGGCGTAGGCCTCGTCGCCCAGCATTAGACCGGCCC
Organism: uncultured Acidobacteriota bacterium; assembly: GCA_964495535.1. GTDB lineage: Bacteria > Acidobacteriota > Terriglobia > UBA7540 > UBA7540 > JALHUF01. Next base: position 16,351 of record CAZBWJ010000035.1, on the reverse strand, counting down.
ACTGGTTGTCACTCATGGCATTGGTGCCGCTGTCGGTGAGCAGGTCGATGTAAACGTCCGCGGAGCGCAGCAGAAAGGTGTTGTAGCCCGCCTCAGCAATCGCGCGCTCGCGCTGCGGGCGCGTGGTCATGCGAATGGGCTCGACCATCTTCACCTTCCAGGGCTCCGCCCAGGAACGACGGGTCGGTCGCGGGTATGGCATCGGGTTGCTCCTTCACGGCTCTTCTCACATCGTGAAACGGGACTGCCATTCTACTACCTGCCGCAAGAGGGAGGCGGGAGGAGGAAGGAGGGGTCAGGGGCCGGGGATCTCGGACTCCGGCCTAGGGACTGTCGACTGTCAACTGTTCACCCCCGTTGTCCCTCCTGCCTCGTGACTCGTTGGTGTCCAATCGTCAATCTTCAATCGGCAATCTTCAATTCTTCCGTCCCCCGTCTAGCGTCTGCCACGTCCGACCTACCACCCTGCCCCTGCCCCCGGAACCACCCCGGTGTCCGGAGATCCTCAACTGAGTACACATAATCGCCCTCGAATCTGAGCTATTATCCCGAACTTCCAGGTTCCCTTTCGAGGACTGTGGCTTCTCGGTCTCGAAATTCGGGGGGAGCCTTCTTGTTTGCCCTTACGCCAAACTGGGGAAATTAGCGCCTTCAGGACCTGGCGGACAAGTCTTCTCTCATTCTAGTGCTTCGCTCGATCTGAACCAGGATACGCGCAGCGTTCAGAGTGTTTTCTTCAATCTCAACCTGGACAAGAGCGGTCTGAGCCTGTAATCCGAGCGCAAAGGCCTTCTCTCTTCCAAGTTGATAACCAAGTAATGCCCCAATGCAGAGCCGAAGCAAGAAACCACCCAGCTCGGTGGTCTCAGGCAGTCGGACCCCTCGGCTTTGAGCTACTGCCGGCCATAGGAGACCCCCTGCCAAAGCGACTAACGCGCCCCCGGCTGTGTATCGCAGGGTGAGCCAATCCGCCTTTCTGTAAAGACGACCCCCAAACTCGCGGATAACCCCTGAGCCATATTTCATCATGGAAGCCTCCGAATCGAAAGCCCGCCGTATCATGCCACTTTTCCCCCTGGGCACAGTAAGACCATAACACGAACTTAGTTGGAGGTCTCCGGACCGCTTGCGCTGGAATGCCGCCCGCGCCAGGCGCGGAGAGTGAAACGCGGTGTGCAGTCGGCGTCCGGAATCGTTTCCGGCGGGGCGGGGGCCGGGACTTTAGATTTTGGATTTGTGATTTTCAATTCTCCAATTTCCGGTTTCCGGGCTCGACGCGCATAGCCTCCATTTGTAGGCTCACAGTGCCCTTGACCGGCACCGCCCCGCCCACCCCCTAGCCATCCAGGATAAGAAAAGTGAGAACAGTGAGAACGGTGAGACGATTTTCTAACCCCTTAATTTTCCATTGGTTAGAGTTGCCCGCAACGCGCCTTTGGCCCGCTTGTGTGGCAAATAGCCCCATCACGACTTGGCCGTCTAGTCGCGGTCCGCTACCTGCCGTTCGCCCCGGAACCTTTGGCTCCTTCACGCGAAAGAGACTGGATTTTTTCGTGGGAAGCCTTATATTGAGCGATGGCATCTTTGGCTGGATTGCTCGCGGAGGTCTCCCATGTTTGACGTGGTTACATTTGGCGAGGCTATGATTCGTCTGGCGCCGCCGCACTTCGAGCGCCTGGAGCAAACCACTTCTCTCGACGTGCAGATCGGGGGCGGTGAGCTGAACGTCGCGGTCGGCGTGAGCCGGTTGGGACTGAGGAGCGCGTGGGTTTCGCGCCTGCCGAAGAACTCGCTCGGGAGGCTGATGCAGAATCGCGTGCGCCAGGCGGGCGTGGACGCGTCTCACTTAGTCTGGGCCGACGACGGACGCATGGGCCTGTACTTCGTCGAGTTTGGCGCCGCGCCGCGCGCCAGTTCGGTGCTCTACGACCGCGCGCATTCCGCCATCAGCGCCATCAAGCCCGGCGAGGTCGATTGGAAGAAGGTCTTTGAGGGCGCACGGTGGTTTCACACCAGCGGCATTACGCCGGCACTGAGCGATTCTGCCGCTGGGGTGGCGCGGGAAGCCCTCCTGGCAGCAAAGCAAGCGGGCCTCACCGTGAGTTATGACCTCAACTACCGCGGCAAGCTCTGGTCGCCGGAGAAGGCCCAGGCCGTCCAGGAGTCGCTGATGCAATACGTGGACGTGCTGATCACCACCGAGGAAGACACGAGCGTCGTCTTCAAGATCAAGACCGAGGGAAAAACAGACGAGAAAGGTTTCACGCAGGTCTCGGCAGAGTCTTACAAGGAAGTGGCGCGGAGACTTCAGGAACGGTTCAAGTTCAAGGCCGTGGCCATCACGCTGCGCGAGAATCCTCTGGTGTGGCGGAACACCTGGACTGCCATCGCCTATGCGGAGGGGAAGTTCTATGAGGATGTAAGATACGAGCTGGAAATTGTGGACCGCATCGGCGGTGGGGACTCTTTCAGCGCTGGGTTCATTTATGGGTGTTTGGTGAAGAAGTCGTACGAGGCCGCCGTGCGTTACGGCAACGCCTTCAGCGCCCTGAAGCACACCAACCCTGGCGACTTCAACTGGGCAACGCTTCAGGAAGTGGAGAACCTGCTGAAGGGTGCAAGCCTGAGAGTGGCACGTTAAGAGAGGGAGTCCAAGATGTCCTGGCCCAAAGAGAAAGCCCTGGCGCTTATTCATGAGGTTGGTGTGGTGCCCATTGTCCGGGCGCCCTCGGCCGAAGAGGCATTTCAAGCGGTGGAAGCCATCGTCGCCGGAGGCATCACCATCGTCGAGATTACGATGACCGTTCCGCACGCCCTCCGCGTGATGGAGAGGGTCGCGGAACGTTATGGCGATAAAGTGTTGCTGGGAGCGGGAACGATTCTCGACCCGGAAAGCTGCCGCGCCGCTCAACTGGCGGGCGCCGAGTTCATTGTCACACCTTCCCTGGACATGCGCGTGATCGAAGTCGCGCGCCGCTACAGCAAGCCCTGCATCCCGGGCGCGCTCACGCCGACTGAAGTCGTGACAGCCTGGCAAGCTGGAGCCGACCTGGTGAAGATTTTCCCCTGCGGGCCGGTGGGCGGACCCAAGTACATCAAGGCGCTGAAAGGCCCGTTCCCGCAAATTGATCTCGTCCCTACCGGCGGCGTCAACCTCGAGACCACGCCGGAATTCATCCGGGCCGGCGCCGCAGCGGTCGCTGTGGGCGGAGAACTGGTGGACGTGAAGGCCCTGCGGGAAGGGAGACTCGACACCATCACCTCCAACGCGCGGAAGTTCGTGGAGGCTGTCCGGGCGGCAAGAGCAGCGCTGGCGAAATAGGCAGGCGCGCTGAGCGCTGAGACGACTCCCCGCGCAGCGCCCGGACTAGCTTCCGCCTCCGCCCGAGCTTCACTTTGCTCGCTTGCTACCGAAAGTTGGCCTGCCTCCGTCCGATTGATGGAACTGCAGTTCTGCTGAACCCGTATCAGGGATTGGAGGGGGAGAAGCGATTCTCTTCCCCGCCGCGTGTCACAAGAGTAGCGATCTCGGATGGAGGTCGCCGTGCCACAGACCGTCGCAGAGCTCACAACGCAAGGCCTTGGTGCCACTGGCCGCGCCCTCCCGCCGCCCCAGTCCCAACCGACTGCATCTCTCCTGGTCACACTTGTTCTCAAGGAAGTCCACGACTTGGCCCTGACCTTGCGCTTCACGGTGGGCACGGTGATTGCTGTCATCCTGGCTGTTCTGGCCGCCTACATCGGCAGTCTCGAGTACAACGCCCGCCTGGACAGCTACCAAACGAAGCTGAAGCTGAACCGGGAGGCGCTTAGCCGGACAGTCGTTTACTCCTTCTTGCAGCCGACTGCGGTGCGGCCCCCGGAGCCGCTCAGCATCCTGCACCACGGCCTCGAAGGCCGTTTGGGCACTGATTTCCAGGTCAGTGTGGACACAGAGAACACCGAAGCCCGAGGAGAGAACCGCGGCAATGAGTATCTTTCCATCTTCTCCGAAGTGGACCTCACGGTCATCGTCGCTGTCATCTTGGGACTGCTAGCCTTGCTGTTCACCTTCGACGCGGTTTGCGGCGAGCGCGAAGGCGGGATGCTCAAGTTGATGATGTCCTACCCCATCTCGCGCTCGCAGCTTCTGTTGGGAAAGTACCTCGGGGCATGGGTGACGCTCATGCTGCCTGCCACGCTGGCGTATTTGCTGTCCTTGCTGGTCGTCGGCTTCGTGGCAAACGTCCATTTTGGCCCGCCGGAGATCGCGCGCCTGGGGATGATCCTTCTCTTCTACGCACTCTATCTGTCGTTGATGCTGTTGGTGGGCCTGGTGATCTCTAGCTTCGTCCAGCGGTCCTCCCTGGCGCTGGTGTTCTCTGCTTTTGCCTGGTTCTTTTTCGTGACCGTCGTACCGAACCTCGCCACCATGATTCCGGACTTCGTGGGCGACCGCGCCCGCGTCTATCAGACGGCAATGGAAGGCCTGAAGCAGGTTGAGAAAGAGCAGCGGGCCGCCGCCGAAGCGACAAAGGACCCCCGCGAAGATTTCAGTTTCTACTATGCCATCAATAACAACTGGGGCGGCTTCACGGCTTACGAATGTAGCATGGGAGACCGTAAGTATTACGACCAGCTCCGGGAGTTCTTCGGCGAACGGATTCCCATGTCACTGAAATTCGCCGCACACCGCGCAGAGGTCTGGAGGCAGTACATCCGCTACCGGGAGCACCAGGCGGCGATAGCCCGCGGGCTCTCCTTCTTCTCGCCCAGCGCGGTCTTCCAGAATGCGATGGGCTTTGCCAGCGGCACATCGCAGGCGGACTACAGCCACTTCATCAGCCTGGCAACTCAATACCGCAGCACCTTTCTCGATTACCTCCAGCGCAAGGGCGCCTTCACCTCGCGCCGCTGGTTCACTCAGGATCCCTCGGACCAGGACCGTTCCTGGACGACAGTAATGCTGGGGAAGACTGCCGACGAGCTCGCGGCCAGCGGCGCGAAGCCGGACGACGTGGCCAACAAGATGATCCGCGACCAGGCGACATGGGCAAAACTCGACGAAATCATAAAGACGTGGTGGAACTCCGCCGACCGCTTCCTCCCCCTAGGAGACTTGCCGGCTTTTACTTACATGCGTCTGGCCACGGGCGCCGCGCTGGTGCGGGCAGGGCCGGAGATCGCCTACTTGCTCGGGCTCAACTTAATCCTGTTCCTGGTGGCATTCATGCGGTTCGTGCATTACGACGTTCGATGATTGTAAGTGGTCCGTTGTTCTGCCTACGGACAACGCACTAAGGACAAGCTTGATGGTCCACATTTTCAGGCGCGAATTACTTGACCAACTCACCAGCTTCAAGTTCTTTGCTGGTCTGCTCCTGGTCTTGCTTTTGTTTGGGGTGAACGGGGCGGTCTTCTCGTTGCGGTATAAAGCCGAGGTCATCGAGTACCGCCAGGTACAGCAACGCTGGGAGGAGCAACTGGCAGGACGGAAAACTCTGGACGACCTTCCCCGCCAGGATTTCGCCGTCTTGAAAACTCCCCTCAAGGTTGCCTTCCTGGCCTCGGGGGGCCAAGCCCGCTTGCCGAACGCTTACGGCTTCGCTATCCGCATCTGGAGCGGCCCACCTACTCCATATCGCGCCTTCAGCCAGAATGCCTTGATTGAATCCTACCGGGCCCTCGACTGGACGTTTCTGGTGGGAACCGCCTTCTCGCTCCTTGCCTTGGTTTTCGTGTACGACGCCGTGAGCGGCGAGAAGACCCGCGGGACTCTGCGACTTCTCCAGACTTACAGCCTGTCGCGCAATTCCATTCTGGTGGGAAAGCTTCTGGCCAGCCTGGTGACGTTGCTGGTCGCGCTGCTGGCAGGCATGCTTTCCTCCTTGCTTCTCCTCCTCCTGATCGGGCAGATTGAATTGGGCGGGGCGGAATGGGCGCGCGTGGGCCTCTTCCTGGTGCTCTCGGCCTTCTACATCACTTTGTTTCTCTGCCTGGGTCTTCTGCTCTCCACCCTGACCCACCGGCCGACGGCCTCGATGGTGCTGGCCGTCATGCTATGGGTAATCTCGATCGTCGTAATTCCCGGCATCGGCACACTCATTGTCCACAAGGTTCATAAGCTGCCCACTGAAAACGAAATTGGTGAACGGGCAAGAAGGGCGTGGGACCAAATCGACAAGGAGTTCAACCACAAAGGCTCGGTGTGGCGGGGACGCGACATGGGGAAGGCTGACAGCTACCAGTTCGAGAAGGTCTCCACCGTGGCCCAGAACAGAAGAAAGCACCTTCAAGAAGAGATCTGGAGCGACTACCTGCGGCAGAAGTTCCAGCAGGCAAACGTAGTGCGGCAGATCTCGTCAGTCTCCCCCACGGGACTGTTCGAAGCTGGGGCGGAATCCGTGAATGGCGCGGGCGTGCTTCGCGATGAGCTGTTGGTAGCCCAGTCGCACCAGTACCGCAGCACGCTGGAAGAATGGGTGCGGCAGCGCGACTTGGCCGACCCGGCGAGTCCTCATCTCTGCTTCCAGCCCGGCTATCTCTCGCTCGCCGCGCTCCAGACCTCCAGCGTGCCGCGCCCGCAGTTCCGAGAAGCAACGGTGGCGGAGGGCCTGCGGGACGCGTTGTGGAGGGTCGTGTTGTTGGCAGCCGAAACCTTGGTGATGCTATTCGCGGCTGTTTTCGCCTTACAGCGCTACGACGTCAGGTAGCAGCCTGCCGCAGCCATGGAAAAGGCGACCAAGGCCATCTCGCCCCGAGGGATCCTGTTGGGGTAGGCAAACCTTTGGATTATGATGTTCACCAGATACAGGTGACAGAAGCCATGCGGCAGCGTCCAATTCAGGAAGGCCTGGAGGCGACCTTGCGCAAGTTCGGTGCAATCCTACTCCTCGTCGGGCTACTGGTGCCCGCCTCCCAGGCACGAGCCCAGGCGGGCGGCGTGACGGGGCCTTCGGCAAACACCGAGGCGCAGCGCCTGTTGGAGCTCAAGCGCCTGGACCTGGCCTTGAAGGACGCGAAGGCCAAGCGCGACAGGAAGAAGCTCCTGTACGAACAGGGCTTGGGCCCGCAAGGCGACTACGAAGCCGCGGAAATCACCTTTCGGCAAGCGCAGGTGGACTTCCAGCAAGCTTTTCTGCGCCTGTTTGCCGAGACGCCGCGGCTGGACATTGTCTCCGCCATCAAGCACCAGCGACCTGACGGCTCAAAGTACGTGCGGGTGACAGTGAAGAATACCTCCGGCGTAGTCCTCGACTACAAGCTGTTTGGAATTTCCGACGCGGACGTGCAGTTGCCCGACCAGATGAAGATGCGGGAGCTCACGGACATCCGTGTGGGCCTGAAGGAAGCGGCAGGCGTACCCAACCCCACGGCCACTACTAGCCAGGGCGCGGGCATTGTTCCCGGGGCGGTGATATCAGATCCCTACTCGTCTTTCGTCCCCAAGCTCGAGGTCGGCCAGGAACGGACGCTCGACTTTGGCCTTCTCAAGGATGTGGACGCGCTGGTGGTCGGCCTCTATTACAACGGGCGGGAGGAGGACCGGCAAATTTACCTGCAGAAAGATCCCTCGGCCAACATCGTCAGCATGAGTTCGGAGGAGGTCTCCCTGGAAGCGGACCTGGGTGGCCAAGCCACCTACAACCTGCACCTCGAGCAGTTCACGAAGTCCTCGAACCCGTTTGCCTTGGTCACGCTCAATCTGCCGCAGCAGATTGCCCGCGATTTCCTGGAGCCCACGGCGGGGTCGCGTCTGTACCAGGTTCGGTTTCCTGAAGGCGTCACCAGCCAGCGGTTGCAACTCCGGTTGTACTTGCCGGACAAGGTGGACGAGCGCGTGGTGCTGGACAAGCCGCTCCCGTTCTGGGCGCTGGTGATGGACCCCGCAGAGGCGAACCACCTGGACCTCTCCAAGACCTACGCGGACGCCCAAGTTGACGCGCTCAAGTGCGGCAAGGCGCGGCTGCAATTGATCCCGCGCGGCGTCGGGAAGATCGAAGTCTCGGCCCCCAGCCTCTACCAGGAGATCCGCATCGGCGAGCAGGTCGATTTGAACCTCACCGTGAAGAATACCGGGACGCGCGTCGTGCACAACATCCACGTCTCAACCGAGAGTCCACTGAACTGGCGGACGGCCGTCACCCCGGATACCGTGGCCAAGCTCGAACCGAACCAGGAAGAGGTGGTGAAGCTGAAGATCCTGCCAGCCTCAGACGTCGGGGTCGGCGACTACGAAGTGAAGATCAAGACCGACGCCATCTCCAATAACCGCAAGGTGCCTACCCAGGACCAATCCGACCGCATCCACGTCATGGCACCGCCGAATATCAAAGCCACGGCCGCGCTGATTGGTCTGCTACTGGTGGTGGTAGGCGGCATCGTGGTCTTTGGCATCAAACTGACCCGGAGGTAGGGGAGCCCTCCGGGCTCCCGCGGGAGGGCATTGCCCTCTCCTATCGTCGTCTCGGTCCAATCGGGACCGGAGTTTGATTGTGGTTCAACCCGCTATCACTTCCCCGCCGTCACCCCTCAAGTTGCCAGCGGTCAGCACCAATGGCGAGAATATGGCAGGGCTGAAAGCCGACGGTCGATGGCTAGCTGGCCGAAGCGAACCCTTTCAGCCTTGCTGCCGTATTAAGATTCAGAGATAAGATTGAGAGAGAGGAAAGGCTATGGAACAACCGATGATTCAAGCTCTCAACTTGACCAAGCGCTATGAGGACGGGCTGCTCGCCCTCGACCACATCAACTTCGAGATCTATCCGGGCGAGGTCTTTTGCCTGCTGGGCGCTAACGGCGCCGGCAAGACGACCACCATCAATCTCTTCCTCGACTTCATTCCGCCTACTGAGGGCGAAGCACGCATCAACGGCATCGACTGCCACCAGAATCCGCTGGAAGCGAAGAAGTACGTCGCCTACGTCTCGGAAAACGTCATGCTCTATGGGAATTTCACCGCCCGCCAGAACCTCGACTTCTTCGCCAAGCTGGGCGGCAAACGAAGTCTTTCCAGGAAGGACTATTACCCGGTGATGGCCGACGTGGGTCTGGAAGAAAAAGCCTACGAGCAGCGCGTGAAGGATTTCTCCAAAGGGATGCGGCAGAAGCTCGGTATCGCCATCGCCATGATCAAGGATGCTCCGGCCATCCTATTGGATGAGCCCACCTCCGGCCTGGACCCCAAGGCGGGCGCCGAGTTCCTGATACTGCTCAAGCGGCTCAAGAGCCAGGGCAAGGCCATCCTGATGTCTACGCACGATATCTTCCGCTCCAAGGAGATTGCCGACCGGGTGGGCATCATGAAGGAAGGCAAGATGGTGATGCAGCGCACCCGCGAGGAATTGGGCCACGAAGACCTTCAGAAGCTCTACCTCGATTACATGGAAGCCGGCGTCGCGGCCGCATAACCCGGCTGACGTCACCCTGGGCCACCCCACGCCACTCGTGCGGGATCGGGCAGCCCCTCTTGTCGTACGCGGAAAGAGGCAGGAGTGCGAGCCCTGCCCCGACCTGCCAGCTTTTTCTCTTGACAAAGCGCCCTGAGTTTGTATACTTACCGACCGGTATGAAAGAGCAGGCCACTCACAGACCCCGGCACGAGTCCACGAAGGAAGCCATTCACAACGCCGCGGCCGAACTTTTCGCGGAGAAGGGCTTCGCCGCCACCTCGACCCGCGAAATCTGCCAACGGGCGGGAGTCACGAAGCCGGTTCTCTACTACTACTTCGGCAACAAGGGAGAGCTTTACGAGGAGTTGGTCCTCGATACGTTCAACGAATACCAGAGGGAGTTACGGCGAGCCATGCACCACGGGCGCACTCCGCGGGAGAAGTTGGTCGAAGTCCTCACCGCCATATTCGGCTTCTTCCGGCGAAATCACGCCCTTTCCCGCATGGCTATGCGCATGGTCTTTGCCCCGGAAGGGGAATCACCCGCGATCAACTACGTCGAGTTGGGGCAGGTTGTTGAGAAGGTCTTAGCGGAAGTGGTGCGCGAGGGTGTGCGCCGCCGCGAGATAAAAGGACAGGCGCAAGCCATAGCGGGGGCCATCCATGGGATTGCCATGGCCTGCGCCCAGGGCTTCCTGCTTATGGGCAAGCCGCTTCTCGACCGGAAGCTGGCTCGATACACCATCGATCTCATTATGGATGGGTGCGCTAGGAAGTCTACTGGGCGGTAAACAATTATGCGAAAGCTGATACAGATCCCGTTGATTTCTATACTTGTCGGTATACTCCCAGCAACCTACGTTCGGCCGGCGGAACTGGATGAGAAAGCAGCTCTCACGCTGGAGGAAGCGGTGGCGCTGGCGCTGGAGCGTAATCAACAGGTGCTCATTGCGCGCGCTGAGTCCGAAATCCTGCAGGGCCGCTACCGCGAGGTGCGCGCGCAGGCTTTGCCTTCCCTCACCATCAACAGCAGCGCGCTCCGCTGGCGCGACCCGTCGTTCCTGAACTCTTCCAGCTTCGACAAGATTCCGGCGGAATTCCGCAACGCGCTGCAGGTCACCCCCGCCAACCTGTTCGACTACAACGTTAGCGTCTCGCAGCCGCTTTACACCTCGGGGAAAGTCGGGACAGCGCTGAAGCTGGCCAGCCTGGAATCCGAAGGGGTGGGAGTGGACCGCGCGCGCGTGGAGCAAGACATCCGGCTGCGCGTGATTCGAGCCTTCTACAACCTGATCCTGGCGGAGCGCCTCCTGGAAGTCAGCCGCGCGGCGGTCGAGCAACGCCAGATGCACCTGGAAATGGCTCGCACGCGATATACCGCGGGGGTAGCGACGGAGGTAGATGTCCTGCGTTCCCAGGTGAGCGTGGCCAACGCCCAGCCGGAGCTGATCCGGGCGGAGAATTCCGTCCGCCACGCCCGCTCCGTGCTCAACAACCTCCTGGTGCGTCCGGTTGACTATCCGACCGTAGCTCTAGGGGAGCTCACATTCGTGCCGCGGCCGAAGGAAGATGCGCAGCAAATCGTGCGACAGGCCGTGGGGCACCGGCCGGAACTCCAGCGCCTGCGCATCGACGAGTTGGAGGCAGAATCCCAGAAGAAACTGGCGAACGCCGAGAGCCGACTGCGTGTGGACTTCAACGGCCAGTACGGATTCTCCGCGCGCGAGCCTTCCAACCTTTGGAATCACAACTTCAGCCGCTGGATGTTCACGCTGAGTGTGGCCTTGCCGATCTTTGACGGAGGCCGGCGCTCCGGCCTCTTCCAGCAGGCCGTGGCCCAGCGCAAGGTGACGGGACTGGCGCGCTCCGAGCAGGAAAACGCGGTGCGCCTGGAAGTGCAGACAGCGCTGGACGAACTCGAACGCGCAGAAAAGACCGTGGAGGCGGCGCGGCTCAACGTGAGCGAGGCCGAACGAGTTCTGACGATGACGCAGGATAATTATCGGTACGGCGCGGCCACGACGCTGGACGTCACTGACGCGCAGGCCGCGCTCACTGCCGCTCGCTGGAACTTGTTACAGGGACTCCACGACCACATGCTGGCTCGGGCGCAGCTCCGCTGGGTGATGGGCGTGGATCCGCTGGAGAAGGCAGAGCCAACACCGGGGGAGGAGCATGGAGGGAATTAAACGTGACCGGCGCCGCGTCGGCCTGATGCTGGCCCTGGGGGCCGGACTGCTTTCAAGCTTGCTGCTTCCTGCCTGTTCGAAGGACGCGGCGAAGCCCACGGCGGCGCCGTCGCTCGCCGTGCGGGTGGTTCGGGTCGAGCCCCGGCCGCTGGAGGAGGCCCTGGACGTGACGGGCTCGCTCGCTTCGTCCGTGGCCGTGGACGTGAAAACACGATTCGCCGGCCGCTTATCCACGTTGCTCAAGCAGGAGGGTGATCGGGTCGCGAAGGGTGAACTTCTGGCGGGGCTGGAGGAGACGGATGCCCGGCTCGCGCTGGGCCAGGCGCGCGCCACTTTGGACGTTGCTCAAGCCACCCTCGACCGCGCCCGGGTGGGGGAGGAGCACGCGCGGCGAGAGCAAGAACGGGCCCAGAACCTTCTCCGCTCCGGTGGTATCACCGACCGCGATTTCCAGGCGGCGGAGGTGGCAGCACGGGATGCCCGCGCCCAGGTGAAATTGGCGGAAGCGCAGGTCGAGCAGGCTCAGCAAGCGGTCGCCGTGGCCGAGAAGCGTTTGAGCGACTGCCGGATTGTCTCTCCCATCAACGGGGAGGTCGAGCGCAAGGTCTATAACCCAGGGGGTTGGGTGGACGGCAACGTCCTCCTTTACAAGCTGGTGGACAACCAGCGTTTGGAGCTGGAAACGAACGTTGCTTCTTCCGAAATCGCGCGCCTGGCCGAAGGGCAGAAGATTCGTTTCAGCGTGGCCGCGTTCCCCGAGGAAGAGTTCGCGGCCAGCATCCTGACCATCAGTCCTGCCGTGCAACTCCAGAACCGTTCGGTAGCGGTCCGCGCCGCGGTGCCGAACCCGGGCGGGAAACTGAAGGCGGGGATGTTCGTGAAAGGTCGGATCATCACCGGGATCAAGCCCGCCGCCGTGGTGGTGCCGCTCGATGCGGTCTGGCGTCGTGTGGGACAAACGTCGTTCGTGTATGTGGTGGAGCAGAACCATGCACGGCGCCGCGAGGTGAAATTGGGGCTCGAACAGCCACAGGCCATCGAGATCGCCGCGGGCCTCCAGGCCGGTGAGGTCGTGGTGGCAGAGCAGAATCTGGAACTCGCCGACGGCGTAGGCGTGACTTCGCGGCCGTAGGAAACCATGTTTCTTTCCAACCTTTCCATTCGCCAACCCGTCTTTGCCACGATGATGGTGGTGGCTGTCGTGGTGGTGGGGATCTTCTCCTACGTCGAACTGAAGATTGACCTCTTCCCCAATATCGACATTCCGGTCATCAGTATCACGACGACCTACCCCGGCGTCGCGCCCGAGACCGTGGAGACGGAGGTCACGAAAAGGATCGAAGAAGCGGTCAACACCATTGGCGGGATCCGGCACACCAGCTCGATTACCACGGAAGGCATCTCGAGCGTGATGGTCGAGTTCCAGCTCGAGAAGAACATCAACACGGCGCTGCTGGAGGTCCAGAGCAAGATCAACGGCATCCGCAGCCTGTTCCCGCGAGAAGTCAAAGAGCCCGTCATCCAGCAATTCCGGATTGAAGACTTGCCGATTCTCTCCGTCGTCGTGCTCTCGCCGAACCTGGATGCCAAGGCGCTGACAACGCTGGCGGAAAAAGTCTTGAAGCGCCGGTTGGAGAATATCTCGGGCGTTGGCCAGGTACGGCTGGTGGGCGCGGCACGGCGCGAAGTCCACATCCTGCTAGACCGCGACAAGCTGAAAGCGTTCGGCCTGACTTATCCCGAAGTCCTCGAAGCCCTGCGCCGGGAGAACCTCGATGTGCCCGCCGGCAAACTCGACCAGGGCATCCGCGAATCACTGGTGCGCGTGGCGGGACGCGCCAAAGACCCGCGCGACTTCAACCAGCTCATCGTCGCGGAGAAGGGTGGTGTCCCCATCACCCTTGCGGCGCTGGGCCGGGTCGAGGACGGCATCGAAGAGCAGCGCAGCTACTCACTCCTGGACGGCGAGCCGGCGCTGGCCCTGCAGATCCAGAAGCAGACCGGCGCCAACACTGTCCAGGTGGCGGACACCATCAAAGAAGGACTGCGGGAACTTCAGGCACAGATGCCGCCCGGCGTGGAACTGCGGGTGGTGCAAGACAACTCGACCTTCATCCGCGACGCTGTAGCCGATGTCCGCACTACCCTGATCCTGGGCGCCATGCTCACCGTGCTGGTGGTGTTTGTGTTCCTGAACAGTTGGCGCAGCACCGTCATCACCGGGCTGACTCTGCCGGTGTCGGTCATCAGCGCCTTCATCATCATGCGGGCCCTGGGTTTCACCCTGAACGTCCTGACGTTGATGGGCCTGTCGCTCGCCATCGGCATGCTGATTGATGACGCCATCGTGGTGCGCGAGAACATTGTCCGCCACATGGAACACGGCGAGGACCACATGTCGGCCGCGATCGAAGGGACGGGGGAGATCGGGCTGGCCGTCATGGCCACGACGTTCACGATCCTCTGCGTCTTTGTGCCTGTGGCGTTCATGGGCGGGGTGGTGGGACGGTTCTTCTACCAGTTCGGCATGACGGTGGGCTTCGCCGTGCTGGTGTCGCTGTTCGTGTCGTTCACGCTGGACCCGATGTTGTCCTCGCGCTGGTACGATCCTGCCATCGAGACCGGCCGCCGCCGCGGCCGGCTCAGCCGGCTCCTCGGGAAGGTCAACCAGAAACTGGAGGGGTTGAGGGAAATCGTAGCTCAATCCCTGGAATGGTCCTTGCGGCACCGCGGTGCCGTGGTGGGCATCGCGGTGCTTTCCGTTGCCGTGAGTTTCGTGATCTTCGGCCGCTTGGGCAGTGCCTTCATTCCCGATTACGACCGCGCGGAGTTTCAAATCAGTTTTAAGATGCCTCCGGGCACCACGCTGCGCGAAACGGCCGCGGTGGGCCGGCGCATTACGGACATGCTGAAGCGCCAGCCGGGCACGGCCTACTCCTTTGTGACCATCGGTGCAGCCGGGACCACTCCCGTGAACGAAGGTGCGGTCTACGTGAAATTGAAACCGCGCGGGGAGCGGAAGATGACAGACACGCAACTCCGCCAGGCCGTTCGCGAGGAACTGGCCCGCTGGCCCACCTTGCGCACCGGCGTGGAGGAGGCTCAACAGATGGGCGAGGCGCGGCCCATTCAGATCAGTGTCCGGGGAACCGACCTCGAGGCGCTGAACAACGTCGCCGCCCAGGTGGTAACGCAGGCGAAGGGAACCCGTGGCGCCGCCGATGTGGACTCCAGCCGGGAGGACGCGCGGCCAGAACTCCGCGTGCGTCTGGACCGCAAGGCAGCTTCCGATCTCGGCCTGGATCTGGGGACTGTCGCCTCGCTGGTCCGGGGATTGGTGGCTGGCGAAGTGGTCTCCCAATATCAGGACCCTGACGGCGACGCCTATGACGTGCGGCTGCGTCTGGAAGAGGACCAGCGCCGCCTGCGGGAAGATCTGGCAGATATCTATCTGCCGGTCATGAAGGGCCTGCCCGGCTCTGGTCAAGGCGTGCCCCTCACCCAGGTGGCTGCCCTGGAGGATTCCGAAGCCCCCTCCATCATCCGCCGCTACGACTTGATGCGCGAGGTACGGGTGATGGCCTCAACCCAGGACCGGTCTCTAGGCGACGTCGTCGATGAGTTGCGCCGGAAAAACAGCGCGCTCAACCTTCCCCCAGGCGTCCAAATAAACTACACCGGGGAAGCCGAGAACCTGCGAGAGACCTTCTACTACATCTATCGGGCCCTCATCCTCGCGGTGATTCTCATTTACGCGATCCTGGCCTCGCAATTCCGCAGCTTCTTCCACCCCCTGGCCATCATGCTCACGCTGCCGCTGTCGCTAGTGGGCGTGGCGCTGATGCTCTGGGTGACCCGTGGGACGCTCAACATCATGTCGATGATCGGGCTCATCATGCTCATGGGCCTGGTGACCAAGAATGCCATCCTGCTGGTGGACTACACCAACCGCCTGCGGCGCGAGGGCGAGGCGCGCTCGCGTGCCTTGGTGCGGGCCGCCAGGGTCCGCTTGCGGCCCATCATTATGACGACGTTCTCCATGATCTTCGGCATGCTGCCCCTGGCCTTCGAGATCGGTGCCGGGTCTGAAATGCGCTCTCCCATGGCCCGCGCGGTCATCGGCGGCCTCATCACTTCCACCCTGCTCACCTTGATTGTCGTGCCGGTCGTTTACACCTTCCTGGACGATTGGGGCACCAAGCTGCTCGCCTGGTGGCAGGCCGGGAGCCCGGTTGCCGCCGCAGTCCCGGTCGAAGAAGAGAAGCTTCCCTGAAGGTAGGTCGTTCACGTTTCCCTGAGTGGCCACGCCCGCGGTCGGTGCAGCGCCTAGCCTAGGCCAGAGAGACGGAACCGCATCAAGCCCAATTCCGCGATAGCTCGTTCCCTTCGAGATCGCATATCGGGGGTTGGAAGCGCTCTCACATCGTGAAGTCGATCTCACCAGCTGAGAAGTGTACTTCCCTGCCGGACCCTTCCTGTCTACCCCTTTCCCCGGCACCGCTCCGCGACGGAGGAGGCCAGCGCCACAACTTGCGGCCAACGCGCAGGCTGAGAGTTAGGCGCCGACATCGCAAAGGGCGCGAGGTATGCGCCACCCGCCGTTATCACGCGCTGTCTCGCTCCGGCCCGGCCCTGAAGGGGCGCAAGATGAATGGCCGGGGGTGAAATCCCCGGAACCGGTTCGACAGGAAATTTGCTGGACGAACCCTGAAAGGGTTCAACACCCTGGATCAGGGTTCGACCCTTTCAGGGTCGGTGGACGAAAGGCCGTGGCCCGCCCTCTTCCGGCCG
>CAZBWJ010000034.1:10009-33018 GCA_964495535.1 uncultured Acidobacteriota bacterium | reverse complement strand
GAGATTTGCGGATGCGATTTGCCGAGATTCGTCCAGCCCAAGGCTATTATCCTCTGGCCCCGAGTCCCGAACCCCGAATCCCGGTTTGTTGCCGTGTTTATTGACGAAGCAAAAATCCACGTAGCAGCAGGCGCAGGCGGAAACGGCTGTGTGGCTTTCCGCCGGGAAAAGTTCGTCCCGCGTGGCGGTCCCAGCGGTGGCGACGGCGGCCACGGCGGCAGCGTTTACCTGGAAAGTACCGAACACCTCAACACGCTACTGAAATTCCGTTACAATCGCGAATTCGCTGCCGAGCGCGGCGGCCACGGTGAAGGCTCTAACCGGCACGGCCAGGACGGAAAGGACTTGACCATCCAAGTGCCGGTGGGCACCGTCGTTTTCGACGACGCGACAGGCGAGAAGGTGTACGATTTCGACGCCCCGGGCCGGCAGCTTCTCGCCTCCAAGGGTGGCCGGGGCGGCCGCGGGAACGCCCGCTTCGCGACCTCCACGCATCAAGCGCCGCGGAAGGCGGAGCTTGGGGCGCCGGGCGAAGAACGTACCTTGCGGCTGGAACTGAAGCTGCTGGCGGACGTGGCCCTCGTCGGTTTCCCTAACGTTGGGAAATCGACCCTGATCTCGCGCCTCAGCGCGGCCCGGCCCAGAATTGCGGACTACCCGTTCACGACGCTCGAGCCTCACTTGGGCGTCGTAGCCCTCGACCCGGAGCGCTCGTTTGTGATGACCGACATTCCTGGCCTGATAGCCGGCGCGCATCAAGGCCGCGGGTTGGGCATCCGGTTCTTGAAGCACGTGGAGCGCACGCGCCTGCTGCTCCACCTGATCGATGTAGCGGAGCAATCGGGACGGGACCCCGACGAGGACTATCGCGTTATTCTGAAGGAGCTGGGAAGCTTCAGCCCCACGGTGGCCAGCAAGCCGATGTTGCTCGTCGCCTCGCGCGTGGACGCCGCCGGGGAAGGCTACAGGCTCATGGCGCTGCGGGAATTGTGCCGTGAGCTGGGAAAACCGCTTTACGAAATCTCCTGCGTGACCAACGCGGGTCTGGAGGAATTGAAGCAGGCGACCTGGGCGATGCTGGAACAGATTCCCCGGCCCGGGCCGGAGACCGACACGACTCCGGCACGCGAACCATAGGATTCAACGATTCGTGAACATCGCGCTTTTCGGCGGAACCTTCGATCCTATTCACTCCGGTCACCTGCGGGCCGCCAAAGCCGCCGCCCGCAAGTTCCGGCTGGACCGCATCCTCTTCGTGCCCTCGGGCAATCCGCCGCACAAGTACCGCGACCGGCTGACTTCTTTTCACCACCGCTTTGCCATGGTGGCATTGGCCTGCGCGCGCGACCCGCGATTCGTTCCGTCGTTGCTTGAGTCACCGCGGCCCGACGGTCGGCCTCACTTCTCCATTGACACGGCTCGCGCCGTGAAGCGCTCCCTCGGCCCTCACAGCCATCTCTTTTTCCTGGTCGGTGCGGATGCCTTCCTGGACCTTCCCCACTGGAAGGAGTATCGCCGCCTCCTGCAAACGGTGAACTTCATTGTTGTGTCACGACCCGGGTTTTCGAGCCATGAGATCTGGAAGACGGTGCCGCGCAACCTGCTCCGCTCCGCTCGCGGGACTGCTTTACCCGAGGAAATCCGGATGAAGCGCACGACGCTGCATGTGCTCTGGGGTGTGGATGTTCCCGTCGCTTCCCGGGACATACGGGAAGCTATCCGGGCCGGACGCCGGGTGACTGGTCTTGTTCCGCCGCTTGTGGAACAATACATTTTGAAGGAGGGTCTTTATCGCCCCGCCAGGACGGGGGCCAGACGATAATGACAGCGAACCTGCGGCAGGCCGTTGGCGCCGCCCAGGGTCGCAAGGCCCTGGATCTGGCGGTGCTCGACCTGAAAGGAGTTTGTTCGTTTACTGATTTCTTCCTGATTTGCACCGGCACATCCACACGGCACACGCAGGCGATTGGCAACGCCGTCTCGGAGCAGCTCGAGAAGGCCGGCGTATCGCCCGCGCACGTGGAAGGGTATTCGCGGGCCGAATGGATTCTGCTCGACTACCTCGATTTCGTTGTGCACATCTTCCTGGGGCAGGCACGGCATTTCTACGACCTGGAGCGGTTGTGGAAGACCGCGAAGCGCGTGCCTGTACCCGAAATCGAAACGTAGTCGGCGCACCTCTTTCGTCGAGCCGGGCAGGCATTCTGCTTGACGGGTGCACACGGAAACGAGACGACTCATGCGGATCCGGGTTATCTGGCAAGGCAAGACGAAGGACGCGCACCTGCGCGCCCTCCAGGCCGACTACAAAGCTCGGATCGCGCACTTCTGTGAGGTGGCGGTCGAGGAAATCCCCTCCGCCCGGAGCGCCGGAGGCACCCAGGGGAAGAAGCTTTCCCCAGCCGAGCGCCGCCTGATGGAGAAACTGGGCGGCAGCTCGAAAGTGTTCCTTGACCCGCGCGGCCGGGAATGGACCTCGGAAGAGTTCGCCGAGTGGCTGGGCCAGCAGGCTTTGCGCGGAACGCGCGAGCTGGCTTTCCTGGTGGGTGGCCCGGAGGGATTCTCCGCGGCCTTTCGCAGGCAGGCTGACTTGCTCCTCTCGCTCTCACGTATGACGCTCACGAGCGATTGGGCTCGAACCCTGCTGCTGGAACAAATCTATCGCGGGTTTACAATCCTGCGCGGATACCCCTACCCGCGCTAGTGCCGTTCCAACTATTTCGAGCTGTTTCCGGGAGCGATGCGCCAAGCAGCTATGCAAGGGCGTCAATATTGGGATACAACGATCCCGCGAATGAAGTTGGAACGGGACTCGGCGGATTAGTGTTGGAACAGCACTAACCATCGCGGCGCTGCCGCGGCCCGCCGGGGGGCTAAAAGCAGCCGATGCGGCAGGACGATTCGAGGTGAGCTTGCCGGAAGCCAAGAAAGGCCTGATCATCGTTCATACCGGGCCGGGAAAAGGCAAGACTACGGCAGCGCTGGGCACAGCCCTGCGCGCCGTCGGGCAGGGGCTGAAGGCCCTGATGGTGCAATTCATCAAGGGCTCCTGGCACTACGGTGAATTGGACGCCGCGCGGATGCTGGGCGAGGAGCGCTTCAAAATCCTGCCCATGGGCCGCGGATTTGTGAAAGTCGGCGCGGAGAAGCCAGACCCGGAGGACATCCGCCTAGTTGAGGAAGCCTGGCGGTTCGCGAGCGAGAAGATCGCCGGTGGCGAGTACGACCTCGTCATCCTGGACGAAATCAATTACGCTATTCATTACAGGATGCTGGACCCTGAAGCGGTAGTGAAGGCGCTCAAAGGAAAGCCCGAAATGGTGCACGTGATCCTCACCGGCCGGAACGCTCATCCCGCGCTTGTCGAATGCGCCGATCTGGTCACCGAGATGCGCGAGGTCAAGCATCCTTACCACAAAGGGATTCCCGCCCAGCGCGGGATCGAATACTGAGGTCTCTATGACCTGGTTTCGCAAAGAAAAGAAGGCCCTTGAAGCGCCGGCGGAAAAGCGCGTCCAGACCGAGGGACTGTGGGTGAAGTGTGATGGCTGCAAACAGATCCTCTGGAAGAAGGATCTGGAAGCCAACCTTCAGTGCTGCCCCAAGTGCAATTACCATTTCAAGATGAGCGCCCGGGCGCGGCTGGAAATGCTCTTTGACGGCAGCCGCTACACGGAGCACGACGCCCACTTGGCCACCACCGACCCCCTCGGATTCAAAGACACCAAGAGCTACCGCGAACGCCTGAAGAAGGCGGAGAAAGCCACGGGCTTGAAGGACGCGCTCATCACCGGCGAAGGCTTGCTGGAGGGCAAGCCGCTCATCATCGGCGCCATGGAATTCAACTTCATTGCTGGCAGTATGGGCGCCGCGGTCGGCGAGAAGATTGCCCGCGCCATCGATCGGTGTATCGCACAGAAGCTGCCGCTGGTGATTGTTTCCTGCTCCGGCGGTGCCCGCATGATGGAAGGCGCTATCAGCCTGATGCAGATGGCCAAGAGCAGCGCCGGGCTGGCCCGGCTGGACGAGATCCGCAAGCCTTACATCTCCGTGCTCACCGACCCCACGACCGGCGGTGTAACCGCCAGCTACGCCATGCTTGGCGACCTGATCATCGCCGAGCCGGGAGCCCTCATCGGCTTCGCCGGGCCGCGGATCATTGAGCAAACGATCCGACAGACGCTGCCCGAAGGCTTCCAGCGCTCCGAGTTCCTGCTGGCGCACGGTATGGTGGACGCCATTGTGCCGCGCAAGGAGCTGAAGGCGTACCTTGCCCGGGCCTTGAGTCTCTTCGGCGCCTGAGGCTTCGCCAGATGAATTGAGTCATTGAGCCATCGAGTCATCAGGCCATTGAGTGCAAGGATCCCTGAGTCGAAGTCCTCCAGCCGAGTTTCGGATTTCGAGAGCTGAGTTTCGTCAGCCCATTTTGACCCAATGAACTATCTCGAGTGTCAGAGCTACCTCGCCGCCCTGGGACACGAATTGCGCGGGGTGAGGTTCGGGCTGGAGGCGATCACCACCATCCTGGCCTCCCTCGGTCACCCGCACCAACAATATCCCACGGCCATCGTAGCCGGGACCAACGGCAAAGGTTCGACGTCCGCTATCCTGGCGAGTATTCTTGAACACGCCGGCTACCGCACGGGCCTGTACACCTCTCCCCACCTCGTGCGTGTGAATGAGAGAATCCAAGTCAACAGACGTGAAGTCTCCGACGAGGATTTCGCGCAGTCCTTTACCGAGATTCAGCAAGCAGTCAACCGGCTCCTGGAGCAGAAGTCGCTGGAGTTTCGGCCCAGCTTTTTTGAATTTCTCACTGCTACTGCGTTCCTCCACTTCGCGCGGGCGCGCGTGGATTTCGCGGTGCTCGAAGTGGGGATGGGCGGGCGGTTGGACGCTACCAACATCACCGAACCCCGCGTGGCGGTAATCACCAATATTGATCTCGACCACCAGGAATTCCTGGGCAGCACACACGCGGCCATCGCGGGGGAGAAAGCCGGCGTCATCAAACTGGGCAGACCTGTGGTCTCCGCGTGCGCGCACCCCGAGGCGGCTGAAGTCATTCGACGCCGGTGCGCCGAGCTGGGAGCGCCCCTGGTGGAAACCACAGCCCTTTCGCGGCTGGCGAACCTCCGCCACCGGCAGGGACACTACGAATTCGACTTCGCTTTGAACGGCGATCACTTCTCCAACTTGATCCTGCCGCTATTGGGCCGGTTCCAGGTGGAAAATGCCGTGGCGGCGGTGACGGCTGCCTGGCAGCTCCGGCAGGAAGGGATGAAAATAACGCACGGCGCGATTCTGGAAGGCTTGCGGCACACCTCGTGGCCCGGCCGCCTCGAACTCATTCATGACCGCCCGCTGGTTCTGCTCGATAGCGCGCACAATCCTGCCGGGGCTCGCGAAATTGCAGCCTTTGTGCGGGAGCATTTGCCAGGCCGGCGCGTGCAGCTGGTGTACGCTTCCATGCGCGACAAGGCGATCGGGGAAATCAGCGAGATCCTCTTCCCACTCGCCGCAAAAGTCTATCTCACCCGGCCCGACCAGCCGCGCGCCGCCTCACCCGAGGAGATTCTGGCGGCGGCCCGTTGCCAGCCATCCCAAATCGTTATCGAAGCGGAACCGAGGCGCGCGCTCGAGCGTGCCTACGAGGCCAGCGCACCCGAGGACGTTGTCCTGGCGGTCGGTTCCCTCTTCCTGGTGGGCGCCATCAAGAAGTCATTACGCGAAGGAGAGCTCAAGATCTCCAACATCACCAGCCGCAACGCTGTTGTACACTTCTAGTCCCAACATGGAGCCTTCCTCAGCCATCTCGGCCAACAAGAAATGGACGGCAGCGGAAGTCAAAGACTTTCTCAGCTATCTGCGTTCGCTGTTGTTCACCAACAACCTTATCTACTTCTACACGGCTGTAATGGGCACGCTGTCGCTGGGCGGCTCGCTCTTCGACTCAGGGGGTCGCTGGCAGCATGCCTGCGCGCGTTTCTGGTCGTGGCTGATCCTGAAAACCAGCAGGATACGCGTGACGGTCGAGGGCCTGGAGGACGTGAACCCAACCGCGCCGGCCATCTTCTGTGTGAATCATCAAAGCTCGATGGACATCCCCGTCCTGCTCGTCAGCCTCCCGTTCCAGTTCCGCTTTGTAGCCAAACGCTCGCTGTTCCGGTATCCCTTCATGGGATGGCACCTGCGGAGGTCGGGACACATCGCCGTCCATCGCGAGCGACCCGGAAGAGCCCGCAAGAGCCTTGATGAGGCCGTGAGGAAGATTCGAGAGGGTTGCCCCGTCGTGGTTTTCCCGGAGGGAAGCCGCAGCCGGACGGGCGAGATTCTGCCGTTCAAGGCGGGTGCCTTTCACCTGGCGATACGCGCCGGCGTCCCCGTCGTTCCCCTTACGCTTAACGGGACGATGGCCGCGTTGAGACCGGACACGGTTCACATCCGTCCCGGACGCGTCGAGATGATTGTGCACCCGTCGATCCCCACGGCAGGTCTGACGAGCGAAAATGTCAGGGAGCTTGCCGAACGGGTTCGGAATCAGGTTCTTTCGCGCTTCAAGCAACCGGCGAAACGTGATTGAACCGTCGAGTCACTGAATCACTGAGTAATTGTGTGACTGTTACAATTATCGCGAGGCCATGACGGACAATCGGGAAGCGAGTGCTTCCATTCATTCAATCTCTCAATGATTCAATGAGCCCATGACTCAATCTGAAGCCCATGCAGATCAATCTTGAGAACCAGGTCGCCGTAGTCACTGGAGGCTCGCGCGGCATCGGCGCGGCCACGGTGAAACTCTTTGCCCAGGCGGGAGCGAAGGTTGTTTTCAGCTACCGCCAAGCCGGCGCAGCAGCCCGAGACGTGGTGCGCAGTTGCGACCGACACGCCCCCAACGTGGTCGCGCTCCGCGCCGAAGTTTCCAGGATGGCCGATGCCAAGCGGCTGGTTGGCGAAGCGGTTCGCCGATTCGGCCGGCTGGACATCCTCGTAGCCAACGCCGGAATCTGGAACGCCGCGCCTGCGCCCATCGAACGCATGACGGAGCGACAGTGGGACGAAATGATAGCCATCAACCTCAAAGGGGTCTATGCAGTTATCCACTACGCCGTTTCTGCCATGATGCGCCACCACTCAGGCCGCATTATCGTTGTCTCCTCCACCGCCGGGCAGCGGGGCGAGGCCTTTCACACGCATTACGGGGCAAGCAAGGGCGGGGTGATCAGCCTGGTCAAAGGACTTTCCACTGAACTGGCTCCGCACGGCATCCTGGTGAACTGCGTCGCGCCCGGCTGGGTGGCGACCGACATGTGCACGCCAGTGGTGAGGAACCGCCGCGAGCACCAGCAGGTGCTACGCACCATCCCTCTCGACCGCTTCGCGCGCCCCGAGGAGATTGCTGCTCCGATCCTATTCCTCGCTTCCGACATGGCATCTTACATGACAGGAGAGATTGTGAACGTCAACGGGGGGAACGTGCTCTGCGGGTAGGGGGCAGGTGGTAAATGGTAGACAGTAGACGGTACACGGGGTTGGGACCATCGCGAGCAGAACGTCGTACGGCAATGGTTGGCGGCTATCGTCGAAGCGGATGTGTGATCCCTCCTGGGCAAGCAACTAGGGCTATAGCGGGTCAGTTGGCGGACAAGAATAAACGAGCGCAACCAGGTGTTCTGAGACTGCCGTGTTTCCGCCGACTGCCTTCTGCCCTCTGCCTACTGTTTGCTGCCTTCTGCCTACAGCCCTCTGCCGCCGGCCAGAATCCCTCTGGGCCGGCGTCGCAGATTGACCCTAAGGCCCAGGAACTTCTGGACCGGGCTGTCCAGGCGCTCGGTGGCGAGGCGTTTCTCCGCGCCAAAAGCCTGACTACTCGGGGCCGGATATTCGCCATCGCGGAAGGCGAGACCGCGGGTTTTGCTCCCTTCGAGAGCACGGTGGAGTACCCGGAGAAGCGCCGGTTCGCCTACGGGAAAGACAAGCCCGTCATCGTGGTGAACAATGGCGAGCGCGGCTGGCAATTGGATCGCTACGGGATGATTCGGCAGCCGCCCGAGCAGATCCGTCGCTGGCGAGTGGCAAACCGTTACTCGCTCGAAAACCTGCTGCGCCGCCTCATCCACGAGCCGGGTTTGCTCATCCAGGATGGCGGCGTGGATTTCGTCGACAACCTCCCCGCGCACGCGGTGGAGATCACGGATGCAAGACAGGTCCGCGTGAAGTCGTATCTCCACAAGACAACCTTCCTGCCGGTTCGCATCACTTACCGGGTGCGGAATCCGGAAACGCATGAGTGGGATGAGTTCGCGGACGTTTACGGCGACTACCGCAAGTTTCAAGAGATCCAGACGCCGATGCACGTCACCCGCTTCCTGAATGGCGAGCGCTTCTCCGAGGTCTTCCGCAGCGCGGCCGAGTACAACGCGAGCTATCCGTCGAGTTTCTTCGAGCCGGTGCGCTGAGGACAAGTCAGTCTGTTATAATGTCGGTTTGGAGGTTTTGTGAGCAAGACGCCGCAATTTCACAGCACGACGATCCTATGCGTGCGCCGGGGCGACCACCTGGCGATCGGTGGTGACGGCCAAGTCACCATGGGAGAAAGCATCGTCAAGCACAAGGCTCGGAAGATCCGCCGCTTAGCCGGTGATAAGGTTTTGGCAGGGTTTGCGGGCTCCACCGCCGATGCACTCGCCTTATTCTCGCGGTTTGAGCAGAAGCTGGAGGAGTACCACGGCAACCTGAGCCGCGCCGTGGTGGAGCTGGCCAAAGACTGGCGAACCGATCGTGCGCTGCGGCAACTGGAAGCTTTGTTGGTGGTGGCCGACGACAAGAACACCTTCGTCGTCAGTGGGACTGGCGAGGTGATTGAGCCCGATGACGGCATCGTGGCTATCGGTTCCGGAGGGCCTTACGCCCTGGCCGCCGCCCGCGCCCTGGCCAAGCACACTCAACTGAGCCCCCGCGAAATCGTGCAGGAAGCCATGACGCTGGCCGGGCAGATCTGCATTTTCACCAACGACCAGATTTACATCGAGGAACTCCTGGCCAATCCCCGCTAAGAATCGGAACCGCTTATGGTCTTTTATCTGCCGGAGAGCATTGAGACGGTCGCCGGGTTCGACGAGCTGACGCCGCGCCAGATCGTGGCTGAGCTGGACAAGCACGTGGTCGGCCAGGCAGAGGCGAAGCGCTCGGTGGCCGTCGCGTTGCGGAACCGCATCCGCCGGCAAAAGCTCTCCCAGGAGCTGGCCGAAGAAATCCTGCCCAAGAACATCATCATGATCGGGCCGACGGGCGTGGGCAAAACGGAAATCGCCCGGCGGCTGGCGCGCCTGGCCAATTCGCCTTTCCTCAAGGTGGAAGCCTCCCGGTTCACCGAAGTGGGCTATGTGGGTCGGGACGTCGAATCAATGATTCGCGATCTGGTCGAAATCGCCATCGACATGGTGCGCGAAGAAAGACTGGACGAGGTGGCGGAGAAGGCCGAGCAGAACGCCGAGGAGCGTCTGTTGGACCTGCTGTTGCCGCCGCTCCCCACGGTGCGGGGCGACAGGCAGGCCACCGAGGAGGACGAGCGCCAGCGCGAGCAGTACCAGCGCACCCGGGAGAAATTGCGCGCCCAGCTCCGGGAAGGAAAACTCGACGAGCGGCAGGTGGAGGTGGACGTCCGCGAGCGGGCCTTCCCCGCCTTCGAGATCGTCTCCTCGCAGGGGATCGAAGAGATGGACATCAATATCAAGGACATGCTTCCCGGCCTCTTTGGCCCGCGCAGCAAGAAGCGGCGCATGCGCGTCAGCGAGGCCATGGACTACCTCGTCCAGGAAGAAGAAAACCGGCTGATCGATATGGACCAGGTGACCCGGGTGGCGGTGGAGCGCACCGAACAGTCCGGCATCATCTTCGTGGACGAGATCGACAAGATCGCCGGGCGCGAGCGCGGCCACGGCCCCGACGTCAGCCGCGAAGGCGTGCAGCGCGACATCCTGCCCATCGTCGAGGGGACCACGGTCAACACGCGTTACGGCATGGTGCGCACGGACCACATCCTCTTCATTGCGGCGGGGGCGTTCCACGTCAGCAAGCCCTCTGACCTCATCCCCGAACTCCAGGGGCGGTTCCCCATCCGCGTGGAATTGCATTCCCTGACCGTGGAGGATTTCGTCCGCATTCTGAAGGAGCCGAAGAGCGCCCTGGTCAAGCAATACACCGCGCTGCTCGAAACCGAGGCCATCAAGCTCAGTTTCACCGACGACGCCCTGGAGGAAATCGCCAAGTACGCCGCCATCGTGAACGAGCAGACGGAAAACATCGGGGCCCGGCGCCTGCACACCATCATGGAGAAACTGCTGGACGAGATCTCCTTTCAGGGCCCGGACCTGGATAAGAAAACCGTGCGGATTGATGCCGCCTACGTCCAGAAACAGTTGGCGGAGATCGTCAAAAACCAAGACCTCAGCCGGTACATCCTGTGACTCGCCGATCTGCTGGCGGCGCCCCGCCGGGGCGTCTCTTCCTTCCCGCTGCGCTATCTGCTGCGCTCTTCTTCATCGCCTGCGGCGTACAAGGGCTTCCCCGGCCCCCGCGGGTGGAGCGGCCCGCGCCGGTGACGGATCTAGCCGTTTTCCAGAAAGGACAAACCCTCGAACTCGGCTTCGCGGTTCCGCTGCTCGCCACGGACGGGGAACGCCTCACCAAGCCGCTCGAGGTCCAGATCTTTCGCGCTGTCACCCCAGCGGGGGGCGATACCCCGAACACTCCGGCAGGATTGAGCCTCTGGCTGGCCCTGCCGGCCGAAGAGCTGGCACGGTACACCCAAGGCGAGAAGGTCATCTTTCCCGTCACGCTTTCGCAAGACGAGTTCCGGCAGGGGCAGGGCGCGACTTTTGCCTTCGCTGTACGTACCCTGACGCGCGGCTTCCGCCGTCGTCCCGTGCAGAGCGAACCCTCGAACGTGGTCCACATCGCGCTTCTGGATGTCGCCGAGCCTGTGAAAGATCTTCAAGTCCGAGCCACTGAAAGCGCCCTCGCGCTGAGCTGGTCTCGACCTGGCCGGAGCCTGAGCGGTAAACCAGTTTCCAACCTCGCCGGCTACCGCGTCTACCGGAGCCGTACAGGAAAACCGGGCTCATTCCAGTTGCTGGCTGAGCCTGGTGCGCCGAGTTATCGCGATGCAGAGTTCGAATTCAACCGTACCTACTTCTACAAGGTCGCGGCCGTAACGCGGGAGGCCGGGCGTGTCGCGGAGAGCGAAGACTCGCCGCTGGCCGAAATCACACCGCGCGATACATTCCCGCCTGCTGCTCCCCGGGGCCTGAGCGCCATCTACGCGGCGGAGGCGGTGGAACTAGTCTGGACAGCCAACGTGGAGCCTGATCTCGCCGGCTACAACGTTTATCGGCACGAGGAAGGCGGTCCACCGCAGAAGGCCAATCCGGATATTCTGCGCACGCCGATATTTCGCGACACTTCGGTCACGGCCGGGCACAAGTATCTCTACTACGTCACGGCACTCGACCTGGCGAACAATGAAAGTGCCCCCTCGGAACAAGTGCCGGTCGAAACGCAGTGAAGGCGGCGAAACCGCGCAGACAGCGGGCTTTCCTCGTCCGCTATACAGCGCGGTGCTATAATCGCAGGGCTCTCATGAGCAACTTCTTTGAAAGGAGTAAAGAGTGAAATTCTTTCTGGACACGGCCAACCTAGATGAAATCCGCGAAGCTGCAAGCATGGGAATCCTCGATGGTGTTACCACGAACCCGTCCTTGATTGCCAAAGAAGGGGCCAAGTTCAAGGAGCGGATCGTCGAGATCTGCGAGATCGTTCAAGGCCCCGTGAGCGCCGAAGTGACGGCTACCGATACGGAAGGTATGTGCAGCCAGGGGCGCGAGTTGGCGAAGCTCCATCAGTGGGTTGTCGTAAAAATCCCCATCACCAAGGCTGGCCTGAAGGCGGTCAGGCTCCTGGTGGGTGAGGACATCAAGATTAACGCCACGCTCTGCTTCTCCCCGTCCCAGGCGTTGCTGGTGGCGAAGGCGGGAGCCACTTATGTCAGCCCATTCCTGGGCCGGCTCGACGATATCTCCCATGTCGGCATGGACCTGATTCGCGACATCGTGACTATCTACCGCAACTACTTGTTCAAGACCCAGGTCCTGGCCGCGTCGCTCCGGCACCCGTTGCACGTGGTGGATGCTGCCAAGGCTGGCGCCGACGTCGCCACCATGCCCTACAAGGTTTTTGAGCAGTTGCTCAAGCATCCCTTGACGGACAAAGGACTCGACCAGTTCCTGAAGGATTGGGAGAAGGCGAAGGTCCAGTGAACCCTGGGATGCGCCTCACGCTGGGTCTGGCA
The DNA here is from genome assembly GCA_964495535.1 of uncultured Acidobacteriota bacterium. GTDB lineage: Bacteria > Acidobacteriota > Terriglobia > UBA7540 > UBA7540 > JALHUF01. The sequence goes on along the minus strand of CAZBWJ010000034.1, from coordinate 20,669 downwards.
GGGGCAGCCGTGGCCGCCGGGCTGGGCGCGTGGCTTCTGGCCTCGCTGAAACGCTGGCGCCGTAAGAGCCCGGAGGAAATCGAGCGCGAGCGCCGCCTGACTGTGAACCGGCGCGGCCGGATTGCGGTGGGCCACGTCGTTGACCTGATGGAGCCGGATGGCACGCCCGCTCCCGGCCACCTCATTGTTTACACCTACGAGGTCGCCGGCGTGACGTACGAGGCGGCGCAGGATATTTCGGCGCTGCCCCAAGTGGCCGGCGCCGCGCACGGGTTGGCGGGCCAGACGGTCAGCGTCAAGTACGACCCCAGGCGGCCCACCAACTCCATCATCGCGTGCGAGGAATGGAGCGGAATCGAGAAATTGAGTCATTGAATCATTGATTCATTCAATCATTGAAAGTCATCCTCGCAATGGATCAATGGCTCAATGAGTCAATGAATCAATCCCCATGACCTTGCAGGAAAAGCTCGATGAGCTCCGCCGGCGGAACGCTCGCGCCGAAGCCGGAGGCGGCGAGGAGCGCCGCGCTCGCCAGCACGCCGAAGGAAAGCTCTCCGCGCGCGAGCGCCTGGAGCTGCTTTTCGACGAAGGCAGCTTCGAGGAGATCGATAAGCTGGTCGAGCACCGCTACCAGGATTTCGGCATGGCCGAGCAGCGCATTCCCGGCGACGGCGTGGTGAGCGGCTACGGCCGCATCAATGGCCGGCCCACGTACGCTTTCGCCCAGGACTTTACCGTCTTCGGCGGCTCGCTGAGCGAAGCCAACGCCGCGAAAATCTGCAAAGTGATGGACCTGGCGCTCAAGGTGGGAGTGCCCCTCGTGGGCCTGAACGACTCGGGAGGCGCGCGCATCCAGGAAGGCGTGTCCTCGCTGGCTGGATATGCCGACATCTTCCTGCGCAACACCCTGGCCTCGGGGGTCATCCCGCAGATCTCCGCCATCATGGGCCCCTGCGCGGGCGGCGCGGTGTATTCCCCCGCCATCACGGATTTCATCCTGATGGTCGAGAAATCCAGTTACATGTTTGTGACCGGGCCCGACGTCATCAAGACCGTCATGCACGAAGACGTGACGAAGGAAGACCTGGGCGGACCGCAGACGCACAATACCGTGAGCGGCGTGGCGCACTTCATCACCCGCGACGATCCCGATTGCCTGGCGCTCATCCGCGAGTTGCTCTCTTTCCTGCCGCAGAACAACCGCGAGGATCCGCCGCGCGTCGAGACGAGCGACCCCATCGACCGTCGCGAGGAAGCCCTCAACACGCTGGTGCCTGTCGAGTCCGATCAGCCCTACGATATCAAGGAGATCATCCATCGCGTGGTGGATGAAAGCTACTTCCTGGAAGTCCAGGAGCACTTTGCTAAGAACCTCGTGGTAGGCTTCGCGCGGCTGGGCGGTGAGAGCGTGGGCATCGTCGCCAACCAGCCCGCTGCCCTTGCCGGTTGCCTGGATATCAATGCCTCGGACAAAGGCGCGCGGTTCGTGCGCTTCTGCGACGCGTTCAACATCCCGCTCGTGACCTTTGAGGATGTCCCCGGCTTTCTCCCCGGCACGCAGCAGGAACTCGGCGGCATCATCCGCCACGGCGCCAAGCTGGTTTACGCCTATGCCGAGGCTACCGTCCCCAAGCTCACCGTCATCACGCGCAAGGCTTACGGCGGCGCCTACTGCGTCATGGCCTCTAAGCACATCCGCACCGACGTGAACTACGCCTATCCCACCGCCGAGATCGCCGTCATGGGCCCCGAGGGCGCCGTGAACATCGTTTACCGGCGCGATCTTCAGAAGGCAGAAGATTCGGAGAAATTGCGGCGCGAGAAGGTGGAAGAATTCCGCGAGCGCTTCGCCAACCCCTACATCGCCGCCGAGCGCGGCTGGGTGGACGCCATTATCGAGCCGCGCGACACCCGCCCCAAACTCATCGCCGCCCTGCGCCAGCTCGAAACCAAGCGCGACACCAACCCACCCAAGAAGCACGGGAATATTCCGCTATAGCTTTCTCATGCTACAATTGCGGCAGGGGACTGGTATGCAGCGTGAATTCACGGCGGTGATCCAAAAGCGCGGGCGATGGTATGTGGCCTACGTAGAGGAAGTCCCCGGCGTGAATACCCAGGGGCGAACGCTCGGCGAAGCTCGCCGTAATCTGAAGGAAGCCCTTCGACTTATCCTCGAGACCAACCGTCAACTGGCGGCGAGTGCTCGCGACGTGCGGCGAGAGCCCATCACGGTGCGGGTCTGAGGCCAGCGCATGAAGCGCCGCGAGCTCCTGCGCCACCTTGTGGAACAAGGATGTGGACTTCTTCGCGAAGGATCGCGCCATTCCGTTTTCCATAATCCCAAGGAGCAGACAACTTCCACCGTCCCTCGCCATGGCGAGATTGACGATTTCCTCGCACGGAAAATCTGCCGCGACCTGCGGATTCGGCCTCCAAAGTGATCACCGCCCTGCGCCAGCTCGCAACCAAGCGCGACTCGAACCCGCCCAAGAAACACGGGAATATCCCGTTGTAGCCACGGCAAGGGTTTTGTGCCGTGGGCGTATGGGGAGTTGCCTCCGCGGCAGGTAGCGCAGCCTGCCGCGGCGCGGGCTGCGGCTTTTGGCCCTCACCCGGTCCGACGTTGTCGGGCCACCCCCTCCGCGAGGCAGAGGGCAAGGGGGAAGCGAACGCCGGCGGCGAGAGAGACAATTTGTCTCTTGCATTTGGACGGAAACTATGCTAGGCTACGTTATGCCTAGGGTTCCCGATTCGTCGCTGACCAGGAGGGGTGACCGCAGACGCCCGGGCTGACGGCCGCCCCGGAGCCCCACGATGCCACTTGCCGCCCAGAGGACACTCACGCCCCTGGAACTCGCCGCCCGGCGGCGCAATGCGCAGAAATCCACCGGCCCGCGTACTGCCGCCGGCAAATTCCGGTCGTCGCTTAACTCGCTCAAGGACGGCTTGTGCCCCTTGGAGCGCGCCCTGATGATCGAGTTTCAGGGCGAGGATGTGCGCGAGTACCGCCGTTTGCACCGGGATCTGATCAGCTTGCTTCTTCCTCAAGACCCTTACCTTGCCAACCGTGTCGCCGATCTGGCGGAGGCCTGCTGGGAGAAGGTCTGCGTCCTGCGCGCTCCCGTCGGGCAGAGATTTCGGGAGGAGCACATCTGGCAGGCGGAGGAGCGGATCGAAGTGGAGTTGGGCTGTCTGGCGCAGGCTCTCAGCCTCCGGTCGCGCAAGTGGCGCTACCGGCTGGAGCAGGATGCGGGCGGGACCTTCAATTCCCTCTCCCAGCTACGCGAGAGGCTCGAGTCGCGTCTGCCCATCTTCGTCGAGCGTGCGGAGGCAACAACAATAGCCTCTCGCCCCGGGAATCCGGAGGGCTCGACCGGCCCTTTTAAATAGAGGGAAAAACAGAGCTGGTATCCCATTGAAATCAAAGCACTTGCATAAAATGTCTACCCCAAACGAAGCGAACGAACCTATCTTCCGCGAAATCAGTGAGATAGGCTTGAGAAACCGGTCAGTTTTGGGTAAGATTCGACACCTCCGAGGCCAGCTTTGTTCCGCAAAGTCCTGATTGCCAATCGGGGTGAGATTGCAGTGCGGGTGATGCGCGCCTGCCGCGAGATGGACATCCGCACGGTGGCGGTCTATTCCGACGTGGACCGCAAGGGGCTGCACGTGGGCTATGCGGACGAGGCCTACCCCATCGGCCCCGCGCCCTCGACCGAGAGTTACCTGCGCCTTGACCGGCTGATTGAAGTCGCCCGGCGCAGCGGCGCGGAAGCGCTCCATCCGGGCTACGGATTTCTCGCCGAGAATCCGGAGTTCGCGCGCGCCTGTGGGGAGGCTGGCATCGTCTTTATCGGGCCGCCGGTGGCCGCGATGGAGCTGATGGGCTCCAAGACCGCCTCACGCCGCGCTTTGATTCAGGCGGGGCTGCGCGTGGTGCCTGGTACCGACTGGAACCTCGAGACGTTCGAGGAGGCGCAGCTCGCCGCCGGCGAAATGGGCTATCCCGTGATGTTGAAGGCCTCGGCGGGTGGAGGCGGCAAGGGGCTGCGCCTGGTCTTCGCGCCCGAGGAGCTTGAATCCGCTTTCCGCAACGCGCGCTCGGAAGCGCAAAACGCCTTCAACGACCCTTCCATCTACCTGGAGAAGTACCTCGAGCGGCCGCGTCACATCGAGATCCAAATCCTGGGCGACCAGCACGGGAAGCTGATTTACCTGGGCGAGCGCGAGTGCTCGCTGCAGCGCCGGCATCAGAAAGTGATGGAAGAGTGCCCCTCCCCGCTCGTGGACGAAGACCTGCGCCGCCGCCTGGGCGAGACGGCGGTGCGCATCGGCAAGCTCGCGGGATACTTCAACGCCGGCACGGTGGAGTTCTTAGTGGACCAGAGCCGCACCTTCTATTTCCTCGAGATGAACACACGGCTCCAGGTGGAACATCCTGTTACCGAGATGGTGGTGGGCATCGACCTGGTCAAAGAGCAACTGCGGATTGCCGCGGGCGAGCGGCTGCGCTGGCGGCAGGAAGATGTGCGCCTGCACGGCGCGGCGCTGGAGTGCCGGATCTACGCCGAAGATCCCGCCAACAATTTCTTCCCTTCCCCCGGCCTGATCCGCAGGCTCCAGGCCCCGCGGGGACCGGGTGTCCGCTCCGACAGTGGCGTTTATGAAGGCTGGACGGTGCCACTGGAGTACGATCCCTTGCTCGCCAAGCTCGTGGTATGGGGCAACGATCGCACGGAGGCAGTGGCGCGCATGCGCCGCGCCTTGAGCGAATACGAGGTGTTTGGCATCGAGACCACGATTCCGTTTTTCCGCCGCGTGGTTGACCACCCGGATTTCGTCGCCGGCCGGATTGACACCGGGTTCATTGACCGCGCCCTGGCCGAGGGGATTCTGTCGGAGGATGAGCCTGCGTACGAGTTGGAGTGCGTAGCGCTGCTCGCCGCAGCGCTCGATGCCAGCCGGCACGGCCCGGCGCGACCCGCTCCCCCGGCGCGCGAAAGCGCGTGGAAAACCGCCGGCCGGGACGCGCTGCTGAACCGCTGGCCGCCGCGGGGCACGTAATCTGCAGCGGCGGCGTGGGGGCGCCGAATAAGTATTAAGCGACGGCGGTCATAGACCGCCGCTACAGCCACAGGAAATGAAACTCACCATTACGCTCCAGGACGGTTCCCGCACAAGCGAGCATCAGCTCGAACTCCGCTCGCCCACCGGTGCTAATGGCGGACCGCTCTCCTACCTCCTTAACCAAGAAGCCGGCGAGGCCGATTGGGCGGAAGTCGCGCCGGGCGTCTATTCGATTCTCCTGGGTGGCCGCTCGTACCAGGCCCAGGTGACATCTCCACCGGATGCGGCGCCGACGCGCGAGGCCCGTCGCGTGGTGACGGTGGGAACGCGGCATTACCGGGTGGAAATCCACGACCCTCGCCGCCAGCGAATCGGCGCCGCCGCGCCCTCAAATGGCCCGCAGGAAATCGTGGCGCCCATGCCGGGCAAGATTGTGAAGATCCTGGTCGCCGAGAATCAGGAAGTCAGCCCAGGCGCAGGGCTCCTGGTAATTGAAGCGATGAAGATGCAGAACGAACTCCGCGCGCCGCGCGCTGGCCGCGTCGAGAAAATCTACGTCGCGCCGGGGAAGGGGGTGGAAACCGGATCGCGCCTGGTGCGGCTGCTGTGATGGCGCTTCACTTGACCTGCGGCGCGTTGGCGCCGGCCGCGACGATTTTCTCTGCGAAGTAGTTGCGCACCTTGGCTCCGTTGCGCAGCTCCTCAAGGTAAGCGGCTTTCAGCAACTGCTCACGTTCGTTCATCAGGGTTTGCCGAATGGCGCTTTTGACCTGCGGATTGGAGAAATCGCGTTGGCCGGCCTCTTCCCGCCCTATCAGCTTGAGGATGTGATAGCCGCCTGCCGGCGTGCGCAGAATGCCCGTCATCTCTCCCACCTTGAGCGAGGTGATGGCCTGCTTGAGCGGGGAATTGGCAGCGAACGCGGAAGCGGGAATGAAGCCCATATCGCCGCCACCGGAGGCGGTGCGCACGTCCTCGGAATACTCTTGCGCCACGGTGGCAAAATCCTCGCCCGACCGCAGCCGGGCGTAGAGGGCGGTGATCTTGCGCTCCGCCGCCTGGGGATTCTTGGCGTCGTCGTTCTTGGTGTTGCGCACCTGCGGCTCAGCCGTGGGCGTGACGGCAATCTGGGCCAGGTGGTACTGGGTCTCCGGCACATTGAAGGTCGCCTGGTTGCGCTCGAAGTATTCCGCAATGTCGCGGTCGGTGACGGTAAGGCGCGAGACGATTTCCTTGTTAATCAGAGTGGTAATGACCAGACTCTGACGTACCTCATCACGCAGAGAGCCGGGATCCAGTCCCTGGTCGGCCAGCTTCTTCTGAAACTCCTCCTTGGAGTAAGGGCTCTGGAGCTCCGCTACCTTCGTATCCACCTCGGCTTCCGAGGCCCTTATCTTCGAGCGGGAAGCATGGGCCACCAGAATCTGGTTGTTGATGAGCTCATTCAGGATGTTCAGTTTGAAGCTGAGGGCCTGTTCCGGGCTACCCGTGTCGGAACCTGCTGCCACGCGGCTGCGGTAATGCCTTTCCACTTGGTCGCGGTAAATGGGCTTGCCATCGACTTCCGCCCAAACCTCACGATCGGAAGCGCCCTTGCGGCTGCAGCCGGAGATCGCCGCCAGCAAGCCCAGAACCAGCGCGGCCTCGGCGACGCGTCGAAAAAGGTGCCTTCTCGTCTTCATGCCCATATTGTAGCCCGGTTCGCCCCGGAACTCGAAGCAGAGTTTGGGCGCGTGGCGGAAGGCGCGCCCGATCTGTGGTAAAATGAGATTTTGCCCTTCAGCTTATTCTGCTGTTCGAGAGGTACGGTTATGGCTCAGACGTGCGACATTTGCGGAAAAGCCCCCCAATTCGGAAACCGGATCAGTCACGCGCACAACGTCACCAAGCGTCGTTGGAACCCCAACCTGCGCCGGGTGCGCGCTATCGTCAATGGCGCTCATAAGACGCTTCGCGTCTGCACCGCCTGCATCCGCGGCGGAAAAGTCGTCAAGCCCAGCTAGGTTTCCGACCCGGGACGGCGATGTTCGTAACCCTGGCCTGGCCTCCAACCCCCTTCCCTCCAGCATTCCATCCGGAATTCGGTCTTCGCAAGCGACCGCAGTGCTTCGCCCAGGACAAAAGCTGCGGGCTAAGCCTCGGCCACCACGTCGATTTCGATCGCGGCGTCGCGCGGCAGCCGCGCCACCTGCACCGTGGCGCGAGCGGGCGCGTTCCCGGCGAACAACTTTCCGTAGATCTCGTTCATTCTGCCGAATTCCCCCAGGTCTCGGAGATAGACGGTCGTCTTCACCACCTTGGCCAAGCTCGAGCCCGCTGCCTCCAAGACGGCGGCAAGGTTTTCCAACACTTGCTGGGTCTGAGTGCCGATATCGCCCCTGACGAGCTGGCCCGTGGCGGGATCGAGAGGAATCTGCCCGGACACAAAGATAAGGTTGCCAGTTCGCACCGCCTGCGAGTACGGGCCAATGGCCGCCGGCGCGTTAGGGGTGGAAATCACTTCCTTGCTCACGGTTGTTCCTCCTCAGCAATTCTGTAGGCTGCCGAACTTGCCGGATACCTCTCACCGACCACGCCGCCGCGAGGCTCGAATTCGAACTTCTGGCGATGAGGAAAGAGAGTGGCGGGAAGAGCACGCCCCGGAGATTGCCAGCGGTGGGATGTCGCCCCACCGCAAGCTGTCACGGATGCATCACCCGCTCGACCTCATAGACGCCCTCGATTTTCCGCAGCGAGGAAACCACTTTTTCCAGGTGCTCCGCGTCCACGATATCGAGCGTGACGTCGATGAACGCCTTGTTGTCGCCGGTGCGCGCCTCGATGTTCTGAATGTTGGAATGCACCCCGCTGATCACCGAGGTCACATCGGCCAACAACCCCTGGCGGTCCGCCGTGAACAGGGTGAGCTTGACGGGGTAGAGGCTATACTTCGGCCCCGCCCATTCCACCTCGATGCGGCGGTCGGCATCATACATGAGGTTCTGAACGTTGGGGCAACTTTTCGAGTGCACCGCGATCCCCTTGCCGCGGGTCACGTAGCCGGTGATCTCCTCGCCACGGATGGGGTTGCAGCACTTGGCCCGGTAAACCATCAGGTCGTCGAGGCCGTGGACCTGGATGGCCAGGTCGCGCGCCAGGCCCAGCGCTCGCTTGGCGCCGGTCGTGAGGCGCGCAGGCTGCTCCGCCTCAAGCGACACCGAGGGAGTAAGCTTGGCCAGTACTTGCCGCGCCGCGAACTTGCCATAACCGAGGCTGGCGTAGAGATCGTCCACCTGCGTGCAGCCGTGGTCGCGCGCCACCCGCTGGTAGTCCTCCTCGGAAATCCTCTTCAATACGACCTCGTACTTCCGGGCCTCTTTCTCGAGCAACTTCTTGCCGATCTCGATGGCCTGCTGCCGCTGGGCGACGTTGATCCAGTGCTTGATCTTGTTCCGCGCCCGCGAGGTCTTGACCAGGGCCAGCCAGTCACGGCTGGGGGCGTGGTTGGCCTGGGTGGTGATCTCCACGATGTCGCCGTTCCGCAGCTTGGACTTCAACGGCACAATCCGGCCGTTCACTTTGGCCCCCACGCAGTGGTGTCCCACCTCGGTGTGGATGGCGTAGGCAAAGTCAATGGGGGTGGCGTCGCGCGGCAGGACAATCACCTTGCCCTTGGGCGTGAAGGTGTAAACCTCCTCGGGGTAGAGGTCGATCTTGAGCGTGGAGAGGAATTCCCCGGAATCGCGCATGTCCTGCTGCCACTCGACCAGATGACGGAGCCAAGCGAAGCGCTCCTCGTCCTGCTCCGCCAGTGGCTGGCCATCTTTGTATTTCCAGTGCGCGGCGATGCCCTCTTCCGCCAGCCGGTGCATTTCCTCCGTCCGGATCTGCACTTCGAACGGCTGGCCGTGCGGGCCGATGACCGAAGTGTGCAGCGACTGGTAGAGGTTGGGGCGAGGAATGGCGATGAAGTCTTTGATGCGGCCCGGCACCGGACGCCAGGTGTTGTGGATGATACCCAGCGCTGCGTAGCAGTTCTTGACGATATCCGTGATGATGCGGATGGCCAGCAGATCGTAAACCTGCTCGATGGTGACGTGCTGCCGCTTCATCTTCCCCCAGATGCTATACAGGCGCTTGATGCGGCCCTCGATGCGCGCGGGGATGCCGTGCTCCTTCAGCTTGGCGTTCACCAGGGTGCGCACCTCGGCCAGGAATTCCTCGCTGACCTTGCGCCGGCTTTCGACGGCCTTCTTGACGTCCTCGTAGGCCTCCGGCTCGAGGTGGCGGAACGCCAAGTCCTCCAGTTCACCTCGCACCTTTCCCATTCCCAGGCGGTGCGCGATGGGCGCATAGATCTCGAGGGTCTCGGCCGCAATGCGTTCACGCTTCTCGGGCGGCAGGTGCTGAAGCGTCCGCATGTTGTGCAGGCGATCCGCCAGCTTGACCAAGACCACCCGGATGTCGTCCACCATGGCGAGGACCATCTTGCGGAGGTTCTCGGCCTGGCGCTCCTCCGGCTTCAGGGCCTCGAGGCGGCTGATCTTGGTGACGCCCTCGACGATCTGCGCCACATCCGCGCCAAAGGCCTCCCGGACACGTTCGATGGGCGTGGCTGTGTCTTCGACCACGTCGTGCAGGATGCCCCCCGCCAGGCACACTACGTCCAGCTTCATGTCCGCCAGCACGTTGGCCACTTCCAGCGGGTGGGAAACAAAAGGCTCGCCGGAAAGGCGCTTCTGCGTTTGGTGCCCGGCAGCGCTGAATTCGTAGGCTCTGCGCAGCAGTTCCACATCCTCGCCGGGCCGATAAGCCTCGACCTTCTGAAGCAGCCGCTCGAACTGCTGCGCGGTCGTCATACAGACCATTCTAGGGCAGTGGTAGAGTGGGGTTCAAGCGGCTGGCGCGGAATGATTGACGCACGCGGATTCGAACTCCGTGCGGGAACACTTCTCAGCGCCGTCTCCACGGGCCAACACGCGGAGTACTGTGCCGCGCCTTCTACTCGTTGGCTTCCCCGCCCCTAACTTCCGCACTGGTCGGAGGCTGGGAGAGCCGGCCTGGGACTGGCCGCCGAGACAGACGCCTCATGCCCTGCGCACAGCCGGGCGCCCGCGCAAGCCGCGCTGTCGCCTGGCGAGAGGAACAGGTCTATTCCACGTAGTCCGAATGCACGTAGTCCTTGCGCTTCTGGGAGGCGTGGCAGTCAAAACACTGCTTCATGTCCTTCAAAGATCCCGTTCCCTGGTAACTCTGAAAGGCCTCAAAACCCCAGCCGCCCGTGTTGGGGTAGAGCTTGGAATTCTTCTTCATCACGTAGAGGGCCTTCCGCCCCCGAGCCTCGATCGCTCCCTGGAAGGTGCGGATCTCATCGACTTCCATGGCCAACATCGAACCGTCCGGGTAGACCCTGCCCCGGTTGAGCGAGGGCCAGCCGATGTCATTCACGTAAACGTTGTGGAGCCCTCCAAACCTTTCAAAGAGCTTGTTCTCGTTACTGAAAATCACCATGGTCTTGACGTGCGTCCACTTGCGGTAGCCCATCGGAAAAGCGATGGCGGGTTTCTTCTGGGCCTGGGCGTACAGAGCCCCGAGGCTCGCCACCCCA
>CAZBWJ010000034.1:0-9909 GCA_964495535.1 uncultured Acidobacteriota bacterium | reverse complement strand
GATGGCGGGTTTCTTCTGGGCCTGGGCGTACAGAGCCCCGAGGCTCGCCACCCCAGCCAGGAAAACTAGCAGCAGAACTCTGGTGCGCGAAGTCATGGAGATCTACCTCCTCGTCGTGTGGTCATGTCTGTTCCCGTTTGCGGGAACAGCGCAAGATCAAGACGCTCCTCGCGCCCAATTGTAGCGCAATTGCCCTTGATCCTCTACGAGAGAAATCTTTGACCCCCCCGAATGCTCCGGACCCACGCCCGCCCTAGGGCGAGTGCCCCGGTCGAGTCCGCAGGAATAGAGAGTCGCTGTTATGGCTCTTCCCGGCATGCCGGCCGGATGGAATCACCTTCCTTGGAATTTTGTGGTAACCTTGCGCTGCACAGAAAGGCACAGAGCGGGCGTTCGCTTATCGAATCACAGGTGAGCGACAACAAAGCACGCCCAGCGAGGGGAGGAGATCATGAAACCGCAGCGAATCGTGGTGGTTGGCCTGGGGATCTCTCTAGCGGCAGCACTGCTGTCATGCACGAAGCCGTTCCACGAGGAAACGGAACGCTACTTCTTTGTGGCCGCGAACATTTCTCTGCCTTACTGGCAGGAAGCGCAAGCGGGTTTCCAGGACGCGGGCCGCGCGCTGGGGGTGAAAGTGGAGTTCAAGGGGCCCGACACTTACAACGCGGATGACGAATTGGAGGCATTCCGGAAGGCGGTGGACATGCGTCCGGCCGGGATTGCGGTTTCGCCCGCACTCCCGGAGATCTTCACCAAGGAGATTGACGCTGCTATCCAAGCCGGGATCCCAGTGATTTGCGTAGACTCCGATGCGCCCCAATCGCGCCGCGTGCTGTTCATCGGCACAGACAACTTCCAGGCCGGCTTGGAGAGTGGCCGGCGCATCGCGGAGGTGCTGCACGGGGAAGGGCGGGTAGTCTTAATCGCTGTGTCCGGCCAATTCAATCAGATGGAACGCAGACGCGGCGTCGAGGAGGCTTTGAAGAAGTATCCTAGGATCGAGATCGTTCGGACCTTGGACGACAAGGGCGACCCACGGATGGCGAATGATCAGGTCTCAGCGCTGCTGGAGAGCAAGAACCCCAAGGACAAGTTCGATGGGGTTCTCTGCCTGGAGGCGTCGGGCGGGCCCGGCGCGGCCGAAGCTCTGCACCGCTTGAACCTCGGCGGCAAGATCCCGATTGTGGCGATGGATAAGTCTCCCGAGACGCTCGACTGGATCGGGCGGGGCGTGATTTCGGCGACCATCGCACAGAAGTCCTACACGATGGCCTACTATAGCCTGAAATTCCTGGACGATCTGCACCACAACGTCGTCCACGAATTCGCCAAGGATTGGCGAACCGCTCCGACTTCCCCGCTGCCGACGAGCGTGGATACGGGAACGGCGGTGGTTGATAAATCCAATTTCGCAGACTTCCAGGCTGCGGCGGCAACGCGAAAGAAGCCCCTCTGATGGGATAGCGCCGGCGTTTTGCTGCTGGCAGGGGGAGTGAAATGAAAAGCCCTGGCCACGAGGCCAGGGCTTTGAACCCCGCGTCCCGCCGTGGCGGGACGCCCTCACGAAGAATACAAGAGCGGCAAGAAACAGAGCTACCTGACGGCGGCCGCGGCCCTCTCCGCCGCCTGCTTCTTGATGTCAAGGGCTTTTTCCACCCACTCCTCAGCCATCTTGAGGTCTGCTTCCCGCGCATCGGCCTCTTTCTGGTATTCGGCCCGCTCGCGGTAGATCAGGTTCAAGTAGGCCATGGCATCGGCGTCACTCGGCTTCATCTCGATGGCTTTCTTAAGGGCTTCAATACCCTCCTCCGCCAGTGCGCTGTTGTCGGCCTCCAACTGAGCCCGGGATTTCTCGGGGAGCGGAGGCAACACATCGGGCCTGGCCGGGTCCTTGGACATCGTCAGGTTCAGATCCTTCCGAACCTGCATGCGCCGCGGATAGACGATGGCCCAGTCAATGACGCCAATCCAGTAATAAGGCTCAGGATTGTTAGGCTCCGCCTGCAGGCGTCGCCTCTGGTACTCCTTCGCCTTATCAAAATCCCTCATGTTGTAGTAGATCTGCGCGATGCTGGCAATGGCATTCGCCTCGTTGGGGTTCATCTTCAGAACGTCTTCATAGGCTTCGATTGCCTGCTTGCCGATCTGGATGTTCTCCGGAGAATCCCCGCCAGGAATGTACTGCTGGGCGTAAGCGGTCGCCAGATACAGGCGGGCATTGATCAGCGTGGGATCCAGATCCACGGCGGTCTTGAAGTGCACGATCGCCTGCTGGAACTGCGCGTTGCGGAAGGCGGCGACCCCCTTGTTGAGATGGTCGCGCGCCCTCAGCTTGCCGCACGCGTTTGCCACAAGCACCAGCAGTAACACCCCGCAGAGCAAAGCGAGCTTGTGGGGTTTCATCTAGGTTCCTCCCTCGACCCGAGAACGGGGAATCATCTCCCCGCTTCTACTTCCTTGGTAATCAACCCGATCTTGTCGATTCCGGCTCCCCTGCCGATGTCGATGATTTCGGCGACGTCGCCAAAAGGAAGGGTGGCATACCCCTTGACGAACATTACCCGCTCGCTCCGCGTCTTGAAGATCTCCTCCAGGCGCGAGCCCAGCATGCGGATGTCCACCGCGTCCTGGTTGATCTTGACCTGCCTCTGGGCATCGATCGAGACGACGACGGTTCGGCTCTGGATATCCGCGCTGATCTGGGCGTTGGGATTAGGCTGGGGAACCAGCGCATCCAGTCCCTTGGGAGTCAACGGAGTGATCACCATAAAAATGATGATCAACACGAGCAGAACATCGATGAGCGGGGTGATATTGATGTCCACCATGGGACCTTTCTTACCCCCAACGGCCATAGCCATAGTTATACCCTCCTCAGGCTGTCAGAATCCGTGGTCGGCGTCAGGGCGTCGTCGGAGCTTCCTCCGCGGCCCCCGGCACCGGGCGTCGTTCGAGCTTCTCGGTAAGCAGACCCAGCGAGTCCACCCCCGCCGCTCGCACGTTGTCCACCAGCGCGACGACATCACCGTACTTGGCCCGGTAATCGCTCTTCACATAGACGGTCTTGTCGAGCTTGCTCGAGATCATGTCCTTCACCTTGATGGTGACGTCGCCGAGCCGGATGGGATCGGAACCGAGATACACCTTGCCATCCCGCGTGACGGCCAAGACCACCGCATCTTCCTTGTCGGCATCAGGCATTTGCCGCGGATTCGCCGCCTTGGCCATGTCCACGCTGAACCCCTTCTGGAGCATGGGTGTGATGACCATGAAAATGATCAGCAACACCAGCATGACATCCGCCATGGGGGTCACGTTGATGTCGGACACCGGTGCAGACGTTTTCAGCTTGGAAGCCATTATTTCTTCCCCCGCGCAGACCTCTTAATGAAGTAGTCGATCAACTCCGACGAGGAGTTGTCCATCTCCACATCAAAGGACTCGATCTTGCCGGTGAAGTAGTTGAACATCCAGACCGCCGGCACGGCGACGAAGAGCCCGATTGCGGTCGTGACCAGGGCCTCCGCAATGCCACCCGCCACTGCCGCCAGACCGGTGGATTTCGCCTGGGAAATCCCGTGGAACGCGTTGATGATGCCCAGCACGGTCCCGAACAGTCCGACGAAGGGAGCGGTGGAGCCAATCGTGGCCAGGCTGGAGACGCCGCGCTTCAGTTCCGCGTGCACAATCGCCGCCGCCCGTTCCAGAGCGCGCTTGGAAGCCTCGATGGTCTCGCCGGAGATTTCCGCCGAGATCTGGTGAGCTTGGAACTCCTGCAGTCCGGCGGTGACCACTTTCGCCAGGTGGCTCCGCTTGTTCTGCTCGGCGATGGCAATGGCCTCGTCGATCTTGCCGTCCTTCAGCGCCCCCGCGACGGCGGGAGCAAACAGGCGGGACTGCTTCCGGGCCCCTCGGAAGGCAATCCAGCGGTCGATCATCACGCCGATGGACCAGGCCGACATCACGAACATCAGGATCACGACGAACCGGGCGGGCCAACCCATTGCTCGCCACATGCTAATCGGGTCGAAGGCAACAACGGCTTCCTCCTGAAACAACCACAAGCTCAGGTTTATGAGTTTTGCCCCTAACATCATTATTTCCTCCTCGAAGATTTACGAAATCTGCTGACTACCTACTCCGCCACCCATCGACCATTGCCCCAACTGACAAGACGCACATGATGAGGGCCAGAATCACGGCCCGCCGAGCGGGCCAACCCATTGCTCGCCACAGGCTGACCGGGTCGAAAACAACGGCCTCTTCCTGGGAAAAGCACAGACTCAGGGCAAGAAATCTCACCCCTTCTTTCCTGCCGTGTTTCTCCCTCCAGCATCTCCAATACGAACCGACTATTCCGCCAGAGTAAAGTTCACGTCAACTTCAGTGACAACTTCCACCGGTTCGCCGTTCAGCAGCGTGGGCTGATACCGCCAGCGCTGAACCGCCTCGATGGCCGATTTCACCAGAAGCGGGTGGCCACTGACGACTCTCAGGTCTTGAATCGTCCCATCCCGGCTGATAATGGCCTCCAACCGCACCGTGCCCTGAATGCGGGCCATCTTGGCCAGCGGGGGATATTCGGGCTTGGGCTGGAAGATGAGCCTGGCCGCTTCCACCTGGCCGCCGACGCGAATGCGCTTGGGCGTAACCGCCTTCGGCGGAGGCGGCGGGGGAGGAGCTGCCGCCGCACTGCTGATGATGCTGCCCAGAACCCCACCCGGGCTTCCACCGAGCATGCCGCCAGGAACGCCACCCACCACGCCGAAAGGCGCCGATTCAGGTTCTGGCTTATCGCTAATCTTGGCAATGCTCCGGGGAATCACGGTCGGCGCCCTCATGAGATCTTCCGCCGTCACCTTGCGTATCACCCTCACCGGCGCCGCCGCTGGCGGGGGCGGCGGGGGCGGAGGAGGCGGCGGGGCCACCAGGAAGGTCATCAATTGCGCACTGGGAAGTGCTTCAGTATAGATGAGCGGGACCAACACCGTCCCGCCCACCAATATGAACTCAAGGACATAAGCGATGGGGATCGTTGCCCGCATCCAGTTGTCAGTTTTGGCCGCAGAGTAGATCAGGTAGAACAGGAATCCCACTATGTTTAGCAGGAGCGTGACGAGCAGCCAAAACCATGTGCTGAAACCCAGATGCCGAGAGTCTGCGTAGACGTAACAGATTATCAAGGCATAAATCATCGCAGAAACCCCGAGAATGGAAGCCTGGGCAACAAGCACCTTCGTCTCCGGGGGGACAAAGAACACAGGCAACCCGAAGAAAATCGCGAGGAAAACTGCGACCCCCACCACAAAAGAGATGAGCCAGTGTACGTCCTTCAGGACCGGCGTGCGTGACGGCGAGGAATCCAGTAATGTCTCGTCAAACATGGATCCTACCTCCTAACATCGACTTCCCGTGCCATGCCCACAAACCCTGCGGCTGCCGCGGGTAGTTAGCCCCGCGCACCCGCAGCCCCACGTTCAATCACCCGGGGCTTCACCCCAATCCGGTTCTGCCCCACCCGCTGGTAAAAGAACACTAGGATCGGACTGGCAATCGCGATCGAAGAATACGTGCCAATAATAACCCCAATGACCAGGGTCAATGCAAATCCGTTGATGACCTCGCCCCCAAACAAGTACAGCGAGACCACCGCAAGGAAGGTCAACCCGGAGGTCAGAATGGTCCGGCTCAAAGTCTGGTTAATACTGCGGTTCACCAGGTCGAGGAAATTCTCGCGCTTGGCGAGGCGCACATTCTCCCGAATCCGGTCGAAGACCACGATCGTGTCGTTCATCGAGTAGCCAACCAGGGTCAGTAAGGCGGCAATGACGGTCAGCGAGATCTCCTTATTCAACAGGGAGAAGACTCCGAGTGTAATCAATACATCGTGAAAAGTGGCGATGACCGCCGCCACGCCATAGATTAGCTCAAAGCGAAACCAAATGTAAACCAGCATCGCGGCCAGCCCGGCGAGGGTCACATAGACGGCCTGCCGTCGCAAATCACCCCCCACCTTGGGGCCTACAATCTCCGTATTCCGGACGGCGTACTGGGAAAGGTAGAAGTCCTTCCCCAGCGTGTCCAGGACGGCGGGCGTGACGCGGGCCACGCCGCGTAGCTCCTGGAAATCGGCGATTAGCCCGCTGTGCGGCGGGCTGTTTCGGAAGTTGACCAGCGCCGCGGCCAGCTCGCGGTACCCACTCAGCGCCTCATCAGAGCCCCTGGCCGCCAACCGCAGAGGATCGGCCACCACCAAGTGCTCGGCCACCGTCTGCGGGCTGGCATTGTCGAAGTCCACCTTCCCGGCGGGACCCACGCCATATTGACCTGCCAACGCGCCAACGATCGCCCGCTTGCCCGCATCCAGGGCATCCGTCGAAGCGGTCGTCCCCAGGTCCAGCCCGACGATGACCTCATTGTTCAGGGCCGCGCCATACCGCTGGATCGTGGCTCCGCCCAGGTTCACCCGCTTGAGTTCACCTCGGATGGCGTCCAGGTCCGGCTGCTTGGAGAACTTCACATAAACGAGCGTGCCGCCCCGAAAATCGATCCCGTAAGTCAGGCCGCGATGAACCGCGATGGACACCAGTCCCGCCACAAGCAGGGGCAGGGACAGGCCGATGAAGTACCACTTCTTGCCCATCCAGTCAATCTTGGGTTGGTGAAAAAACTCCATACCTTAGCCGCCCACCTCGCCACCCGAATGGACACCGGAGAGCTTCCGGATGTTCCAGGATTTTCTAGATGCTAATCGCTTCGCCTTTCTCACGCTTGGTGAGCACGTAGTCGAAGATCACCCGCGACACAAACACCGAAGTGAACAGGTTCGCCAGCAAACCGATGGTCAAAGTTACGGCAAAGCCTCGAATCGGGCCTGTCCCAAAGGTAAAAAGGATCAGGGCCGAGGTGATCGTCGTGACGTGTGTATCGATAATGGTCACGAAGGCATGCTCGAAGCCACCGGCCACCGCTGCGCCTACGGTCTTCCCCATGCGCAATTCCTCGCGGATGCGCTCAAAGATAAGCACGTTAGTGTCCACGCCCATGCCCACGGTCAAAATGACCCCCGCAATGCCAGGGAGGGTCAATACCGCGCCGAAATACGCCAGCGCTGCCACAAGCATAATCAGGTTCAGGATCAGCGCTAAGTTAGCATTGATCCCCGAGCCCCGGTAGTACATGAGCATGAAGCCCATGACGACCAGCAGGCCCACGATGGAAGCCACCACGCCATGGCGGATCGAGTCCGCTCCCAGCGACGGCCCCACGGTGCGTTCTTCGAGGTACTTGATGGAAGCGGGCAAGGCCCCCGAGCGCAGCACCAGAGCCAGGTCGGCTGCCTGTTGCGGGGTGAATGATCCCGTGATTCTACCGCTGTCAGTGATTTGGTTTTGGATGACAGGAGCCGAAACGACGCGATTGTCCAGGATAATGGCCAATTGCTTGCCAACATTCTGGCCGGTCACCCGCCCGAACCGCACCGCGCCGTCGCGGGTCAGGTTGAAGCTGACGCTGGGGCGTCCATTCTCGTCCGGCCGCGGCTGGGCGTCGCGCAGGTCGCGACCCGTGACGGCAGCAATCCGATTCAGAAGGTACCACGCCTCCCCGCCCTGGCCCTCGCTGCTCGTCTCACGTCTTCCCGGCACCAGCTCCGAGTCGGGCGGCAGGATCCCCCCATGCGCCGCCAGGGCGGCCTCGCGGCTGGCGTACGGCCCGTCCGCCACGATTTTGAGCGTCAGCATCGCGGTCGATTGGATGATGTCCTTCACTCGGCTGGGATCATCCACGCCGGGGAGCTGAACCACTACCTCGTAATCGGTCTGGCCGCCGTACTCGGCGATCGTCGGCTCGGTCACGCCCAGCTGATCGATGCGGTTGCGGATGGTGTTCTTCGATTGTTCCAACGCCTGGGTACGGATGGCGGCTGCGGCGCTGGCTTTAAGCGAGAGCTCCCGGGCTGAGGGGTCTCCTGCCCTTCGCGTCAAACCCCAATCGGGGAACTGCTCGGTCGCCAGCGTCTGCAGGTCATTCGTCTTGTCTTGCGGAATTCCGGTGATGAGGAGGTAGGCTCTGTGGTCTTCCGTCTTCTTCTCGACGTTGGCCGGAATGGCCTTGGCTCGCAGCTCATCCCGCAAGCGTTCCTGCGCCAGATCAACGGTAACGTTGATGGCGTCCTCAACCTGGACTTGCAGAACCAGGTGCGTCCCGCCCTTCAAGTCCAGCCCCAGGCGGATGCGATTGCGAACGTTTTCCTTCAGACGCTGGAAAGTTCTCGGGAAGCCGACGGTTTCCTGCTCGCTCGCGGGATAGCAGATAATGCCCAGGAGGCACAGCAGCAGCACCGCCGCGATGATGATGACCCGGTTTCGAATCTTGATTCCCATAAGTCCGTACTACCGAGCTGGGGTCACCTCTTCTGCCCCGGCTATTTCTTCCCCTTGCCGGTTGCCTCCTCTCGCCCGGCCGAAGCTCCGGCCTCGGAAGGTTGGAGACTGGCAATCGCCGAACGCGCCACATCAAGCTTGACTTGGCTTCCCACCTGCAATTGGACGACGTTGGTGTCCCGGAAGGCAACAATGGTCCCGTAGATTCCGCCGCTGGTGATGACCCGGTCTCCGGTCTTGAGGTTGGCCAGCATGTCCTGAACCTTCCGTCGTTGCCGTTGCTGCGGCATAATCAGAAGGAAATAGAAGACCCCGAAAATGAGCACAAAGGGGAGAAGCTGAACCAGGCCGCCGCCGACACCGGGGTCGGCGGCCAGGACAGGAGGATTGATTAGCAAACAGTCGATCAAGGTCGGGCTGTAAGGATTCAGTTTAAGAATGAGAAACCCCGCTCCGCAGGAGCGGGATCAGCAGGGTTCGTCGGTATGGCTTTCCGCAACCACCGCTTGAATGGGCGAAGCCGTTCAAGGCCCCCCACGCACCCTAGAACAAACGCTTTCAAACTGGCCCAACAGCAAAGCCTGCCTGATTTTGCGCATGGTGTCAAGGTAAAAGTAGAGGTTGTGGTGCGTGGCGAGAATGCCCGCTAGCATCTCGCCCGCCACAAAGAGGTGGCGAAGGTAGCTGCGCGAGTACCGCCGGCAGACCGAACACGCGCAGGCCGGATCGAGCGGCCGTTCGTCGCGCGCGTAGCGGGCGTTCTTGATGACCAGCTTCCCTTCCGAAGTGAACACGCAACCGTTCCGCGCATTCCGCGTGGGCATCACGCAATCGAATAGGTCAATTCCGCGCGCCACACATTCCCCCAGGTCTTCCGGCAGCCCGACACCCATCAGGTAACGTGGCCTATCCTCGGGCAGCAACTCCGCGGTGTACTCGGCAACCTCGTAGGTCTCGCTCTTCGGTTCCCCGACCGAAAGGCCCCCGATGGCGTAGCCCTCAAACCCGATCTCCAAAATCTCTTCCGCGCTCTCGCGGCGCAGTGCCTTGTCTGTGCCGCCCTGAACGATACCAAAAAGAGCGGGAGTCGAGATTTGGGGTTCGAAATTCGCGACCCCATGGCAGCAGGTTCCCGAGTCCCGAGCCCCGAGTCCCGAATCCCGTCTCGCGGCCTGGGTTATCTGCTCCCCATAGAACTCCTTGGCGCGGCGCGCCCAGCGCCCCGTCAACTTCACGGCGCGATGCAGGGTCTCATGGCTGGCGGGGTACTCGACGCACTCGTCCAGAGTCATGATGATGTCGGCGCCCAACGCCAGTTGAATCTCCACCGCGCGCTCGGGCGTGAGGAAATGCGACGAGCCGTCCAGATGCGAGCGGAACCACACTCCGTCTTCTGTGACCCGGCCCAGTCCCTTGAGACTCATTACCTGAAAGCCGCCACTGTCGGTGAGGATGGGATGCGGCCAGCCCATGAAGCGGTGTAGCCCCCCCAGGTCGCGAATCACTTCGTGCCCAGGCCGCA
>CAZBWJ010000033.1:7431-33404 GCA_964495535.1 uncultured Acidobacteriota bacterium | reverse complement strand
GGCTCATAAAGAACATTCGCGACCAGGGGAGAGGCGGCGTGCACGAGACGAAAATCAAAGAGGCCCAGGGACAAAGCCTGGGCCCTTTGATTTTAATCCCGGCGACCCCGACAAAGAGCGTCGGGGCTCATAAAGAACATTCGCGACCAGGGGAGAGGCGGCGTGCACGAGACGAAAATGAAAAACCCCACCGCAAGGGTGGGGTTTTTCATTTTTAATCCCGGCGACGACCGACTCTCCCACGCCGTTGCCAGCGCAGTACCATGGGCCCTGGAGGGCTTAACTACCGTGTTCGAGATGGGAACGGGTGTGTCCCCTCCGGTAAGATCGCCGGAAAACCTTTAAGAGCAGGGGCTAGGGACTGGGGACTAGGGGCTGGGGGATCTTCTTCCCCCTAGTCCCTAAACCCTAGCAGCTAGTCCCTGCTTTTCTGACAGTGCGGTGTCTGGTCCCGCAGAGCGGGACGGGACTGGGTGCTGGGTTCTGGGGACTGGGTTTTACCCTAGCCCCTAGAACCTAGCCTCTAGGCCCCTGGCGGCTTGCGCCGCCGGCGGATCGCAGATTTGAAATTCCAGATTCCAAATCCGTGCTGCGATGGACTGTCAACTCGCCGGTCATAGACCGGCGCTACAGCCCTGGCGATGTTAAATCGCCGCTACAGTATGTTGAGCAGATTTATGGTCAAGCCGAACGGGCGATTAGGATCGGTAAGCTGAACGCCTTACGGCGCTTACACCTCCGACCTATAGACGTCGTAGTCTTCGACGGCCCTTCAAAGGGATCTCGACGGTGTAGCCCACCGCCTTTCACCCTTGGGAGATCTGATCTTGGGGCGTGCTTCACGCTTAGATGCTTTCAGCGTTTATCACTTCCCGACTTCGCTACCCAGCCATGCCACGGGCGTGACAGCTGGTACACAAGAGGTCAGTCCATCCCGGTCCTCTCGTACTAAGGACAGCCCCCCTCAAATCTCCTGCGCCCACACCAGATAGGGACCGAACTGTCTCGCGACGTTCTGAACCCAGCTCACGTACCGCTTTAATGGGCGAACAGCCCAACCCTTGGAACCTTCTTCAGCTCCAGGATGCGATGAGCCGACATCGAGGTGCCAAACCTTGCCGTCGATATGAACTCTTGGGCAAGATCAGCCTGTTATCCCCGGCGTACCTTTTATCCGTTGAGCGATGGCCCTTCCATGCAGAACCACCGGATCACTAGGCCCCACTTTCGTGTCTGCTTGACTAGTAGGTCTCGCAGTCAGCCTGGCTTATGCCCTTGCACTCGACGGCGGATTTCCAAACCGCCTGAGCCAAGCTTGGGGCGCCTCCGTTACCTTTTAGGAGGCGACCGCCCCAGTCAAACTACCCGCCTAGCCATGTCCCTGACCCGGATCACGGGCCCAGGTTAGACCCACAGAATCATCAGGGTGGTATCTCACCGTTGGCTCCCCCCGACCCGAGAGTCGGGGTTCGCAGCCTCCCACCTATCCTGCGCAGACAGCCCCATAGGTCAGGGCTAAGTTATAGTAAAGGTGCACGGGGTCTTTCCGTCTAGGTGCGGGTAACCGGCATCTTCACCGGTACTACAAGTTCGCTGAGTCACTCGCCACGACAGTCGCTCTGTCGTTACGCCATTCGTGCAGGTCGGAACTTACCCGACAAGGAATTTCGCTCGGTTGTTCTCACACCGTTTCCGGCGGAGCCGGACTTTATCTTTCCCGACCCGTGTTCATCGTGGAAGCGATGGATTGGATCCGTCGAATCCCTTCCGGCTTCAAGTGCTCTCCCTTGCTCATCAATTGCAGGATCTTCCTGAACTTCAGAAAGTCGATCCGTTTCTTTGATTTCAGCGGGTGCCGCTCAAAGAAGGGAACCACTCTTTCGTTCAAGTGATCCAAACTGCGCACCCGGTAAGCCATCCGCTCCTCGCGGTTCCTGCGAACCACGCCGCACCCAAAGAATTCTTTGAGGGCGTAGAGCAACTGGATGTCGCGCTGGTGCTGCACAACTGTGAACTCAGGAAGGACTTGGAAGTGGCAGGTCATCTCGGGATGCGGATTGATGCCGACGAAGAAACAACCTTCGCCATCAACAAAACCCACTACCCATTGCGCTTCCAGTTTGTCAGGTCGAGACCGAACGTAAAGTCTCTGAGGGTTCTCCATGTTTGGAGCCTTCCCTGCGGATTGTCCCCCTGTCCGTTGGATTTTGACTGCCGCCGCGGAGGCGACGAGTACCAATCGGCTGTGCGAGGAGTTTCCCGCATATAGTTCGGTTTTACTAAGGCTAGCGAGCCTAACCTTAGGACCGTTATAGTTACGGCCGCCGTTCACCGGGGCTTCAGATCAGAGCTGCCCCCCGCCTTGCGGCAGGGATGACCCCTCCCTTTAACCTTCCGGCACCGGGCAGGCGTCAGCCCCTATACGTCGTTTTCGACTTAGCAGAGACCTGTGTTTTTGTTAAACAGTCGCAGAGCGCATTTCACTGCGGCCGCCTCGGGCTTTAAACCCTAGCGCGGCACTCCTTCTTCCGAAGTTACGGAGCTAATGTGCCTAGTTCCTGAGCGAGTGTTCTCTCAAGCGCCTGTGGATATTCACCTTGTCTACCTGTGTCGGTTTGCGGTACGGTTGCGACGGAGACTCCTTAGCGGCTTTTCTGGGCAGCGTGACGTCACGGACTTTGTGGGGCCGAAGCCCCTCGGCTCACCCCTCAGAGTGGCTTTGAACCGACCCGGTGGATTTGCCTGCCGGGCCCTCCTTGAGGCGCGCATCACCATCCATCAGGCGACTCCGCTAGCCTCCTGCGTCCCCGCTTCGTAATAACGTCTCCGCCACAGTGCCGGAATATTAACCGGCTGTCCATCGGCTACGCCTTTCGGCCTCGCCTTAGGGACCGACTGACCCTGAGCGGATTAACCTTTCTCAGGAAACCTTAGACTTTCGGCGCGGAGGGTTCCCACCTCCGTTATCGCTACTTATGCCGGCAGGGTCACTTGCGTACCGTCAACGAGCCCTCACGGTCTCGCTTCGAACTGTACGCAACGCTCCTCTACCAATCCGCGAGGCGGATTGCGAAACTCGAAATGCGAAACTCGAAATTCGCCCTCTTTCCAGGTGATCTTCCTCCGAGTTTCGTTTTTCCATTTTCGAATTTCGGAATCCGCCCCGCGGATTCCGCAGCCTCGGTAAATGGCTTGAGCCCCGTTGAATTATCGGCGCAAAGCCGCTCGACCAGTGAGCTGTTACGCTTTCTTTAAAGGATGGCTGCTTCTAAGCCAACCTCCTGGCTGTCTGAGCGACTTCACTTCCTTTCCCACTTAGCCATTGCTTCGGGACCTTAGCTGGCGGTCTGGGCTATTTCCCTCTCGACAATGAAGCTTAGCCCCCACTGTCTGACTCCCGGACTGCGCTTCGCGGCATTCGGAGTTTAGTTGGATTCGGTATCCGTTAACGGACCCTAGTCCATCTAGTTCTCTATCACCGCGAGCGACCATCCGAGGCTAGCCCTAAAGCTATTTCGAGGAGAACGAGCTATCACGGAATTTGATTAGCCTTTCACCCCTACCCTCAGTTCATCCGAGCTGTTTTCAACCAACACCGGTTCGGGCCTCCGGCCGCTGTTATGCGGCTTTCACCCTGACCAAGGGTAGATCATCCCGCTTCGCGTCTATTGCCCGCCACTGGGCGCCCTATTCAGGCTCGCTTTCGCTACGGCTCGCTCCTCCCCCGACGTGTCGGGGGGATCATCGCTTAACCTTGCGACGGACAATAACTAGCCGGCTCATTATGCAATAGGCACGCCGTCAGGCCTGCCCGGATGTTGCCACCCGGACGTAGCCCTCCGACTGCTTGTAGGCATACGGTTTCAGGTACTATTTCACTCCCCTCGCAGGGGTTCTTTTCACCTTTCCCTCACGGTACTAGTTCGCTATCGGTCGCCAGCACGTATTTAGCCTTACGGGATGGTCCCCGCAGATTCCCGCAGGGTTTCTCGTGCCCCGCGGTACTCAGGAACGCGCGCTAGAGTCCAGTCAGCTTTTGCCTACGTGGCTATCACACTCTCTGGCCGATTTTTCCAAATCGCTCGGCTAGCCGCTGGTTTGGTAACTCTATGGCTCCGAACCGGCGCGCGCCCTACAACCCCGGACGCTGCACACCGCTGCCGCGTCGAAAATCGAAAATGGAAATTCGAAAATCGGTTCCAATTCCTTCCGAGTTTCGCTCTTCGGATTTCGAGTTTCGGCGGCGCTGTGCAGCGCCCGGTTTGGGCTGTTCCGCGTTCGCTCGCCGCTACTGACGGAATCGCGGTTGCTTTCTTTTCCTCCAGGTACTGAGATGGTTCACTTCCCTGGGTGGGCTCGTACCCGCCTATGGATTCAGCGGGCCGTCTCCGATGTTCAATCGGAGGGGTTCCCCCATTCGGAGATCCCCGGGTCAAAGGGTGCTTCCCCCTCACCGAGGCTTATCGCAGGTAGCCACGTCCTTCTTCGCCGTCTGGCGCCAAGGCATCCACCGTACGCCCTTAGTAGCTTGACCATAGAATCTGCTCAACACACTTAAGAACAGCCGTCAGTTGTCAGTGGTCAGTTGTCAGCCCAGAGCCTCGTAGCTGGCCTTTGCTGTTCACTGTCCACGGTTCACTGCCAACTGTCTTGTCTCGCAGATCCGCCTTTGCTTCTCTGTCCGTCTGCTGACGGACAGAGCGAGCACTGGTAGACACCGCACTGTCAGTTGTCAAAGAACCTTGAGTGTCGAGGGCCCGGTTATCGAACCCTCGACCTCACAACCAGTCCGGGCCTTCAGCTTTCGCCTCCAGCCCGAAGAAGCTGGGTTTGATCCCCCCGACCTTGTCGGGGAAATCAAGCTCAGCCCCTTCGACAGGGCACGCGCACGCTCAAGCGCTCCGCTCACTGCGTGCAGAGCATTCAGACTTGCCTTTTGCTTTGAGCGTTGGGGTTTGAACCAGGTAGGGAAGGATTACTGCGGAAAACCTACTTGCTTCAAGCCCCTATCCGAAAGCCTTTTGCGTAACAACCTCCTGGACTTTCCTGCCCGTACGATGCGGGAGCTGCCGTCCGCCCCTGCCTTCGTCTTGGCAATCTAAGATAATACCCACCTACCAGCCAGAATGCAAGAGAAATTTTTGGCCGCCGCATCGCGGTTCCCCCGTTTCCGCAATCAGTAATCGGCGGGTCGCCACCGCACGGTTGTTGTGCCGTGGGTTCGTGAACGCACGAAAAATCAAACTGGAATACTCCCATTACCGTGTTGGAGCTAGGCATGACTGCCTCCCTCAGCCATTCAGGGGTGGCTAACGGCCAGCCTCTCTGCCGCCGCGGACGCGGGCGGCGTGGACATGCCCGGAGTTTAGCATGTCTGCGACCTGCCGTAGCATGGGCAGTCTGCCCCCATCTGTCCCGATTGCTTTTATCCGGATGCATCGGGGTCCCGCCCGTGAAGATACACGGCCGGGACGTCCGTGCTGCGGAAGTGTTACTTGGCCAACGCGGCTGAAGGTGGTTACCCACCACCCCTTGATCCCCTCCTCGAAGGGGAGGGGAATCCTATGATTGGCTTCCAGGTTTAGGCGAAGGTTACATTGCCAATTGAAGCCTGGCGTGGCAGAATCGCACGCACTTGTGCAGGTCCGCGAACTGGAGGAGGTTATGGGAACCACTATGAGAAGACTCCTACGACGGTTATTGATTTTCACCCTGTCGGAACTCCTGCTGGCTGTCGTCGCGTTCCAGACGGCCTCTAACCCCGCAGCGGCCCAGACAGGCACATCAGCCTCCGTCAGAGCTACGAACCCCACTGTTTCTCCCGAGGATGCGGGGCTTTCCTCAGAACGCCTGGAAGGCATCGCCAGCGCCATCCAGAGAAGCATTGACGATGGACGCATCGCCGGTGGCGTCGCGCTGGTGGCCCGGCACGGCAAGATCGCCTATCTCAAAGCGGTGGGCATGGCCGACCGCGACGCGAAAAAACCCATGCGCACCGACACCATTTTTCGGATCTGTTCCATGACCAAGCCCGTCACCAGCGTCGCCGCCATGATGCTTTACGAAGAAGGGCGCTTCATGCTCAATCAACCCGTCTCCGACTTCATCCCGGAATTCAAGAACATGAAAGTCCTAGACCCACCCTATCCTCAGGACAAGACTTCTCCTCCAGGCGCGCTGGTCGCGGCTAAGCGCCCCATCACGATTCGCCACCTGCTCACCCACACATCGGGACTCACCTATGGGGGGCCTCGCCTGGGCAAGGTGTACCGCGATGCTGGCATCAATGGCGGTCTTATTCAAAATGAGGGGACGATTGGCGACGCCATGAAGAAGCTGGCCTTGCAGCCGCTCCTATTCCAACCCGGAGATGTTTGGGAATACAGCTTGGCGGACGATGTTCTGGGCTACCTGGTCGAAGTGGTCTCGGGGATGCCACTCGACAAGTTCTTCCAGGAGCGGATATTCAAGCCGCTCGGAATGAAGGATACGTACTTCTTCTTGCCGGACCAGAAGCTGCCCCGTCTCGCCACGGCCTACACCTATTATCCCGAAAAGGGGCTTCGGCCGATTCCTGACCAGCAGGTCGTCAAGGACGGGGATTCCGCTTACTCGGCGGATTATCCCTATCGTGGGCCACGAACTTATTTTTCCGGAGGGGGTGGCCTTTGCTCGACGGCGGAAGATTACTACCGCTTCTGCCAGATGATGCTGAACGGCGGCCAGCTCAACGGTGTGCGCCTGCTGAGCCGCAAGTCCGTCGAACTGATGAGCCAAAACCACGTTGAGGGAAAGCGAGAGGCCGCGGGGTACGGCCTCGGATTTGGCGTGTATAGCGAGCCCCGGCATTTGACGGAACTCGGTTCCCTCGGTTCCTACTATTGGGGTGGATTCTATTACACCGCTTTCGTGATCGACCCGAAAGAAGACTTGGTCGCGATCTTCATGGGACAACTCCATCCGAGTGGAGGACTGAACCTCGACGCCCAAGCAATCAGGCTGGCCTACCAGGCGATCAAAGACTGAGAGATATGCGCTGATTTCGCGGATGGCGGATATGTGCCGCCTTTTCGCATGCGTGAGATGCGCGGTTGCGTAATGCGGTGGGGCCGGACCGAGCGTAAACTCTTCGCCGCATTTCACGACTTTCGAGCGAGGCTTCGATATGGTAAAGAAGGTCCTTTCCCTTGTCGGACTGTTCTTGCTGCTTGTTCCCGCCGTGCTCGCCCAAAAGGAAGCGGGAGACAGAACCATCGAGTGCCAGGCGATGGAGGTCTTTGTAGCGGAGCGATTCGGGACGACGGCTATAATCTTTCATCAGCGTGACAAGGTTGACGGGCCGCGGCTGGGCGAGCTGCTTCGGGCGCACTCGGGCGCGGAGGTTGAGTTCGAAACGCGCGACGGCCGATGGCATCGCGCCTCGATCTTTCGCGTGAAAAGCTGCTTTGGGCGCGGTCTGCTACTTTTTGCGGCGGGCGAGGCGAAGCTGGCCGCGAAGGATGAGTTCGTTTTGCGGTTTCAGAATTGACCGCGCAGCCAGGATTCCTCAGGCAATCCTGCGGCCTTTCCAGGCCGCCCGGCCTGGGACGTGTAGGCATGGCACGGATTCAGTTTGTGCTGTTCGCCCCCGGCTGCACGTCTGCCTCGCGCTGGAAGAACCGCGGGGCTTAACTACGAGCCCTGCCCTACATTGCTCCTGACTTCTGTCTTCTGCCTCCCTCGTGTACAATCCCCAGCCGTGCTCATCCGCTTTTTCATCTACGGCCTGCTCGGCTGGTGCTGGGAGGTGGTGTGGACCGCGGTCACGGAGAAGGCCTGGGGGAAGCAGCGCGACTGGTGCCTGCTAAGCCACACTTGCCTCTGGATGTTTCCCATCTATGGCTTGCTGGCCCCGGTGGGTGAGCCCATTCACAACTTCCTGCGACCGCATTTCTGGCTACTGCGCGGTCTGGTCTATCTGCTCGGAATCTGGCTGGTGGAATTCGTCACCGGCTGGCTGCTGCGCAAGATCGCGGGCAAGTGCCCGTGGGACTACTCCAATTTCCGCGGCAGCATTCAAGGCATCATCACGCTGGAATACGCGCCGGTCTGGTTCATGTTCGGCCTGGGCTTCGAGCGCGTCCACGATGTCCTCGTTTCAATCACCCCGGCCATCGCCCAGGCTTTGAGCTGAGACTGGCGACGGGCCTTCTTGGATTAAGCCACTAGCGCCGAAGGTACTCGCTGGTCAGCGCCCCAGCGCGGAGGTTGCGGCTCCCGGCGTTTATCGCTAGCAGATGGGGTTCGAGCGTGATAGACTTGCCAATCACCTGGAGGGCTTACCGCACCACGTTTCGGGACGTCGCGAGGTGTTCGTGAGGAATCTGCGGGTCACTCTGGTCGAGCTGCCGGCGACCGTGGACGGCCGCTTGGAAGGCCGGATGGCGAAAGACATCTACTCTCTACTCCGCCTGCCGGCCCGCGGTGTGCCTTTGCTCGAAGCGATTTGCCACAAGGCGGGCTGCGCCGACACGGTCACGCTCGACCCGCAATACAACCGCGTGCCCGGGCGGTTAGATGCCGAGGACTGGCGGCGTCTGGCCGAGACGGATGTCCTGGGGCTGTCAGCCATCACCCGCACGGCCAACCAGTCGTTCGAGCTCGCCGAGCGCGTCCGGGCCCTTAATCCGCGGGTCAAAATTCTCTTTGGCGGCCCGCACCCCACGGCGCTTCCGGATGAGTCTCTCCAGTTCGGTGACGTGGTGGTGACGCACGAGGGCGACCACACGTTGCCCGTCGTCCTCGCGCGTTTGGCGGATGACCTGGAGAACCCCGACCTTCGCGACGTGCAGGGAGTGTGCTACCGACGCCCGACGGGAGAAGTTGCCTACAACCCCGACCGCCCCTTTCTGAGCACGGCAGAACTTTCCGCACTGCCTTTTCCAGTGTTTTCGCCGCGGGTGAAGAAGGGCATCACGCACAATGTGGTGAACACTTCGCGCGGCTGCCCTTATGAGTGCGAGTTCTGCTCGGTGATTGAAAACTTCGGGCGCGGCTTCCGGTTCCTGGATGACGACGCGACGCTGGCGCTGATCCGGCACACGATTGCCATGAACGGCAAGCCCATCTTCTTCGGCGACGATATCTTCGCCGCCGACCGCAAGCGGACGAAGCGCTTGCTTGAGCGGTTGCTCGCCGAGGGCATCCGCATGCCACGCTGGTTCGCTCAGGTGCGCGTCGAAGTCGCCCAGGATCGCGAACTCCTGAAGCTGATGAAGCGCGCGAACTGCACCATGGCCTGTATCGGCCTGGAATCAGTCAACGAGGAGACGCTCAAGCTTTACCACAAGCACTCGACGCTCGAGAAGAACCGCCAGGCCGTCGCCGCATTCAACGAGGTGGGGATTCGCGTGCACGGGATGTTTGTCCTGGGTTCGGACGCCGACACACCCCAGACCGTCGCCGAGACGCTCAGGTTTGCGCGCGAGGCACGCCTTTCGACGGCCCAGTTCTTCGCGCTCACGGCCCTGCCTGGCCCACCGCTCACGCGCCGCCTGGCCGAGGAAAAGCGCATCATCGCTTGGGGCGAATGGCAACTGTTCGACGCCCAGCACGCCGTGGTTTGCCCGCGACGCATGAGCCCCCTGGAACTTCAGGAGGGCATTTTCCGCATCTCCAAGCAGTTCTATTCGGTGAGCGAGGCATTCCGCCAACTCCTGCACGGCTCACATCGCTGGTTCAATTTCGCCATTCGCCTCCAGGGGAAGTTCCTCACCCGCCGCATCGAGCGAGATAACGAGCATTTTGTGCAGGCTCTGGAGAAGTTCGAGAAGGTGCGCGCTGAAGTCGCGGCTGAACTGGACCGCCTGGTGGCGCAGGGACGCACGATGCTGCGGGGTCTCGCCGTGGGGCTCGAGGATCGCCAGACGCGCGCCCGCACCTACCTCCAGGAACTGTCCGGGCAACTGGACACCACCTACGCGCGGCTCCAGCTCGAGCTGGTTCCTTACGGCCACGCGCTGCGCGAGATGGCCGGCAAGATGCTCGAGAAACACTTCCAGTCCCTGCTCAACGAGCCTTCCTCAACTGCCGGTGAACGCTAGAAGGGCACTGGTTGGTACCGTCCTCCGGAATGTGAGAGAAAAATCGCGGGTTAGAGTGCAGGGTAAGGCAGGCCTGCCGGCTTAGCCTTTCTTGAGTTCAGCAAGCACCAAGCGGCCGGCTTCCTTGAGGGTTTCGAAGACGCCCACGCCCTTGTAAGCGATCGCCTCGAAAGCCGGCTCGCCCCTCTTGGCCAGGGCTTTCTTCAATTCTTCGACGGGGAGGGCGCTTGGGAGGTCGCGCTTGTTGAGCTGGAGCACGTAAGGAATTTTCATGAAGTCGTATCCGTGCGCCTTGAGGTTCTCCTGGAGGTTCTCGAGCGCCTCGTAGTTGGCGTCCATGCGTTCTTCCTGGGAGTCGGCCACAAAAATCACGCCATCCACGCCCCGCAGGATGAGTTTGCGGCTGGCATCGTAGAAGACTTGGCCGGGAACCGTGTAGAGGTGGAAGCGCGTTTTAAAGCCGCGGACCGTGCCCAGGTCCAGAGGCAGGAAGTCGAAGAAGAGAGTCCGGTCGGTTTCGGTAGCCAACGAAATCATCTTGCCACCCTTCTTGCCCAGGGTCTGGTCGAAGATCCATTGCAGGTTGGTGGTTTTGCCGCCCAGGCCGGCGCCGTAGTAAACGATCTTGCAGTTGATTTCCCGTGCGGCAAAGTTGATAAAGCTCACGCGGCCAGATCCCCTTTTCCCCGAATTCCCACACCTGATCAGGTGCCGAGTGTTTCTGGTTGGGACAAGCCCCTGCTCCGCGCGGGCACTGGACACCAACTCGGCGGAGTCTCGAAGCTGTCGGAGTTTACGCTATATAACACAACCACCACCGGTTGACAATAGCACAGACGCCGTAATAGCTGCCAGCCTTTCCAGTCCTGAGGCTTCCGGACCCCTGGGGGAATGGCGCTCACGGCGAAGGGCCTCGGTTCGAAGGGTTGACCGGGACGCGACGAGGGAGTTGGCCAGTTCCGGCCAGGGCGTTCCCCAGGGCGGCGACGGCGCGGTTCCATTCTTCTTCTGCCTCCTGTGGCGTGGCGCCGTAAGCGTGGACGAAGAGGGTGAGGTAGTAGCCCCAGCGTTCCTCAGGATGGAAGAGGCATCGCCGGCTGCAAATCTCCATCTGGGCTTGAAGCCGCAAGTCGCCTAGATGCTCGCCCAGCCGCTCTCCCAGTTGGGGGTGCGTTTCAAATTGTGAGTTCAAGTCCGGGTCGTCGAACAACAAATCCGTGTAGCTCGCGACCTTGAACGGCAGTTTGAAATCGAGCCGCTCGTCCTCGGCAAGATCCGTCGTGGTCCACACGTCGCACTTCGCCGTACGAAAAGGGGAGGCCGCGGAATTGACCTTGCGCAGGAAATCAGCGAACGCGGGGTAATTGCGGCATTCTTGCAGCCGGCCGATTTCCTCGGGATGGGCTTTGAGGTCGATGTAGCGTAAATCCGGCTGGGTCGGACTCGCCCAAGGTATTTCCAACGTGTCATCGCCGGGGTCGAGTTCCTTGACGATTTCGACTCGCACGAGACTCCCTGAACAGAAACCCTTCCAACCCGCCAGATCCGTTTTGGGTGCCGCCTCATTACTCCGGGAGGAGCCGAGGCGTATTTTGGTGGGACGATGCTCCGGCTCTCCCGGGCCTGCATGTCACGTCCCCCCGTGTGGGGGGTGGTGGTTACCACGTTAGTTGTGGACTGTCACTGGTGAAAATGATGCCACAAAACGCACGAGGGTTATAGCGAAAAAAGGCCAAGTCCACCCCACCCCCAGGGGTGGGGCGGGCAGCCTGGCCGGGGCCTGCCCCCTGCCTCGGCTGTCGCCTCGCCTTGCGCTGCTGCGACGGCTGACCGTGGCGAGGCCTCCCCAACTTGGCTCGCCGAAGGCGAAGCTTCCGGCTTTGTGAATGCGCCGCGCCGCAACCTCATTCTGCGCGCAACTCGCCCGACATTTTTCTTTGTGGTATGATGCGCGCTACGTGGGGGGTGTCCGGCGACAGAAGTGAGACTGTCCCCCTGGCTACGGCGATGGAGACTAAGACTGCCGAAAAGACGATACCGCGGCGGCGCAGCAGCCGGATCCTCCTGCGGGTCCCATTGATCGTCAACGTGGTCGGCGACTCCTCAGAAACAAAATGGGAACCGGTTGAAACCGTAACCGTCAGCAAGCATGGGGCGATGATTCGCACCCAGCAGGATTTTCGCGTGGGGGACACACTCGAAATCCGCGTGCGCAACAAGGACCGGTCGGCCCGCGCCCGCGTGGCGTGGAAGTCATCCAAAATCACGCCGCAGGGCGTCGAGCTGGGCTTTGAAATCCTGGATGAAGACGGGTTCTGGGAAATCAGTTTTCCACCTGAGCGCTGGTCGGAAAGGCCGCGAGACCCCAACTCCAATCCTTGAGCCTGATCGGCAGGGTTGAGGAGAGAAAGGGAGAGACGCATGTTGGTGCGCGAGTTCATGACGACCGAAGTGACCTCCGTGCAAGAAACGGACTCTCTGCTGGACGCGAGGATGGTGTTCATTCGCTCCAACTTCCGTCACTTGCCCGTGCTACGCGGCAAGCAACTCGTGGGGGTTGTCACCGAGCACGACGTGAAACAATTTGCTCCCTCCTTGATGAGCGGCGTCAGCCCTGAGGAGTACAACCAGGTTCTGGAGACCACGCCGATTTCCCAGGCCATGACCCGCGACCCCATCACGGTGCGCCCCCACCAGCCCGTGTTCGAGGCCGCAACGACGCTTTACACCCGAAGGCTCGGCTGCTTGCCCGTGGTGGAGAATGGCGAGTTGGTGGGGATTGTTACGACCACTGACATGTTGCGTCTCCTGGTGCGCATGATTCGGGAGCAAGGACTGGCCGACGGGGGGCGTTCAGGCCCGTCGTCGTGAGCGCGATGTTCGTCGCTGGTCCGCTGCCGGGGCCGCGCGTTGCGGTAGCGGCCCTCCCGCCACGGCGGCCCGAGTCGACTGAGGTTTCTCCTGCCAAAGTGCCTCTGAGCCCGTGAGCTGGCTGACCCTTCCCCGTGAGCCGGAGCCAGAAGTGATGAGCGATGCCGAGGAAGTGGACGCTTACGCCTCGGCGGCGACACAGGCCTATCTGGACGCTATCGACAACACGCTCGTGGACCAGGTGCTCTCGCTCGGGCGGACCAGGGGCTGGCTGCTCGATATCGGGACGGGGCCGGGGCGATTCCCCGGAAGATCGCGCGCCGCCTCCCGAACCTGCGCGTGGTGGGGGCGGAGCGGTCCGTTGGTATCGGTTGAATCACACTGAATGAAGAGGCCGCAATGCTGCTCGAAACAGATACATTACAGCTTTTAGCCGGAGCACTTAGGACTCTGGAGGAGGGGTTTGCCTCACTACCGGCCCCTGAAATG
This sequence comes from uncultured Acidobacteriota bacterium, assembly GCA_964495535.1. Lineage (GTDB taxonomy): Bacteria > Acidobacteriota > Terriglobia > UBA7540 > UBA7540 > JALHUF01. The sequence goes on along the minus strand of CAZBWJ010000033.1, from coordinate 19,962 downwards.
GTCGTCCCCGGTCGGGCGCGCATGGCCAAAGAGATGAGGGAAGTAGCCTGTCGGTTGCGCGACAACTATCCATACTTCCATCCGCTGTATGCCGGCCAGATGCTCAAGCCACCACACCCCATCGCCCGTGCCGCTTATGCCTTGGCCACCTGGATCAATCCAAATAATCATGCGCTTGACGGCGGTCGCGCCAGTTCAGCGATGGAAAAGGAGGCCGTGGCTGAGATTGCGGCGATGTTCGGCTGGAAGAACCACCTCGGTCACCTTTGCGGCGGCGGCACCATGGCGAACCTCGAGTCGCTCTGGGTGGCGGGACAACTGCACCCCGGGAAGAAGATCGTAGCCTCCGAGCAAGCCCACTACACCCACCGCCGCATCAGTGGCGTCCTCGGGTTAGCCTTCGCTGCCGTGCCATGTGACGGCAGGGGACGCATGGATGCAAACGCTCTCGGGAAGATGCTGGAGGCGGGCGATATTGGCTGTGTCGTGGCCACGGTGGGAACAACAGGAACGGGCTCGGTCGATCCCCTGCCCCAGCTTCTTCGTCTCCGCGACCACTACAGCGTTCGGTTGCACGTGGATGCCGCCTATGGCGGCTATTTCACACTCGCGGCCAACCTGGCTCAAGAGACCCGCGCCACCTACGACTCAATCGGGCAGGCGGACTCGATTGTGATTGATCCGCACAAGCACGGCCTGCAGCCCTACGGGTGTGGCTGCGTACTGTTTCGTGATCCCAGTGTAGGCGCTTTCTATAAGCATGAGTCTCCCTACACGTACTTCACGTCGTCGGAGCTGCATCTGGGTGAAATCAGCCTCGAATGCTCGCGGCCTGGAGCTGCCGCAGTGGCCTTGTGGGCCACACAACGCCTGCTACCTCTGGTGCAGGGCGGCGAGTTCGCCTCAATGCTAGAGGCCTGCCGCGAGGCGGCGCGCACGCTTTTCGAGCGGCTTAAAGCAGACCCTCGGTGGTTGGTGCCACTTGCCCCTGAACTCGACATCGTCGTTTGGGCCCCGCGCAGCCGTTCGGCCCGCCGGAGTTCAGAGCTGTCGCAGCGGATCTTTGACGTGGCGGCGAGCCAGAACCTGCACCTCGCGCTCATTCGCCTGCCCGTCCGATTCTTTACGTCTGGTGAGGCCGGACTGGAGCCTGATCAGGACACCATCTTGTGTCTACGCTCTGTCTTGATGAAACCTGAACACCGTTCGTGGATTGACCGACTCTGGGAAACGCTAAGCCGGGTGGCCCAGGAGGTCATGGAAGCCTGATTCAGTACCTTAGGCAGCTAACTCAGCGTACGATTCTCCATCACTCTGGCAAAATCGGGTATAAGCTTTGCGTGGACTCGGTCTGCGCGTCTTGCACCGGCGGCGAACTCGCCGAATTGCTGCGCCGCACCGCTCTCGCGGACGCTCCGATTTTCTTCCACGAGGGCGCGCACCTGGGGTTCGCGCGCGACGGCGAAAGTGCGCCGCAGGGGACGGGGCCGCGAACCGCCGGAAGGGCTTGAGATGCGATCGGTGTTCCTGATTCTACTGGCAATCATCAGTACCGTTTCGCTGCCGGCAAAAGAAAAGCCGCCGGTCACGTACCGGATTCCCCTGCCGCCCAAGCCCGATTTTTCGCCCTTGGAATGGCTGCTAGGGGAGTGGGCGGGCAAGACCACGGGGCGCGACCCGCAGGGCGAGATTCGCCTTTCCATCGCTTACGATCTCGATAAACGTTTCCTGATCTTTAGAGAGCAGGTCTCGCTGCCCGCCACGGCCACCGTCCCGGCGTCGGAGGAATCCTGGATGGGCATCCTGAGCGCGGATCGTTCCGGCACGAATTTCACCCTGCGGACGTATTCCAATACGGGCTTCATCACCTGCCATCGCGTGACGGTCGAGGAAGGGCAAGTTTCGTTCCACCCGGAAGGCGGTGAGCAGCCGCCGCCCGGATGGCTCGTTCGCCGGACGCTCGAACGTGCGGGGGACGCGGAGCTGATCGAGACCGTCCAGATGGCCCCACCCAACAGGCCGTTCTTCGACTACTACACGGCCAAGCTCACGCGCCAAGAGACACAATAGAAACCACGTGTCTGGATTGGTGTGAAATTGCCGAGGCCGCCCGGTGACGAGCGGCCCCGCTTACAGCTCAAACGATTCTGGCGGCTCGCCCTGGAGATGACGCGAGGGCAAGCGACCCGACTGAAGCCGCCCGGCGTCGTGGAGGGCAAGCCCTTGTCCACCGGAAAGAAGATTGCCTTTGGCGTTGTTGTTTTCCTCGTTGTGCTGCTGGCGGGGCTGGTGATTGTTATCCCCCGGCTGATTGATATTGATCGCTATCGCCCGCAGGTGGTGGCGCGTCTCCAGGAGGAGACCGGCAAGCCCGCGGAGATCGGTCACTTGGCGCTCACCCTTTTCCCGAAGGTCTCCATCCGCGTGGACGACTTCGCGCTGGGGAATCCGCCGGGGTTCCCCGAGGGCGATTTTGTGCGGGCGCGGCGCGGCTATGCCGTCGTGGACGCCGGCGCGTTGTGGAACCGCCAAGTGGTGATCAGCTCGCTCCAGCTTGACGAGCCCATCATCAATCTGCTTTCGGACATCCGCGGCAAGTGGAACTTCGAAAACCCGCCCCAATCTGTCGGCGCTACCAAACCTCCGGCCCGCGACCCTGCATGGTTCACGCTGGGCGTGATTTCAAAGGCCAGTATCAAAGGAGGAGAACTGAAGGCTGCGAACCTGCTGGCTTCAGGCCGCCCAGGGCCCAACTTCTTCGAAGCTCGTGCGGTGACGATCGAGCTGGAGCAGGTTGACCTCCACGCTTTCATCGCCACTACGGCTGCATCGCTTGTGCCGCCGAGCGTGCCCGGCCGGTCGGCTGCGGTGGGCTTCGGGGCTGCTCCTCTCTACGCCGCCGCACCGCCGCCCCGACCTGCGGCCCAAGGAGCGCTCAAGGCGGACTCGCTGCGCTCCGGGACACTTCAGGCGGGTTCGGTGAGATCGAAGGTTCGCCTCTTCCCCAAGCAGATTTACTTCGACGACCTCAACTTCGATCTTTACGGTGGCCGCGCCGCCGGGAGCCTCTCGTTCAACCTCGCTGGCCAGAATCCTCGTTACAGCACCAACGCCCGCATCTCGGGCGTGGATGTGGCCCGGCTGCTCGAGGCGTTTCCCGAGGCTCGCGGGAAGATGACCGGGAAGATGGAAGGCAACATCAAGCTCTCGGGTGAGGTGACGCATTCGCCCGACCCGCTGGCGGGGATGCGCGGCACAGGCCAATTGAACATCCGCAACGGCCAACTGCCCACTCTCCAGCTCAATAAGAACCTGATGCTGCTTGCCCACCTGACGAATCTCGGCCCAGCCGCGGGCGATCCTTCCTCCTTCTCGTCCATTTCCGCCGACCTCAACATCGCCAACGAGCGAATCACCAGCAACAAGATCGTCATCGTGGGCAACGGCGTGGACGTGGATGGCTCGGGGAGCATGGCCATGGCGGGGGCGGGCAGCCTGGACTACCAAGGTTTGGCCAAGGTTGCCGCGGGCGAGAACCCTGTCACCGGTGTCGTGGCAGCGCTTTCGGGCGCCACCTTCGCCGACGGCAAGCTTTCCTTCCCCTTCACCTTGGGCGGCACACTGCAAGAGCCGAAGTTCGGCTTGAAGTCAGGGGGCGGCGCCGGCGTCGCTGGTGGTTTGCAGAGTCTCCTGGGCGCCAAGGGCCAGCAGCCCACGACAGAACAGGGCCAACCGCAGCAGCAGACCCCGCAAGACCTCGTGAAGGGCATCAGCGGCCTGTTCAAGACGAAGCAGCCAACACCGCAGCAGCCCACGCAACAGCAAACCCAGCCGAAGTAACGACCACCATAACCTTGTAGCGGCGGTGTCCTAACCGCCGACGCGGCCGCCGTGGTAGGGGAGAGCCTTTATGGCCCTCCCGCTTTTTCCCATGCCCCATCCTGGCCCCTTCCTGACCCGGGAGCACCATAAAGGCGCCCCTGTACGCTTACCTTGACTTGCGGCCCATGCACCGCATAGCATGCCGCCCTTCCAGGAATTGTCCCGGGCTCTCATGAAAGGATGACGTCGCTGATGGTTGCTCAGTCCCTTTGGGCCCAAGCGCTCCGGTTTTCGCTCGGGAACTGGCGCTTCTCGATCCTGCTGGTGGTTCCCGCCGCGGTCTTGCTGGAAGTCTTCCACGCTCATCCCGTGGCGATCTTCGGCACGGCGGCCTTGGCGCTGGTTCCCCTGGCGAGTGTGTTGGGTGATGCCACGGAGGAACTCTCCGGCCATGTCGGTCCCGCGCTGGGCGGCTTCCTCAACGCGACGCTGGGCAACGCCACGGAATTGATCATCGCTTTCCTGGCGCTGCGCAGCGGTCACGTGCAGGTGGTGAAGGCTTCCATCACCGGGAGCATCATCGGCAACCTGCTGCTGGTGTTCGGCCTTGCCGTTCTGCTGGGGGGAATAGGCCGCGAGAAGCAGACCTTCAATCGCACCGCCATCGGCGCCAGCACGTCCATGCTATTCCTGGCCGTTGTCGCCCTGGTCATGCCGGCCATTTTCGATCTGACGGTCTTCGGCCGGCTGGAAGAGAGCGGAGAAACAATCGAACGCCTGAGCTTCTGCACCGCCACGGTTCTCCTGGTCAGCTACTTTGCCAGCCTGATTTTCACTTTTCGCACCCACAAGGACGTGTTTCGCGGCGAAAGCCATCGAGCGCCCACCATCCGGGCCAGCACCTCGGTTGTAGTGTTGACCGCGGCCACCGCGCTCATCGCCCTGGCCAGCGAAATCCTTGTCGGCCAGATTGAATCCGTGACCCGCTCGCTCGGTTGGACGGAACTCTTCGTAGGTCTGGTGATCGTTGCCACGGTGGGCAATGCCGCCGAGCACTCCACCGCCGTCATGATGGCCCGAAAAGACAAGATGGATTTGGCCCTGAATATCGCCGTGGGCTCGAGCACCCAGATCGCGCTCTTCGTCGCGCCCTTGCTCGTCGTGGCCTCGCAGTTCATGCCCTCGGCGATGTCGCTGGTGTTTCATCCTCTGGAGATTGCCGCGGTCATCTTCTCGGTGGGCGTCGTCACGCTGGTCTCGCAGGATGGCGAGACCAACTGGTTCGAAGGCTTGCAGTTGCTCAGCGTGTACGTCATCCTGGGCGTGTTCTTTTATTTCCTGCCCTCGTAGCGGCCACGTAGCGGCGGCCTTCAGCCCGGCATTCCCTTGTCGGCACAATGCCTGCCTGAAGGTGGCCGCAACACCCGGCGTTGTGTCTTCCGGACCAAAGCCTTACAATCCCGCCCGATGAACCGGCTTTAACGCGAGGTTGGCACATGGTCACCACCATCATACTGGGTGTGGTTGGAGCATTCATCCTTCTCGCCTTGGCTCTCTGGCTTTTCGGCGAGCGCTGGAGGCTGTTGCGGCGATCGACCTGGCAGATGGTGCGCGAGCGCGGCATTGGAGTCACCAGCTTGCATGGATACATTTACACGCGCTGGACCAACCAATACGTCCGACTGCTCGTTCGTGGCTTTCCCTTTCTGCGGACGCGCCCCGGATCAAGCGGGGCGAGGTGGTTCTCCGACCACTATCACGCCAAAGTCCTCACGGAAGAGCAGGCTGAAGCGCTGGTCAGCGCCAAGAAGGACATCCCTCTGCGCGACCTCGAACAGATCATTCCTTACCCCACGGCGCGGAACCTGGTGCTGAAGGGCCCGCCGGACGTCGCCGTTTACGAATGTGCCTGCCGGCACGCCCGCGCCAAGCCGTGCGCGCCGACACTGGTCTGCATGGTGGTTGGCCAGCCGTTTGTGGACTTCGTGCTGGAGCACAATGCGCACAGCAGCCGCCGGCTCACCCAGGCCGATGCCCTCGACCTGCTCCAGGCCGAACACGAGCGCGGGCACCTGCACTCCGCCTGGTTCAAGGATGCGATGCTGAATCGCTTCTACGCTATCTGCAACTGCTGCAAGTGCTGCTGCGGCGGCATCGAAGCCATGACGAAGTACGGCGTCCCGTTCATGGCTTCTTCGGGCTACGTCGCCGCGCTGGATCGAGACCTCTGCAACCAGTGCGGAGCCTGCGTGGACGCCTGCCCCTTCAACGCCCTCTCCACGAACGACACGGGCGTGGAGCGGAGCTGGGAGAAATGCATGGGCTGCGGGGTGTGCGTCGAGATATGTCCCACGCAGGCGATGGCGCTCGCCCGCGACGAGAAGAAAGGCATTCCGCTCGACGTCCGGCTGCTGGCGTAGCGTCCGCGCGAAAATTCCAGAGACGCGTTCATCCCTGCCGGAAGGCGGTCGCTACGGACTCGTATGAAGCCCCGTATGGGTGCCCAGCGCGTCAGCGCTGGGAAAAGAGGTCTGTCGGGGCTCTATGAGCGCCGGAGTCTCCGATATTCAACAACGGCGGTCATAGACCACCGCTACAGAAGGAGATTGACACACACACTCTGTCGCCCTGGGCCAGATTCTGCCGCCCCTACCGGGCTGGATGTCGGAGGAAGCGAACCCCTTTCTGCACCCGACACGGCGGGGAGCCGTGCCTTTACGTTCTCACCAACACCCTGGAGTTCGACAATGACGGATGCAAGCCCATCCGTGCCATTCCCAGAGGCGAAAATCCAAAATCGAGAATCGTCAATCTTCGGCAATTGACGGCTTTCGCCTTTTTCTGTTACAAATGCCGAATGGGCGTATCTCGCCAACTCAGTAACGTCCGGGAAGTCCTCGCTGCCGCGCGCCTGGAGCACGTCCGCTATGCCATTCGTGACATTGCCGTGCTCGCCGAGCAACTGGCCCGCGAGGGCAAGACGATCCTGCCCCTGAACATCGGTGATCCGCTGCTGTTCGACTTCCAGACTCCGCCGCACATGACTGAGGCCGTGGCTAGGGCTATGCGCGACGGCAAGAATGGCTACGCGCCTTCGCTGGGCATCGACGAAGCCCTGGAAGCGGTGCGCGCCGAGGCGGAGCGCGCCGGCATCCGCAACATCCAGGGGGTCTTCATCACCCAGGGTGTGAGCGAAGCGGTGGAGGTGTGCCTCTCAGCGCTGCTGAACCCCGGCGAGAATGTCGTGACGCCGTGTCCCGAATACCCACTCTATTCGCTGGTGCTGGTGCAGTTGGGAGCTCAGCCGAACAGCTACCGGCTCAGTGAAGACGCGGGCTGGGAACCTGACCTCGAACACCTGGAGTCGCGCATCTTCACCGGGACCCGCGCCATCATCGTGGGCGATCCCAATAACCCGACGGGCGCGGTCTATTCTCGGCGGACGCTTGAAGCCATCGCGGAACTGGCGCGGCAGCACAACCTGGTGATCTTCGCCGACGAGATCTACCACAAGCTGGCGCTGGACGGTGAGCAACCGATCTCGATTGCGGCCCTGGCACCCGACGTGCCCGTGGTGACCTTCAATGGGCTTTCCAAGGCCTACCTGGTTCCCGGCTGGCGGCTGGGCTGGGCGGTGGTGAGCGGCAGGGGGGTAGAGCTGAAGTCTTACGTGGAGGGGATTCAGAAATTGCTGCGCGCGCGCCTTTCTGCCAACCATCCGGAACAGTACGCTATCCGCCCGGCGCTCGAGGGCCCGCAGGACCATCTGGTCGAAGTCATTGCCAAGCTCCGCCGCCGCCGCGACCTGACCATGAAGTGGTGCAACTCCATCCCTCGCATGAGCTGCGTGGCGCCGCGCGGCGGCTTCTACGCTTTTCCTCAGATTGACATCCCCGGAAGCGACGAGCAGTTTGTGAAGCAATTGCTCATCGAGAAGCAGATCCTCGTCGTGCACGGCAGCGGCTTCAGCCAGGGGCCGGGGGCCCAGCACATCCGCATCGTTTTCCTGCCGGACGAAGCGACGCTGGAGCGCGCCTACCACGGCATCGCGGCGTTCATGCGCGAGCATTATTCCTGAGGTCTCGAGAAATCGTGAACGCAACTCAATTTCCCGTTTGGACCACGCTGGCCCTAGGCTTTGTGCTGGGCTTGCGGCACGCTCTGGATGCCGACCACCTGGCGGCCGTCTCCACCTTCGTCACCGAGGAACGGAATTTGCTGCGCTCCTCGCTCATCGGTGTTTCCTGGGGAATGGGACATACGGCGGCGCTGCTGGTCTTCGGATTGGGCGTGGCCGCTTTCCGGCTGGCGCTGACCCCACGCTTTTCGCAGTTTTTGGAATTGCTGGTCGGCTGCATGTTGGTCCTGCTGGGCGGAAACGTTCTGTACAAGCTGGCCAAGGGCCGTGCACTACACGCGCATGCCCACGCGCACGACGGCGCGGCGCATACTCACCTCCACATGCACGCGAGCGAAGCGGAACACGACCACCAGCACCAGCATCGCACTCTGCGCCTGGGCGGGAGGCCGTTTGTGGTGGGCGTGGTGCACGGCCTGGCAGGGACGGCGGCATTGATGATGCTCGTGGTGGGCGCAATCCCGTCCCTGTTGCTGGCCGCCGGCTACATCCTCATCTTCGGAGTGGGCTCCATCGGCGGTATGACCGTGATGAGCCTGCTGATGACCGTCCCGCTGGCGCTGGCGGCGCGGCGCCTGGCACTGGTGGAGCAGCTTATTCGCCTGGCCGCCGGGCTGTTCAGCCTGGGCTTTGGACTGTTCCTCGCCTGGGAGGTGGGATTGGTCCATTTGCTGCTGCGCTGAGGGACGCTGCGCCAGCGCCCCGCCAGTCTGCAAGCTTCCAGCGGCGCGGCGGAGCCGTCAGGCGATGGGAATTGTGGGGCGGGCCGCTGGGGTGCGGCCCGAGAGGTTGAGATTTACTTTTCCGAAGAGGCTGGGTAGAATTCGGCCTCCAGTGGAGGTCATCTATGGCGCTCGAAATTACCGAGAAGGATCTAGCCGGAGTCACCGTCCTTGTATTAACTGGCCGCGTAACGCTCGGCGAAGAGAGCAACCAGCTGCGGACGACCATCAAGGAGCTCCTGGGCAAGGGCAAGACCCGCCTAGTGCTCGACCTAGCGGAAGTCACTTACATTGACAGTGCCGGGCTGGGGACGCTGGTGGCGGGTTACACCACGGCGCGCAACCAGGGGGCCACGATGAGGCTGGCGAATCTCACCAAGAAATTCCACGAGCAGTTGAACATTACGAAGCTCGTGACCGTCTTCGAGGTCTATGACAGCCTCGAGGAGGCGGTGAAGTCCTTCGCGCCCGCCGCCTGAGACTCCCGCGCCTGTAGCGGGGGCCTACCTGTCCCGGCTTGCCATGGATGACCGCCGTCTTTGATCGTCAACGACGTCGGCGCTCATCCCGATAGGGAGCATCGGGACAGGTAGAGCGCCACTACACCGCCGCAGGATTGTCCAACCAATAAGTGGTCAGTCCAGAGAGGAGCTTGGGATAGAAGTCCGTGGACTTCTGCGGGAGCGGCTGCCCCGCGAGCGCATTCTCCCACACGGTCGCGATGGGCGTGGGGTTCATCAGGAACACGGGTTGGGCGCGGCCGCTCTCGACTTGCCCGATGGCCTCGTCGAGTTCACGGGCGTAGCGCAAGTTCTTCTCCTCGCGCACCGCTTGCGGATCGATTCCCAGCACGTCCTCCAGCAGCAGCCGGTGAAGAATGACGACGTCGAGCCGACGCAGGCCCGCGGGAACATCCGGCAGCAGGCGTGCGAGGTCAACGTCCTTCCGCAGGCGCAAGAGCGCCAGCTTGTCGCGACCGCCGTAAGCCCCGAGCGCGGGGCATTCGCGCCCGGCGTCCGCCAGTCGGTCAAGGAAGGCGCGTCCCCAATCCGCGGCAGGACTCTGCGCCTCGATTTCTTCCGATTCGAAGAACCGCTCGGCCGCCGCGGCAAACGCCGTCCAGTCGAAGCCCGCTAGGTTGTGCACCACGCGATGCGTGGGCAGGATGGTCAGGCCCTCGCTCTCCTTGCGGATGAAGGTCACCATGACGTACTCGGCGGGCCCATAGCCTTTTCCTTGAGCTCGGCAATGGTCGCGATAGGCGAGAGCCGTTTCGTAGCGGTGGTGGCCATCGGCAATCACCAGCTTCTTGTCCTTCATACCTGCAACTATTCGCCCGATTGCGGCCGGATCGGTGAGCTGCCACACGGAGTGCAGGCTGCCGTACTCATCCCTCATGGCCTCGCAAGGTTTTCCCTGCGCGTGTTCGGCGAGGGCCTGCTCGATTGCTCCTGCGGGATCGCTGTACAACATGAAGATCTGGCCGAAGTGGGCCCGAGTCACCTTGAGCAGCTCAAGGCGATCGGCTTTCGGCCCGGAGAGCGTTTCCTCGTGGCGATGGACCACGCCCGCGGCGTAGTCCTCCAGCCGGCACAAAGCGATGAAGCCGCGACGCTGCCGCTTCCCCTGCGGTTGTCCGGGAATGGCGTATTCCTGGTAGTAAGGGTAGAGCGTGGGTTCGTGGTCGGAAAGGAGCACCCGCTGTTCGATCCAGTCGCGAAAATGCCGGGCCGCAGGGAGATAGGCACTGTCCTGGAGAGTGTCGTGAGGATGCTGGCGCCCGCGGATGATGCGGACCAGATTGTACGGGCTCAGGGTGTAGTAGTGCTCCTGCATTTGCGGGGTGATCTTGTCGTAAGGTTGAGTCACGACGCATTCGAGAGCCCCGACTTTCTCCGGGTTGTAGCGCAGCGCGCGGAAGGGAAGTATTTCAGCCATGAGTTTTTGCCGGTGTTGGATTCAGTTCCCGATGACAAACTTACCACAGAGGCGGTTACCCGTCGAGTTTCGGCTGCTCGGGAATTCTCCCGGCGTGCGCGTTTGCGCGCTGGGCCACGGCAGCGGAGCAAGACATCTCATGACGAGTCCGAACGTTTCAGGATAGAATGGCGCATTGCTGAATCCCGCGCCTCAAGCCGGTGGGGGGCGGTTTTGCGTTGAGCCTTCGGCTCTTGAACTCACACGAAAGGTTCTGCCCATGGCTGAACTCCGATTGAATCCTGTCACGCGCCGCTGGATTGTGACCGGTAAGCGCCCGGTCATGCCCGATATCATCGAGGCGGACGTTCTCTGTCCCTTCTGCCCCGGCAACGAGCAGCTAACGCCGAAGGCGATTCGCCAAACCCTGGATTCGAGCGGCGCGTGGACGACGCGTGTGTTCCACGACCGCGCCCCGATTTTTCTGATTGAAACCGCGCTCAACGCGCGCGGCGAAGGAATGTACGACCGCATGAACACCCTGGGAGCGCACGAGATTGTCATCGAGACGCCGCAGCACGGTGTCACCATGGCCGAGCTTCCCACCGAGCAGTTGGCGAGGGTCATTGAGGTCTGCCGCGACCGAATCCTGGACCTGAAAGGCGACCGCCGCTTCCGCTACGTCAGCCTTTTCAAAGACCAGCGACCGGTCACCCCGGCGTTGCAGGGGCATGCGCATTCCCAAATCCTGGCGAGCCCCGTCCTGCCCCTGGTGATGCAGAACGAGTTTCGCTGGAGCCAGGACCACTTTCAGAAAAAGGAGCGCTGCCTTTGTTGCGACATCATCAAGCAGGAGATTCACCAGGAGAAGCGCGTGGTGGATCAGAACCCGGATTTCATCGCGCTCTGCCCCTTTGCCTCGCGCGCGCCGTACGAGCTGTGGATTCTGCCGCTCGGCCATTCGTCCTCGTTTGAAAAGGACCTGCAAGACCCGGGGCGAGTGAAGTCGCTGGCTTCTTTCTTCAAGAATTGCCTCCGGCGCGTCGAAGATCTCTCGCCAGAGCTACGCGTGGTTCTTCACACCGAGCCCAACGTGGACGCGCGCGGGTGGCCGCAAGGCTGGTGGGGCACGGTTACGGAAGATTTCCACTGGCACATCGAAATCAACCCCGACATTGAAGGCCAGCGCCGGGTCTTTGGGAGCGAGGGCTTCTACTTCAATCCCATCCCGGCCGAGGAAGCGGCGCTGGTGCTGCGGGCGCTGGGGCCGGGGGCGGGTTCGCCCTCCGCGGAGTGAGGTAGCGCGTTCCGAATGCCCATACCGAGAGACATTGCCCGCGAAATCCGACTGTTGATCTTTGATCTAGACGGAACGCTGGCGGATACCAAGCTGGATCTGGCGGTGAGCGTCAACGCCATGCGCATGCGCATGGCCTTGCCCCCTCTTCCGCACGATGTGATTACGGCCTACATCGGCCACGGCGTCACGAACTTGGTGCGGCGAGCGCTGGGCGAGCAGGGCACGGGTGAGAGCGTGCAGCAAGGGCTCGCCCTTTTCCTGGAACACTACCGCCACCACCTGCTCGACAACACGGTCGTCTATCCCGGCGTTGCCGAAGCCCTCGAGGAACTTCAGAACCGCCAGCTGGCCGTCCTGACCAACAAACCCGACGATTTCAGCCGCGCCATTCTTGCCGGGCTGGGGATCGCGCGCTACTTCTCCTTCATTTACGGGGGCAACAGCTTCCCGCAGAAAAAGCCCCACCCGGTGGGCGTCCAGAAGCTGATGAGCGAGACGGAGGCTTCGAGGCAGCAGACACTCATGGTCGGCGACTCCGATACCGACGTGCTCACCGGGCGCAACGCCGGCGTCTGGACCTGTGGAGTGACCTACGGCTTCGGCGCGCATACGCTTGCGAGCGCGCCTCCGGA
>CAZBWJ010000033.1:0-7331 GCA_964495535.1 uncultured Acidobacteriota bacterium | reverse complement strand
CCTGTGGAGTGACCTACGGCTTCGGCGCGCATACGCTTGCGAGCGCGCCTCCGGATCTGCTCCTCGGCGATCTGCGCGAACTGCCGCCACTGTTGGAAAACAGTAGGCAGTAGGCAGAAAAAGGCAGTAGGTAGTAGGTGGTAGATGGGAAAGGGCCCGCTGGAGCCAGTGCCCAGTTGCAGTGGTCAGCGCCAGATTGGTTTGTCCGGAGGGGACATTCTCCAACGTGAAGGCGGCCTGCGGGCACCTAGATGAGGGCGGAATGCAAAACAGAAGAAATGACGAAGCGAAAAGGAGGAACGTCGCGTGCGTATTCTCGTGGCTGCATTCTCCTTACTGGCTTCTGCCTTTTGCCTGCTGCCTGCTGCTTACTGCCTTCTGCCTTCTCCTCTGCCTGCCCTGCTTGGCGCAACAGGCGGCGACTACCTCCAATCCGGCGGCGGAAGAAGAGGAAAAGCCGCTGCCTAGTGACTGGGCCGTGGAACTGCTGGATGCCATCGAGGCTTCTCCCAATCCCGAGGCGCGCGACGCGCTTTATGGCGCCGCGGCGGCGGCCGGCCCGGCCATCATCCCGCAGCTTGAGGAGGCGCTGAAGGATGACCGCACCGCGGAGTTCGCCGCCCAGGCGCTGGCGTATATTGGTGGAGAAAGAGCCATCCAGATTCTCTGGAAGCTCCAATCGGACCCGCGCGACCTCAATTTGCGGCGCTTCTACTACGGGGCGCTCGGTGAGTATGACGCGCCAGAAGCCGTCGAGACGCTGCTCGAGGTGATTAACCGCGCCGACGAGGAGCCGGATCGCACCGTCACCGAGGCCGCCATCCTGGCCCTTACCGTTCGTTCTGACCTGAAGCTGCTTGCGCCGCTGCGCGAGGCGGCAGCCAAGATCAAGGATGTCGTCATTCGTCTCGACCTGGAAAATGCCGCTGAGGTAATCGAGCGCCGCGCCAAATACCTGGCCAGCCCGCAGGCCAAGCAGGCGGGAGGTTCGGTGGAAGTGGCAGTGCGAACCTATTTCATGCCCGCGTTGGAATCGTCTCCTCCCGCGGCTGCCCCGAAGGCGCTGGCGCCGCGCGCCGCGCCCGCGAAGTCTGCCGCGCCGACGACGCCAGCGAAACCTGCGGTCAACGTTGAGATCCAGAACGTCACACTTTCGCCCGATAAGACGCGCGCCCTGGCGCGGGTCATTTTTGAAGATCCCGCGGCGATGGCCTACTACGACATCGTTCTTCAGAAACGCTACGGGGACTGGGTTGTGGCCAGCGTGTGGCTGGGCTCCGAGGTCGAGAAGCCGTCCGCCACGCCCTCGCCGGCAAAGGTTGAGCCAGAGTGAGTCAGGCCGCCCAGCCTCTCGAAGCGTCGCTCGCCAAGCGGTTGCCACCCGGTGCGGCATTCAGGATAATCGCCACTCCATGAAATACGTTATCGTCGGTACGGCCGGGCACATCGATCATGGCAAGTCAGCGCTGGTGAAGGCGCTCACGGGCACTGACCCCGATCGCCTGGAAGAAGAGAAACGGCGCGGCATCACCATCGACCTGGGGTTTGCCCACCTCGACCTAGGCGAAGATCTCCGCGTGGGGTTTGTGGACGTCCCGGGCCACGAGCGCTTCGTGAAGAACATGCTGGCCGGCGTGGGCGGCACTGACCTGTTGTTGCTGGTGGTGGCGGCCGACGAATCCATCAAGCCGCAGACGCGCGAACACTTCGACATTTGCCGATTGCTCGGTATCCGCAAGGGGCTGGTCGCGATTACGAAGTCGGACTTGGTGGAGCGCGAGATCCTCGACCTTGTAAGGCTGGAGGTCCAGGAATTCGTCGCTGGGTCGTTTCTGGACGGCGCACCCATCGTGGCGGTGAGCGCGCGCACTGGTGACGGCTTGGACGCGCTGCGCGCGGAGTTGCGGCGGCTGGGCCTGGAAGTTCCTCCCAAATCCATCGAGTTGCCCTTCCGCTTGCCCATCGATCGCGCTTTCGTGATGAAAGGCTTTGGCGCGGTCGTCACGGGAACGCTCGTCGCCGGCAAGATCGAGAAGGAAGCGGAAGTGGAAATCTACCCGCTGGGTCGCTGCGTGCGCGTCCGGGGGATCGAGGTGCACAACCGACCTGCGGATTGCGCGGTGGCGGGACAGCGCACGGCAGCGAATCTCGCGGGAATCGAGGCGCAGGAACTCGCGCGCGGCATGGTGCTCGCGGCGCCGGGTTTGTTTGAAGCCACGTCGCGGCTGGATGTCGTGCTTTCACTTCTGCCGGCGGCGCGCCCCCTGAAGAACCGCGCTCGGATTCACTTCCACTGCTGGACGGCCGAGACGGTGGCGGAAGTGGTTCTACTCGATGCCAAGGAGCTGGCTCCCGCCCAGCGGACATACGCGCAGCTGCGGCTCACTGAGCCCGGCCTTTTTTTGCCCGGCGACCACTTCATCATTCGGCAGTTTTCTCCGCTGGTGACCATTGGCGGCGGAATGGTTCTGGATAGTCATCCTCCCAAGCATCGGTTTGCCGACCCGGAAGTCCGCCGGTTCCTGGAGGTGATGGAAGCCGGCGATCCCGAAAATCGTCTGGAACTGCTGACGGAGCAGGCGGGCGAGGTTTCGCCTTCTGCGCTCGTGGCTCGCACCGGCTGGCAACCCGATGAGGTTTTGCGCGTGGGCAAGTGGCTGGAAGTCGAGAAGCGGGTGAGGGTTCTGGGCCAGCCGCCAAGCCTGTTTGTCCACGCCGGGTATTTCGAAGCTCTGGGCGAACGCGTGGTGGAGAAACTCGGGGAATTTCACGCGGCGAACCCCCTGAGCGGGGGGATGACGAAGGAGGACCTGCGCGGGCGCCTGGCCACTCGGGGGGCGGGGGAAAAGAGTTTGCCGTCGGCGACGCTATTCGACGCCGTCCTCCAGACGCTCGGCGCGGAAGGGAAAGCGGAGGTGCGCAGCGAGACGGTTCTGCTTGCCGGCCGCGGAGTTCAGCTGACCCCGGAGGAGTCTGCGGCAAAGGATCAGATCGTCCGGGCTTTTGAGAGCGCAGGACTCGCGGTGCCGAGTGCGAAGGAGGTGCTGGAAGGCCTGCGGATTGACCGGGTGCGTGCCGATAAAATCCTGAGGATTCTGCTGAAGGAGAAGACGCTTCTCAAGATTACGGAGGACTTGATCTTTCACCGCGCGGCGCTAGAAAAGTTGCGTGCGATCCTGGCCCAGCGGAAAGAGCAGAGGAATCGAATCAACGTCGCGGTGTTCAAGGAGCTCACCGGGCTGAGTCGCAAATACGCCATCCCGCTGCTCGAATACCTGGACCGTGAGCGCGTCACACGCCGCGAGGGCGATGAGCGGATAATCCTGTAGCACTGCCCCTAACAGTCTGTGTGACGACTGAGCGGTCTAGGGCGGGTCGGCCGCCGCGCTGTGCGGAAAGCCTCTGGCTTTCCGCATCCCGCAGGGCGGGACGGCCAAGCCGCGAGCAATTCGGATCCTCACGCAGTTTCTTTAGGGCGGCAAATGGCGGCTAGCAGCCGGCGCTACGGCGGGGTTGTCAAGAACGGTTTGAGAAGGTCATAGACTAGGGCCACGGGCAACCCGACGACGTTGAAGTAGCAGCCTTCGACGCGGGTTACGAACTTGGAGGCAAGTCCCTGGATGCCGTAGGCGCCTGCCTTGTCGAACGGTTCGCTGCTGGCCAGATAGCTCTGGATTTCATCTTCGTCCAAGCGGCGGAAGGTGACGAAGGAAGTTTCGTGCGCCAGGGCTTCGATGTGATTGGGAGTGCGGACCAGGCACACTCCCGTGATGACGCGATGGGTAGCGCCAGAGAGCAGGCGGAGCATGCGCGCCGCGTCCTCTCGGTCGGCGGGCTTTCCGAGAATTTCGTGGTTGGCGGCGACGACCGTGTCCGCGCCCAGCACCAGGCTGTCTGGTGGGGCCGAGGCGGCGACCTCCAGCGCCTTGTCGCGCGCGCGGCCCCGCGCGAACTCCTCCGGTCTTTCGCCGGGCGCGGGAGTTTCCTCCACTGAGCCGGGGCGCACCTCGAAATCGAAGCCTGCCTGGCGCAACAGTTCCCGGCGGCGCGGTGAAGTTGAAGCTAGAATCAACCTCATGGAGGTTGCGATTATAAGAGCTACAAACCTCTTCTCACAACTAGTTCCGTGATTGCCCTGGCTGTGCTAAACTCGTTTGCCGCTCTGAACCCTACCGCTGAGTGGGGGAACGACCAACTTGGACGAAATCGGGAAGATTCTGCCTGCCGCTTTCAAGGCGCAAGTACGACGCGCCGACGCGGCTCTGGTTGAGATCCTCGCGCCGCTGTGGCCACGGGTGGTCGGCAGGGGAATCGCGCAGCAGGCGCGGCCCGTCGCGTTTGCGGCGGGGACCCTGACGCTGGCGACGGCCTGCCCCACCTGGGCCGCGCAGCTCCGCCAGATGGCCCAAGAAATCCGGGCGCAAATCAACGGTTTCCTGGGTAGTCCCGTCGTCAAGAAGCTGCGGGTACAGCACGTGCCCCAGATGGATTCTGTCGAGCTTCCGGCTCCGCAGCGAAAATCCCCGCTGAGCCTCGAAGTGTCGAACCTGCCTCCGCCAGAGGGCGTGAACAAGCTTGACCCTGAAATGTCGGGAATTCTTGAGCGCTCCTTCGCCAAGTATTTCGCTCGAAACAGAAAGCGAGTGCATTGATGGCCCTGACTGAGAAGGACGTCCGATACGTCGCGGAACTCGCTCACCTCGAGCTGACCGAGGACGAGGTGAAGAAGTTCCTGCCTCAACTTGATTCCATCTTGCAGTACATGCAGAAGCTGAACAAGCTGGACACAGATCAGGTTGAGCCTATGGCGCAGGTGACTTATCCGGCGGCGGAAAATCCCGCGCTCCGGCTGGACCAGCCTCACCCCACGTTTCGGCAAGAGGAGGCGCTGGGCAATGCTCCCGAGAGCGACGCCGGATGTTTCAAGGTGCCGCGCGTTATCGAGAGGGAGTAACCGAACGAGGAAATTCGAAAAGCGCAACTCGAAATTCGGGACCAAGGCGGGTTGCGAATTTCGATGCATGCCCTCATGGATTTGACGGCTCTGACAATCAGTGAGATCCGTGACCACCTAGCCTGCCGCAAAGCATCGGCAGAAGAGGTGGTTCGCGCTCATCTGGCGCGCAGCGAAGATAAGGACAACGAGGTGCGAGCTTATCTGCACCTTTCGCCCGAGCGCGCGCTAGAGCAAGCCCGGCGAATTGACCAGCTCGTGGCCGCAGGTGAACCGCTGCCTCCGCTCGCAGGCGTCCCGGTGGCGGTCAAGGATGTGATTCTGACGCGCGGCACGCGAACCACCTGCGCCTCGAGGATTCTGGAAAACTATCTCGCTCCCTACGACGCGACCGCGGTTGTGCGGCTGGAGGCGGCTGGCGCGGCCATCCTGGGCAAGACGAATTGCGACGAGTTCGCCATGGGTTCCTCCACGGAGAACTCGGGGTTTTTCCCCACGCACAATCCTCAAGACCTGAGCCGCGTGCCCGGAGGCTCGAGCGGCGGGTCAGCTGCCGCGGTGGCCGCGAACCTGGCCACGGTCGCGCTCGGGTCGGACACGGGCGGCTCCATTCGCCAGCCCGCCGCGCTGTGCGGCATCGTCGGCATGATGGGTACTTACGGACGGGTGTCGCGGTACGGCCTGGTAGCGTTTGCTTCTTCGCTCGATCACATCGGGCCGTTCGGGCGCTCGGTGCGTGATGTGGCGCTGCTGCTCGGGATCATTGCCGGGCGCGATCCGCTGGACTCAACTTCCGCCGCTGTGCCGGTGCC
This sequence comes from uncultured Acidobacteriota bacterium, assembly GCA_964495535.1. Taxonomy (GTDB): domain Bacteria; phylum Acidobacteriota; class Terriglobia; order UBA7540; family UBA7540; genus JALHUF01. The sequence goes on along the minus strand of CAZBWJ010000033.1, from coordinate 1,565 downwards.
TGACTACGTAGCGGCGCTTGAGCAGGACGTGCGCGGACTAAAGATTGGCGTGCCCAAGGAATACTTCGCGGGGCTCAGTCCCGAGATCGGCGACAACGTCCAGAAGGGCATCGACCGGCTGGCGAAGCTCGGCTGCCAGGTGAAACCCATCAGCCTGCCCCACACCGATTACGCCATCGGCTGCTACTACATCATCTGCATGGCCGAGGCGAGCTCCAATCTGGCCCGCTACGACGGCATCCGCTACGGCTTCCGGTCGCCGGAATACGAAGACCTGCGCGACATGTACAAGAAAACCCGCGACCGGGGGTTCGGCGCGGAGGTCAAGCGGCGCATCATGCTCGGAACCTATGTGCTGAGTTCGGGCTATTACGATGCATACTACCTGAAGGCCCAGAAGGTGCGCACGCTCATCGCGCGGGACTTCGTCAAAGCGTTCGATGACGTGGACGTGATCGTCACGCCCACCTCACCCATTCCTGCCTTCAAGCTCGGCGAGCGCGTGGATGACCCTCTCCAGATGTACCTCGCCGACATCTACACGGTCACCGCCAGCCTGGCCGGGATTCCAGGCATCTCCGTCCCCTGCGGCAAGACAAGAAGCGAGCCGCACCTGCCCGTCGGCATGCAAATTCTCGCTAAACACTTCGACGAAGCCCGCCTATTACGAGTCGCCCACGCCTTCGAAAAAGCCGGGGGATTCGAAATTGGCTGAGCAGGAACTTCTAAGGCGCGGGGTCTCAATAGAAGATGTTCAGAGCTACCCCTCTGCTATCGACCTCGACAGATTGCGACACACAGCGTGCGCGTCCCTGCGCAATCCGCTCCGCTGTCCATGCGGCGGCCGCAGCATCGAGAAGGTCATCGGGTTTCGCTTCCTTCCTCTTTAGCCGAGACAAGTGGACTTCAATGGCTGGATAGTAGCACAACACTAGTTGGAGACGTTCCTTCCTGCCTTCATCGAGGCGCTTGTTATACCTCATTGGTTTCTCCCCATTAAGCGCCCAGAAGCTAACTTCTGGATGGACTTCAAAAATCCGATTCTGCCTCTTCACCATCATCAGGCTGTCCACTTCGCGGATCTTGGCAATAATGGCAAATGTCTGCTTAGATAGAGCCTTACCGCAACCACTGCGGCTCAGTTGGCACGCTTCAATGTAGTCTTCCGCTTGAAGGGCAGGACGAACAGGGGCAGGAAACACGGAATTGCTTCTTGGTTTCCCCAATAATCTACGTGCCTCAATATCGCATGGCCTGCTTTCTGCGTCGGCAAGCCCGATGGGAATGTCGACGGCTATAATCTTTGGCGCCCGTTCAAGCGCAAGCAAACTCGCGAATTTGCCGATGATTTCAACCGTTGTTTTCCTCGACTGCGTGTCTACCAAAAAGCAAATCCAACCGGCACGGCAACCATCAACGCCGGCAACGATGCTGAATTGCTGGTCAGCCATTGGCACGTCCGCCTTGTTCAGTCCCCATTAGGGGATTGTTCCTTTCTCCAAAACCATGCGCCTAAATCTTGAACAGCGAATCGAATCTCTTCTTGGCGTTGTCGGCGGGGGAGG
>CAZBWJ010000032.1:0-34252 GCA_964495535.1 uncultured Acidobacteriota bacterium | reverse complement strand
TACGGTAAGCCCGCCAAAACAACGGAAAGGAACCGCCATGAAAACCGCCATACTGACGTTTCTCGTGCTGGCCATGCTCTCGGTCGGGGCCTCGGCTGCGCAAACTGCCGAAAGGAAGCCCGCGCCGCAGGCCGGGACAACTTCGAAAGCCACGCCTCCCACCGCCAAGACCGTGACCACGCCGTCAGGACTCAAATACGTTGACCTGGAAGTGGGCGCCGGAGCGATGCCCAAGCAAGGCCAGACCGTGTTCGTGCACTACACGGGGTGGTTGACGAATGGAAGGAAATTCGACAGCTCCGTGGACCGCAACCAGCCCTTTTCCTTTGCTCTGGGACGCGGCGAGGTCATCAAAGGCTGGGACGAGGGAGTCGCCACCATGCGCGTGGGCGGCAAGCGCAAACTCACCATTCCTCCCGGCCTGGCGTACGGCGCCCAAGGCTACCCGGGCGCGATACCTCCTAATGCCACGCTCATCTTTGAAGTCCAGTTGTTGAGAATCAGGTAGCGGCGGCTCCTGAAGCGGCAAAGAAGCGAGCAGGCCCGGCGACGCGAGCTACCCGAGTCAAGGGGAATATGCTAGTCTAAGGATTGCGTCTCACGGCGGCGGCTCGCGCTGTGGGCCTCTTGTTATGGCTTTGATTGCGCCATCATTACTCGCGGCGGACCTGGCGCGGCTGGCAGAGGCGCTGGAAACCATCAAGGCCGCGGGCGCATCTGTGGTGCACGTGGACGTGATGGACGGCCACTTTGTGCCGGACATCACGGTGGGCCAGCCAGTCATCGCGAGCCTGCGGAAGGCCACCGACCTGGTGCTCGACGTTCACCTGCTCATCGAGCGGCCCGAACGCTACGTGACTGACTTTGTGGAGGCAGGGGCGGACCGGGTTTCGGTCCATATCGAGGCCACGCCCCACCTGCACAAGGCTCTTGACCTGATCCGCGGACGGGGCGCAAAGGCGGGGGTCGCTCTCAATCCCGCCACGCCCATTGAATCGCTAGCCGAGGTGTGGGGGGAGATTGATTTTGTGAACGTTCTCACTGCCGACCCCGGCCTCGACGAGGCCGCATTTATTCCCGGGTTGGTGGCAAAAGTGCGCGCTGCTCGGCAGGCGCGGGAGGAGCATCGCTTGGGTTTTGCCCTGCAAGTAGAGGGCGCCGTTACGGCTGCCAACCTGGAAGAACTGGCCCGCGCGGGGGCGGACATCCTGGTGATTGGTTCCGCCATCTTCAAGAGTGTGGACCCGCAGACGCAATTGTCCGCAATGATGCGCAGGGCTGCCGGAACAGGCCTGACCTCGAAGGTCTAGTGAGCGTCCCCGGGGAGTTACGACGCTGAGCAAGGGAATCGACACATTGAAGCTGGGACGTTTCCTGGTGCGCTCTCTCGTTCTTGCGCTGACGGCCGTTTCCCTCTCGGGCTGCCTCTTCCGGCGACGCGGCGGGGAGGACCTGGCGGCGGTCAACCCTGGCGACCAGCCGGACAAGATCCTCTTTGAAAAAGCCATCAAGGAAATCGAGAGGAGCCACTACGACGTGGGCCGGCTGACGCTCCAGACCCTCATCAACACTTATCCCGACAGCGAGCACCTGGCGAAGGCAAAGCTGGCCATCGCCGATTCCTATTACAACGAAGGCGGCATCTCCGGCCTGACCCAGGCCGAAGCCGAGTACAAGGACTTCATCACTTTCTTTCCCACCGCTCCGGAAGCCCCCGAAGCCCAGTTCCGCGCGGGAATGGCCCACTTCCGGTTGATGGCCAAGGCCGACCGCGACCGCACGGAGGCCAAGCTCGCGGAGGCGGAGCTCAAGGAATTCCTGCTGAAGTATCCCGACAGTGCAACCATGCCGCGGGCGAAGGCGCGTCTCCGGCAGGTGCAGGAGGTCCTGGCGGAGGGCGATTACAAGATAGCCCGGCTCTACTACGCCAAGGGAGCGAACCGCGCCGCCCGCTCGCGCTTCGAGGAAATCGCCGAGCGGTATCCGAACTTCAGCAAGGCTGACAGCGCGCTCTGGTATCTGGGCCAGACGCTGGAACGCCTGAAGGTGCCCAACGAGGCCGCGCCGTACTACGCGCGCGTCATTACGGAGCATCCGCTCAGCCCGCTGGTGGTCGACGCGAAGGGACGACTCACCGCGCTCCATCAGCCCATTCCCCGCCCGACGCGGGCCATACTGGCGCGCGCTCAGGCCGATGCCGTCCGCCGGCCCAAGCGCGACTTGTTTCAAAAGCTAGGAGGCTTCCTTTCCAGCTCCCCGGACACGAGCGCCACACGGCGCGGGCCGGTGCGCCTCGGTGCGCCCCAGCCTTCCGGGGTTGAGGTGGCGACAACGCCGCCCCCGAGCGCGCCAGGGAGCGGGGGCAGTACCATCGTCGTGCAACCTGTCGGTGAGGAGAGCTTGAAGGCGGGGAAACCAGTGGGTTCGACGCCCGCCGCCAACGAACCTGCCGCCGAAACTCCCGCCAACCCTCAGCAAACCAGCAGCGCTGAGAAAGCTCCCGAGAGTCCAAGCGCCTCCGGCAACAACCAAGCCTCCGCCCCAGCCCCTCCTACGAAGAAAAAGGGGAAGTCCTTTCTCAAGAGGCTTATCAAGCCCTTCTAGTGCCGTTCCAACTTAATTCGCCGAGTCCCGTTCCAACTCTATTCGCGCGATCATTGTATCTCATTAAGCGGCCCCAGATAGTTGGAACGGGAGGAGTCACTGGATTGACGCCCTTGCATAGCTCCTGGGCGTATCGCTCCCGGAAATAGCTCCAAATAGTTGGAACGGCACTAGCTCCCTTGCCTAATAGGTGACAGCTGACCTTCCAGGGTGAAAGTTACCCCCGCAAAGGATTCAAGATCTGACCGGTTGGGACGGGAAACGCCGCAACTGCAAGAATTCCAACTGCTTGCGCCTTGACTTCGATTTCCTAAAGTGGTATGTGTGAGGGCATTAGGTGACCCGGCGCACGAGAGGAGGCCCTACGTGGCGCGGACGGTTCTAGTTGCAGACGACAGCCCCACGCATCAGAGAAAGGCGAAGGGGATCTTGACGGGTGAAGGCCTGGAAGTCGTCACGGTATCGAACGGCGTAGCCGCAATCAAGAAGCTGCCCACGGTTAAGCCCCTGCTTGTTCTCGCTGACGTTTCCATGCCGGGCAAAGACGGCTACGAAGTCTGCGAGTTTGTGAAAAACTCTCCGGGTCTGGCCCACGTTCCCGTTCTGCTGATCGTCAGCGACATGGAGCCTTGCGATGAGGCACGGGCGGCCCGGGTTGGGGCTGACGGCACGATCAAGAAACCATTTGCGCAGGAGGAGCTGGTTTCCGCGGTTACCAAGTTTCTCGCTCGAGCGGAAGCGGCCGCGCCCAGGCCGCAACCACCTGCGCCCGTGATGGCTCCTCCACCCCCTGCGATGGTCACGGAGCCGGTTGATGTGGAACCGGAAATCTCCACCAAGTTAGAGGGTCCGGAACTGGGCGCCCTCTCGGAGGCTGCCGCATTTTTCGAGCCCGCGCTCGAACAGGCTCCTGCCGTGGTACTGGAAGCCGTCGTGCCTGCGGGTGAGCCGATGATGGAGGTGCCAGGCGCGCCGCTGCCTGAGGCCGCTCCACCTGTTGTCGAGCCGACGTTAGAGATGGCGGTAGCCCCCGAGCCTGCGGCGGAGCCCTCGCCCGAAGCCGTAGCCGCTCCGGTAGAGGAACCGCCTGCGGAAATGGCTCCCGCGCTCGAAGAAGCTCCCATCCCGGCGGAACCTGTGCTCGTCGAAGAAGAAGTAGCACCTTTTGCCCCTCCGCCTGCTCCTGAGGAAGAGGCCACGATGGTCTTCCGTGCGCCGGGTGAGATCGCGGAGCCGGTGTTGAGTGACGAGCTTACTCCCGCCCCAACCGTGGCTGAGGCCCCTGCGGAGGCCGTGCCCGAGGCGCCCCCACCTGAAGTTTCTCCTGTCGCTGTGACCACGCTCGAGAGCTTCTCGCTGAGCGAGGCGAGCGCTGGCCAGGTGCGCTTCGCCGCGCCGGAAGTGGAAGCTGTGCCGGAGGCTGAGGCCGTGGCCGCAGCCCCAGCGCCTGCCCCCGAAGTGGCGGCTGCGCCCGCTCCCGTGGCGGCGATTGATGCCAACCTGATTTACGCCATTGTCCACCGGGTCGTCCTCAAGATGGCCCCCGCGGCCTTGCCTCCCCAGGTGATTGAGGACATGGTTCGGCAACTTGCCGAGGAAATCCTCGCCGAACTGAGCGAAGCGCCGTCTGAATCTCAGTAAGAGCCAAGCCGGGCAGAAGTGAGTCCTCGCCCCTCGCCCGGATTGAAGGCTAGCCAGCTAGATTACGCATTCAAGATCCCGGAGCACATCTTCCGCACTTTGACGATGCGGCTTTTTAACCCTCCACATTGAACAGCCGCAAGGCCCGAGCGCGGGCGTTGCGCCACAGGAGTTGTTTGACTGACCTTTCCTCGGACGTTATAGTGGTATGATTTCGAGTCATTTAGAGGCGGGTCTGGGAGTCGCTCTTCGTGGAAGCCGAGTTCCCCAAGGTTTACTCTCCCGAAACGATTGAACCTCGCTGGGCGCGTTACTGGGTGGAGCAGAAGCTCTATCGCCCGAGCGAGGACGCCGCCCGGCTACGCTTTTGCCTGGTAATCCCTCCGCCAAACATCACTGGCCTACTCCACATGGGGCACATGCTGGAGCACACGGAAATCGACGTCCTCATGCGCTGGCACCGGATGCGCGGCGAGAACGTCCTGTGGCTGCCGGGTACCGACCACGCCTCCATCGCCACGCAAATGATTGTGGAGCGGGAGCTGGGGCGCGAGGCTCTGCCTGACCTCGAGCCGGGGGCCGAAGCCGAGAGCACTTGGCGCCGCGAGGGGCAGCGTCTCCGCCGGGAGATGGGCCCGGAGAGATTCCTGGATCGTTGTTGGAAGTGGAAAGAGGAGAGCGGTGGCACCATCCGCAATCAGATGGAGCGTTTGGGCGCTTCCTGTGACTGGACGCGCGACCGCTTCACGATGGACTCTGCTTACTCGCGCGCCGTGCTGGAGGTTTTCGTTCGCCTGTACGAAGAGGGGCTGATCTACCGCGGGAAGTACGTCGTGAACTGGTGCCCACGTTGCGGCACGGCAGTTTCCGACCTGGAAGTCATTCACGAAGAACGACCGGGCAAACTCTGGTATATCCGTTATCCCTTTGAGGATGGTTCCGGCCACCTCAGTGTCGCCACCACCCGGCCCGAGAGCATGCTGGGAGACACGGCCGTGGCCGTGAACCCGGCGGATGAGCGCTACCGGCCGATGCTGGGACGTAAGGTGATGCTGCCGCTGCTCGAGCGCCTCATCCCTGTGATCGCCGACGAATTCGTCGATCCGCAGTTTGGCACGGGGGCGGTGAAAGTGACCCCGGCGCACGACGCGAACGACTTCGAAATCGCCCTGCGTCATGACCTGCCGCGCCTGGAGGTGATTGACGAGGGAGCGCGCATGACCGAGGCGGCCGGCCCCTACCGCGGGCTCGACCGCTACGAGGCTCGCGATGCCGTGGTGCAGGACCTGCGCGAGCGCGGGTTGCTGGAGAAAATCGAGGACTACGCGTTGAGCGTCGGCACCTGCCAGCGCTGCAAGACCGTGGTGGAGCCCCGGCTTTCGGCGCAGTGGTTCATGAAGATGAAGCCCCTGGCCGAGCCCGCTATCCGCGTGGTGGAAGCGGAACGCATTCGCATTGTCCCGGAGAATTACCGGAAGATCTATCTCGACTGGATGGCCAATATCCACGACTGGTGCGTCTCGCGTCAGCTCTGGTGGGGGCACCGCATTCCCGTCTGGTATTGCGATGGCTGCGGCCACGTGGTGGTGGCGCGCGAGACGCCCGCGGCTTGTCCCAAGTGCCAGGCCCAGTCGCTCCGGCCGGAGACGGACGTCCTCGACACGTGGTTCAGCTCGGCGCTCTGGCCGTTTGCCACCTTGGGCTGGCCGGACGATACGGAAGATTTGCGCCGTTTCTATCCCACTGACCTGATGATCATGGGTTTCGACATCCTGTTCTTCTGGGGCGCGCGCATGATCATGATGGGCATGAAGTTCATGAACGACGTGCCTTTCCGGGAGCTGTACATCCATGCCCTGGTGCGCGACGCGGAAAAGCAGAAGATGTCGAAGACCAAGGGCAATGTCATTGACCCGCTGGAGGTGACAGAACGATTCGGGACAGACGCCGTGCGCTTTGCGCTGGCCATCAGCGCCGCGCCGGGCACTGACATCGCCTTTAGCTACGACAAGGTCGAGTCCTACCGCGCCTTTGCCAACAAGATCTGGAACGCCGGCCGGTTCATCTTGATGAATCTCCAAAGGCTGCCGGAGCCCCTCCGGAACAAGCTGGCCGCGGCCTTGCAGCCCCTCCCGGGACTGGGCTTCGAGCCTGTGGCCGGGCCTGAGCACCTTGCCCTGGCCGATAGTTGGATCTTCTCCCGCCTGGCGACAGTCAGCCGCGAGATGGACGAGGCACTGAGTAACTATCGCTTCCACGAGGCGGCTTTCAAGGTCTATCACTTCTTCTGGCACGAGTTTTGCGACTGGTACTTGGAATGGGTTAAACCGGAAATCACCGCGACAGTTGAGGGCGAGAAACTGCCGCCCGCGTGGGTCAACCTGGCGCGGATTTTCGAAGCGTCCCTGCACTTGCTCCACCCCTTCATGCCGTTCATCACGGAAGAACTGTGGCACCAGCTTCCTCGCGCGGGCCAGGAACCCTCGATCTCGCTCACTCCCTTCAGCTTGGTGAGCGAGCGCGTGGCAGACCCGGTCTCCGAAAAGCAGTTCCAGACCGTGCAGGACCTGGTCATCGCCGCGAGGAACGCCAAGGCCGAGATGGGCCTGCAAAACCAAAAGCCCAGCGCGCAGGTGGCCAGCGACGACCTGCGAGTGCTCGAAGTCTTCCGTGCCCAGCAGGGGACGGCGCTGCGCTTGGCGGGACTCAAGGCCCTGAACTTCACTCATGGCCGGCTGGCGACGAATGTCGATGGGGTGCGCGTCAACCCGACCTTTGATCTTCGCCTCTTTCACGAGGAGCCCGTGGATCGGAAGGCCGAGCGCTCCCGCCTGCAAAAGGAAAGGGAAAAGCTGGAGCGGCAACTTGCCCAGGTCAAGAAGCAGCTGGAGAACCAGGAATTCCTGAGCCGCGCCCCGCGGGACGTGGTGCGGGGTGTGGAACACCGCCACTCGGAACTGAACGTTCACTACCGCAAAGTACTCGAATCTCTGGAGAGGCTGGGCTGAAACGTGGCAGGCGGCGGCAGTTCTTCCCGAGTTCGCGCGCCTTCAATCCCACTCGGTCTTTCGCCCGGGGAACTCCGGACGCTGGTCGAGGCAGCGCTGAAGGAAGACCTGGGCAGTGGCGACGTGACCACCCGCCTGACCGTTCCCGAAGGCCAGAAGGCACGCGGCGCCTTCATCAATAAGCAGGCGCTGGTCGTGGCTGGCCTGCCGGTGGCCGTAGAAGTGTTTCGGGTGCTTGAACCTTCAATCGCCTGGGAGGCGATGGTTGAAGACGGTGCGGAGGTAGGCCCCGGTACGAGACTCGCGGTGGCGAGCGGCACGGCAGCGGCGCTACTGGCTGGCGAGCGTGTGGCTTTGAACTTCCTGCAACGCTTGAGCGGCATCGCAACTCTGACCCGGCGCCTGAAGGCCGAGCTCGCTGGTCTCCAGGCGGACGTGCTCGACACGCGTAAGACCACGCCCGGCCTGCGTAGTCTGGAGAAGTATGCCGTACGCGTGGGCGGCGGGCGCAATCACCGTATGCGGCTGGGTGACGGGATTCTCATCAAGAGCAACCACCTGCGCCTGGCCGGCGGAATCCGGGCCGCACTCGAAAGCGCGCGATGCCGTCGCCCGCCGAGTATGCGCATCGAGGTGGAAGTCTCAAACCTGGCCGAGCTGGACGAAGCCCTCGCCGCTGGAGCGGATGCCGTCTTGCTTGATAATATGACACCCGCCGAAGTGCGGGAGTGCGTGCGGCGCGCCGCGGGGGGGGTGCGACTTGAGGTTTCCGGGGGCATCAACGCGGCGAACATCCGCGCCTATGCGGAGACGGGTGTGGACGCGATTTCTGTCGGCGCCTTGACTCACTCAGCGCCGGCAGGGGATATTCACTTTCTGATTGAACCTTTGTAGCGGCGCTCTATGAGCGCCGAACGTGGACGGCGGTCACAGACCACCGCTACAGCGAGTCAGATTCATGACCAGCGGAACCACAGACCGCAAGATCGACAAGCTCATCTACTTGTTGGTGAAGAACGCCATGGTGGTGGTGCCGGGGCCGAAAATCGCTTCCGAAATCGGCGTCACCCGCTCCACGGTGTGGATGTACATCGAGAAGTTGCGGGCGCTGGGCGCGGAAATCAAGGGCCATCCTGCCAGTGGCTATCAGCTCCAGAAGCTTCCGGATATCCTTGCTCCCAGCCTCATCCGGCCGGAGTTGGGCGAGAACGAGATCGGGCACAGGATTGTCCACCACTTCCGCACCGATTCCACTAACGACGTGGCGCTCGATCTAGCCACGCAGGGCGCGGCCCACGGGACCGTAGTTCTGGCCGAAGAGCAAACCGCGGGACGAGGCCGCCTGGGCCGAAGCTGGTACTCGGAGAAGTCCAGCGGCATCTACGCCTCGATCATCTTGCGGCCACCGCTCGCGCCGGCTGCCGCGCCCGTGCTCACGCTGATGGCCGGTGTGGCCACGCAGCAGGCCGTCAGCAGCACGACGGGACTGCCCGTGGATATCCGCTGGCCCAACGACCTGCTGCTGAACGGCAAGAAAGTGTGCGGCATCCTGACGGAGATGAGCGCCGAACTCGATCAGCTCCATGCCGTGGTCCTGGGGATCGGGCTCAACGTGAACCACCGCGAGATGCCCCCGGAATTGAAGGAAATCGCTACTTCCTTGCGGATAGAAGGCCGGAAGTCGTACTCGCGCGCTCAGATCCTCGTCGCCATGCTCAAGGAGCTGGAACGGAAATACCGCTTGCTGTTGGACCAGGGAAGCGGTGCCATCGCCCGAGCTTGGGCGGCCGCTTCGACCTACGCGAAGGGCAAACGCATTCGTGTTCGTTCGGGCGCGGGGGAATTCCTCGCTACCACGGCCGGCCTGGACGCGAGCGGGGCGTTGCGTGTTCGCCGCGAGGACGGCCGGGAAGAGTCGTTGCTCTCGGGGGAAATAGCCGAGGTAAAATGAACAAGAAGCTGTCAGCCATCGGTGTTCACCTCTCAATGGTAAGAAGGCTTGCTGATGGCTGATCGCTGACTGCTGAAGGCTTGAGAATGCTTCTGGTCATCGACGTCGGAAACACGAACACCGCTTTGGGCGTTTGCGAGGGTAAAGACCTCCTTGCCCAGTGGCGGCTCTCCACGGATCGCCGCCAGACCGCCGATGAGTACGGCATCCTGATCCGTAACCTCTTCACCCTGGACGGCATCCAGCCCAGCCAGATCGATGGGGTGATGGTGGCGAGCGTCGTTCCGCCCTTGAACGCGGTGCTGGAAGAGATGGCGGCAAAATACTTTCATCTCGACGCGGTGTTCCTGGGCCCCGGCACCCGAACCGGCATGGCCATCCACTACGACAACCCCCAGGAGGTCGGAGCAGACCGCATCGCGGACGCGGTGGCGGCCTTTGAGAAATATGGCGGCCCTTGCGTCGTGGTCGATTTCGGGACAGCCATCACCTTTGACGCCATCTCGGAGAAAGGTGAGTACCTGGGAGGTGTCATTGCGCCCGGCCTCGCGATCTCCTCGGAGGCGCTCTTCCAGCAGGCGGCGCGGCTGCCGCGGGTGGAAATCCGGGAGCCTAACCGCGTGATCGGAACCAACACCGTGGGCAGCATGCAGTCCGGCCTTTTCTACGGCGCGGTGGGACTGGTGGATGGCATCCTCGACCGCCTTTGCGCCGTGCTGGGCAAAAACACCAAAGTGGTTGCCACGGGCGGGCAGGCGGCGCTCATCGCCGCCGCCTCCAAGTACAAACCTCCGGTTGACCCTTCCCTGACGCTCCACGGTCTGCGCCTTATTTACGAGCGGAACCTCCCGGGCACCCGGCACAAGTAGGTTTAGAGCGGTGGAGAACTACTTCAACTATTTCACCGAAATCGAAGAGTGCTATCGCCGGTGCCGCAATAACCCCACGCTTCTGTCCACGCTGGATTGGGCGCTCATCGAATCCTGGAAAGAGGCGGGCGTTCCGCTCCAGGCGGCTTTGCTGGGCATCGAGCGGGCTTTTGAGAGGTTCCGGGCGCGCCCCCGGAGGATCCAGCGGATTAACAGCCTGGCTTATTGCTCGCAACAAGTCCTCGGTGCCGCGCAGGAAATGAGCGCGACGGCATCCGGCGAGGACGAGCGTGGCGGGCGGCAGCTTCACGAGCGAGAGACGCCTGCTCCATTTGCTGCCGAGGAAATCGGGAATTTTCTGAATCGGAATGCGGCCGCTCTCGTGCAGGCTGCACGGCAGGCTCAGGAGGGTGGGCAGCCGGTTCTGGCGGAGGACCTTTCCGCGGCGAGTGGGACGCTCGGAGAAGCTGCCAAGCGCGCAGCCAGCAAGGCAGCGCCGGATCTGGAAGAACTGGAAAGGCACATGACCGCGCTCGAGGATAAACTCACGGCCTCGCTGACGCGCGCCTCACCGGTGGATATGCTCGCCCAGTTTCGCCGGGAAGTGGAAAGCGGGCTGGCTCCCTATCGCCGGAAAATGACGGGCGCCCAGATCGAGTCCCTGGAGCGCCAGTTTCTGAAGAAACGCTTGTTTGAGCACTACCACGTTCCGCGCTTGAGCTTGTTCTACCTCTGAGATCTCAGATTTCAAATCCGTGCCCTTTGAGCTGATTCCGCAAAAGTTGATCTACGGCGGCGACGCCCTGGGACACTACCAGGGTCGGACCGTGCTCGTCCCCCGCGCTCTGCCCGGCGAACGCCTCGAAGTTGAGGAAGTCCGCACGGCCAAGGGCGTCGTGCATGCGCGCCCGCTGCGCCTCCTCGAGGCTTCGCCCGACCGCGTCGCTCCCCTGTGCCCCTATTTTGGCCGCTGCGGCGGCTGCCAGTATCAGCACCTGAAACCTGAACTCCAGACCGTGGCGAAGGCTGAGATTCTCCGCGAGACGTTGCGTCGCATTGGCAGAATCACCTGGGAATCGGAGATTCAAATCCACGCCGCGCAGCCGTGGAACTACCGCAACCAGGCTCAACTGAAAGTCACCCGCCAGCCGGACGGTCAGATGGCCCTGGGCTTCTTCGAAGCAGAATCCCACCGCCTTTTTCCCGTGGATGTTTGCCTGATTCTCTCGCCCCGCTTGAACGCGATCCTCGCCCAACTGCGCAGCGCGGAGTGGTCTCGACTTCTCGGCAAATGTCGGGAGGTTGACCTCCTGGCTGACGACCGGGATGAGCGCGTGGCGGTCGCTTTGCGCGGTCGCCTCAGCGCCGGCGAAGCTGAGGCCACGGCGTGCGACATGCTTTCTCGGCTGAGCGGCGTGCTGAGCGTGGCCGCTGAGACGGACGGGGCGCTCCAGGTGTTTGGCGAGCCAAAGCTCGAATATGCTGTGGGCGACTTTCGGTACCGCATCAGTCCCGGCTCGTTTTTCCAGGCTTCTCGCCTCCTGTTGCCGGAATTCGTGGCGGTGGTAACAAGTGACGAAGCAGGTTCACCTGCCGCGGTGGTCTCTGGGCGCCAAACCCTCGCCTTGGACCTCTTCGCGGGTGTCGGCCTGTTCACTCTGCCTTTGGCGCACCGCTTCACGCAGGTGGTGGGCGTAGAAGCTTCCGCGACCGCTGCGGCTGATCTGGCGGCAAATGCAGAAGCCCACTCGCTCAAGCACGTCCGGGCGGTTTCCGCCACTGCCTTCGACTTCTTGCGGCGGTTCGCCCAGGCGGAACCGGATTTGGTGGTTGTCGATCCGCCGCGCGGCGGCGTCGGAGTGAACACGCTGAAGCTCTTAGCAGCTTTGCGGCCTAGGCGCATCCACTACGTTTCCTGCAACCCGCCCACGCTGGCTCGCGACCTGGGCTATCTGGTCGGGCGCGGCTATCGGCTGAATTCCGTTGAATTGTTCGACTTTTTCCCTCAGACTTTCCACCTCGAATCTTTGGTTAGGCTCACCCGGCACGACGGCGCGAGTCCATGAGAAGCCCCTTAATCGTCCTGGCCGCGTGTTTTGCCTTGGGGATTGCTCTCGCGTGCCCCGACCACATGTGGGTTCCAGGTGTTCCCTTTCTGCTGGGCACTGCTGGCGCGTGTCTTCTGGGCGGATTGGTTACGCTGCGCGGGCGCTGGCAGCGAGTGTCATCGATGCTGGCGCTCGCGGGCTTTGTTGCCGCGGGGGCGGTGGCGGCGCAACTCTTCCAGCAGCGTTTTCCGCCCAATCACATCAGCCGGCTGACGCCACTGGGGGTTGACCTCGTAGACCCTGTCCGGCTGGAAGCGCGCCTCGTCGCGAACCCCGTTCGCGCTTCCTACGGTCTCCAATTCGATGTCGAAGTTACGCGCGCGGAGAGTCGCGGGCAGGCTCACGCGGTGACTGGCAAGGCCCGGCTGAGGCTCCAACTGCCCGAGGAGGCTGAGACGCTGGCCGCCGCTGATTCCTTGCGCCTCCAATATGGGGACTTGATTCGCGTGCTGGTCCGGTTGCGCCGGCCGCGGGTCTATCAAAACCCCGGGAGCTTTGACTTTCGCCGCTGGATGGAATCGGTCGAGGACGTCTACTACGTCGGCACCATCAAGAGTCCGCTTCTGATCGAAAAGTTGCCGAACCCGAACCCGCCGAGGCTTGGCGCGTGGGTCGAGGATCTTCGCCGCCGCTTGCTGGAAGGCATCGACCGGCTGTATCCACCCTGGTCGGCTGAGGGGCGCACCGGCGCAGTTGTCAAAGCGGTGTTGCTCGGCGACCGCAGTTCCTTGAATTCCGACACGATCGAAAACTTCCGCAAGACCGGCCTCTATCACCAGTTAGTGGTTTCCGGCCTCCAGGTCGGATTGTTGGCCCTGCTGGCGGCGCTTTTCCTTCGCCTTTTCCCCTTGAGCGAGTCCTGGAGATCCGCTCTGGTGCTGATGTTTCTGCTGGTCTACGCGTTCCTGCTCGAGCAGCGGGCACCGACGCTCCGCGCCACGCTCATGATCTTCGTGTACCTCGTCGCCCGTTTCCTCTACCGCGAGCAGGCCGCACTCAACGCCATCGGCATGGCGGCATTGATTTTGCTCGTGCTGCGACCTGCGTGGCTATTCGAATCCGGGTTCCAGCTCTCTTTCGCTTCCGTCCTGCTCATCGCCGGCCTCGCGGTGCCCCTACTCGAGCGCACAACAGAACCTTACCGCCGCGCCCTGCGAGACCTCGATAACGTGGAGCGAGACGCGGCCTTCTCTCCACGCTTGGCGCAGTTTCGCCTGGACATCCGGTGGCTGATTGCAGCGCTGACCAGACGGCAATCCCTTCTCAGACGGCATCCCGCGCTTGCCCTCCCGCTGATCATGGGGCCTGCAAGGATCGGGTTGTGGACAATAAACGTGCTGCTCTTCTCCGCTATCATCCAGCTCGGGTTGCTGCTGCCCATGGCAGAAACCTTCCACCGCGTGACCTTCGCCGGAATCGGTCTGAATGCGTTGGCAACACCTTTGGTGACCCTGCTTCTGGGCGTCGCGGTGCCGACCGTCATCCTGGGGGCCACCGTCCCTGCGCTGGCGGTCTGGCCTGCCAAACTCCTTGCCATCGTCACGCGGGGATTTCTTCTCCTGACCGACCTTCCCAACTTGCCGCACTGGCTTTCGTACCGCGTGCCGGAACCTCCTGCCTGGGTCTCGTGGGGATTCGCTCTTGCGATTGTGGCCGCTGCCCTGGCGCTCGCTCGACACCGGCGAACGTTTTGGGCCTCGCTGGCTGGGGCGAGCATCTTCGGCGCCCTCATTTCGCTCCATCCATTTTCGCCCCGGCTGCCTCGCGGGGCGCTGGAGGTCACTGCTCTGGACTGCGGCGGTGGGGACGCCCTCTTCGTGGTTCTCCCCGACCGGACCACGATGCTGGTCGACGGGGGAGGATTTCGTCTCGGCTCAGCCCGCGAAGGCGCTTTCCGGGGGCGGCGCTGGGAACCTGGGGAAGACATCGTCTCGCCTTATCTGTGGTCGCGCGGTGTCAAAAAGATAGATGTCGTGGCCCTAAGCCATGCCCATGAAGACCATCTGGGAGGTTTGGCCGCCGTAGTGAGGAATTTCCGCGTCGGGGAGTTCTGGCACGGCCCGAACGCGCCGACGCCGCGCTATGAAGGGCTTCTCGCGGACGTGCGGCGGCGCGCCATTCCCACGCGCCTTCTGGCCGCCGGCGAGCACATCCCGCTGGGAGGGGCCTCGGTGGAGATTCTCTGGCCGCGGCGAGACCATTCCGTCGCGCTGCGGCCCTCCAACGACGATTCCGTCGTCATGAGAATCTCGAGCGCGGAAACCAGCGTTCTTCTTCCCGGCGACATCAGCGAGCAGGTGGAGCGAGACTTGGTACAATCCGGGATGCCGCTCCGCAGCCAGCTACTCAAGGTGGCTCACCACGGCGGCAGGACTTCTTCGAGCGCCGAGTTTCTTGCTCGCGTATCGCCGTCCATTGCTCTGGTAACAGTGGAAGGCGGAAATCCCTCCAACCTGCCCAGCCCCGAGGCGCTCGACCGCCTTCAGGCCGCCGGCGTCAAGACCTACCGGACGGACATCGCCGGGGCAGTGACCGTTGAGCTGAGAGGATCGCAGCTCTCCGTCCGCGCCTATGGGACTCCACCCGCCGATTGAACGACCGGTGGGATCGGCACTTCTTCCGTCCTCGGCCCGTTGGGCCTCAGCGTGCGGTAGAGGGCGCGGGAGACTTGGGCGCCAAACAGCGTGACCGCTGAAGAAACGTACGCCCAGGTCATCAAGGCGACCACCATGCCGATCGAGCCGTAAACGTGGCGGTAATTGAACACGGGAAGGAGAAGCGTAAACAGGGAGCGTGCGGCCTCCCAAAAGATCGCGGCGAGCAGCGCGCCGGGGAGAACGTGACGTAAGCTCATGGGGCGGTTTGGCAATCGCTTGAAAAGGACGATGAACATCGTGAGGGTCAGACCGAACATTGCGCCGATGATGAGGAAGTGATAAGCGAATGCGACCCAAGCTGAAGGGAAGGAATGGCCTCCGCGCCGCAGCCAATTGTGGACGTACACGTTCACTCCCACCACGGCAGACGAAAGCAGAATGAGGAAACCGATGGCCAAAGCCATCTCCAGCGCCAGGAGGTGGCGCCCCCACCAGCTTCGCTGTCTCTCCACTTCCCAGGCGCGGTTGAGCGCTTTCTCCAGCGGCAGGAACACCCCGGATGAGCTCCAGAGTAACAGCAGGAGAGAGAAGATTCCTACCCGCCCGTAAGCCCGCGAGATGCCGGTCAGGTTCTGCATGATGAAGTCAGGCCTCATGGGTAGATAGCGCCCCAGGACGATCGCCAGTCGGCCGGTGAGCTCGTGGTGCTGGATGTAGAACCCGCTCAGGCTCACCAAGAGGAGCAGAAAAGGGGAAATGCATAGCAGGCTGTGATAGGCAATGCCGGCCGAGACCGCCAGCGAGTCCTCGCGGAAGAAATTCGCCAGGGAGTCTTCGAGAACCTGGCGGACGCGCTGCCAGCGACGGGCCAAGTTACCGGGGCTCTCGGTGGGCGTTGTATTTGACATCGTTTCCGTTCGTTTCTAGCGCGGCGATGCAACGGGAGCGACGAATGTGAAGTCCCCTGGCGCCCTGTAGCTTATAATAAGCGGCGAGGGGCGGGAAAAGATTGTTCAAGGGGCGGACGCTCTTCAAGGAGTGGCTGTGGCGAGTCAGGATGAGATCCGGGAAGAGAATCGAAAGGTACGACGCCTGCAAATAGTAGTGGGACTGGTAATGAACGTTATCCGGCAGTCCGACTTGCCAGTTGAGGAGGCCCTGGAACTGGTTGCCAATACCCGGCAATTCGCGCTTCAGCTTTTTCCCGACAAGGAGTTCACCTACGATTTGATTTACCAGCCGCGATTCCGCCGACTCCTTTCCGAGAAGTACAGGATCATCTAACCATTCCTGCACGGACGAGAAGGCAGCTACTGGCCCGGGGAGGCGTTCGCGGCAACGGGCGACGCTGACCTTAAAGTGCCGGTGATTGTTCCCACCGCAATCGACGCCTTGATGCGCAAGGGCAGACGCTGCTCGTCATCGCTGAACCAGATGAGCATCCGCCCCTTCCTGGTGTAAAGGCCCCCGAACACTTTGGGCTCGACGCGAAACGCCGCACGTGTCCCGAGGGGGGTCTGGATCTGCTCGCGCGCTTGGACCTCGACGCTGACCTCGTAGGTCTTGGCCCCATCGTTGATCGGCAAACGAATCTGCTCTCCGACCCGCAGGGGTTGCCGCCGCACGAAATAGAAGGCCGTGATCACGTCCGTGACGCAGGAGGGGGTTTCATTTTCAGCGTGTTTGTGAGGAGCGTCAGGCCTGGTCGGATCGGACTCGTCCAGGATGGCCAGTTTCCGGGTGCCGTCAAAAACGATCCGGGTGTCCCTATGGCGCCGACCCTCGTTGATTTTCTTGAGAATCTGCTTCGAGCAAGTGGTCTGCGGGTCGAAAAGCGAGCGGAACTCGTTCTGAACCTTGTAGAGCAGCGAGACAAAACCCTGGGAGCGAGCGGTGGTGATGACCTCGAAGGTCTCAGGCGAGCCTCCCTCGACGCGCGCCAGGGTTGCGGTCACCTGGCCGGCGGGGAAAATCGTCCAGGTCACGTCGTACGTCAGGGTTTCGCCGGGAGCGAAAGGCAGTGGTCTTGTGTCCTCTGCCGCTTGAGGGACCTGACCGGCCAGCAGCAGCGTGGCCAAGCCGGCTCCGACAATCCAAAACGTCTGGACTCTCATATAAAGGAATTAGACGCGGCGGGGCGCGGAAAGGCAACCCACCGCCTTTCTATCGCAAGATCATTTTGAGCGCGAGGAAGACTACTCCAGCGACGTATCCGAAAGCAGCTTCGTACTCCCGATTCTTTCGGTACAGCCCCCACCGAAAGGGTTCCCCTTTCACCGGCGCGCGGCGCATCCTGGGGATGAAGAATGGGACTGCGCTCGCGTAGCGGTCGCAAGCTTCTCCAAACTGTTGACGTAGGAACTCTTCCTCCCGGCGCATCACCGGCCAGTACACGAGCGGGAACAAGCCCAAGAAGGCAAGTCCCAGAGCCCACGAGACTCCCGCAATCGCGAAGCCCGCGCCCATGAGGAAGCTCCCCAGATAGAGCGGATTGCGGGTGTGCGCATAAGGACCGCCCATCGCCAGGCTTCGGCTCTTGTCGAGACATCCTGCCGCATAAGCCCGCAGTAGAAGTCCAAGAAGCGCAACCGCGCCGCCAAACACAAGGGGCCACAGAGTCGGCTGGCAGAAGACCAGGTAGGCGACCCCGAAGGCAAATCCCAGCGGCACGCGCCAGCGCGCCGCCCAGGCCGGATAGCCCCTAACCATATGCCCTCGCCAAGCGCTCGTGAATGGCCGCCAGGACCGACTCAACCGAGATGCCCGGAAGATAGCTGGCCTTCGGCGTCCTGCGTGTGTAGTCGATGGGTCCGCGATTCCAGAGCGCGATATCGGCCGGGGAAAAGGGCCCGTTGCGGACCGGGTCTGTCGGCCCATAGATGGCGACGACGGGAGTCGCCACCGCCGCTGCCAGGTGAAGCGGCCCGGTATCCCCGCTGAGGAAAAGCTTTGCCCGGCGCACCAGAGCAATGAACTGCACAATCGTTGCGGCGAAGCGCTTTGCTCGCCGCGACCGCGAGTTCTGGATGATATCCCGAATCAGGGTCTCCTCTTCCGGGGATCCTGTCAGCAGGATGTCACCAGAAAATTCGTTCTCCAGGCGGCGGATGAGCTCGGCGTAGTTTTCTGGCGCCCAACACTTGCTGGTCCAACCGCCGCCCGGATTAATCACGATGAACTCTTGCGACCCGAGCGCTGCAAGCTGTTGCTCCACATAGCGCTCATCCGCCTCCGTGCGGGGCAGAGGGAACTGCCAGCGCGTGGGCGCGCGCGCGCGGCCCACCAGGCGCTCCACCAGAGCGAGGTTCATCTGGATGACGTGCTCGCATCCGTGGGGTGAGACCCGCTCCGTGTACAAGAGGGCGGCGGCGGGTTCACGCAGCCAGTATTCGGCAAAGCCCAGGCGTTCCCGCGCACGGCTAAGCCAGGCAATGAGCGCCGATTTGTACAGTCCCTGAAAATCAATTGCAGCATCAAACTCGACTTCCCGCAGGGCTGCCACACCCTGCGCTACCGACCTCAGCGTCTGGACTGAGGTCAGCTTTTTGCGCCAGCCGAGTGTATCGAGCTTCACCAGGCGGTGGACGCAGGGATTTCCAGCCAATAGAGCCGCGTGGCGTGTCTCCACGACCCAGTGGATTTCGGCCTGCGGGGAAGCTTCTCCCACGGCGGCCACGGCCGGCAGAACGTGTACAATGTCGCCGATGGAACTAAGACGAATGACCAGAAACCGTTGGCTGGATGCCGGCATGTTCTAGTGACGAGTGACGAGTGACGAGTGACGAGAAGAGGTTGCTGACCACTCGTCACTGGTCACTTGTCACCGTTCTTGATCGCTTGACGATCTCCGCCAAGAGCTCGTGCGTCGAATGGCTTTTGGCGTCGCCTACAGTCCGCACGGTCCCTCCCAGCTCTTCCATGACCGTGCGCTCAGGAACCGTCTCCGCGGAGTAGTCTGTCCCTTTGCATTGCACGTGCGGGCGAAGATCGCGGAGCACTCCCTCCGCGGTCAAGTCATCGAAAATGACCACGTAATCCACGCATCCGAACGCTGCCACCAACTCCACCCGCGCCTCGGCCGGCAGCAACGGCCTTCCCGGGCCCTTCAAGGCCGCAACCGCCCGGTCGCTGTTGACCCCAACCACCAGCACGTCGCCCTGCTCTTTGGCTCCTTGGAGATAGCGGACGTGGCCGACGTGGAGCAGGTCAAAACACCCGTTGGCAAAGGCGATGCGCCGTCCCTCTCGGCGCAACTGCTCGCCTAGGGCCGAGACATGCGCGCGGGGGATGATCTTCGCGCTCACGCGTTTCGGATGGCCTCCTTCAACTCCTGGCAAGTCGCAGTGGCGGTCCCGCGCTTCATGACCACGAGCCCTCCGGCGCAATTGGCGAGCTGCGCGGCGTGGAAGAAGCTTCCGCCAGCCGCCAGCGCCAGGGTGAAGACCGCGATAACGGTATCTCCGGCTCCCGTCACGTCCACGGCCTGGTCGGAGCCGAAAACCGGCAGGTGTCTCGGCTCCCGCCTGGGCTCAAACAAGACCATGCCGTCTCGTCCCCGCGTGACCAGCAGAGCCTGGAGCGATTGGCGGCGCAACAGCTTCCTTCCCAGGCGATGTAGCAGCTCCAGACTATTCCCGATCTTCTGCCCGAATGCCTCCTCGATCTCGGGCTCATTGGGTGTGGCAGCGGTCACACGGGAAAAGCTCAACAGGTCGAAGCGAGAGTCAACCGTTACGGGTAGGGTCCGACGGATCACGCGGCGGCGAAGAAACTCTACCTCATGAGCATCCGTCGAACCGTAACCGTAGTCAGAAACCAGCAAGGCGGACGCCTCGCGCAACAGTGACGCCACTTTCTGGCTCAGTCGCCGGCGCAGGGGCCCCGCGAGAGGTTGAGTGGGCTCTCGATCCACACGAACGATTTGCTGGCGCTGCCAGTGGGCGAGTCCGCCCAGGATGCGGGATTTCGTGGGGGTAGTGTGACCGCGCAAGCGCAGGATGTGGCGCGTCGGGACATCTTTCTCGTGAAAATATTGAATCAGCGCCTCGCCGGCCTCGTCGTCGCCTACAGTTCCCACGGGTATGACTTGGGCGTCCAGGTCCGCCAGGTTATTCGCGGCATTGGCGCCGCCGCCGGGAACAATCTGCTTCTCGCGCTGCTTGAGGATCAATACAGGGGCCTCGCGGGAGACGCGCGCGATTTCACCGTAGATAAATTCGTCGGCTACAAGGTCGCCCACGAGCACGATGCGCTGGTTGGAAAACCGATCCAGGATCGAGAGCAAGGCGGCACGGTCCGAGGCGGTCATCTTCATAGAGAGCGCGACGCAAGGGAGTTGCGGTGAGTGCCGGCGGGCGGGCGCGCCGATTCTCCCAGGATGATATCCACAGCTTCCAGGAGGTTCTCCGCGATCCGATCCGGCAGGCGCGGCCAGCGGTGACGCTGATACTCGTATTCGCCCCGCCCGTATCCGGTCATCACCAGGATCGTACGGGCTCCGGCATGGAAGCCCAACTGCATGTCGCGATAGCTGTCACCGACAACGTAAGACGACCCCAAGTCGATGTGGAACCTCTTGGCGGCTTCCTCCACCATCCCGATCAGGGGTTTCCGACAGCGGCAGTTTACCCGGTAAGCCTCCAAGGGCGCGGTCGGGTGGTGAGGGCAATAGTAGATGGCGTCCACTCTTGCGCCGCGGGCGGCGAGTTCCAGGGCTATCTTCTGGTGAACCCCGTGGAGCAGTTCTTCGGTGAAGTACCCGCGGGCCACGCCCGACTGATTGGTGACCACAATTACCGGCCGCTCCGCGCGATTGAGCTTTCGGATAGCCTCAGCCGACCACGGGTAGAGTTGCAGGCGGTCGAGATGGTTGATGTAGCCCACCTCTTCGGAAATGGTTCCGTCCCGGTCGAGGAAAACGGCGGGGATCCCGCGCCCCGGTACCTCGGGCGCGAAGCGCCGGTGTCCTCCTGACTCCGCTTTCTTACGCCGGGCGCTCATGGGTGATTCCCAACTCCTCGACCAACTTGATCGCTGCCTTGGACACGTCCTCCACCGTGACAGCTTTCATGCAGCGGAAATCAATCGGGCACTCCCGCAATCCGCAAGGGCTGCAAACAACCGGGTGCTTCACGACGCGCGTGCGCGGCCCCACGGGTCCCGTGGCCCGTTCGTTTGTCGAACCAAAGATGGCCACCAGGGGCAAGCCCAGCGCCGCCGCCAGGTGCATAGGACCGGAATCGTTACTCACCACCAGGTGACATTGCGCCAGCAGGGCCATCAACTGGCGCAGGCTGGTCTCGCCGGCGAGGATCACCGGCGTGTGCTTCATGGCCCGCGCGATTTCCTCCGCCAGCGGCTGCTCGGCGCGCGAGCCGAAGATTAGCACATCGGCGTGGAATGCACCAATCAGCCGGTCGGCGAGGAGGGCGTAGCGGTGCAGCAGCCAGCGCTTGGCCGGGCCAAAGAACGCGCCGGGATTGAGTCCCACGAAGAACCGCGGCCCTTGAAGCCCCAGCCTCTGGAGGTGCTTTGCGGCCCAGGCTCTTTCCGCTTCCTCCAGGACCAAGCGGATCTCGCGGACCGGCTCCGGCTTGTCAATCAAGCCGGCGCGAAACAGCAGGTGGAGGTAGTAGCACGCTTGGTGGCCATAGGCCGCCGACGAAGGAACTTCTACCGCGTCGGTTAGCAGGCTGCTGCGCCCGTCCCGCGCGTAGCCCACGCGCACCGGGACGCGCGCGCACCGAGCCATCCAAGCGGCATGAAAAGCGTTCTGGAAGAGAAGGGCGGCATCAAACCGCTCTGCCCGCAATGTCCGGACCAGCTTCCAAAAGCCCCCAGGCCCCTCGTGCTCACCCTCCGGGCTGTAAACAATCTGCCGGCTCACCGCCGGGAGGCGCCAGTAGAGTTCGCTCACCCAGGGCTTGGTGACGAGCACAATTTCCGCTTTCGGGAAACGCGTGTGGAGCGCCTGGAGCGCGGGCAGCGACATCACTCCGTCGCCAATCCAATTAGTGGCCCGCACCATGATCTTCTGGGGGTTTACCAGATTGCTTCCCGGCCAAATCATGTTCTCACCCTCAGGGCCTCTAGTGCCGTTCCCACTATTCGGCGCGACTTTCCGCGAGCGAATTGGCGAGCCCCGTTCCATCTTCCGTGGTCGGGCGCCTTGGAACGGGGCCGGTGAGTTGGAACGGGACGAGCCTTTGGTGGAGGTGCATCGGTTTAATGCCTGGGCTCATTAAGTTGGAACGGCACTAGACGTCCCAGAAGTGCACTCTCAAAAGCATCTGCCTCGCAGATTTCCATCTCGATGACGCAGGCGGCCATGGGGACTTCGGAACTCCCTCCAGGCGGCAGATTCACGACGTCCTTCTCTGTGGTCAGCAAGGCTACTGCGCCAGCCTCCCGCGCGCGCGTCGCAAGGTGGCCAAGGTCCGCCGGACTGTAAACGTGGTGGTCCGGGAAGACCTCTTCAGCGACCACCGAGAGTCCCCACTGCCGCACATCCGCGAAGAAAGCTCGCGGGTTCCCAATCCCGCAGAAAGCGCCGAGCGGCTCTCCGCGCAGGTCCTGCACGGGGAACGGTCTTCCGCTTTGTGCGTCCACGAAGCCGCGCAGCGTTGTCGTGCTCAGGAAGACTTCAGCCTGCGGATTGATGCGGCTCACGCGTGCCTGGAGGGCGGGCGCATTGCCGCGCTCCGTCCGCGTCAGCACCACCAGGTGAGCCCGTTCAAGCGCGGCGCAAGGCTCGCGCAGACGCCCGGCAGGCAGCAAGGCCCAGTCGGAAAACTCCTGCGTGACATCGAGGGCCACAATATCTACGTCGCGCTTGAGCGCCCAGTGCTGAAACCCGTCGTCGAGCAGATGCACGTCCACCGGGAAGCGCTCCTCGGCCAGGCGCCCGGCCCGGTAACGGTTCGCGCCAATCACGATGGGCACTTTGGGCAGGGCCTTGGCGAGCAGCGCCGGCTCATCACCCACGTCGCGGGCATCGGCTCGGCGCTCGGGCCCCGGCGCCAGTACGATGATTTCAGCGCCGCGACGGCGGCCGTAGCCTCGCGTGAGAATGCTGGGGCTCCACCCGCGATTTAACAGCCGTTGCGCGATGAGCCTCACGAGGGGAGTCTTTCCCGCCCCGCCGACCGTCAGGTTTCCCACGCTCACCACTGGCCGGTTCAGCCGGTGAGTTTTGCACCAGCCGCGGCGATAGGCCGTGCCGCGGAGGGCAACACCCAGCCGGAAGCCGAGAGCCAGGGGTGTCAACAGGGGGTTCACTGTGGCGCGCTCCTCACCCTCATGCGCGGGTTGGGATGCCGGTGCCCAGCCATTCTTTCGTGTGTTCCAGCACGCGGTCGGTGGCACCAGCGTGATGCTCAAGAACCTGTTTCGCCGCCTGGCCCAGTTGACGCCTCCGCACGGCGTCAGTGAGCAGCTCGAGGGCTGCTCGGCTGAGTTCTCTTGCGTCGCGGACCTGTACGGCCGCACCCGCTTGCAGGAATAATTGTGCGATGTCACGGAAGTTCCACATGTGCGGGCCGAATACGATGGGCTTGGCCCAGAAAGCTGGCTCGAGCAGGTTGTGGCCGCCGGCGGGGACGAGGCTGCCACCCACAAAAACGAGGTCTCCCAGCTCAAAAATCCCGGCCAACTCGCCGATCGTGTCGAGCAAGAGAATCTCGGCTGAAGCGATCTGAGACGCCACCTTTTGCTCCTCAGCCGCCAGGGTGGTCCGGCGAACGTAGGCCCATCTTTCCTGGCCCAGGAGTTGGGCCACAGTCTCAAATCGAGCCGGGTGACGAGGAGCAAGAATGAGCACTGCCTGGGGATGACGGCGACGAATCTCAGCCCAGGCAGGAAGCAGCAGGGCCTCCTCGCCGGGCATGGTGCTTGCGGCTACGATCACCGGACTGCGGTGCGCGAGTTCGAGGGCCTTTCCCAGCGATCGAGGCAGTTCTCCGGCCCGGGGCGGCGTAGCGTCGAACTTCATGTTTCCTGTTACTACGACACGCGCGGCTCCTGCGCCCAGTGAGTGAAACCGCTCGGCGTCGGTTGCGGATTGAGCACAGACTCTGTCCACATTTTCAAGTACCCGACGCACGAACGGGCGGACCAGTCGATAGCGACCGAGCGAGCGGTCCGAAAGGCGCGCATTCACCAGCACAACTCGCGCCCCCGACTCGCGGGCGGCGCGCAGGAGGTTGGGCCACAATTCCGTCTCCACAATCACCAGCAGCGCCGGCCGGAGGAGCCTTAGCACGCGCCGCACGGCCCAACCCCAGTCCAGCGGAAGGTAGAACCGGCCCGCCACGGCGGGCAAACGTGCTTCGCCGGCTTCGCGCCCCGCCGGCGTCACGTGACTCAAGAAAATCTTGCGCGCTGGGTACCGCTGCTGCAACTCCCGCACCAGCCCGACGATGGCCAGGGTTTCCCCCACCGAGACCGCGTGGACCCAGATGGCCCCCACCTCGTCCTGCCGAAATGCAGCAGGCAGAAAACCGAACCGTTCCCGCCAGCCAGCCCCGGAGATGATCCTCCCACGCAGTCGCCACAGGTAATAAGGGGCCGTCAAGACTACGCCGAGACTGAACAACAGGCTGTATACAAGAAACATCACAGGACGGGCGTCGAGCGGGCTCTCCCATCGGGAACGAGGCCGCGCTTGATTATAAGCTGAAAGCCGAAGCCCGGCAACGCGTCCCTTTACGGCACCCAATTCTTCCGGCCACCCAATCCGCCGCGATATATTGTCAGTTGAAAAGTCCTCTGCCTCGCGAGCACGTTGTGCATTTCGGGTGCTACAGCGGTGGTAGAATTAGGCGCCGCTATTCACGAGAATCTTCTACCTGGGATTCATGGGATGGAGCAGACCTACTTCCGCCACTACCCACGGATAATGACTAATTTTCCCGTTCAATGCACTACGGATGACGGCACGCACCGCGCTCGTGCTTTGATCCTGGGAGGCGGAGGCCTGTTTCTGGGAATCTCGCGGCAAATTCCTCTGGATGCCAAACTCTCCCTGCGCTTCCGCCCCGCCAAGCACCTTCCCATGATCGTGGCGCAGGCGAAGGTGCGTTACCAGCTTCCAGAGCAAGGCATCGGCATTGAATTCACGGAGATCAAGCCCGAGGACCGGCACGCCATATTGCGGCTCATCTACCATCGCATGATTGACAAACGACAATACCCGCGGGCGCCGCTGGCCACGCAGGTCAAGCATGAAAGCGGGACCTCGCTTGGCCTTTCGAGAGAGGTCAGCGCCGACGGGATGTTCATCGAGACTGACAAGCCTGTCCCCGTGAATTCCAAACTCGATTTGCTGTTTCACCTGGATGATGAGGGGCCGGTGGTGAGAGCGCAAGCCGAAGTCCTCCACGTCATAGCAAAATTGGGCATGGGAGTACGCTTCACCGAGATCTCGCCCGCCGACCGGAGTCGCATCGAAGCGTATGTAGCCAGGGTGAAGGCCTAGCCGGTCGCCCAGGCGGTCGGCTCGCCGGGGATTCCCCTTCTTCAACAGCCCCGAGTGAACCTCTCCGCGACCAGCCCGCCAGGATCCGGCGGGTCATGGTTAGGAGGGCGCCCGCCGGAGGGAGATGGCCGGGGTGAGGGCAACGAGAGCGGCGAGGGCTTCCAGGGGCAGACCCCCCGGCGCTACCTGGCCAGCCCCGCCCGTGCTTCCCACTCGTCGGCTTCGGGCGTGAAGTATTGGACGCGGGTTTTCTTGTATTCCTTACTCGAATAGAGGGCCTGGTATTCGCGCAAGCCGGTTTTCTCGGCGATGGCCTGAAGCGTCCTTTCGCAGTCGTCCACGGTCCGCCCGTGGACCATGCTGAAAAGGGCGTACGGCCAATCGGGGTAGGTGGGACGCCGGTAGCAGTGGCTCACCGCGCTGAAGGACGCCATGACGGCGCCGTACTTGTCGGGGTCTTCGTTCTCGGGGACTCTCCACACACCCATCGCATTCGCCACAAAGCCCGCGGCGCGATGCTGGAGCACGGCCGCAAAGCGCCGCATCTCGCCGCACGCCAGAAATCCTCGGGTTTCCGCCAAGAGTTCGGCCGGCGAAAGGCCCGCCGCGGCTGCCCAATCGTCAAAAGGCCGCTCCACAAGCGGGATATCCTTCTGAAGCTCCCGGACCAAAGCCATCTGGCGCGCAGTTAGCGGAACGTTGCGGCGGTTCGCCTCGGTCGACGCCGGTTGGCCTGTGGTGGCGTCGGGAGGCCGCTCGCCCGTCATGTCCAGATCGACCGCGATCTTGTAACGCTTCAGCGTGGGCAGGAGGCGCGTGGAATCCGCTCGGCACATCGCGTGGAGCTTCGCCACCGTTCCCTGGAGCCCCAGGCGGCTGGTGGGCGCCACCGCCAGCGTAAACCAGAGGTTGAAAGAGTGGTTGCGACGATAGTTGTGATTGATGCCCGGATGCCCGTTCAGGATGGCGGCCGCTTCAGCCTCGCGTTCGCGGGCAACGCTCATGGCGACCAGGCTCGAACGGTAACCCAGGCGGCGCGTGTCGAAGATGGCGCTGATCTGGCGAACGATTCTCTCCTGCTTGTACCTCGCGACACGCCGCAGGATTTCCTTTTCGGACACATTGAGCTTTTCCGCCAGTCGGGCAAAAGGTCTCTCGTCGAGGGGGAAGTCCCGTTGGAGGAGGTTTAGGAGCTTTTTGTCCTCTGGGTCAAGCTGAAGCGGCTTGGGCATAGACCCGGGATTATAAGTCATCATGGGGACTTTTTCACCCGGTTGCCGCCAGCCTCCGAAGCCGTGCTTCGAAACTCCATTCCCCCTTCCTGCTCTGTGCGGCTTATCGGCGGGCATTCCCAGCCAGCTTCAGTCACGCCGCGCTTGCTTTCGCGCGGGCACAAGGCTACACTCCCCGCCATGAGTGAACGCCGCCTAGTTCCTCGTTACCTTGCGGAAGTCTCAGCCGTCGTGTACCCACCCGGAAGCGCGTCCGGCTCTAATGTCACGGTAGTAGTCCTCAGCGTCCAAGGGTGCTGTGTGCAGGGTGCGGGAGTACCTGAGGTCGGCAAGAAGTGCCAGTTGACGTTTGAGTGGCAAGGCGCGGAGATTCGGACCGAAGCGCTCGTGGTATGGAAGGGGCTCAAGGCGCAAGCTGGACTCAGGTTTCTTTCCCTGGACCAGGAAAGCAGCGACAACTTGCGGGCGCTTTGCGCCACGCTCCGACTCCAGCCTATGAGTCCGCCGTCCGTCGACGAGGACTGACCAAGGCTCCGTACGACGGCTTTCGGTTCGCTGTTCCGACGACGCTGCGGCCTCCCGGTTGCCGTTAACCTGCCATGAAGGTGTTTCGCGGGTCGCGCCGACCCGTCAGCTGACAGGCTTCTTGATGTCTGCGGATGATCCCGTGCCCAAGAGTAACGCCGCGTTGCCGGGAGTCCTGTGCCGCCCGCGGCCCACTATTTGATCAGGACTCTGCGGTTGAGATAAAGTAGACAGGTCCAATGAAGAAAGCCCGCTACCATTTCAACGTTGTTCTCCGGCCTGAACCCGAGGGTGGATTCACCGCCCTGGTGCCCGCGCTGCCCGGCTGCGTCACTTACGGTCGCACCCTGGCCGAAGCCAGAGAAATGGCCAAGGAGGCCGTATCCGGCTATATCGAGAGCCTCAGGAAACACGGGGAGCCAGTCCCGACCGACAGCGAAACCCTAGTTACCTCCTTGGACGTCGAGTATGCCCAAACTGCTCACCGTTAAACCGCGAGTCGTCATCGAAATTCTTACAGGGACCGTCCGTCATTCGTAGAGGAAAACCCCAGCGTGTCTCATTCTGGGTCCATTCGCTGTCATCCTGAGGCGAAGCCGAAGGATCTTTTTCATTTCGCTCAGAGTAAACTCCGCGAAGAATCCGCATTTGACAGGCCAGTCAGTGCGAAAAACAATGCCGAGATGCTTCGCTGCGCTCAGCATGACAGACGCGGAGGTAGTATTAGACCGAAACGGTTTCGCCCTCGATCACGTCTCGGGTAGCCATTTCATTTTCTATCACCCGGTTTCACGACGCCGCGCGGTCGTGCTCCGGCACAATCGCGACATGCCAAGAGGAACCCTTGTCGCGTTATTGCGAGAAGCAGGGTTTACGCGAGACGAATTGGTCCGTTTTCTGAAAGGAGAATAGCAGGCGAGGTGGCGCGGGCATGGCGCCCCGCGCGCCAATGCCAAACAGTTTCAGCCCATCTTGAGCGACCGCGGTCGAGGAAGACACGCCCCGCGACGACCGCCCTGCCATCAAAGCCCACCAAAGGCAACTGCGCAGCGAGCTGAACGTCCCCCGCGAACGCTCCGCTCCCTCGTCTCAAAACCCCCTCACTACATCTGGGTGGGCAAATAGGGCTGCTCGGCGCCCGGGTGGCTTTCTGTCGCCGGCAAAAAGCTTGACAAACTGGCCTAGTTGCGTTATGCTGCAATCCTAGGCTAAAGGGGCCGTCCCCGACAGGGGATTCCGGCCCGCGGCAACTTCAGACGTGGAGCCTGCCATGTCCCTGACCCATCGAAAACTCTCCCCCAAATCCCTGGAAGCCTGCCGGCCGTATGCTGGCCAGTCCACGGGCGCCCGCACCCAGCGCGGCAAGCCCCGCGTCGCCGCGAACAGCTTGCGGCACGGCTCGTTCGCGCGACCGCCATGGCGCTCCATGCCGGCCCTTGAGGAGGATGGTCGAGGGCCGACCGTGCTCCTAATAAATACGGAGCGAAAAAAACGAAGCTGGTAAGTCGTGCGAAATGAGTAACTTACGTTTTTGATGGACGGAACGAAGCTGGTATGTTATTGAAAAATAAGGATGGGGTGATTCCGGAGGCAAAGCTGGTAAGTGCTTTCTCTTCTATCACATACCAGCTTTGGCAAGAAGCAAAGCCGAAGACTCACCAGAAGGTGCTGCGAAGGCATCGCGGGTGGCGCAGACATTGCGCGGTTTCCGATGTGCGTGCGCAAAGGTGGCGGTCCACGGCCCGGAGGGAAGCAGCGACGGAGTCAGAAAACAACTTCAAGCTTCAAACTAGGTCTGGCGGGGAGGCTCGAAGGCATCAGAAATCGTAGTGAGCGTATCGCGGACGAGCTGGTCAGTGCGCGCAGTGGTGAGGGTGCCGTCGGTTGCCCCCGCCAGGAAGCAATCCACGCGGTTGTGCTGGCCCAGGACGACGAGCTCGTCGGTCTTTGCCGCGTTGTGGACCACTTCCTCCCAGACGTGCTGGTTATAGATGCAGCCTGGGTCGCCTGCCTGGACGTCTCCCAGGTAGCTCAAGGCGCGCGCCCGGCAGCCTCCGCAATAGGCGCGGAAATCGCAGACCACGCAATGGTCGCTGCGATCCTCGCGGTCGGAAAGCAGAGCGAAGAGAGGATTGTCCCAAGCCTCGATTAGTTTCTGGCGCTTCAGATCGCCCACCTCAACTGACGGCATGTAAACGCACGGCGTCACTTTGCCGTTGGGCTGGACGCAGCAATAACAGCGTCCGGCGCCGCAGCCCCCGATATACTTCGAGAGGACCTTCGCCTGCTTCCCCTTGCCCTTACCGCCGTGGGCCGTGGCCATCAGCCCCTCCATGGGGCCGTAGAGGATGCAGGCGCGCCCAAACTGCGGCGCCGTGGACATGATGGAAATCTTCCCCTCCTGCAGGTGCCGGTTGAGGAGCTCCATCAGGGTCTCGTGCTGCTTCGGGGTAATGTCCAGGCGTGCCATCTCCTGGCCGCGCCCCACCGGGATGAAATTGAAGTGCACAAAAGTGGTGCACCCCAAGTCCTTGGCGAAATTGATCATCGCCTCGGCGTGATGCAGGTTCATCCGCGTCAGGCAGGCGGCCATGCCGGCCCGCAAGCCCGGGGTGGAGGCGACGTTCTTGATGCCCTGAACCGTGCGCTTCCAGGCACCCTCCAAGCCCCGGAAGCGGTCGTGTTCCTCGGGAACAATGGAGTCTAGCGAAACCTCGACGTACTTGACGCCAGATTCCGCCAGGCGCTGGCACGTTTCCTTGCTCAGCAGCGTCCCATTGGTCGCCACCGTGGTGTGGACGCCGCGCTGCTTGCAGTGCTCCAGCACTGTCCAGATGTCCTTCGAGACCAGCGGTTCGCCGCCCGCAACGGCGAGGAAGGGGACGTACTCGTGTTCCATTTGATCGATGAGATCGAGTTTCTGGTCGGTGGTGAGCTCGTCCGCAAGCGGCTTGCGGGCGGCACTCTGGTAGCAGTGGCGGCAGGTCAGGTTGCAGGCCTGCGTGTAGTTCCATACCACGATGAGGGGAGCAGAGAACCGCTGCGGTGCGCTGAGGCCGTACTTGGCAATGCTCCGCGCCGTGTTCACCAGCGCCCGAGCGGTCGGGTGATGGTGGAGAACCTTGGCCTTAAGGACTTCCTTGTCCACACCCGTCCTGGCGCGAAAGATTTCGATGGCGCGATGAGGAATCGCGAACTTCAGCCGCTCCCAGAGCGTCAGGTCCGGCTTGTCGTAATCCTCGAATGCTTCTTCCAGGTAACACCGGCCATCGCCGTTCCGGCGGGTCAGCAACCCGAGGAACTTCCGCATCGTCGGTCGGGCCAAGTAGTCTTCGAACTTGTGAGGTTCGATGTTCGCTGGCGGGGAAACCTTCGGAACGCGAGGCCGTCGCGCGGTCAGGATTGGTTGTGGTTCCAGCATACGCTTCGCCCTCCCGACAAAAAGCACCCCCCCGGGATATTGTCGGGAGAGACGTGGAAATGTTACAAAAATCTCAGAGGAACGGCAAGCCCCCTCACGGAAAAGCCATGCTTATCTGGCGGCACGCAACGACAAATTGCCACGCGCGCAGATTGAAACTGTCAACACCCACCTGGCGTCTGTGCGCGCCGGATATTGCACTGTCTCAGGTTGCGCCGCGCTAAGGAGCAGGGAGTGTCAAACGCCCCGCCAGCTGCCCCAGTGCCCAACGCGCCGCCAAGTTACTGTTTCGTAGGTTCTCCCTCCGTCGGAGTCTCGGAAGGCACGCCCGGGGCGGGATCTTCGCCCGTCCCGCTCGCTGGCTCTGCTCCTGCGGCCGACTGGTATCGGGTCATCTTGGGCTGGTCGGCGGCAATCCTCTTCACCAAGTCCGCCACCGCTTTGTGCAGCGCCTTGCCAATGGGCGAATTTTGGAAGGAACTTCCCGCAGTGGAAATGGAGCCGAGATCTGTAGAGACGTCGGCGCCCACCTTGGTGTCTGAGGCGCGGCCGGTGACGCGAATACTCTCAATCACCTTCCCGGTGGCGACGTTGTACAGATCGCCCTGAAGCGTCACTACCGCCTTGACCGAGCGCGCCCTTCCGCCCACCGACTGACCGAAAATCGAGGGACCTTGCGCGCTGTGTTCTGACTCCTCAGCGGTGGCGTCAAGCACCGTGCCCACCAGTACCACGTCCACCTTGCGAGTGCGGGCGATCTCTACCGCCTTTTCGCCGTCGATGTCCTCGGGATTAGTGCCTTCGTCGAGTTTCAAGACGCGCCCCACGAGGTCAGTAGAGTGGGCCAGTTCTGCCTGCACAGCGCGGCCAAGCGTCACTCCCAGCTCGGCTCCGCCCGAGCCGGTATTGTCCACAAAGGGCAGCACGCCCACCTTGTACTGATACTTGAAGCCGGCGAGCGACTTCTGCTCGCCGCCCCGCCCCGCCAGTACTACTACGGGTATGCACAGGGCAACACCTACCAACCCCCACATCATCCTTCGCATCATTGCCAATTTCTCCTTGAACCTTTCCCAGGTGCTGCAGACAACTCAGCCTCAGCGATCTGTCGCGCCCTTGGGATCAGGCATCAACTCCGCGCTCCAGGTGTACTTGTACTCTTCCCACGGTTGAAAGCCGTTGCGGTGATTGCCGGTTTCCTCGAACCGGACCGTGGGTCGCCCGTTCTTGCCCAAGGGCAAGATTCGTCCCGGCCCCTTCAGGAAGGGTGACCAACACGGGAACGGCTTACGCTCGCGCACATAGTTGACCATGTAGGAAATCCAGAGCTGCTTGTCGCCCTCCATCACGTCGCCATCCTGCTCCAGGTACATCCTGTAACCGTCGCCGGAGGGCACCACGCGCCCTCGAATGTAGATCAGGCGCACCTCGGGGCCCTTCTCCAGGCCCTTGTATTCGTACTGCACCTTGGTGACGCCCGGCACATTCATGATGCCCGGCATCATGCCCGGCTCAAATCCACCCACGGAGCGTCCGCTATCCTTGCAGCCTTCCTTGCCCTTATCAGCCTTTTGCCCTTCGCGTTCCCTGTCACGAATCTCCTCACCGATTTTCTTCAGCGGCTGCTTCCACCACTCGGAAATCTCCTCCTTCGCCACCTTGTATCCTGCCGTGGCCGCGGCCTTCAGGTAGAGCTTGGCAACGGCCCCCGCGGCACCTTTGGCAACCTCTCCGGCTTTCTGAGTGAGGATTTCGACGAACTCCTTGTAAACCTTGCCGGCCTTCTCACCCCAACCGTAGGCCGTCAGCACCCAGTCCATCATGTCGATGGCTTCATTGACTTGCTGCGCGAGCTTGGCAATCCCGCAGAGGTTGGGATCAACGTTATAGACCACAGTTCCCTGGCCCACCACCGAGCCGTCGGGCTCAAGGTAGAGCACAAAGACCGTGGAGTGGAGCACGGCCACCGACATGCGTCCCTTGGCGCGGAAGCGAACCTCGTAGCTGGATCCCTCGCCCGTCCAAACTCCCACGAGCTTGGCGAACTTCGGGTCGCGAGCGGCCAATGGAGGTTGCCCGCCTGAGCCAGAACCACCACCGCCACCGAAACCCCCTCCGTGCCCGCCGCCTCCCGAGCCTCCACCGGAGCCGCCACCACCGCCGGAACCTCCCCCACCACCGGAGCCGCCACCGCCTGAGCCGCTACCCCCGCCACCGGAACCGCCGCCGGAGCCAGCTCCGGCACCACCTCCCGAACCACTTCCCGCGCCAGAACCCGCACCGCTACCGGAGCCGCCGGCACCTCCACCCCCGCCGGAGCCGCCGCCACCCCCAGAATTGCCATCACCCCCCTGCTGTGCTGTCACCCGGAGCCAAGTCGAACTGCCTGGCCCATCTGAGAAGACTTTGAAAGGCAGGATGAGCGTCGGTCCAGTGACCGTGTAGGGCTGGCTGCTCACCGACTTTCCAATGTGGGGTAGAGAGAGGGTGATGCGATTTCCGCTGGTGCTGTAAGTGCCGCTGTCAGTGATGTTCTGGCCCGGCCCGACTGCAGCGAACGACACGCTGCTCACCCCAAGGGTCAGCGTGACACTCGTTCCCTCGTCGGCCGTGCTGCCGTCTGAATCCCGCACCAAGTTCCACGTGCCCACCAGGCTGTTCTGCTGAGCCGCGGCCGGCACGCCTGCACCCACCAACGCCATCCCCAGGAGTAGGATTAACCATCCAGCCGCTCGTTCACCGCGTTCACGTCTTTCAGAGCCCATCGGCACCCCACAACCCGCGGGCGGTATCAGCCGATGCAGCCAGCAAGTCTCTGGCTTGCCGGAAAGTCCGAGACCGCTCTGGACCGCGCACAGCAGACAAGAATGATAGTGTATGTCTCCATTCCCGCACAACACGAATTCAAGAGGCTGCGAAGCGCGCACCTCTGGTCTTCGAACTCTGCGTTATGATGAGGGCGATGGAGCTCAAGCCGGCACTGAAACGACAAGCGCTCGACATCGGTTTTGACTTGGTCGGCATCGCGCCGCTCGCGCCCGCGAGAGACCTCGTATTCGCACGTCAATGGGTCGAGCGCGGTTACGGCGGCGAAATGGGCTACCTTGCGAATCCAAAACGCGACGACCCGCGGCGAGTCATGCCCTCAGCGAAGTCGGTCATCTGCGTGGGAGTCGTTTACAGCACGCCGTTTCCGTATTCGACGGAACTCGCCCACGCAGGAGTCAGAAGTCAGGAGTCAGAAGCCAGAAGACGGGAGTCAGTTATCGGTGGTCAGTCGTCAGTTGCCGGCCTCGACGGACAACGGACCACGGACGACGGACACAGGCGCGCGGGCTCGCGCGCGTGGATTTCCCGCTACGCGTGGGGCGAGGACTACCACCAAATCGTGCGCGCCAAACTCGAAAAGCTGCGCGCGGCGGTCGAAGAACTGGCTCCCGGTACGGAAACGCGCGTCTTCGTGGACACCGGACCGATTGTAGAGCGGGCCTTTGCGCGCTTCTCCGGCCTCGGCTGGATGGGCAAGAACACTTGCATCATCAACGAGGCGAAGGGGTCGTGGCTCTTTCTCGGGGTCATGCTGACCAGCCTGGAACTTGAGCCAGACTTACCCGCCCCGGACCGCTGCGGCTCCTGTACGGCGTGCCTCGAAGCCTGCCCCACCGGCGCGCTGGTTGAGCCCTACGTCATGGACGCGCGGCGGTGCATCTCCTACCTCACCATTGAGCTCAAGGGTTCTATCCCCGAGCCGTTTCGCTCGGCCATCGGCGCAAACGTCTTTGGCTGCGACATCTGCCAGGACGTGTGCCCGTGGAACGAGAA
>CAZBWJ010000031.1:31453-34403 GCA_964495535.1 uncultured Acidobacteriota bacterium | reverse complement strand
CCTGTGTCAACCTCGGCCACGTAGACGTCCTTGTTGGTGTGCACCCGACCTCCGAAGTTGAAGGGAGGCCCAGCAAAGAAGGAGAGGTCGTTCTCCGAGAAGATGCCGTACTGAAACACCGGGACGGCGACCTCCTGGACTTGCCGGGTGAGTTTGACCTCGGTGTTGTTCGGGCCGCTGGCAATCACGGTGAGCGTAAAGGGCGTGATGATACCTTGCAGGCCCGCTAGAGGCCCCGAGCCACCAATGACCCCCGCCGTGGATTTCAGACTCCCATCCGCATTGGTCTCATACGCGATGATGTATCCCCCCGTGGGGAAAGTCACGCCGGAAATGGTCGGCAGGTAACTTGGCCCGGTCAGGACGTCAATCTGCGCGGGAGTGGGAGAAGTGTGGGAAACGAAGAAGCCCGCCAAGTCGGAGCTCATTTTCTCCAACCCACCTTCCGCCCCATAGAACGCCACCGTATTGTCGCGGTCGCTGGCGGCAATCTTCTGCTCCGCCGTGACCATGTAATAGAAGCCCAGGCTCATCAAGGTGAAGATCACCATCGACATCAGGACCACGATCAGAGCCACGCCCGATGCTTTCTCCCTTGCCTGCCTCATATCTTCCCCCTTTTGCCCGTGCGCCGGGGCTGCGTCCTTGCCCGGCCCCCGAGGCGCAAGGCGACTCCTCCCCGGTTCAGTACTTGTCCATGTAAGCCAGATTGCGAATGGTGACGCCGGTTGCCAAGGTGTTACTGAAGAACTGTCTGGTCTTGCGACCACGACTGGCGGACTGGCCGGAGACCACCAGGTTCACTTTCCGAATCTCGTTGGCTGAGTGGCCCGTGGGGATGTCGCGCTGATTGGGGGTCATGATTACGCCATCGGAAGTGTCATAGCTGAACTGGAGGCCCGTGATGCCGTTGGCCACCACGCTGGGAGTCCCGACCCCGATCTGGCTCATCAACCGCGGATTGCTGGCCACGCTGGCATCCAGATAGTAACTGATCATCAGCATTTTGTAGGCATAGGTCGGCGGGTAGGTCCCCGTCCCCGGGTTCTTCAGGCTCTGGATGTTCCCGGAGGCCGCGCCGGGCTGGTTGAGCCCCAGCGCGTCCCCCCCGTCAAAGAAAACCCAGTTGTTCGTGGTATCCACCGCCGTGACCACGCCTAGGGCCATGCCGTTGGCATTGCTGAGCATGATCAAATCTCCGACCGAAACCGCTGAGGGTCCCGAGGCGATATTGGTCCCGGAATCCACCTGGATGTGAGTGGAGGCGACCGGGGTGGTGACGGTGATGATCGACGTCAGAGGATACTCTTCGAGCCGCTGCTGGGGGTCCACGCGTACCATGGTAACTTCGTCGCTGATCCGGCCATTAATATTGCCACTCAGCCCATACCCCGGGGTGATGGCGGAAAGCACCCCGGTGCCGGTGGGGAAGTAGTTCGTCCCCGGCCCCGGCCTCAAGACCGCACTCGCACCGCTTCCCCCGGGGAGCGGGATGCCCCCGATCGGGACCCCGGCTCCCGCCGAGGTCAAGTCGCGCGCCACCAGGTTGATGGAGGCCCGAAGGTTCTGGTTGACATCCGCCATCGCTCCGGTGACTTCGCTTACCGAATACAGGTGGTCGAAAAGGACGAACGCCACACCCAGCACCACCAGCGTCAGTGCCATGGCGACCATCAGCTCGATGAGCGTGTAGCCGCGCGCCTCCCGGTGAGCTTCGCCTTGCCGCCAGAGCCTAGATATAAGGTGACACATTGGTTTCCACGACTACCCGCCGGGCCATGCCTGACGGGGTTTTATATTCTATCGTAACCGTTACCCGTTTCAGGATGTTGGAAAGCTTGGTGATCTGAATCTGGCGCTGATAGTTCGAAAGGTACACGACGACGTCGTCGGCCGTGCCGATTGACCCGTCGGGCCCCGGCATGGTGATGGTCTCCACCGCGCCATCGTCACTGGTATTCACGATGCCGTCCGCGCCGGGGGCGGTCAGGGAGGTGAAGCCATTCACAAACACCCCCGGCCCCCCAGTGGTCTGGTTGGCAATCTGATCCCAGGTGAGATTGTCGGTGCCACGGGCGGTCAGCACGTCTTCTAAAGCCTCCCGGGCCTTTTGCCGGGCCACAGTGTCTTCCTGGGCGGTCATAACCACGGAAAGGCCTTGGCCGAAGGTGTAGGCCAGCGTAATCAGCGCAATCGCCAGAATGGCGCCGGCGATCATGACCTCCACCAGCGTAAATCCGCTTTCCTGCCCTCGGACCCGCTCAACCCTGGAACCCATAGCGCACCTTTCTCTCAGCGGAACGCCGTGCCGTCGGAGCGATAGCCGCGAATCCGCCCCGTCGCCCCCATGATGGTCACGGCACGCGCCGTGGCGGGGTTGCCGGGGAAACCGATAAAGACCGTGCCGTTCGCGAAGAGGCCGCTGGCGTCCACCACCGTCCCATCGCCCAGGAAAATGACGCTGGTGGCACCACCGTTGAAACCCACGGACTGCGCATGTCCAAATCCGTCAGGTGTATCGCCCACAGACGGAAAAAGCATAAAGCTCATATTGTAAGGGAGGAAGTAGTCGGCCACGAGCGAAACAGCGCAGGGAGGAGTTGCACACAACTCATTTCGCAACACGCGCAACTCATTGGTGCCCAGAAAGTTCACCGTGAAGTTGCGCCTCTGGTCAAGGGCATTCTGGCGGGTCTGACGAAGCTGAGCCACCAGCAACTGCATGGCGGAGTCAGCGCGCACGGTGGGAAGCACATTATTGAATCCGTATATGGCAAGGGCAGAAACAATTCCGATGATGGCAATGGCCAGGAGAAGTTCCAGCAGCGAAAACCCGCCTTCACGACCGCCCCTGATTGCGTTCCTCGTCATTGCCCTTCCTTTCCCGAGGACCTCGTCGCAGCCGAACGTCTGTAAGAAGGGTTGGAACCGGCCATCGCCACCCCCTACC
>CAZBWJ010000031.1:19622-31353 GCA_964495535.1 uncultured Acidobacteriota bacterium | reverse complement strand
ACCTCCGCTGACGTAATTCTTCCTGAGACTGCTCTCGCCCAGACCACACCCTCCTACCGGACAATTTAACACAAACCCCGCTCAAGTCAATAGCAGGACCGCGTGCCACCGCCGCAGCGTCAGCGGGCGGCCGGCAAGCCTTCACGGCAGGGAGCGCCTGCGGAAGTGCCACGGCCGCCACAATCCCCAAGGCGACACTGAGGACAGCCAATTCCAGCATCGTGCACCCGGGATCTTTGCTACACATCAGGTCATGCCTCTGATTCCGGATGAGGACTGAGAGATGGAACCCTCGGGCATCAACTCAAGCACCCTCGGTTGAATCACCCGGTTGACCTGCGCACCCCGGCCCAGCTTCGCTGTCGGAACTGCCCCCTCTGGCCCCTAGTCTAAACGAGTTTAGCCTGTGCTTCAAGCCGGCATCGCATGTCAGATTGTCAGTCGCGCACTCCCCCCACCTATCTGAGCAATTAGGCAGCCAGCCCAGGCCTTTTGCACAATCGAGTCAAGCCGTTGAAATGTCGTGAGGTAGGTCACTGGAAACTCCATGCCGCTGGCAGAGTGCGCGCCGAATTGACATTTTTTGTCAACTTGGATGCACTCACTTGCAGCACGGCCTCAGACGTCACAGAAAGCTCTGGCGCACTCGGCCAGCGCCTCGGCACAAAGACGGACTTCCTCGAGCCGGACGTATTCCACGGCAGAATGCATCCCCGCGCCGCCAGGGCCGAACAGAACGCTCGGTATCCCCGCCTCGCTGAGCAACGCCGCATCCGCCCAGAAACTCTGCATGCCGAAAGCCGCGTCGCGCCCTGTCACTTTAGCGGCGCATCGCGCGAGCACCCGGGCGATGGGAGTCTCACGCGACGTCTCGAGAGGCTGGGCTGAATAGCCAACAGCAATTCGGGCGCGGAAATCCGGATCTCGGGCAGAAAGCTCGGAAACAATCGCGCGCAGTTCTTGTTCAAACATCTGGGCGTCCTCGCCGGGTATGAGGCGCCGCTCGAGGCTCAGCCGACACTGCTCCGGATAGCTTGAGACTTCCTGCCCACCTGAAACGAGCGAAGCATGCACCGAGCCGCTGCCCAAGAGCGCATGGCGCGGTCCGGCGTCAAGCTTTGCCTGAAGCAACTCGATTTCCCCGAGCACGCGCCCCATGAAAGCAATGGCGTCCCGCCCTTCTTCTGGGCGGCTCCCATGTGCGGCCCGGCCTTGGGTTTCGACCTCTGCCCACACGAAGCCCTTGTGAGCCGTCACCACCTCCAGGCCGGTGGGTTCCATCACGATGGCGGCGTCGGTGCGGACTTCCTTGAGGAGCGCGCGAGTGCCCGCGCTCTGGTACTCTTCATCTGCCACGGCAGCCAACACTACGTCGCCCTCCAGCCGGGGCTCCTTAGCGAGTCCTGCAACAGCCGCCAACGCCGCCGCCAGCCCACCTTTCATGTCCTGGGCGCCGCGCCCGTGCAGGCGGCCGCTCTCAATCCGCGCCGAGAATGGGGCCTCCATCCCTGCGACGCCGACCGTGTCCAGATGGCCGTTGAGCATCAAGCTGGGTCCCCTGCCTCGGCCGCGAAGCACCCCCACTACGTTGAATCGGCCTGGGCGCACCTCCTGAAGTTGAACCTCGAGCCCGCCTGCTCTCAGGAAGTCGGCCACGTAGCGGGCAATCGCAGCCTCGCCACTTCCGCCCGGCACCAGCTCCGGGTTTATGGACTCGATTCTGACCAAATCCGCCAGAAGGCGTGCAACCTCGGCTCCGTCAATCATGGGACGGCGTACCTCAGCACTGTTGCTGTCAGCAATTCCTCGGTGGGCTCAAGTGAATCCTAGGCGCGAGACCCTGGGTCCCAGTCTACTTTCAGCACGACCAACGTCTGGTCATCCTCAATGGCGACACCTGCCGTAAAATCGTGAACGTCTCCCAAGATCCGCGCCACTATGCGCTCCACGTCGGCTTCGCGCACGCGGGAAACGGTACTCACGAACCGGTGGGTCCCGTAGAATTCTCCTCGACTGTTGCGAGCCTCGATGATGCCATCCGAATACAGGACTACCAGGGTTCCAGGCTCCAGCACTTCGGAACGCGGATGCTGCGTGATTTCGGGGAACAATCCCAGCGGCAGTCCTGTAGCGTCAAGAAATCGCACGCCCTGCGCGGTCAACACCAGCGGCGGATTGTGCCCCGCACTCAGATACTCCAACCGGCGCTTCACATCATCATAGACCCCGTAGAACAGGGTGCAGAATTTCGACCCGCCCGCCGATGTGTACAGATGATGGTTGATCCTCTCCGCCAGTTCTTCCAGGTTTTGCGCCGTGGGCGCCTGGGTCCGCAGCAGGCCTTGCACGGTGGCCATCAGCAGAGAGGCAGACATGCCTCGCCCACAAACGTCACAGATTGCTAGGCCAACTTTCCGCCCGGGAAGCTCCAGGAAATCGTAGCAGTCTCCGCAAGCGGAGCGGGCAAGAACGCAGCGACCCGCAAGCTGACCGGTGGATAATCGCGGCACCACGGTGGGAAAAAGCTGCGCCTGCACCTCCGAGGCGTCTTCCAGCTCTCTCCGCAGTTCGCGATCCCGCGCCACTTCCTCAAACAGGTCGATGTTTTCCAGGGCGGATGCCGCCTCGCGAGCAACGATCCTAAGCAGCTCCAGCTCTTCAGCGTTGTAGAATTCGCCCACGGTTTTGGCCCCCATTACCAGCAGCCCGAGCAGCTCGTACCGCCGCTTCAGGCCGAGAATTACCCCTGCCTCGAGCTTGCCGAGGCGGTCCGCAGTGGTGCGAAAAATCGAGATCAGCTCGGAGCTGAAAGGCGAGACGTCCACCTCAAAGGGACGCTCCTCTTGGAGCAAGTACTGGCACAAGGGCTCGGCCGGATCGAACTCCACTCCCCTCGCGCCTGAGGAAAGGTCGCCCTTGCCCGGCTGAAGCCGAAACACCTTGGCGTGCCGGTCCAACACAAAAAGGTAGAGGCGCCGAGCCCCCACGGCTGCCGGCAGGGTGTTTCCCAGTCGAGCGACCAGCGTCTGGCGGTCGAGGAGGTGGGGCAAACCCCGCGCATAATCCAAAAGCCTTTCTCGAAAGTCGTACCGGAGGCGATCAAACGTGCGATCCACGAAACTCCGCAAACGACCCCGGAAAGGCATGGTGAGGAGGACGGTCACCAGCA
Source organism: uncultured Acidobacteriota bacterium (assembly GCA_964495535.1). GTDB lineage: Bacteria > Acidobacteriota > Terriglobia > UBA7540 > UBA7540 > JALHUF01. The sequence goes on along the minus strand of CAZBWJ010000031.1, from coordinate 28,184 downwards.
CCGCGATCGCCACCACGAGCGGCGAAAGCCTGACCAGCGCCCCGCTCGTCACCCAGCTCAACCCGCCCCACAGCAAGAGGAAGAGAACCAAGGCCGGCAGGGCCGTGAAAGCATGCCGAATACTGCGGCGAATCAGGAGGCGAAGGTTGTAAGGTTTCCGAGCCGCCACCGCATAGGCGAGCGCCGACGGCGCGACCCAGCAGGGAAGCGCCAGGGCGGCTGTGCGGACCACGTTCAGGAGCCGCTGCGACTCCTCTCCGACGAGAAGGCGGGCCAAGCCGCGCTCCAGGAGCAGCAGGAGACCGCCCCCAACCGCCAAGCCTAGCGCCATTGTCATCCAGCGGACCTGATCGCGGGTACGCGGATCAGGCGGGTGCCGATAGCTGTGCACCAGGGTCACGCCCCAGACGCCCAGCACCACACATCCCCCGAGGATCAGGAAGCCCCACACCGGCACTTTCAGGAGGTTCGGAGCGAAGCGGGTCATCAGCACCGCCACGAGCGGGAGAAGCCCCACACCATAAAGCGCTAGCCGCAAACCAACTCTTCCCGCCAAGAAGCGACTCCGCTGCTGGAAAACGAACGCAAGATGCAGGAGCGTCACGGGCAGCAGCGCCCAGAGCAACGCCACAGCGAACGCCGCCTTCCCGAGCAGGAGCGGGGAGAGAGTGGTCATCCTCCACCAGTCCAGGCCCTGGGTTTCTCCGATCGTTGCGGGAAAGGGAGAAGCCATCTGGAAAGAGGGGGGTGAACTCAGCAGAGACTGGCCGGCGAACAGCGCGACCAACAAGAACGCGAAGACAAAGAAGGCCCGCGCGGGAGTGCTGGCCGGGCGCTTCCAGAAAACCGTCAGGGCCAGCAAAACGTAGAAGGCGACGGTAAGCAGAATGAGTCTATGCGCTTTGATTTGGCGGGAAAGGTCTTCCTGCGCCGTCGGAAAGACATACTCCTCAAGTACGCCGCCATCGGGATCGTAGAGACCGAACCGAACTCGCGTGTAGTCATCATGGCGTGCCAGGATCGAGCCGTCCAGGGTCTGCTGCCAGGGCCAAAGCTCCACCCGGCCCAGGGGCTGAGAGGATTGCGTTGCCAGGTCCACAAGTTGCCAGCCCCAGGACTTCTCCAGCCACTCACGCCAGCTCAACCCCGGCCCCGCGGGGAACAGCTTGCGATAGAAGTAGCTCCGACCATCTGCCGTAAAGAAACCACCGGGCTGCACGCCTGAGACGACGACCTGGTCGGAAGCGCTCGAAAGGTCGTGGGCAAGAATGGCAGAGAGGTCCTGCCGGCGAAAGTAGAACAACCGACGCCCATCCGCTGACCACGGCGACCTCAGGGTGTCAGCGTCGGCGGGAAGTACCCAGAGTGTCTCGCCAGTCTGAGCGTCAATGACACAATGGCGCGGCGGGGGAAGATAGATCTTGGTGCCATCGGGGGAAACCTGCGGGAGCGCTAATCGGGCTGCCTTCGCGCTCGCCACTCCCCTCGCCAGGGACTGCACCTTGCCGTCCTGAACACCCACTTTCTCCAGGACAACGTCCTGACCCTCCTCATTCAGAAGAAAGAGGTGCTCACTCCCAGGCGACCAAAAAAGGAGTTTGGACTGGCGCAGGTGGAACCCTGCGGGGAGCGGGACCACCAACGCCTGCGGCTGCTGAATATCGTGGATGGCAACTTGATCGCCCGCGGGACCGAGGCGCACACAGGCCAGCTTGTTGCCATCGCGTGACCAGCGGGGTTCCGCACCCGGCCTGAGCGCTATGCGCGTCAGGATGGTGAGCCGCCCGCCGGAGTTCGCGATCAGCGTGGCTTCGGTGCGCCCTTCGTTGACGATAGCCAAGTGATCGGCATTCGACCAGTGAATTGAGCCCGCAGCGACGCGAAGCCGAGCCAGCAACTGACCACGCGGAGTGGACACAATCAGGTCGTGGTCGGGCTTCTGGCCTGGCTCGCCACTCTCCACAGGGTCGAAGTAAGCAAAATACTGCCCGTCGAGGGAAGGGACGGGCAGGCGGAGAACAAGCGGCATGGTGAAGTCAGCCCACAGGAGGATGGCCACCAACAGCAGGACGATGAGCCCACCGCTCAGCAAGGCAAGGCGCGCAAGGAGTGAAGGTTTCATTCTCTCGACCATACAGCGATAGGCGAACGACTGAGATTATACAGGGGGACAAGAATCAAACAAGCCCTTGCCCGACCTGGTTCGCGAGCTACGTGTGTTGCAGGGGCCCCGGCGTTCCTAGTACTATCCTTCCGCTTTGCTGCCAGCGAGGCATCAGGTCGAGGAAACGGAACCTCGTCCCCACCCTGGTAGAATCCCCATGGAGCAGAAGACGCCACGCCGCTCCGTTCGTATCCTGCGCCGAGCCCTCGTTTATCTTCTCGTCTTCATCGTTGCGCTGGTAGCGGTTGTGGCAGCTTGGCTCTACTGGCGAACGCACGTCTGTCTGCCTCAATTGGACGGCACCGCGCGAGTGCCGGGGCTTAAGGCCCGAGTGGAAGTGTGGCGCGACGGCCGTGGCGTCCCTCACCTCCACGCCCAATCTCTGGACGATCTGCTCTTGGCCCAAGGCTACGTGACGGCCCAAGACCGCCTCTGGCAAATGGACCTGAGCCGCCGCTTGGCTCACGGCGAGCTCTCAGAGATTTTCGGCGAGCGCGCCCTGAAACTTGATATCGAAAATCGGGCGCTGGGCTTTCGCCAAGCCAGCGAGCGCGCGGTGGGAGAGCTAGACGCCGAGTCCCGCCAGATGCTTGAGGCTTACGCGCACGGCGTGAATGCGTTTATTTCCACGCATCAGGACCGCCTCCCCATTGAGTTCTTGATGCTGCGCTACCGACCACGCCCCTGGCAGGAGAAGGACTCCTTCGCCCTGGCCTTGAACATGGCGAAGACCCTCAGTACTTCCTGGCCGGATGAGTTGATGCGCGAGCGGGTCTGCGCCAAAGTGGGGCGGGAACTCTGCCCGGACCTTTTCCCTGACCGCTCGCCGCTAGACCGTCCGGTAGCTGAGCCCCTCTCTGCGCCAGACACCTCCCCGAAGCGCGGCCGGGCCGCGGCGGCCCAGGTCCTAGCGGAGCTTGATCCGGTGCTGGCCGCCTTGACGACCGTTCCGGAAAGCTCGCGCGCCGACCTCGGCAGCAACAACTGGGTCGTGAACGGGACCCACACGCAATGCGGCAAACCACTTCTCGCCAACGACCCTCATCTGGACCACAGCGTGCCCAGCGTCTGGTACCTGATTCACCTGAAGGCGCCCGGGTTGAATGTCTCCGGCGCCAGCCTTCCCGGTCTGCCCGCCGTCATCATCGGCCACAACGAGCGGATCGCCTGGGGCGTGACCAACACCGGCCCCGACGTTCAGGACCTGTACGTGGAGAGCTTCAACTTTCGCGACCCGAAGAAATATCTTTCCAATGGCCAATGGGTGGATGCCACGACACGAGAAGAGGTCATCAAAGTTCGCGGTGGCCGCGACTGCAGCTTCACGGTCGTGACTACGCGCCACGGGCCCGTGGTCTCCCACGACGGCAACCGCGAACTGGCCTTGCGCTGGACGGCGCTCGAGCCCGGGGGCCTCCGCTTCCCATTCTTGAAAATCAATCAGGCACAGGGTTGGCAGGAGTTCACTAACGCCTTGCGGGATTACGCGGGCCCCATGCAGAACTTCGTCTATGCCGACGTGGACGGCAACATCGGCTTTTACGCGGCGGGGTGGGTTCCCATCCGCAAGCAAGGCGACGGGGCAGTCCCCTCGCCCGGCTCGAATGAGGACCACGACTGGACTGGCTATGTTCCATTTGAAAGCTTGCCTCACGCCTACAATCCCTCGAGCGGGATCATCGCCACCGCGAATGGCCGCATCGTGCCGGATGGATATCCCTACTTCATCACCAGCATGTGGGCGTCGCCCTACCGCACGGCCCGCATCTATGGACTCCTGGAAGCAGGCAGTCGCCTGACCGTCGCTGATATGCTGCGCATTCAGACCGATATCCGCCCGCTCGATGACGTTTGGCTCGCCAAACAACTGCTTGCCGCCGCAACCAAACGGCCGGCCCAGGGAACAGATGCACAATACGCCCTGAGCCTGCTTACGTCATGGGACGGCGAAGCGCGCGCCGACTCGGCGGCCACCCTGATCTGCCAGGCCACCCGCCGCGCGCTGCGCGAGCGGATTCTGAAGCCGAAACTGGGCGACGACCTGTCCGGTTACCGCTGGCCCATGAGTACGGTCTTCCTGGAAAACGTGTTGACTGACGGCTGGACTCGCTGGCTGCCGCCCGGCGACGCCGATTTCAACGTCACCTTGATGAGGAGTCTGGAAGAGGGCGTTCGACGAATCCCCCAGCTTTTGGGAAGCCGAGAGCACGCCGCCTGGCGGTGGGGCGACGCGATTCCGCTAACCTTTCAGCACCCTCTGGGCGGCCTGCGGTTCCTCGGGCGCTGGCTGAACGTCGGCCCCTTCCCCCAGGCGGGGACCGGCAATACGGTGAAACAGACCACGCCTTCCCATGGCGTATCGATGCGCATGGTGGTTGACTTTGCCAACTTCGATAGCTCAGTTCAGAACATTACGCTCGGCCAGTCCGGCCAGGTCTTTAGCCCGCACTACCGCGACCAGGTCGAGGCTTGGTACAACGGGCGCAGCTTTCCCATGCTGTTCAGCGACACGGCAGTTGAAAAAGGAGTGATTCACCGGCTTACTTTGGAGCCCTTGAGGCAGCCATGAGCTGCGCAGAGACGGAAGGCCTGGCGCGCCGGGCACAATGAAATCCGGTGGGATTAACATGAAAACCTCGAAGCTTAACCTGCTTGCAGTCTTATCGCTCACCGTGCTGGCCACATTACCGCTTTGGATGGGGGCGGTTTCTGCCCCGGCAGTCGAAGACGCTCCGCCGGCGCAGGTATCTGCCGACCAGGTGTTCGCGAGATTCGTGGACCGGTATTTCGCCGGGCTTTTCCACTTCGATCCCGCCCGCGCGACAGAAGCGGGCCTGCACACGTACGATGCCGAGCTGCCCGCCTATTCACGGCGCGAAATCGAGACAGAGATTGCCCGCGCGAAGCGTGCGCTCGCCGAACTGGCTGGCATTCCGAAAGAATCTCTCTCGGGCGAGAACCGGCTTGATGCTGTCCTGCTCGAAAACTCTATCCGCGCTCACCTGCTCGACCTGGAAAACATCCGGATGTGGGAGAAGGACCCGGACTTCTATAATGGTGTTATCAGCCAAGCGCTATTTCTGTTGGTGCAGCGCGATTTTGCTCCCCTCGATGAGCGTTTGCGGTCACTGATCGCGCGCGAGCGGCAGGTGCCGGAAATCCTCAGGAGCGCCCGCGCCAATCTTACGAATCCTCCCGCAATCTACACAAAGATCGCCACCCTCCAGGTAGCGTCCGAGATTCGCTTTCTCCGCGACGACCTGCCCCGGGCAATCACCGGCGCCAGGGACGCCAGCCTCAAGGCAGAGTTTGCGCAGGTCAACCAACGCGCCATCGAAGAGTACGAGAAATTCCTGGAAGACTTGAGGACCGACCTCGCCTCACGTTCCAAGGGCAGCTTTGCCATCGGCGCCGAGAACTACCGGAAAAAGCTGTTGTACGAGGAGATGGTTGACATTCCGCTGGATCGCCTGCTCGAAATCGGAGAGAAGGCTCTCCGCCAGACCCAGGATAGTTTCAAGGCGACCGCTGCCCTTATCGACGCCGAAAAACCGCCTGCCGCAGTCATGGCGCAACTTTCCCAGGACCACCCCGATGCCGAAAAGCTGATTGCGGAGACTCAGGCCGGGCTGGAGGATCTCCGCAACTTTGTGACCTCGCACCGGATCGTGACCATACCGTCTCCCGAGAACCCCCGTGTCACCGAGACCCCGGCTTTCATGCGGGCCCTCACCTTCGCCTCCATGGATTCTCCCGGCGCGTTCGAGGAAACGTCCACCGAGGCGTTCTATAACGTGACGCTGCCCGAGCCTGACTGGGGCGCGACACAGAGAGAAGAACACCTCCGCGCCTTCAGTCGCAACGGCATCCGCGTGACCTCCATCCACGAGGTCTTTCCCGGACACTACACTCAATTCCTGTGGGTGAGACGCGCGCCGACGAAAGTCCGCAAGTTGCTGGGTGCGGACACCAACGCCGAGGGCTGGGCGCACTACGCCGAACAGATGATGCTGGAGGAAGGCTACGGCGAGGGCGACCCGAAGCTGCTGCTCAGCCAGCTTCACGAAGCGCTCCTGCGGCTCTGCCGGTACATCGTGGGCCTTCGCATGCATACGCGCGGCATGACGCTCGAGGAAGGAATCGCGTTCTTCGAGCGAGAGGGCTATCAGGAGCGGGTCAATGCCGAGCGCGAGGCGATGCGGGGAACCTCCGATCCTACCTACCTGGTCTATACGCTGGGTAAGCTTCAGCTCCTGAAGCTGCGCGAGGACTACCAGAAGAAAGTCGGCGACCAGTTCAAGCTCAAGGAATTCCACGACCGCTTCCTGGGATTTGGCTACCCGCCGATTAAACTCATCCGCAAAGAGATGCTGGGCGATGACTCTCCAACCCTTTGAGCCGTGCCGTGGTACGCCGCAGGGTGCCGTCACGCCCTGCCCTCGCGGAGCGCCCGGCAGTCCGTGGCTCGCAGCCACGTTGCTCTTCTGCGTGAGCCTCTGGCTCGCGGTAGAGAGCTGCTTTCCCGCGTCCCTCGAGCTCCAGTATCGCGTCCGCCTGTTGCGGCCCTCCACCCACCTGGTGGAGGTTGAGATCGCCGCCGCCAAGGTGGCCGAGCCGACACTCGATTTCGCGCTGCCTGCCTGGGCGCCGGGCCGCTACGCCATCTACGATTTCGCCAAGAACGTGCAGGAGTTCGCGGCCGCGGGCGCCGAGGGACAGGCCCTCGCCTGGACGAAGCTGGATAAGCAAACCTGGCGCGTGGAAGCCCGCGAAGCCGGGGGCACAGTTCGGGTGCGCTACCGGGTCTTCGCCAACGACCTCACGGGATCCTTTTCGCAATTCGACAGTTCTCACGCCAACCTCAGCGGCCCGTCGTTGTTCATGTATGTCGCCGAGCATAAGCCGGACCCGCTCACTCTGGCCGTTGACGCACCCGCCAACTGGAAACTGGTCAGTGGATTCGCCGACACCACCGAGCAGCGGACCTTCCCGGTGCCCAACTATGACCTGTTGATTGACACCCCCCTGGAAATCTCGCCAGATTGCTCCCTGGAGCAGTTCAGCGAGCGCGGCAAGGCCATCCGCGTCGCGGTGCATAGCTATGGCAATCAGGGCAGCAATCTCCCCGCGCTCGTGGCGGGGCTAAGGAAGATCGTCCGGTCCGAAATGGCGATGATGCCTGAGCCGGATTTCCGGCATTACACCTTCATCTTCCATTTCGCTCCCGGACTGCCGCTGGCAGACGGAATGGAGCACCTCAACTCGGCCCAGGTCATCGCCCGCGGAGAGCTCTCCGGCTCCGGCCTCGCCGAGGGGCTCGAAACTGCGGCGCATGAGTTCTTCCACGTCTGGAATGGCAAGCGGTTGCGCCCGGCGGGGCTGGGCCCCTTTGATTACACCCGAGAGCAATACACACGCGCGCTGTGGTTCACCGAGGGTGTGACCACCTATTACGCCTACCTTCACCTGCTGCGCTCCGGTATCTGGACCCGCCAGCAATTGCTCCAGCGCTTGGCGGAGGAAATCCGCACCCTGGAACTGGAGCCGGGACGCCTGCTCATGTCCGCCGAGAGTTCCAGCTTCCATGCCTGGTTCTATGACCGCGCGCCGCAAATGCAGGAGACCAATTTCGCCAACACCACCATCTCCTACTACAACAAGGGGGCGGTGTTGGGAATGCTTCTGGATCTGGAGATTCGGGCGCGCACCCAAGGTCAGAAATCGCTGGATGACGTTCTGGTCGCCATGTACCGGAAGTTCTACGAGGCGCCAGCTACCAGCTACTACGGGCCGGGGCGAGGATACGAGGAGAGGGACATCCTGGAGACAATCAACACCGTGGCAGGCAGTGATTTCACCCCCTTTTTCGACCGCTATGTTCGCGGGACCGAGCCGCTTCCTTACGCCCAAACGCTGGCCCTGGCCGGGCTCGAGCTGCGCATCGCCGGGGCCGCAGATGCTGCACCTAGCCTCGGCGTCTTGACCGAGCGCGTAGACCGCGGCCTGAGAATTGCCGCCGTACGCCCGGACGGGGCCGCCGACCGCGCCGGGCTGAGCCGCGACGACATCCTGCTGGCGGTGGACGACCTCTCTCTGGCCACCGCAGAACTGAAAGACCGCCTCAGAATCTATACCCCCGGCGCCGAAGTTCCCTTCACCGTGGAGCGGCACGGGCGGACGGAGCGGGTTTCCGTCACGCTTGACCCACCCATTGCCTACCAATACTCCCTCGAACTGCGGCCAGACGCCAATGCCCAGCAGATCAGCATTCGCCATGGCTGGCTGGGAGCCGAAAAGTAGCGCTGGGCTTTAGCCCAGCAGTGCTGCCCTGAAGGGCAGCGCTACTGCGGCCAGACGCCAATGCCCAGCAGATCAGCATTCGCCATGGCTGGCTGGGA
>CAZBWJ010000031.1:0-19522 GCA_964495535.1 uncultured Acidobacteriota bacterium | reverse complement strand
ACTGCGGCCAGACGCCAATGCCCAGCAGATCAGCATTCGCCATGGCTGGCTGGGAGCCGAAAAGTAGCGCTGGGCTTTAGCCCAGCAGTGCTGCCCTGAAGGGCAGCGCTACACCTGGAGCACGTTGCCCGCCTGAAGCCCAGCATCTGCTGCCCTGAAGGGCAGCGCTACATGAGCAGTGCTCCCTGCCCCCGGATGAAATCCCACTGGGGAGCATCCACCCAAAGCCGAGAAATCAGGCAATTTGGGAAGGAACATTTCCGCCAAATGGCGGCGACGTGTTAAACTGGTGCAATTCAAGGCATGCGACAACCCTTTCTACAAAGGCTGGAGAGGCGCGTCCTCGTCTGTGACGGGGCCATGGGGACCATGCTCTACTCGAAGGGCATATCCCTGAACCGTTGCTTCGACCAGATGAACCTGACGATGCCCCAGGCGGTCAAAGAAGTTCACTTGGGCTACGTAAAGGCTGGGGCCGATGTCCTCGAGACGAACACCTTTGGTGCCAGCCGTCTTCGCCTCCAGAAATTCGACTTGGGCGACAAGGTACGTGAGATCAATCTGGCTGGAGCCCGCCTGGCGCGGGAGGTAGCCGGTGATGACCTCTACGTTGCCGGCTCGGTGGGCCCGCTCGGTCTTCGCCTGCAGCCCGTGGGGCCCACCTCGCTCGAGGGAGCCCGGCAAGCCTTCCGCGAGCAGATCAAAGCCCTAGCAGAAGGCGGAGTAGACCTGATCATCGTCGAGACGATGAGCGACCTCAGCGAAGCTCAGCAGGCGCTGCTTGCCGCCCGCGAGGTGGGCGGGCTCCCCGTGGTCGTGCAGATGACCATCCAAGACGATGGCGCGACGCGCACCGGAACGCTGCCCGAGGATTTCACCCGCCAGCTTGACGGCTGGGGGGCGGACCTGATTGGGGTGAACTGTAGCGTCGGCCCTGCCGCCGTGCTCGAGGCGCTCGAGCGCATGGCCACGGTGACGGAAAAGAAGCTCTCCGCCCAGCCCAACGCCGGGCTGCCGCGCACGATCGAGGGCCGCAATATCTATCTCTGCTCCCCCGAGTACATGGCCAGCTACGCCCGGCGCTTTATTGAAGTCGGCGCGCGCCTGGTGGGCGGCTGCTGCGGCACCACGCCGGAGCACATCCGGGCCATCAAAGCCGCCGTACGGTCTTTGGGCCCGCAGCCGGCCCGCACGACGGTGGAAGTGGCAACCCGACAGGTGCGAGCGGCGGAGCCGATCCCGGTAGAGAAACGCTCGCGTCTCGCCGAAAAGCTGGCGCGCGGGAAATTCCCCGTTCTGGTGGGAATCGTTCCGCCCAAAGGGTCCGACCCCACCAAGGAGGTCGAAGGCGCCCAGTACCTTCTGGCGCAGGGCGTGGATGCGGTGAACATTCCCGACGGCGCCGGGGCGACCGCGCGGATGAGCGCCTTGACCCTGGCCGCCATTCTTCAGCAGCGTGCGGGAATGGAGGTCCTGCTTCACTACAGTTCGCGGGACCGTGATATCCTGACCATCCAATCCGATTTCCTGGGTGCCTATGCGCTGGGGCTCAGGAACATCCTGGCCCTCACGCGTGACACCGCGCAGTTTGCGACGGTCCTGGAGGCAGGATTCTTTGAAGTCGATGCCCTCGGGCTGGTCAATATTCTGAATAACCTCAATCGCGGCTTGGACGTAGGGGCCAACCCTCTGGGCACGCAGACGGGCTTCCTGATCGGAGTAAGTCTGAATCCCTATGCACTCGACCCCGACGAGGAGCTTCGCCGCTTTGAGTACAAGGTGGAGGCCGGCGCCAATTTTGCTGTCACCCAGCCGGTGTTTGACGTGGACCGGTTGACCCGTCTCCTGGAGCGTCTTGAGGCGGCTGGGACGAAGCGTATTCCGGTGTTGGCGAGCCTCTGGCCTCTGACAAGCTATCGCAACGCCGAGTTCATGAATAACGAGGTGCCCGGGGTCTCGGTGCCCCCGCCCATCATGGAGCGCATGCGCCAGGCCGACACGGGCGAGATAGCGCGCGCCGAGGGCCTCAAGATCGCCCAGGAGACACTGCTCCAGCTCCGCAGCCTCGTTCAGGGTGTGCAGATCGCGGCGCCCTTTGGCCGCTACGCGATGGCCGTCGAAGTGGCGCAGATCCTGAAAGAGAGGGCTAAAGTGTGAAGTGTAGAGGATAAGGAACTGCAGTGTCGGCTTCTGCCCTTTATCATTTATACTTCAACCTTCAGGTGAACATGACCCAACAATCAAAGCCCGGCAAGACTGAGTCCTTCGAAAAGAATCTCGAACGCCTGGATGCCATCGTCCACCAACTGGAAGACGCAGACCTCCCCCTCGAAAAAGCCCTGCAACTCTACGAAGAGGGGATGAAGCTGTCGGAGGTATGCCATAAGCAGTTGGAGGAAGCCGAGGGTCGCGTCGAAATCCTGATGAAGAAGGCCGGAGGCAAGGTCGCGGCAGAACCCTTCGAACCAGAGGAGTCGGATCCCGCTTGAGCGCGCCGTGCCAAGCAACAATTCGGCAATACCTTGAAGCATGTCGAGTGCGGGTGGACCAGGAACTGGAGAAGCTTCTGCCCGGGCCCAAGGAGTACCCGCCCTCGATCCATCAAGCCATGCGGCACTCGGTGTTTGCGGGCGGCAAGCGACTGCGGCCGATCCTTTGCTGGGAGTCCGGCCAGCTTTTCGGCGGAGAGGAGAAGAGTCTCCTGCACGTGGGCTGCGCGCTGGAGATGATTCATACGTATTCGCTCATCCACGACGACCTGCCGGCGCTCGACAATGACGACCTGCGACGCGGGAAACCGACCTGCCACCGCGCTTACGGTGAAGCGACAGCCATCCTGGCCGGCGACGCACTGCTGACTCTGGCGTTCGAGGTCCTGTCTCAGCCCGGCCTGCTCCCCGAGGCGCGCAGCCTGCGCATCATTAACGAGATCTCCCATGCGGTCGGGACGCGCGGGGGCATGGTCGGCGGGCAGGTCGTGGACGTGGAGACTGCCGGCTACAAAACCGACGCCTCGACATTGGAATACATCCATCGCGCCAAGACTGGGGCATTCATCTGCGCGGCCGTACGAAGCGGAGCGCTTTGCGCCAACGCCGCGGAAGAGGACCTCGCTCGCATCACCACCTACGGAGAAAAAGTGGGCCTGGCGTTTCAAATCGCGGACGACTTGCTGGATGTCACGGGTTCCAGAGAGCAGCTGGGAAAATCCGTGGGTAAAGACGACCAGCAGCGCAAGGCGACCTATCCGGCGATCCATGGAGTGGAAGAATCACGACGGATCGCTTCTCAGCTCGTTCGGGAAGCGTGTGCGGTCCTCGAACCGTACGGGAGCTGCGCCCAGTGGCTCCGGGAAATTGCTCACTTCCTGATCGAAAGGAACAATTGATGGAATATCAGTACCTGACGCGCATCGATTCTCCGGCCGACCTCAAGAAGCTGCCGCGCGAGGAGCTACCCAAGGTGGCCGAGGAACTGCGCGATTACCTCATCTCGGTGGTGTCCAAGGTCGGCGGCCACCTCGCCTCGAGCCTGGGCGCCACAGAGTTGACCCTGGCGCTCCACTACACCTTCGACGCCCCTCGAGACAAGATTATATGGGACGTGGGCCATCAGGCTTATGTCCACAAGATCCTAACTGGCCGCCGCGACCGCTTCCCCACCCTCCGCCAATATGGGGGCATCTGCGGCTTCCCGGTACGCGACGAGAGCTCCTACGACACCTTCAATGTGGGCCACGCGGGCACGGCCATTTCTGCCGCGCTGGGGATGGCGGTCGCCCGCGACTTCAAAGGCGGGGACTATCACGTCATCGCGGTGGTCGGCGACGCAGGCCTGACCTCGGGCCTGGAGCTGGAGGGCATCAACAACCTGGGCACGCTCCAGAAAAAAGTCCTGGTCATCCTCAATGACAACAAGATGTCGATTTCGCCCAATGTGGGGGCATTCGCCGGATACCTCACCCGCATCGTTCACGGCCAGGCGTACCACCGCCTGACCCAGGAAGTCGAGAAAATGATCCTGGCAGTCCCCCGCCTCGGACCTCGCTTGTTGCGGCTCTCCAAAGACCTCGTTGAATCGGCAAAGACCCTGCTGATTCCGGGCATGGTGTTCCAGGAATTGGGATTCGAATACGTGGGTCCAATCAATGGACACAGCATCGAGGACTTGCTCAACGTGCTCGCCAAGGTCAAAGATAACCCCATGCCGACACTGCTGCACATCGTCACGCAGAAAGGCAAGGGCTACCCGCACGCCGAGCTGCTTCCCATGAAGTACCACGGCGTGACTCAGTTCGATGTCTCGACGGGGGCTTTCCACAAGGCACCCACCAAGGCGCCCTCCTACACGGCGGTCTTCGGCAAGGCGGTCTGTGAGCTGGCGGAGAAGGATTCGCGCATCGTCGGCATCACTGCCGCCATGTCAGAGGGCACCGGCTTGGAGGAGTTCTCCAAGAAATTCCCCGAGCGCTTCTTCGACGTCGGGATCGCCGAGCAGCACGCTGTCACCTTTGCCACCGGCCTGGCCTGCGAAGGGATGCGCCCGGTGGTGGCCATCTATTCGACCTTCTTGCAGCGCGCTTTCGACCAGGTGCTGCACGACGCCTGCCTGATGCGCGCCCCCGTTACCTTCGCACTCGACCGCGGGGGCATCGTGGGCGCCGACGGACCGACCCACCACGGCCTTTACGATCTTGCCTACCTGTCAGCATTGCCAGGAATTGTGGTGATGGCACCCAAAGACGAAAACGAGTTGCGCCACATGCTTTACACCGCGCTCACCGTGAATGGCCCCGTCGCCTTTCGCTACCCGCGGGGCAATGGCATTGGGGTGCCACTCGATCCGGAATTCAAGCGCCTGGAAATCGGCAAGGGCGAAATCGTACGCGAGGGCAACGACATCGCCATCCTGGCTCTCGGCAGCATGGTCTATCCCTGCCTGGAGGCCGCGGCGCGCCTGGCAGACCTGGGCATTGAGGCCACCGTTATCAACGCTCGGTTCATGAAACCGCTGGATGATGAGCTGATCTGTTGCCTGGCGGCGGAGAAGCAATTCCTGGTGACCGCCGAAGAGGGCACCGAGGCCGGGGGCTTTGGTTCGAGCGTCGGAGCCTTGCTGCACGACCGCAAGATTCCCACCAGCATCCTGCGCATCGCCGTGCCTGACAGGATCATCCCGCACGGCGCACCCAACCTGCTGCACGCCAAGTACGGTTTGGACGTGGACGGGATCGTGGAAAAGATCAGGAACTTCGCCAACGAGTGCCCCGTGCGCTCGGAATTGAAGTACCGGTCGCTGCTCCGACCTTAGGAGCGGCTGGGACAGATCGCTTTTGAATTCGCTGTGGGTTGGCCAGGGAAGAAGCAAGGGCCCCCGCCCCTGCATGTGCCCTTTTGGTTCGCGGCGAACCTGAATTTTCCGCCTCGGCATCCCACCAATTGAAGCACAAAGCGCGGCCGCCAGGCTCACTTCTCGAAGCTAGCCAAAGCTTCTTCCTCGTTGGGGCAGATGTCGAACGCCTGCAACAGCCGGTGGGTGGACAGGACGTTGTGAATCAGCCGGGGAAGACTTATCAGCTTGAGCTGCCCGCCTTGCTTCGCGGCGAAGATGACGGACTCCACCAGGCCACCGATCCCGGTGCTGTCGATGCGACTCACATCTCCCATATTTAGCAGAATCTTCTTCTGGTTGGCCGCCAGCAGCTCCTTGATTGTTCTGCGTAAGCTCTCGCACTCCTCCCCCGCGACGATCTTCCCGCTCAGATCCAGCACTGTGACACCTTGTCTCTCCCGGGGGTTGATGGTGAGCTGCATGCGAGTCACCTCCCTTGCGCGCCATCTTAGGCCACGCGCCCAGACAAGTCAACGCAGCGAAAGGGGCAAAGTATGCCCCTAACCTGTCTGCTGCGTGGACGCCAATCCGCAGAATGGGACCCACGGTTCGCTTCCAAGCCCGATCCTTATCCACGGCGGCTTTCTACTACCTGGCGTTCCCGGCCCTATTGCATCCTGAGGTGCGGAGAGTATGCTTCTCCCATGGCGGGGGCCCAACCGAAAAAGACCCGTCTGGATCGCCTCCTGGTCGAACGCGGCCTGGTGGACTCGCGCGAGAAAGCCCAAGCGCTAATTCTGGCAGGCCACATCCTGGTGGACAACCAGAAGGTGGAAAAGTGCGGGGCGCGGATAAACCCGGACGCTCCGCTGCGGTTGCTCGGCGAACCCTCCAAGTACGTCAGCCGCGGCGGCCTGAAGCTAGAAGGCGCGCTGGATCATTTTCGCGTCGATGTGGACGGAAAGGTTTGCCTGGACGTCGGCGCCTCCACAGGGGGCTTCACGGACTGCTTGCTGCAAAGGGGCGCTGCCAAGGTCTTTGCGGTGGACGTGGGGACCAATCAACTGGACTGGAAGCTGCGTCGCCACCCGCGCGTCGTCGTGCGGGAGAAAACCAACGCGCGCTATCTGACATTTGACCAGCTCGGAATGGCGGTGGAGCTCGTCACCGTGGATGTCTCCTTTATCTCCGCGACTATGATCCTTCCCGTCGTCGCCCCGCTTCTGAACCCGGCAGCGGAATTGCTGGTTCTGGTGAAACCCCAGTTTGAGGTGGGTCGCGGTCAGGTGGGCAAAGGCGGCGTCGTGCGCAACGCTCGGCTCCAGCAGCAAGCGGTGGCCAAGGTTTCGCGCAAACTCCTGGAGCTCGGCTTCAGCCAGGTCGCCTGCGTGGAGAGTGCCTTGCCGGGCGCGTCCGGGAATCGAGAGTATTTCTTGCATGCGGTTTGGCGAAAACCTGTCTAGAATAGTCGGCGCCCATGAGCATCAAACGCATCGGGATCATATCCAAACCGAAGAAGACCGAAATTCGGGAAGTCGTTCCTTCGCTCATCCAGTGGCTGCGGGAGCGCCAGATCGAGGTATACATCGACAAGGAAACCGCCGCCCTCCTGGAAAACGCCGAGAAGGCCATGACGCGCAACGAAATGCCCGGCCAGGTCGATCTGCTCCTGGTGCTGGGTGGCGACGGGACACTGCTGGCAGCAGCGCGGACGCTGAACCGCAAGCCCGTCCCCATCCTGGCGGTCAACCTGGGTGGCCTCGGCTTCCTGACGGTGATTACCCGCGAAGAGCTTTACCCCACACTCGAAGCGGTGCTGGCCGGGAATTTCCAGACGGAGCGGCGCGTGCAAATCGAGGGCGAACTGGTACGCGCCGACGAGGTCATCTCCTCCTTTCTCGCCTTGAATGATGTGGTGCTGAACAAGGGCGCCATCGCGCGCATCCTCGACTTCGATGTTTTGGTAAACGGCAGGTTCATCTCCACTTTCAAATCCGACGGGCTGATTGTTTCCACGCCCACCGGCTCCACGGCCTATTCACTGGCGGCGGGCGGGCCCATCGTCACTCCTGCCGTCGAGGCATTTGTCGTTACCCCGATCTGCGCCCACACCCTCACCAACCGGCCGCTGGTCCTTCCTGATTCCGTCCAGATTGAAGTCGTGGTCAAGAGCCAGCGCGAGGTCGCTTACCTGACCGTGGATGGTCAGGTGGGCCTCGCTACGCACAGCGATGACACCGTCCGCCTGAGAAAGGCATCTTCCAGCGTCGAACTCATCCAGCCCCCCGCCAAAGACTACTTCGAGGTCCTGCGGCAGAAACTGAAGTGGGGCGAGAGATGAGAAGGCAGTAGGCAGAAAGCCGTTCTCCAAGAGAACAAGTCAAAAGTGGCAAGGATCGTCGGTTCAAGTGTATCGATATCCTCATTAGGGCCAACGACGGAAAATCGACAGCCAGCGGCCAACTCGGCGCGGCGGGACCGCTGGCTACTTACTTCTGACTTCTTCCCGCTCGGCCGTTCGGCCGCGACCAGGCAAGCTGCCGACTCTACCCGTATCAGGCGAGGTGGCACCTCACCCCTACTGTTCGCTGCCCGCTGCCATCTGCTTACTACCTACTGGACGACTTCTCCGGCCATCAAGTCTTCCAGGCGTTCGCGCGGGCGGATCAACTCAGAATGGCTGCCGTCAACGAGCACCTCAGCGGGGCGCGGCCGGGTATTGTAGTTGGAGGCAAGCACGTAGCCGTACGCCCCGACGGTGAGAATCGCCAGGAGGTCGCCAGCCCGGACGTCGGGCATCGCGCGGTCCTGCGCCAGGAAGTCTCCCGTCTCGCACAGGGGGCCGACCACGTCGGCCGTAAGCCTCGCCGTCGGGCGCTGCTCGACAGGAACGATCTCGTGGTAAGACCCGTAGAGCGTGGGCCGCATCAAGTCGTTCATTCCCGCGTCCACCACAATGAAGTTCTTCTGCTGACTTCGCTTCACGTAGAGGACGCGGGTCAGCAGCACCCCGGCGTCGCCCACCAAGGCGCGACCCGGCTCGATAATGAGCCGGTAAGTCGTGCCGCGAAGCCGCGCCGCGAGTCCGTCCATTAACGGATCGATGGCCAGGGGCCTTTCGCCGGCATAGCGGATCCCGTACCCGCCGCCCAAGTCCAGGAACTCCACATCGATGCCTTCCGCCCTCAATCGTTGAGCCACGCTCAGGATTTCGTCCATGGCCTTCAGGAAGGGCTCAACCTCGAGAATCTGGGACCCGATGTGACAGGCGACGCCGCGAACCTTCAGGTGCTCCGCAGCCGCGGCGCGGCGATAGAGTTCCAGCGCTTCCTCATTCGGCACGCCAAACTTGTGAATGATCTGGCCGGTGGAAATATAAGGGTGGGTCTCGGCGACAACGTCGGGGTTGACCCGGACGGAAACGTGCCCACGCTTCCCCAAGCTGCGAGCGCGGGCTTCGATCAACTCCAGTTCGCCCGCCGACTCCACGTTGAACATCAGGATGCCTGCGGCGAGCCCAGCGTCTATCTCCGCCGCAGTCTTGCCCACACCGGAGAAAACCACGCGTCCAGCGTCTGCGCCTGCCCGGAGCACCCGGGCCAGTTCCCCGCCGGAGACAATGTCAAACCCCGCGCCCACTCCCCGCAGGAGGCTCAGGATTCTCAGATTGGAATTGGCCTTGACGGAGTAGCAGATCAGGCCGGGCATCTGCGAGAGCCCGCTCGCCAAGCGCTGGTAATTCTCCAGGATGGCTGCCCGGCTATAGACATATGTCGGCGTCCCGAAACGCTCGGCCACCGAATTGGCCGGGACTTCCTCGCAGTGAAGCCGGTCCGAGCTGTAGTGAAAAGGTTCCATGACCAGTTGTGACTACTCAGTCGTCAGTTATCAGCAATGAAGCGCTAAACCCCAGCCTTTGGGCTCTCCCTCACACCCGGCACCTGACACCGGGTATTCAGCGCGCGCGAATGAGCAGCAACGTCTGGTCGTCCCGTCGCGGGTGACCCTGCTCAAAGCGGGCGATCTCGGCAAGTATGGTGTCCAGAATTTCTCCTGCTGGCCGCCCGGCGTGCTCCCGCAGAATCTTCTCCAAGCGGCGGACGCCAAATTCTTCGTGCTGCGGGTCGGCGGCCTCGAGCACCCCATCCGAGAATAGGGCCAGCAGGTCGTCCTTCTCCAAGGCAAGAACGGTCTCCTGGTAGTCGGCGTGTTCGAGCAGGCCCAAGGGGACCCCTTCCACGCGGACGGGCCGCGCATGCCCCCGTCGTACCAGGATGGGGAGTGGCATTCCAGCGTTGGCCAGGCGCAGGGTTTTCGTCTTGGGCTCCCAGATCGTGTAGGTCATCGTGATGAAGTGGCCTTCGATCTTCCGCTCGAGAAGCATCAGGTTCAGCTTCCGGAGCATGTCGGGCGCCGCGAGCCGCTGGGGGGCCAAGCTCCGCAAGATACCGCTGGCCATGGCGCCGTACAGTGCCGCAGGCGCACCCTTGCCGCTCACGTCCCCCACGGCCAAGACATGGCGGTCCTTCCCGTAAGTCAGGAAATCGTAGAGGTCGCCTCCCAACTCCCGTGCCGGCAGAAATCGCAAGCCCACTTCCAGCCCCGGAATCGCCGGAACGATGCCCGGCATCAAGTGCATCTGGATCTCCTGGGCGCGCCCCAGGTCGCGCTCGAGCCGAGCCTCGCTCTTCAGCACCCGCTCATAGAGCCGCGCGTTCTCGATGGCGATGGCCATCTGCGGGGCCAGCGTGGAGAAGATGCGCACGTGTTCGTCGGTAAAGTAGCCGGGTTGCGGGCTTTCCAGGTCCACAACGCCAATCACCCGATCGTGGTAGATGAGCGGCACAGCCATCTCCGAGCGCGTCTCGGGGTTCACCGAGATATAGCGCGGGTCCTTGCTAACGTCCGGGACCACCACCGTCTGGCGGGAAGCGGCGGCGGCGCCCACAATCCCTTGGCCGAAACGCACGCTGCACTTGTCGGGCAGGCGCTCGTCCTGTCTTAAGGAGATGACGGCGTTGAATGTCTGCGCTTGTTCGTCCATCAGCATGATGCTGAAGCGGTGGTAATCGATCAGCCGTTTAGTGTGGGCGCCAATCTTGCGGAGCAAGTCGCTCAACACCAGGACGGAGCTCAATTCACGGCTGATCTCATTCAGCAGGTGCAGGGTGCGCGCCTGGCGCACGCTGCGGCGATACAGCCGCGCGTTCTCGATGGCCATGGCGATGCGGCCGGCCAGGAGTTCCAGCAGGTTCTGGTGCTGTTCGGTGAAAAAATCAGGCCAGGGTGCTTCCAGATCCATTACGCCGACCACGCGGTTCTTCGAGATCAGCGGGACCGCCAGCTCCGCTCGTACCGAGGGCAGCGACTGGATGTAGGTGGGATCCTTACGTACGTCGTTGACCAAGACCGAACGGCGCGTCTGAGCGGCCCGCCCTACGATGCCCTCGCCCACCTTGATCCGCAGGCTCTTCACCACTTCCTCCGGATGACCGAGGTTGAACCGGACGCGCAATTCTTGCTCCTTCTCGTGGAGCAAGAGGATGGCGAACACGTCGTACTCGATGACGCGCCTGACCATTTCGGCGATGCGCACCATCAGCTCGTCGAGGTCGAGGGTGGAGTTGATACGTTCGCTGACTTCGAGCAAGAGCGTGAGCAGCTCGGTCAGTTCCAGTGGCTGCGGCGCGGGTTTGACGGTTTCAGGCATGACTTAAGCTATGAGGCTGGAAGCCTCCTCCAAGATGGCCACGCTCGCGCTGGTTCCCAGACGGTTGGCGCCGGCTTCGAGCATCCGCAGAGCGGCAGCGAGCGTGCGGATGCCGCCCGCCGCCTTTACTCCCATTTCTGGACCCACGGCTTGCCGCATGAGCCGGACATCGTGCTCGGCGGCTCCCGACGGCCCAAACCCCGTGGAAGTCTTTACGAAATCTGCGCCGGCAGTCCTCACGACCTGGCAGGCGGCTACTTTCTCCGCATCGGTCAGGTAAGGGGTCTCGAGGATGACTTTCACAACCACTCCCGTGGCGTGGCAGACTTCCGCCACTGCGCGGGCATCGCTCGCCACCCGCTCGAGCTCGCCCGATTTCATCGCGCCGATATCCATCACCATATCGATTTCCTGTGCGCCAAGAAGAATTGCCACCTCCGCTTCCGCGCGCTTGGCGGAAGTGGCCGTCGCGCCCAACGGAAATCCCACCACCGTTCCAACCCGAACGCTCGAGCCCTGTAACAACCTGGAGGCCGCCGGCACCCAGACCGGATTGACATAAGCTGCGGCAAATCCGAACTGGAGGGCTTCGCGGCAAAGCTGCTTCACCTGGGCCCGCGTTGCCTCCGGCCGAAGCAACGTGTGGTCAATCAGGCTGGCGAGCTTCCGTATTCGTGGCTTCGTGGAAACCACCTCGGGTTCGGCCTGTGCCGCCGCGCCCGGCTCGACGCTCTTTGACATCCTCTGATGGCACGCCACGTCAGCGCCCAGAGCTTCCACCAGTGCTTTGATCTCTGCTTGGCTGCGTGCGGGCATTCCTACACTACGCCTCCCTGCGCCATCACCGCCGCGTTGTGTCCCCCCCGTGGGAGATAGCCCGCGCCTGGCCGGCTCGTCATCAAAGCATCCGATTTCGCCGTAAGTTATTCCATTGTAACATAGCAGGTAGGCTGGTCACGGCTCCGCTGGCGGCGAACGGCCAACGCTGCCGGCGGCGAGCACTCGCCGGCCAAGCAGACCCACATGAATCCCGAGCGGTTTGAAAGACTAGTCGAACAGGCCCTGGCGCGATTGCCCAAGGTCTTTCGCCGCAAACTGACCAACGTTGCCATCATCGTCGAGGACTTGCCGCCGGACGAAGCCGACCGCCACGACCTCCTGCTGGGATTCTTCCACGGCGTACCCCTGACCGAGAAAAGTACCTTTCAGGCTACGCTGCCGGATCGAATCGTCCTCTACCGGAAGAACATCGAGGCCGTCTGCTCCACAGACGAGGAGGTCCGGCGGGAAATCCGCACCACCTTGCTGCACGAACTGGGCCATTTCTTCGGCTTGGGCGAAGACGACATGCGCAACGTATGAGATGGCGTAAGGTCGAATTGACTTCAGCCTTGAGCCTTCCTGCACTGGGGGCTTGTTGGCCGCCGCAGGTCAACGAGCTAGCCCTGCACAGCATGCCGAAGACCATGCGATAATGCGTTCGGATCATCAAAGATCGCGGGAGAATGAAAAATGCTCAAGGTATTGCTCATCAGTGGGAGTCCTAAAGCAGAAGGAAATACAGCGCAGCTTATCAAAGAGTGCGCCCGCGTCATCGAAGAGCAAGGCGTGAAGACGGAAATCGTCTCGCTCTCGGATAAGAAGATCGAATCGTGCCTTGCCTGCGGTAAGTGTTCCGAACTGGGCCATTGCAGCCAGGAGGATGGGCTCAATGAAATCATGCAGAAGCTCCGAGAGTCCCAGGGCTTCATCGTGGGCTCCCCCGTGTACTTCGGTACGGCTCGGGGAGACGTGATGGCAGCCTTGCAGCGCATCGGCTACGTTTCCCGCAAGACGGACAATTTCCTGTCCGGAAAGGTGGGCGGGGCCATTGCCGTGGCGCGCCGCGGCGGCCAGACCTTCACCTTGCAGGAAATGCTCATGTTTTTCCTGATTAACGACATGATTGTGCCGGGCTCGACCTACTGGAACATGGTGTTTGGCAGGCTTCCGGGAGAAGTCTGGCAAGATAAGGAAGGCATCGAGACCATTCGCCACTTCGCCTCAAACGTGGCGGGTCTAGTCAAGAAATTATACGGCGGCAAGGAAGAGCACGCCTAGGGCAGAAGGTTACCGGAGCGCCGAATGTTAGTCCTGGCCTTTGACACTACCGGCGAGCACGGCGGCGCCGCCTTGTACCGCGGCTTCGACTGCCTGGCCTCGGCCCGGAGCGAGAGCCCTGCGAGCTACTCGGTGACTCTGTTCCAGATGGTGGATCGTTTGTTCGAGGAGGTACGGGGCCAGCACGCCGGGCCTCCGCTAAGCCTGCGCGACGTCGAACTCTACGCGGTTGCCAATGGCCCTGGCTCGTTCACCGGAATCCGCGTTGGCCTGGCGGCAGCGCAGGCCTGGGCCAAGGCCTTTGGCCGCCCCGTGCGCGCCGTCTCGGTACTCGAAGCCATGGTAGAGGAAGCCGCGCCTGAGGCTGACTTGGCTGTGCCCATCCTTGACGCTCGCGGGGGCGAATTCTTCCTAGGGACCTTTCGGCGAATCGAGGCTGAGGCCAGCAACCGCTTCGTGCGAGCGGGCGGCGGCTTGGTCTTGAAGCCCGAGGCCCTCGGACGGTTCCTTGACGAGTATCTCCACTCCGGCGCTGCGGTCGCCTGCCTCGTGCGGGAGCACGATCAGCGGGCTCAAGCCCTACGCGCCGCCCTCCCAGAATCGCTCGGATGGGCAGAGGTTCGCGGTACGCTGCTTCCGGCCATCGCACGTTTGGCTCTGGAAGCCCACCGGAAAGGAAGAGTACAATCCCCCGCCGAGCTCGACGCCTACTACATCCGCCGGTCGGACGCGGAGCTGAACTGGCGCGGCTGAGGAAAGACAGGGCTCAGGCAATACTAGGCTGAAAGCGGCAGGCAGACGACGGAATTCGCCGGTCACTCGACTGACTCCAAACCATCGCTGGGCAGACGCCGGATGTCGAAAGCCCTCACGCCATGAAAATCCGACTCTTCAACAAAGATGACATCCCGTGGATCCTTGCAGTGCAGCAGAAGAGCTCTGAAGCTGCACACTGGACAGAGGGTGACTATAAGCATCTGGCCGAAGATCCCGGCGGCAAGATCCTCGTCGCGGAACTCGAAACCATGGACCCGCCCAAAATCCTGGGCTTTGCGGCCTTTCACCGGATTCTCGACGAGGTGGAACTAAGGAACATGGCCGTCGATCCCGAACATCGCGAGCAGGGCGTGGGCAAGGCGCTGCTTGCGGACGCCCGCGAGCGCCTGCTCAAGGCGGGCGCCAAGCGCGTGTTCCTGGAGGTGAGGGCCTCGAACAAGCCTGCCCTGTTGCTCTACTGCTCCGTCGGCTTCGGGCTGCACTCGCTGCGCAAAGGCTACTACCGAGACCCTGACGAAGATGCTTACGTGCTTGCCCTGGAACTCTACCCGCCCACTGTGCTTCCCCGGTTATAGTAGCGCTCGGCTTGGTCCCCCTGACATACCAGCTCATCCAAGTCTCTCCGGCATAGTGCCACGCGCAAAGCCTCGTGTACTGTCTGACTCCAACGCTAATCCTATGAAAATCCGTATAGTTAACTCCAAAGCCGAACCACTGCTTCTGCGGCACATGGAGATCGAAGAAGATGGACCCAGACGAGATCACCCCTGCGGACCTAAGCCCTTGACCAAACGGCCCTCTGCGTCCGCGCCACTTCCGCTTGAATGGTGGGAGGGGGGTGTGCTAGCCTGTCTTTTGCGCCATCTCAGCCAGGGGGTGACACACCCGTGAGCAGCCCTACCGAGGCCATCCGGGAGCAGTTGATGGCCAACAACCCAGAGTACCAGCGCCTCCGTCAAGAACACGCCCGTTACGCAGCCCAGCTTGAGCAATTAGCCACTAAGCCTTACCTTACCGAAGACGAAAAGATGGAAGAGGTCCGGCTGAAGAAGCTGAAGCTGCGGGTTAAGGATCAGATGGAAATCCTTATCCACAAGACTCGCGTCGGCTAGGCGTCTGCGCTGGATCCCCTCGGACAGCGGTGCGGCTGGTTGCCCGAAATGACGAGGGCGGCTAAGCCCAAAGGGGGAGTACAAATCGCTTATCGCCGCGACCGCTTGTCCGAGCCGAGAAGTGACGAGCCATGGTGAAGGAGGGTTATTGGTACGGGCTGCCGTTGGTGCTGGCTGCGGGCGGTCTAATCGGGTTCAAGCTCTACGTCCTGGGTGCTTTCTTTCTCCTTGCCGCATTCCTCGTGCTTAACTTCTTCCGTGACCCTGACCGCAACATTCCCGCTGAGCCTGGAGCCGTGGTCTCCCCGGCGGACGGCCGCGTGGTCCAGGTGGCAGAGGAAAGCTTCGAGGGGCGACCCGTACGGCGCGTAAGTATCTTCATGTCTCCCTTCGACGTGCACGTGAACCGCTCGCCCCTCGCCGGAACTGTACGGGAGGTTTCCTACCATAAGGGTTCTTTCCACCTTGCCTTCCAAGCCCGCGCTTCGGTGGAGAACGAGCAAAACGTCTTCACGATCGAGGGAGACCAGGGCGTGGTAGCGGTCAAGCAGATTGCCGGCTTGCTAGCCCGGCGCATCGTCTTCTGGAAGCGACCGGGGGACGCGCTCGAGCGCGGAGAGCGGGTGGGATTGATCAAGTTCGGCTCGCGCGTGGACGTGCTCATGCACCCCGAGGTTGAATTACAGGTGAAAGTGGGCGACCATATCCAGGCAGGGAGTAGCATCCTTGGACTTACCCGGCCCAAGACTTAAGCCCGCGAGACACGGCCCCTTCCGGCGCGGCATTTACCTCCTGCCGAGCCTGTTCACGGTGGGGACGCTGGTGTGCGGCTTTTATGCCCTCCTGTCCACCCTCAAAGGAACGCAGATGCTGGCCGCGGGTATCGGTGCCGGGCTGAGCCTGGTGGCCTTTGACAATGCCGCCAAGGCCATTGGCTGGGCGATCCTCTTCGACGGGTTGGACGGGCGCATCGCCCGCTTGACCAACTCCGCCTCGGACTTTGGCCGGGAGTTTGATTCTCTGGCCGACGTGATCAGCTTCGGCGTGGCCCCGGCGTTCCTGGCCTACGCGTGGGGCATCCGGGGGATCGAGGAAGTCAACGGCACGCAACTGGCCCAGCACCTTCGTCAAGTTGGCTGGATTGTGACCTTCGCCTACCTCATTTGCGGGGCGGCCCGGCTGGCCCGCTTCAACATCGAAAGCGCCAAGTCGTTCGGCGACCGCCGCTATTTTGTGGGATTGCCCATTCCCGCCGCGGCAGGCGTAGTTGCCTCCCTGGTTCACTGCTTCAAGTACCCCGTGAACGACTGGGCCTATGGCGTGGCTTGGTTAGGGGCTGTAGGCGTCCTGGCTCCCTTGATGGTGAGCCGGATGCGCTACTACAGCTTTAAGACGTGGGATTTGCGCCGGCGCCGACCTTACGTCTCCATCATCGCTATTGGCCTTGTAGTCTGGGCCATCTGGGCCTTTTCGGAAGCCGTGCTATTGACCATGGCGCTCACTTACGCCTTCTCCGGCCCCATCGCCCGCCTCACCTCGAGATTCCGCCCGCATCCACCTGCCCCGGAAGAGGTGCATGCCGCATGACCCAGGTTTTTCGCGTGGGTATTGCCGGGGCCTCCTCGCTGCTAGGGCAGGAACTCCTCAGGGTGCTCAAGGAGCGCGAGTTTCCCCTTTCCCGCCTGCTTGCGTTCGAGTCCGACGAGGATGAACCTGACCTGCCAGTCGTCGACCTCAGCGAACATCTGGAGACCACTGCGGCGGGCGAAGGTGTGTCAGCCGCGGACCTGGACTTCATTTTCCTGGCCGCCCGGCTTGGACAGATGCCGCCGTCGCTCGGCCCCATACTCGAAGCCGTCCGGGGCGCCACCCTGCCCGAGCAGGCCCCGCACTGCGTCGTAATTGATATGGTCGAAGCACTCGGCGAATCTTCAGGCGCGGCGCCCGCTGGGGTCCTGAGTGTTCCCTTTCTCGAACGAAGCGGGCGCGGCGCCAAAGTGTTGCCACCCTCCCGAGTCTTCATCTCGGCGCACCCAGCGGCCGTGGTCCTTAGCAGCTTGCTGCTGCGGCTGGGCGCGCGGTTCCCACTGAAAAGCGTCGTCGCGTTGGTTTTTGCCCCTGCGTCGGAAATGGGTCCCCGGGGAATTGATGAACTTCAGAAGCAAACCGTGAATCTGTTGAGTTTTCAGAAGGCCCCCCACAGCGTCTTCGGCGCGCAACTTGCCTTTAACCTGTTAGCGCAACTGGGGGGCAAACATGCGGCTGAACTGGCCGACGTCGAGCGCCACCTCCGCCGGCAGCTAAAGCAATACCTGGCGAACCGGGTTCCCATGCCCGCCTTGCGGGTCTATCAGGTCCCCGTGTTCTACTCCCTGGCCATTTCGCTTTACGTCGAAACGGCGCAGCCAGAGCCGCCGGAGGCGCTCGCGGCCGCCCTGGCCGGCGGGCACATCCGAGTGCGGCGGCGCAGCGAGCCCTCCCCCTCGCAAGTGGAGGCCGCGGGCTCCAGCGACATCCTGGTGGATACCATCGCCGCCGACCCCGACCACCCCACCGGCATCTGGATCTGGGCGGCAGTGGATAACATCCGGCTGGCAGCGGTCAATGCCGTGGAGATCGCGGAAAGCCTTCGAGACCGGATACGCCCTTAGAACCGTTATGAGACAGCTTCCATTCTCACTTTTCCGTTTTTGCCTTTTGACTTCCGCCTTAGGCCTTCTGATTTCCTTTGCCGCCTGTGGCTATCGCGTGGCCGGACGCGGCGACCGCTTGCCTGCAGACATCAAGACTCTCGCCGTCCCCATCTTCACGAACGAGACGCCAAGATTCCGCATCGAGCAGAAAGTCTCGGCGGCCATCACGCGCGAGTTCATCGAGCGAACGCGGTTCCGCATCACGCCGGACCCGGCAGGGGCAGACGCGCTTCTGAAGGGGACCATCAAGGAGGTGCGCGCGGGCGTCATTGCCTTCGACCTCTCCACAGGACGCGCCACGACCCTCCAAGTCCAAGTGCTCGCGCACATCGACCTAGTGGACCAGCACACCAAGAAGGTGCTGTTCTCCAATCACAACTACATCTTCCGTGAGCAGTATCAGATCAGCCAGACCTCGTCCGGGCTGTTTGAAGAGCAGGATCCGGCGCTCGACCGCCTCTCGCGCGATCTCGCCCGCACCCTCGTCACGGAAATCCTGGAGAACTTCTAGCTTGAGGGCCGCGCGGCTTCCCGCTTCGTTCCCTGAACCCACAGGCGCGGACCGAATTCCGTGATAGGTCGTTCTCCTCGGAATTGCAGTTTCGTGCCCGCGGTATGACAAAATGTCCGTCCCCGGACACGGCTCCCGATCCCGCCACGATCTAGCCGAGCTTTCCACTTTCGACTTCCAGCTTTCGACTTTCGCCCTTTGCCGCCGACGCGCTCCCCAGACGAGCCCTTACAATTCCTCACGAATCCAAGTACACTCCTCCTGATGGGCCCAACGGAATTCATCGCGGTTTTGCGCAAGGGCAAGCCGGAGCCAGCGTATTTTCTGCGTGGCCCCGACCGTTTCCTGCACGAGGAGTGTCGAGCGGCCATCGTGGCTTCCCTGCCCCCTGAGGCGCGCGAGTGGTGTCTGGCCGAGATCGAATACCAGCCGGGGCAACTGGCCCACGAGCTCGAGGGGGCAAGTCAGATGCCCATGCTGGGCGGGCACAGTTACCTGGTTTTTTCCGACCCGGAAGACTTCAAGCACGCCTCCGACCCTGACTATGACGCGCTCCAAGCCTACCTCGACCGCCCCTCGCCGTTCGCGACCGTGGTGTTTGTAGCGGCCGAGCCCGACCGCCGCCGGCGGTTCATCCAGTTGCTGGAGAAGAAGGCGCAGGTCGTCGAGATGCTGCCCCTGGCCGGGCGCGAGGCAGCGACCTGGTTGAGGGGCTACCTCCACAAGGCCAGCGTCGAAATCGACCCGGAACTGGCGGAGGAAATTGTCGCTAAGTTTGAGACCAGCCCTGCTTCGCCGGAGGAGGCGAAGCGCCCGGGGGTGAACCTCCTCTGGCTGCGCACGGAGCTCGAGAAACTCCTGACCGCCAAGCCCGGAGCCAAGCGCCTGGAGCGCGCCGACCTTGATCTGATGGTTGTCTTCCGCGAGGAGCACGAAATCGGCAAGCTGCTCGCCGCCATCGCCGCCCGCGAATTCCCGCAGGCCCTCGCGCAACTCCGCAGCCTCCTCGCCAGCAAAGAGCCGGAGACGTTGCTTCTGTGGTGCATCGCAGATCTCTTCCGGCAGGCGCTGAAAGCCGGCGCTCAGCCACAATACGCCCGGCCCGCGTGGGGCCGCGCGGCAAATCCCTTTTCCACGTTCGCAATCGCCCCGCGCGCGGCGCGCAAGTATTCGCGCCAAGAGTTGGTCCAAGCCTTGCGACTGGTCCGCCGGGCCGACCTGGGGATCAAGTCCTCCTGGAAAGACTCGCGCCTCCTGCTCGAATTTCTGATCTGGCAGATCATCGCCG
>CAZBWJ010000030.1:0-34521 GCA_964495535.1 uncultured Acidobacteriota bacterium | reverse complement strand
GCTCGCCGGTGGCGCCGACGAATCTCGTTCCAAGGCGACCGAGTAGCAATGCGGCTCCTGCCACCAAGCCAAGTCCGAGCACGATGAGCACGTGTCGCATCCAAGTCTTCATCAACTCCCCCTGCGCGGGCTGACAACGCTATGCGGGAGGCACCGCTGAGTCTGTCTCGTAACTGCTGCCGTAGCGGCGGTCTACGGCCGCCAGCCTTGATTTTTGGATCTCTTCGGCGCTCATCCCGATGGACAGCATCGGGACACGTAGACCGGCGCTACAGTTTGCGGTTTCCAGACAGACTCCGCTGCAGCCCCGCCGCCATGGTCTCCCTGCTCCTTTCTATCGGCCAGCCAGCGCTGTTTCTGGAGTTCTCCCCCGTGCTCTGCGAGTGCCTTTCCAACTTAATTCCCCGATCTGGTGCGCCGGCATTTTGCATGGCCCAAAAGATAGGTCCCGCAGAGCGGGATTAGCCAAGATAAGTTGGACCGGCACGGGGCCGGCGTTGCTTGGTTTTGGATTGGATCTCACGCCGACTACGAGAAACTGCTGGAGAGTGAATAACCGAACCCACGCATGCTCTTTCAGCGCAGGGCCCCTGCTGGAGCTTGAATCCCACACATCGCATTAACCGCAATGTCTGCGAATGTTCGTGTGTCCAAGAGTGGCGCGGCGTTGCCGGCGGTTCAACACTTCGTAACGCAAGTCCCGCTCTTTGGACTTGCGGCTCTTCAATATCTTGTAAGGAGATCTTGAAGGGCCGCAGGATTGGAGAGCGAATCCTGCGCTACGACCGCTTGGCTGGTCGCTCGCCGCGGCGACACAAACCCCGGCACATCAGCGCCACCTGCGGACTGAACAAGAGCCGCACACTTGGGCAGGCACTGCTTGCCGTCGAACGACTCTGCGCTACCTTGCTACGCCACGGACGTTGGGGGGCCAAGCGACCGATAAGCGACCCGCACCAGCATCCAGAGAACATAGTAGAACACCACCATCACCACCACACCCACGCCGCGCACAGTGACCGGCACTGTCACGCCGAGAGCTCGAGCGGGCAGGTTGAGGACGAAGGCAGCCAGCAGTCCAGCGACCAGCCCCAGAATCGCTCCCCAAAGCGGCAGCCGCTGCGGAACCCAGCGTGAGGGTGCAAGCATCGCCCAGAGTCCCCATACCAGCGGGGCAAGACACCACCAGATTGTGAGTGGATAAAACCTTTGTACGGCCTGAGCGGGCGTAAGGAGAATGACGAGCGCCCCCAAAGCGATCACCATAGAGGCGATGGCGCTCGCCGAGACAAACCGTCGAAACATATTCCCTCCCCGACCGCCCCGCAGCAAAACCACAACCCCTGCGGCTCGCGGACGCGGTCAGCCTAACCCGGGATTTCCACTTCGGAATCCCGGGTGGGTGGGAGTGTACACCGTGTTAGGTGTTAGGGGCTAGGTGCTAGGGGCTAGGGCAGGAACAGCAGGTTCCAGGTGTCGGGTGCCAGCGAACAGTGACGAGTGCCAAGTGACGACTGACCAGCCGAGAGGCAGGTGTTAGGGGCTGGGGGCTGGAGAAGGCAGGAGTCAGGAGACAGGAGTCAGAAGAAGAACGCGGGGCCCGGAATTGGGGTTGGGAGTTCGGGGTTAGCGGCTGGAACGCGGAACCCGTGGGGAAGCTTCCTCGCCACCGTGCCTTCGCGCGCGTCAGGGATGACTGTTCCCTGTTCCTAGTCCCTAGTACGTAGCCCTAATCCCTAGCCCCTAACCCCAGCTCCTAGCCCCCCGACTTTCCCTTTTCTGTCCGTTTTTTGTCCCTTTCTGCCCCATCCATTTTCCCACAGAAAGGCCTGCGTCAATCCATAATTGCGTAGGAAGCTCGCGCCCAAGACATCAACTCCTTTTTTTGCCGCAAGATAGCTATGACCTTATTGGGACTAATTGTCATACGCGGCGGTTGGCGTGAGACGGTCGGAGAATAATGAGACTGGTGAGACTAGTGAGACTGGTGAGAATTGAGGGGCGCCACCCAGGTCACTCGCGGCCGGCCGCTCGAGGGGTTGGGGTCCACCACCACCGACGTCCGGAAGACGCGGCTCAGCAGCTCCGACTGGAGCACCTGCCCGGGTTCCCCCTGGCAGAGGCAGCGCCCCGCGTCAAGAAGGATCAGGTAATCGGCCAGTTCCGCAGCAAGGTTGAGCTCGTGCGTGACGATGACCGCGACGAAGTCCTCCGAAGCCGCAAGCTGGCGCAGCAGGCGCAACATCTCGATCTGGTAGCCAATATCCAAGTTGGCCGTAGGCTCGTCGAGCAGCACCAGTCGCGGCCGCTGCGCCAGCGTCCGCGCGAGCACCGCGCGCTGGAACTCACCGCCGCTAATCTCCGTGACGCGCCGATTGGCCAGCGAAGTGAGCTGAGTCATTTCCAGCGCCCACTCGACCCAGCGCTCGTCTTCCGGCGATTCGAAGAGGCTCCGCCCCAGGTGCGGATGTCGGCCCTGGCGCACGAAGTCCCGAACCTCAAAGGAGAACAGCAACGGCGCATCTTGCCGCGCCAGGCCGACGCGCCGCGCGCGCGCGCGAGGCGGCAGGCGATGAAGGTCCAGTCCATCGAGCCGCACTCCGCCCGCCCGCGGCTTCAAGTGCCCACTGACGATTTCGAGCAGGGTTGACTTGCCGGAACCATTGGGACCAATGATGGCGACGAGTTCGCCCACGTGGGCCACAAAACTCGTGGCGACCAATTCGAAATGCGGGTAGTGGTAGGCAACACCTTCCACCCGCAGGCAAGCGTCGGACTCGCGCAGCAAGGTTTCAGGTGTCAGGTATCGGGTGTCAGGTGTTGCGTTCAAGGTTTCAAGTTTCCCTTGTCAGCCGCCGGATGCTTGTTCTCTACACTCTGGTCCTTTGACGGCTGCGTTCCGACCTTCAACTTTCGACCTTTGACGCTCGACTTCCGTTCCCCCTACCCTGCCGTGCGCCGCAGCAGGTAGATAAACACCGGCGCGCCCGCCACCGCCGTCACGGCGCCTACGGGGAGTTCGGCCGGCGCCACCACCGTGCGCGCTAGCGTGTCGGAAAGCACCAGGACGATGGCTCCGCCCAGCGCCGCCGTGGGCAGAAGCGTGCGGTGGTCGTTCCCCACCACCATGCGTCCCAGGTGCGGCACCAGCAGGCCAAGGTAGCCGATGGCGCCACTCACGGAAACCGCCACCCCCGTCAGCAGCGACGCCAGCAGATAAACAGCCGTCTGTACCCTGGCCACATTCACGCCCAGGTGGGCGGCCTCCTCTTCGCCCAAGAGCATAACGTTCAGGTCTTTCGCGAAGGCGTAAAGCGCCAGGACCCCGAGCGCCACCACAGGAAGCAGTACGCGAAGTTGCGTCTCCGTGACCAAGCTTAGGTCGCCCATCAGCCAGAAGGCAATCCCGCGCACATCGCGAGTAGATAGAAGCGTCAGCACGAAGAGGATCACCGCGGAAAGAAAGGAAGCAGTGATCACCCCCGCCAGCACCAGGGTGTAACTCGCCAGTCGCCCGGCCCTACGCCCCAGCAAGTAAACCCACGCCATGGTAGCGAGCGCGCCAGCGAACGCCACCAGCGGCGAAGCGGTTGCGATCTTCCCGCCTATCCAAAGCGCGACGATAGCGCCCAGCGCCGCCCCGCTCGAAATACCCAGGACATAAGGGTCGGCGAGGGGATTGCGCAGCAGCGCCTGCAGCGCGGTGCCTGAAACCGCCAGCGCCGCGCCCACCAGCATGGCCAGGAGAACTCGCGGCAGGCGGATTTCCCGGACGATGATGCTCGCCTGCGGCTCGGAGGCCACGCCGCGCAGCCCCGCCCAGACCTCGCCCAGCGGCAGATGCACGCCGCCCAACGCCAGGGCACCCAGGCCGACAACGAGCAGGCCCGCGATCATGATCAGCGTCAGCGCCAGAACATTGCGGCGCGTGGCGGCCAGCGTCATCGCTCGGCCTCCTGGCGTGCGCCCTGCGGCGGGTGGAGGGCGCGTGCCACTTCCTCCAGCGCGTCTACCAAGCGCGGACTGGCACGAACGATGGTGTCAGAGACGAAGTACATTCGCCGATTCCTCACGGCGCGAAGCTCCCGCCAACCAGGCAGGCGCTGGAACTCCTCCAGCGCCGGCGCGAACGATTCCGCGCGTGGAAAAAGGATGACGTCGGGATCGCGGCGCAGAGCTTCTTCCAGGCTCAGGCGAGGCCACTCGCCCGGCAGGTCTTCGCTGAGCGAGGCGCCGCCTGCCCGGCGAATCACGTCGCCGATGAACGAACGCGCCCCAACCGTGGTCAGAGGTCGATACCAGACCACGAAGAGGACCCTGGGGCGCTCGCGGCCCGCGACTCTGCTCTCCACTGCCTCAATTCTCCGGCGGAGGCTTTGCACCAATCCTCGCGCTTCGGCTTCCCGGCCCAGCACTCGGCCCAAGTCCTCGATCGAATGCAGCGTTTCCTCCACGGTGCGGGCCGTCACGCCGTAAAGCGGAATTCCCAACCGCTCCAGCCGGTTTGCTGTCTCAATCCGATTCGCCTCGGGGCTGCCGAGCACCAAATCCGGCTTGAGCGCCACGATCCTCTCCAAGCTCGGGTTGAGGATGGGGCCGACGTGCGGCTTCCTCTTGGCCTCTGGAGGATACTCGCAATAGTCCGTGTCGCCCACCAACTGGTCACCTAGGCCCAGCGCATAGAGGGTTTCCGTGATGCTGGGGGCGAGGGAGACCAACCGCTCGGGGTGCTCGGGGATGCTCACACGCCGTCCCGTCTGGTCCATGACCAAGCGCGCAGAGAACAAACCTGCCGCCAGAGTAAGAAGGGTCAGAACCAGGAGGAGTGGCAGACGAATCTGTCGTCCCCAGCGTCGCCACCGGGAGTCGGTGAGGTCTCGAGCGGGCCACCCCGGTGAGAACCGATACGTTTCGAACTTGACCTTCGGCATGTGCGAAAAAAACAAGCCCCGCGCACTCTCCACGAGGGCGGGGCGATTTCCACCCACTCCTTCTCGCGAAGAGTGTGCGGCCTGACACGGTCCGACGCGTCGGACCGGCCTCAAACGCCCAGGCAGGTTTCCTGACTCACGGCGTGCGCGGAAGCCCTACACCGCCTTCCCACCCGCGTTTCTACCGTCCACGACCGAGGGCAGTGGCGCCTTCCGAGTTCCAGAGGACCGGAAGCCTGTGCAAGGCCCGCCCCGCGCCCAATCGCGCGGGGCCCACCGTTTACAGTGGCGGGACCGTGGCCGATTCTCACGGCCTTCCCTTTTTGCGTGTCGCCAGGGGCGACACGCACCGGGGCTGCTGGTTACCGAGAGTAAGTCTATGCGCTGAGATTTTGTTTGTCAAAGCCTGTCCAACCGTGAACAATAGCGGGCGGCATGAAACACCGTACTCTCTCTTTCCTCCTGGTCATCGTTGCGTGCTCGTTCGCTGTGATTGGCTCCAGCGCGAAGGAGAAGGAACCCCCGAAGCCGACAGGCTGGTGTTACGCCTCCAGCGGCCCGGTGGACGTAAGACCCAAGGCTTCGGATCGCAAGGCCGCTGTTGCCCGCCTGGGGCGCGGAGCACTCGCGCCGGTGTTTGAGGTCAAGGAAGCGGGAGGCAAGCGTTGGACCCGTGTCCAAGCCGTGGAGCCCGCGAAACTCACGCCTCTTATGGGATGGGTCGATTCGAGCCAAGTCGAGGCCCTGCCTCTCAGCCAGTTCCCGACAAATGCCGAACTCCTGAAGCTGCTGGGCGGCGCCTACCTGGATGATTTCGCCGCCGCCCATACCGCGGTGGCTAGATTCCTAGTCCGGCAGGGCACGCAGGAACCGGCAACGGTTTGCTTCCTGGGTTCGCCAATTCTTCCTCAAGCACGCTTCCAGGCGTTTCTGCGTTTACAGGGGAAGTGGGCAGTGGGGCCGTACCTTGAATTTGCCTTCGCGGGCATGGAGGCGGCAATTACGCGCCTGGAAATCCGCGACCTTTTGGGTGACGGGAACGAATGCCTGCTCACCCGCGAGACTTTCTCTTTCGGGCCACGAAATGAGGGCGTGAACCTGGTGATTCGAAGGATTGAGGCAGGCGCTTTCCAGACGCTCTGGCAGGCCCCGGTCGAGTTCCACAACCTCGCTTCCTTTCCACCCAAGCCCCGTATCCTCGCGCCGCCGGAGAAAAACATCGGAGCCCCAGGCACGGTCACCAAAGGCGAGGTGGATTTCCGCCCTCGGGGCCGCATCAGCGAGCTGCTCTGGAAGGGAAAAGTTGAGTTCTACGCTTTCGGCCGTGAGCAGCCCGTCGAAACCGTGACAGTTGAGAAAGTGTGTGCCTGGGACGGAACAAGGTTCGCGCCGCTGCAATAATTGGCCAAATGAGGCTTTCAGAGGAGTTGGCCACTTCCCGCTAGCAAGAACCAAGACTACACAAGAAATTTTTCAAAGTTTGTGTAATATAGTGAGATGGATTTTGCACTTGTGCCACGCGCGGGTCAGGAAAGGCTATGACCATCATGACCAATCCCCATCGCCTGTGCAGAATCCTTCGCAGACTCCTAATGAGGGCAAGGGGGAAGAATGAAAGTACGGATAAAAGAGGCCCTGCGATTTACGAGTGTGCACCTAGAAAACTGGCGCAACTTTGCCCAAGTGGACGTTGAACTTCAGCGACGCGTCTTTCTGGTGGGGCCCAACGCATCTGGGAAATCGAACCTCCTTAATGCCTTCCGTTTTCTTCAGGACATCGTCTCTGTGGGCGGAGGGTTCCAGGAGGCCGTGCGCGGGCGAGGGGGCGTGTCGCGGCTGCGGTGTCTTGCCGCGCGGCGCCACTCCGATATTGTCGTCCGGGTGCGAATTGGCGGTGAAAAGAGCCTTGAGGTCTGGGAGTACGAACTTGGCTTCACACAGGACAACCGTCAGCGCCCGGTTATCAAGAAGGAACGAGTCGCCCGGGATGGATCTGATGTGCTCACAAGGCCCGACGACGAGGATCGAAGAGACCCAGAGCGATTGACCCAGACTTACCTTGAACAGGTCAACGTCAATCAAAGGTTCCGTGAGGTAGCAGATTTTCTCGGGGGTGTTCGGTATCTCCATATCGTGCCTCAATTAGTTCGAGAGCCGGATCGCTCGGTCGGGCGGCAGAATGACCCCTTCGGCGGCGATTTCCTTGAGCAGGTCGCCCGCACCCCCGAGAAGATTCGGGGCGCTCGTCTCCACCGTATCAGAGACGCCCTGCGCGTGGCCGTGCCTCAACTCGAAGAGCTGGAAATGTGGCGGGATGTACGGGGCACGCCACACCTGCGAGGCAAATACGAGCATTGGCGCCCTCAAGGAGCGTGGCAAACTGAGGACCAGTTTTCGGACGGTACATTGCGCCTGCTGGGACTGCTGTGGGCCACGCTGGACGGCAACGGCCCCTTACTCCTGGAGGAACCCGAATTGTCCCTGCACACTGAGGTGGTTCGGTTTATCCCTCAAATGTTCGCTCGCATCGGTCGCCGTTCTGGCCGCCAAATCCTGGTAAGTACTCATTCGAACGACCTCCTGCGGGATGACGGCATCGGCCTCGACGAGGTGCTGCTCCTGGAACCACAGGCGGAAGGCACGTCCGTCCGTACAGCCAGCAAATTCAAGGAAATTGGACAACTCCTCAAAGGGGGTTCAAGCTTGGCCGATGTGGTGATCCCTGTTACCCGGCCAAAGAATGCCCAGCAGCTTACTCTTTGGGGAGATTGAACGGTGCCGACACCAACCCCTGTCGTCATCACCGGTGCTGTCGAGGGTGCGCTGGATGAGGCTGTACTTACGCGCCTGGTCAACCAACTAGGTGGTACGCTTGGTGTGGTTTACGGCAGGAATGGAAAGTCCACTGTGCTGCGACGGCTGAGGGGATACAATCAGGCGGCACGGTTCAGCCCCTGGGTAGTCCTCATCGACTTGGATGAGGACGCCCAGTGCGCCCCTCCCTACCGGGCAGCAGTATTGCCGCACACTGCGAGCCTGATGTGCTTTCGTATTGCAGTGCGGGAGATCGAGGCGTGGCTTCTTGCGGACCGCGGAAGGCTGGCCGAGTTTCTAGGTGTGGCTGGCTCCCGCGTTCCGGCTCACCCTGAAACCATCCACGACCCTAAGCGTACCATGGTGGATCTGGCCCGTCGGTCACGCCGACGGGACATACGAGAAGACATGGTGCCGCGGCCCGGAAGTGGTCGCGCAGTGGGGCCAGCTTACACTTCGCGCTTAATTGAGTTCGTCGCAGGCAGCCCTCGGGGATGGCGACCCGAAGTCGCGGCGGGGTCATCGGACAGCTTGGCACGGTGTCTGAGATCCTTGCGCAGGCTTGTGTAGGAGTCACGGCAACCCCGGCCTCGAAGAACCTAAAGACCTCTCCTTCGCGCCGCCGGAGAAAAACATCGGATCCCCAGGCACGGTCACCAAAGGCGAGGTGGATTTCCGCCCTCGGGGCCGCATCAGCGAGCTGCTCTGGAAGGGAAAAGTTGAGTTCTACGCTTTCGGCCGTGAGCAGCCCCTGGAGACCGTGGCCATCGAGAAAATCTGTTCCTGGGATGGCACGAAGTTCGCCGCTTTGTATTAGTCGCGCCGTACCGCGGCGACACGCTCGACCCTGCCCCATACACCCATGAGTCCCCAGAGCCTTCCCATTCCGGGAACTCCTAACGCCGCAGAGGGGGGCCTTCGCCCCACGCGGGTGCGCTGGCACATCATCGCCCTGCTGGGAGTGATCACGGGACTCACCTACATCGACCGACTCAACCTCGGCATTGCGGCAGGGTACATCCAGGACGAATTCGCCTTCGCAGACCAAACGATGGGATGGATCTTGAGTGCCTTCGTCCTGGGCTACGCTTTGTTCCAGGTGCCCGGTGGATGGGTTGGCGACCGGTACGGTCCTCGGGGGGTGCTGACGCTGGCCATCCTGTGGTGGTCGCTGTTCACGGCGGCCACTGCCATAGCGCCGCGCCTGCCCCTCGTGAGCTGGTTTGGGCTGGCGTGGTCATTTGCCATCGTTCGGTTTCTCATCGGCGTGGGTGAGGCTGCCGCGTTTCCTAATTCCAACAAGATCGTCGCCAACTGGATGGGCGCCGGCCAACGCGGTATCGGCAACGCGCTGTTCCTCGTCGGCATCGGGGTAGGAGGCGCGCTCACCCCCAAGTTCATCACCGTCTTGATGGAACGCTGGGGCTGGCGATCGTCCTTTTACGCCTGTGCGGTGGTGGGAACAGTTGTAGCCCTGGTTTGGCGATTCTATGCGACCAACCGCCCGGAGGAACATCCCCGCGTCAACGCGGCGGAGCTGGCGCTTGTTCGTGCTGGCGAGACACAGGATGCGGCTGTCCTGCAAGCCCCCGTGGGGCGGCGCCAAGGTGCCCCATGGGGCCGGATGTTCTCCCGGCTTTCCGTTTGGGCCTTGGTGCTCAGCTATTCTTGCATCGCCTACGCCGCCTACATTTTCTACACCTGGTTCTTTATCTACCTGACGCGGGTGCGTGGCTTCACGGTGCGACAAGGCGGATTCTGGGGATCGACGCCGTTCCTGGCCATCACGCTGCTCGCGCCGCTGGGCGGTTGGCTGTCAGATCGGGCGGTCCGCCGGCTGGGCAAACGCCGCGGGCGGCAGTGTGCTGTGTGGGTCGGCACAGCGTGTTCGGCGGCGTTGATGTGGGCAGGCGGCCACGCGCAGAACGATATCCTGGCCACCCTGCTTCTGGCCGGTGCCGGGGGATTCAACCTGTTTGCCACCACGACCTGGTGGGCTGCCTGCAATGACCTCACGAGAAGACACTCCGGGTCTCTTTCCGGTCTGATGAACATGTTCGGCAATCTGGGCGGATGGCTTTCGCCGATTGTCACTGCCTACATCGCCACGCGCTTTGGCTGGAACCAGGTGCTGGAATTTGGCGCCCTGGTCACACTCACTGCCGGAGTGTTGTGGTTGTTAGTCGACGCGACCCAGAACCTCGAGGAGCCGCCCAGAATTCACAGTCAGCCACAACAACCTCCCGCCAACAAACCACCGGCCGAGTGGGGTGTTATAATCGCGCCGTCGTAGAGTCCAAGCCATGGACGATCTTTTGCTTCCGCTTTTCCCGCTGGAAGCCGTGCTCCTACCCGAGGGGCCTCTCGCCCTTCACATCTTTGAGGACCGTTACAAGCTCATGATCCGGGAGTGCCTGAAAGCCAAGTCCACGGGGACTGGGCAGCAGGAATTCGGGGTGATCCTGGCAAAAGAGCAGGAAATGCAGAGCGCGGGGTGCACTGCCCGCATCATCAACCTCACGCGCAAGTATTCCGATGGACGGATGGATATCTTCACGGTGGGCAACCGGAGGTTCGAGATCCTGTACACCAACGAAGAGAAGGCTTACTTGCGGGGCGGGGTTGAGTTCTTCGACGACGATCCCGACGCCGATGTCCCCGACGAAGAGGAAGCCCAGCGGGCCATCGAGCTGTTTCGCCAAGCCGTCGAGCGAATCCACAAATCCAGCGATGTGCCCATCCACCTTCCCCGGCCGTACCGACATCTTTCCTTCCGCATCGCCGCGCCGCTGCCCTTGGACCTTGACTTCAAACAGCAGATCCTGTCTCTCCGCAATGAGCCCGAGCGGCTGCGGCGGGTGATTCGCGTCATGGATCAGCTGATTGCCCATTTCGACCTCGTCCAGAAGGCGCGCAGCAAGGCCGGCGGCAACGGGAACATTCACTCCCGGGGCTGAACGCCTGAGCGGCGAAAGCCGTGGTCAGGCGTCCCGCGTGCGTGAAGAGGGCTCCGCCCTGCCCCGGACGCACGCCTCTCGCCGCAGCCCCATGCCGCCTGCTACTCGATTTTCTCCAGGGTGGCGCGAAGGGTGGTAAGTCTGCCGCCCGGTTCAAGGGCCAGCGGCTGTTCCCAGGGCTTGAAGCCGGGCAACAACAGGTTGAGGTAATGAGTGCCGGGGCGAATCCGGAGGATCGAAGGCGTGTTGCCGACGAAATCCCCGTCCAACATGATGTCGGCGCCGATGGGCTCGGAGAAGACCTCCACCGTGACAGACTCGCCGGGAATGATCTGGGGAGCACGGGGAGGAGTTGTGGCAGGAGAGGACGCTGTCGGGGCGGCTGAGAAAGCAGGCACGGCGGTCGTCGGCACCAGCGCGATGCTCTGCGTCGGGGCGGGTGCGGGAGTTCCAGCCCCTCGCAACCATAAAGGGACGATCAGTTGCGTGCTGCGGTGATCCACGTTCGTGGCCACCACGGCCACGCGGTTGAGACCCTCCTGAAGCGCCACGCCGTCCACGGAGAACTCTACCGCCTTGATGTCCCCGCTGGAACGCAATTGGGCCGCCACGCCGTTCACGGTGACCGAGAGCACTCCTCGGGCATCGAGCGCCGCCCCGCGCACGGTTACGACGGGCTGGCTGACTTCCGTTGGTACGTTGGGATCGTTCACGGCCGGTTCCATCACGCGCAGGGTCGGGGCCGAGGAAGTCGCTGGCTTCCGCGCACCCAGCCGCTGCTCCGCTGAATGCAACACCTCGTTGAAGTGCGTTGCCGCCTCGACCAGCGGCTGCCAGGTACGGACGTCTTCCCAGCGGAGCCTGTGATTCGGTTCCTCCACCAAGCTCTCGCGGATGCGGAAGAAGTGATAGGTCTTTCCACCCTCGAATTTGAACTCCGCCTCGGGCAGGCGGGACGCCATGAACTTCCACTGGCGCGCCTCGGTGATGGACGAGCGCGGATAACTGAACCCGTGGTCGCGGTCCTTTTCCGGCTGCCGGACCTCGTAGCGGATCGTTTCGCGCGTGATGTAAAGATACCCGGAGCAGCCCGTGGCCGCGTGCTGGTGCGCCACGGCGAAGCGAAAGGTGGGCTCAGGAGCGTCCTTGACTAGGTAGTTCTCCCAGGCGACTTCTTCGTCCGCCGCCAGGGGCGGCCCGGCGCCTTTGCGGGCAAACTGCGCAAAGGCAGACGGGGCGAACACGAGGACAGCACACGATACCGCTAGCAGCCGCAGAAGGCGGCGTCCCTTCGCATTCAAACGCCCACCCTGTCCAACCAGCGTGCTCACGGCTCTTTCTCCAGACTCAATACAACACAGTGCGGCCAAGTCCGTCAAGCGCGTGCACGGCGGAACCACAAGCAGCAGGAGCCAACGCGTGCCCCGCCAGCGACGTCAGTCGCCAATGCCGTTCCGCCTCCCACCTTTGCTACAATGGCTTCTTTGATGTCTGAGCCCAAACCCATCCTGGTGACCGCCGGCATCCTGAAAGAAGGCGACCGGATTCTGATCTGCCAGCGCCACCGGTCCGACGCCTACGGTCTCCAATGGGAATTCCCAGGCGGCAAAGCCCGCGACGGAGAAGACCTCAGAGAGTCGCTCCGGCGGGAACTCACGGAGGAGCTGGCCATCGAGGCCCAAGTGGGCGAGGAAGTCTTTCGCCGGCGCCATCGCTATCCCGACCGGTACGTTGAAGTGGTCTTCTTCGCAATCCCGTCGTATCGCGGCACGGTTCACAACCGGGTATTTGAAGCAGTTGCTTGGGCGGACCGCAAGGAGCTGCCGAGTTACGATTTTCTTGAGGCTGACCGGGAACTGGTGAATCGGATTGCCAGAGGTGAAATTGTCTAGGCGCAAACAGGACGAGGATGTAGCGGCGGTCTATGACCGCCGCTCCAGTGCACGGCCCGCAAAGCCCGGGGACAGGAAAGCCCTTGCCGTCGCAGCCCTGGGGATTGTTGTCGGGTTTGCCGGGTTTTCAGCCAGGCCTCGTGGGCAAATCGAGAGCGTCGCAACCCCGCCGCCCCATTATATCTGGGTCAGCCACGGACGTCTTGAAGGCCACCTGGCCCTGAACTATTCTCCCGCTGCCGCCTTCTCGCCTGATAGCTCGACGCTCGCGGTGGTGATTGAAGACAGGATTGTGCTCATGAATCTCGCGGTGGCAGGTATTCGAAAACTGCTACGACCGCGCGTGGAGGGCGTCACCGAACTCCAATTCCAGTCAGCGAACTACGTGGCCCCTAACCGGCTGTTCGTCCTGGGGAGTGGCTTGTTCAGGGCCAAGAACAAAGGCTCCGCAGGGGCAACTCCCATGCTCGCTTTCCAATGGGACATTGACCAGGACACCCTGTTCGGCAAAGTCAACACCGTGGGCGCTGGCGGAGGATACGGCCCCCCGCGTTACTTCCCACAGATCGCCTACCTGAGTTTCTACAAGCAAAGCAATTTTGACCTGTGGCACCCGGTCACCGAGCGCGGGGGGCGGGTGAGCATTCCTTCCCTTACCCGACAGCCCAACCTCTTCGAGTTTTCTCCCGACGGCCACTGGCTCCTACTCGCCCAGATCGAGGCAAGTTCCACGGCGGATCCCGTGGTGGTTGAGTTGCGCCAGCATCAATTCGTCGATTCTCTGCGGGGACATCAGGGCACGGTTTTGGCCATGGCCTTTTCGCGGGACAGCAGGCGAGTGTTGACGGCTTGCGAGGATGGCAAGGTCCGGATTTGGTCCGTGCCCGACTGGAAGCTCTTGCATACACTGACCGGCCACCAGGGACCCGTACACTGGGCCGAGTTCTCCGCCGATGGCAACTGGGTGGTCTCAGGCGGCGAAGACAAGACGGTGCGAATCTGGTCGTCTGAAGACGGGAGCGTCGTGCAGACTTTAGAGGAAAGTCGCGCGCCCGTACGCACGGTGGCCTTCTCACCCAATGGCGAGTATGTCGCGGCCTCTGCCGAACAAGTGGTCCTGGTGTGGCAGAGGATTGTCAGTGGGCAGTAGTCAGTGGTCAGTGTCAGTAGCTAGTTGTCAGTTGTTGGTTGTCAGTTCGCAGATCTCACGTCAGGCGAGGCGGTGGTTGGAAGAACGAGCCCGGCCGCGACGAAGAGGCTCTCCCAGACCGTCGGCCGCGGAAACATGTTAGAATTTTTCATGCGCTCGATGCGGCCGCGGCCATAGCGGGGCTTCCCTTATGCCGAAAGTTGGAATGGTCAGCCTGGGCTGTCCCAAGAATCTCGTGGACAGCGAAGTGATGCTCGGGATTCTCGCCCGTCAGGGCTACGAGTTGACCTCGCACGCTGAAGACGCCGACATCCTCGTCGTAAACACCTGCGGCTTTATCGACCCCGCCAAACGCGAGTCAATTGACACCATCCTGGAGATGGCCGAATACAAGAAATCGGGTCCAGCCAAGCGGCTGGTGGTGGCCGGCTGCCTGGTGGAACGCTACCGGCAGGAAATTCTGAAGGAAATGCCCGAAGTGGATTTCGTGCTCGGGACGAATGAGTTTGAGCGAGTGCTCCAGGCTTGTGCCGGAGACGGCGACCGGCGCACGGCTGACGCACCCCTCGCGCCTTACCTCTATCACGAGTCCACGCCGCGGGTGCTCTCCACCCCTCCGTACAGCGCTTACGTCAAGATCGCCGAAGGGTGCGACCACCCATGCTCATTTTGCGTGATTCCCCAGATGCGGGGACGATTCCGCTCGCGCCAGTTCGAAAGTGTCGTGCGCGAAGGAGAAAATCTGGCCCGGCAGGGAGTGCGGGAGATCACCCTCATCGGCCAGGACACCACCAGTTACGGCGCGGACCTCAGCGGGCGCGACGGCTTGCCGGCGCTGTTGCACGAGCTAGGCAGAATCCCGGAACTGGTCTGGGTACGCGCTCTCTATTACTACCCTAATCGCGTGAGCGAGGCCCTCATCGAAGCCGTGTCGCAAACGCCCAAGGTCTGCAACTACTTTGACATCCCTCTCCAGCACGCGAGCAATTCGGTGTTGAAAGGTATGCGCCGCGGGTCGAGCGGGAAGCACTTCCTCCGCCTGCTGGAGAAGATCCGCAAGGCCATTCCGAGCGCCACGCTGCGCACCTCGCTGATTGTGGGTTTCCCCGGCGAAACAGAGCAGGACTTTCGGAAGCTGCTGGATTTCGTCGCGGCGGCGGAGTTCGACCATCTGGGAGTCTTCCTCTACTCGAACGAAGAAACGAGCGCGTCTTACGGACTTCCGGACCAGGTTCCGGCGCACGAGGCCCGTCGCCGGCAGCAGAAGCTCATGGCGTTGCAGCGGAAGATTTCCCGGCGCAAGCTCCGGGCGCTGGTGGGCAAGTCCTTTCCGGTACTGGTGGAAGGTCGGTCGCCTGAGACTGAGTTGCTCTTTCGGGGCCGTCTGGAATCTCAGGCGCCCGAAATCGATGGCCAAGTTCTGATTAACGACTTTGAAGGAACCGAGCCGCAGCCGGGCGAGTTTCGCTGGGCCGCCATCACGGCGGCTGGCGACTACGACCTGGTGGCGCGGCTCGAGGCCCGAGCTTTCGCCGAGCGGACAACTCCGGTTGGGAAAGAAACTGGCGCGTCGCTTTTGGTTCAGATCCAGTCCCCAGTTGAGGCTAGTGCCGTTCCAACATGATGAGCCTATGCATTAAGCCGGTGCACCTCCAGCAAAGGCTCGTCCCGTTCCGACTCACCGGGTCCGCCCCAAGGTGCCCGATGCCACGCAAGAGGGAACGGGACTCGCCCATTCGCACGCGGAGAGTCGCTCCGAATAGTTGGAGCGGCACTAGTTTGGATAGCAGCCATGCGCTGCCCAGCTTGTAAGCGCCAGACGACCCGGAAGGGCAATCCTTACCGACCCTTTTGCAGCGGGCGCTGCAAACTGCTTGACCTAGCCAACTGGCTGTCG
Source organism: uncultured Acidobacteriota bacterium (assembly GCA_964495535.1). GTDB lineage: Bacteria > Acidobacteriota > Terriglobia > UBA7540 > UBA7540 > JALHUF01. Next base: position 18,880 of record CAZBWJ010000030.1, on the reverse strand, counting down.
GAGCGATATCGCGTGCGCCTTCCGGCCGATACCGGGGGACAGTCTGAGGAAGCCCCGAGCAGCCAGCAGGCCGCGAAGGGGAACCATGCCTGAGGGGCATCGAGGGGCAGCGGTCTGGATTGCCACTTGCGGAGGCGCGGGATACTTCCCGGTGGCGCCTGGGACCGCCGGGTCGGCCGTGGGGCTGGTTTTGGTGGCCGGGCTCGGCCAGCTGCCTCTCGGGCGGCCGTGGCTATGGGCCCTGCTGGGAGGCCTGGCGCTGGGTATCTTCATTGTTGGGGTATGGGCCGCAAGTCGCGCCGAGATGTTTTTCGGCCGGACTGACCCGCGTTACGTGGTGGTTGACGAGGTGGTGGGGCAAATGCTCACTTTCCTCGCGCGACCCGACGGCTCGTGGAAGTGGCTGCTTGCTGGGTTCGTCCTGTTCAGGATTTTCGATGTTGTCAAGCCCTTCCCCGCCCGGCGGGTTGAGCGGTTGGCCGGAGGGTGGGGCATCATGATGGACGATGTGGCGGCGGGCGCTTATAGTATGGTGGTGCTGCTGCTGTTGGGTTATCTTCTGAAATGAGCTTGTGGAAGAAAGCGGGTAAGTCGGATCAATCTATGGAGAGGAGAGCATCCGCAGGGAATAGACCCCGCATCGAGGGCGTGGTACCGCGCGCCGCGATCGCGGGCGGCGAGGTCGCCATTCAGGGCCAGGGTTTCACGGCTAATGGGACGACGCGACCGGTGGTGCGCTTTGGCGAGCAACCCGCCAGCTTGCTGGTCAGTTCTCCCAACCGCCTCCTGGTTCGGGTGCCGGAAGGTGTGGAGAGTGGCGAGGTGACCGTGGACAGTGGAGCCGGCGTCAGCGAGCCGGTCTCTATTGCCGTCGGTGTCACCGTTGCGGAGAACCTCCATCCGGTAGCCAATCCCGCCCTGGACCCGGCCGGAAATATCCTCAGCACGTTCAGCGGCAGCCGCGGACAAAAGGTTGCGGTCTCCGTTTTCATAATCGGCCGCGACCATGTCGCGCACCCGTTCCTGAACGACCTCCTGAACCCCACTGGGCTGGCCTTCGACCGCGACGGGCTGCTCTACATTTCCAGCCGCGCCGAGGGCACGATCTATCAGGTGACGCCGGACGGTCACCGGTCAGTTTATGCAGAGGGGATGGGCGTGGCCACCGGCATTGCTTTTGACCCCGAAGAGAACCTGTACGTTGGTGACCGCACGGGGACAATCTTCAAGATCAGCCGGGACCGACAGATTTTCGTCTTTGCCACCATGGAGCCGAGCGTGGCAGCCTACCATCTGGCTTTTGGCCCCAGCGGCGACCTTTACCTAACCGGGCCCACGACCTCGAGCTTCGACCAAGTCTTTCGCGTCTCGCCCGCCGGCCAGGTCACCTCGTTCTATCGCGGTTTGGGACGGCCCCAAGGCCTGGCCTTTGACGCCGAAGGAAACCTCTACGTTGCTGCGTCGCTGGCCGGACGCCGCGGTATAGTGCGTTTGACGCCTGACGCCAAGCCGGAACTGGCGGTTTCTGGTTACGGGATCGTGGGGCTGGCGTTTACGTCTCACCGTTCCATGATTCTGGCTACGAACAGCTCCCTGCTCGAGCTGTTCGTGGATATCGAGGGTAGGCCCTTACTGCAGTGACCAGCGACCGGCTGCCGGCAGCAGGTTCTGGAGATGCCGCATCGTTCTATGTTGCCCGCTGCTCATCACCGGTCACTCGTCACTTATCACTGATCTCAGATGGACGCGGAAATCATCGCGGTCGGCTCGGAGCTACTTACACCCTATCACCAGGACACCAACTCGCTTTATCTCACCCAGAAACTGAACGCTCTCGGCATTGAGGTAAGGCTCAAGACTATCGTCGGCGACGATCCCGAGCACCTGGCGCAGGTGTTCCGTGCCGCCCTCGGCCGCGCGCGGCTGATTTTCCTGACCGGCGGCCTGGGGCCCACCGAGGACGACGTCAATCGCCAGGTAGTGGCGGGAGTGCTCGGCCGTCCGCTCCGCGAAGTGCCGGAGATCCGACGCCGCATCGAGGAACGCTTCGCACGCTCTGGGCGGACCATGTCGGAGAACAACGCGCGCCAGGCGCTGGTACCTGAAGGGGCGGAGTGGCTGGAGAACAAGCTCGGCACGGCCCCGGGACTCTGGATCGCCCACGAGGGCACCGTGATTGTGCTGCTTCCGGGCCCACCCCGGGAACTGGAGGCGATGTTCGAATCCACCTGCGCTCCGCGCCTAGCGAGCTTTGCCACCGCGGAATGCCTGCGCACTCGCGTTTACAAGCTCGTCGGCCTTGCCGAATCCGAAGTGGATCAGCGCATCGCTCCAATCTACAGGAAGTATGAGAACCCAAGCACCACGATCCTGGCCACACCCGGAGCAATCGAGGTCCATTTGCGCGCCCGGGGTGCGGACGAAGTCGAAGCCAACGCGCTGCTCGACGAATTGGGCGACAAGACTGAAGCCGCGCTCGGCGAATACGTCTTCTCGTCGGGGGGAGAATCCCTGGAAGAAGTTGTGGGCATGTACCTGATGATGAGACAAAAGACTCTGGCAGTGGCGGAAAGCTGCACGGGCGGCCTGCTGAGTGAACGGTTGACCCGGGTCCCGGGAAGCTCCAACTATTTCTTGGGCGGAGCGGTCTGCTACAGCAACGAACTGAAGACCAGGCTGGCGGGCGTCCCGGCAGAACTGATTGAGCAGAACGGTGCAGTGTCCAGGCCCATCGCGCAGGCCCTGGCGGAAGGCATCCGGAAGCGCACCGGGGCTTCCATCGGCATTGGCATCACGGGCGTCGCAGGTCCAGGCGGAGGGACACCCGAGAAGCCCGTCGGCCTGGTATTCATCGCTCTGGCCGATGAGCGCGGCACCGAGATTCGTGAATTCCGCTTTCCGGGCGACCGGGAGCGTGTCCGCCTTTGGTCCACGCAAATGGCACTAGAGGTAATTCGCCGTCGGCTCCGCGACTGATGCGAGTTCTCCTCGCGCCAGCCAGGATTGGCGATCGCGGGTCTCGAATTTGCTGCGCCAAGGCTGAGAATCGTCAATCTTCAACCGAAAATCGGCAGTTCCCCTATGCGCGCTTTCATTGCCATTGATCTGCCGGAAAGCATCCAGGCGGCCCTCGGCCAGCAGCAGGCCGCGTTTCGGGCTGCCTGCCCCGACGCTCGCTGGACTCGCCCCGAAGGCATTCACCTGACCTTGAAATTCCTCGGTGAGATCTCAGACGACCAGGTCCGGCAGGTCACGGAAGCTTTGGCCAGCCTAGCACCGCCCGAGAAGTTCTCGATTGAGGTCAAGGGATTCGGGTTTTTCCCCGACGCCCGACGCCCGCGGGTACTCTGGGTTGGGCTTGAGGCGCCACCGGCGCTGGGCGAACTTGCCCGCCGGGTAGAGGGCTGCATGGAGAGGCTGGGCTTCGCACGGGAAGACCGCCCGTTCACGCCGCACCTCACTCTGGCGCGCTTCAAGGTTCCCCGACCGCAGCCCGCCCTCCAGGCGCTCCTCGCGCGGCACAAGGAAGTGACCCTGGGCGGGTTCGAGGTCTCGGAATTCTTCCTTTTTGAGAGTAAACTCTCGCCGCACGGCGCAGAGTACCGGAAGGTGGCCCGTATCCCCCGGTCGGCGTGATTCATGAGCCACTGCGTCATCTGAAAAGGCAAGAATGCTTGGCCTGCTGAGCACTTTGATCGCTTACCTTCTCGGGTCGATTCCGTTCGGCTACCTGATGGTTCGGTGGCAAAAAGGGATTGACGTCCGGGCCACAGGCAGCGGCTCCATCGGGGCCACCAACGTCATGCGCAGCCTGGGAGGCGTCGGCTTCGTAGGCACATTCATTCTGGATGTGGCCAAGGGAACCGTGGCAGTGTTGCTGGCTGCGCGGCTCACCGCCCACGACCCTCGCTGGATAGCGGTGGCGGCGACGGTTGCCGTCCTGGGCCATTGCTTCCCCGTCTGGCTGAGCTTTCGTGGCGGAAAAGGCGTCGCGACCGGTGTCGGGGTGTTCATCGCACTCGCGCCAGTCCAAGTCGGCTTGGCGCTGGTAATCTTTGCAGCGAGCGTCGCCATTTGGCGCTATGTCTCGCTGGGCTCGATCACCGCCGCGGCAGCCTTCCCCGTCCTTTTGTACTTCTTGAAAGAGCCGCCTCCGCCCCTGCCCATCGTGCTGGGAGCCGCGACCGGAGCGGCCATCATCATCGCCAAGCACCATGGCAATATTCGTCGGCTCCTGAGCGGCACGGAGAATCGGCTGGGCAAGAAGTAGTCAGTGGTCACTCGCCGGCGGCAGGCTACAACGGGTAACTGACTACGGACGACGGGCAGCTTTTCCTCATGAATCACATCGCCATCATCGGCGCTGGAAGCTGGGGGACAGCGCTCTCGCTCACTCTCGCCAACCTTGGGCACGCCGTGAGGCTCTGGGCCTACGAGGAGGAGGTAGCCGAGAGCATCCGCACGCGCCATGAAAACGAATTGTTCATGGCGGGGGCGCGCTTACCGGAAAGCATCATTCCCACGAATGACCTTGCGGAGGCGCTCAGCGGCGCGGAAGTCGTCGTGACCGTGATGCCCTCGCACGTCTGCCGCGCGCTCTACGAACGGATGCTTCCGCAATTTCGCCCAGAGATGATCTTCGTGAGCGCCACCAAGGGACTCGACACCGCGCGCTTGATGCGCATGAGCGAAGTGTTTCGCAGCGTGGTGGACAAGAGGTTCGCGCCGCGGCTCACGGTGCTTTCCGGGCCCAGCTTTGCCCGCGAGGTCGCCCGCGGCGACCCTACCGCGTTGGTGGTGGCATCCGAAGACCGCGAGGCAGCTCAAATAGTCCAGAGAGAATTCTCCTCGCGAACCCTGCGCCTTTACAGCTCGAGCGACGTTATCGGCGTGGAACTGGGCGGCGCGGTGAAGAACGTGATTGCCATCGCCGCCGGTGTGGTGGAAGGTCTGGGGCTCGGACACAACGCCACTGCGGCCCTCATCACGCGCGGCCTTGCCGAGATGACACGTCTGGCCTGCGCCTGTGGCGCCCGGCGCGAGACCCTAGCCGGACTGGCAGGCATGGGCGACCTCGTCCTGACCTGCACCGGCCACCTGAGCCGCAATCGCACCGTGGGCGTGGAGCTGGGCAAGGGACGGAAGCTCGCGGAGATCATCGGCCCCATGCGGATGGTCGCGGAAGGCGTCAAGACTACGGCGGCAGCCGTGGCTCTGGCCGCGAGGCACCGCGTGGAGATGCCGATCACCCAGCAAGTCCATCGGATTCTGGAAGGGCAAACCTCGCCCCGCGACGCCATCCGCAAACTGATGGAACGAACCCTCAAGGAAGAATAGAAGCGACCTTCGCACTCTCCCTTGACCCTGCGAGGCGCGGGGCGCGGCCCAAACGCCAGCCTCTGTCTGGGCCAGCGCCCATGATTCCTGGGGGACCCGATCGACCCGGGCGCCGGCAATGCCGCAGTCGGGGTCGCGCCAACTCGCAGCTCTGGTGTGGCCCTTCAGTGACCTGCATCGGGAAATTCCCCTAGGTTGGCCATGATACGAGAGAAGTTGGGGGAGTGAGATCAGGCGAAGATTGCTGAAACGGCACGCCGAGGAGTGGCATCGAATGAAGGTGGGTAGCGCTTAGCGCGCCTGGCGCCTTCGCCATAGGGCTTCAGGGCTTGAAGTTGTTGACAATTCTGATGGCGCGCCGAGAAGACTCGTCCTGGCAGCGATGGAGTGTTGCTTTTCGGCCCGGCTTTGCCTTAACATTTCAAGGTATTAGGGCAGCATGAACCGAAGCCAAATCCGACGCGTGAGGATCTTGTACCTGCTGCTGGTGATTCTCATTGGCATGAGTGTCCTTCCCCTCTGGTTTTACGGCTCCAAGATGGTGTCCAGGAACCGTGAGATTCTGGAGACGAAGGAAAACGAGATGCAGACGGTTACTTCCCAATCGCTGGCGCGAGAGATCTCGCTTTACACGGAGAACCTTCAGCAGGGACTCGGAGAGTTTTTCGAGGAAGTGACGCCCCTTGCCTCCCAGATCCACCGTTCCAAGTACGCGTCCGATCCGCGGCTGCGGGCTGCCCTGCAACAGTTTGTCACTGACCGACCCACGGTTATTTATGCCACAGTCCTGAATGACGAAGCCCGCGGAGTGCAGGCTGGAGGGTACAACGCTGCCGGAGACGCCTTCCTGCGCAAGACGCTGGAGAGCGCCTTCATCGCCGCCCGCCAGGCCGCCCTTTATCAGAGCGATCCCATCACCATCGTTCGGAACGGAAAGAGCGAGCCGGTCATGGTCTGGGCCCGCCCCATCAATGCCAAGGGCCAATTCCAGGGCATGGCGGCGGCGGTCGTGACTCTCGCGCCCATACTGGACCGCCTGGAGGCGACCCGCCGGATAGGCCTCGAAGCCTACATTGTGGACAACGCCGGCCGCCTCGTCGCCTCCAACATCCCCGAGAAGAATGTGGCGGGCAAGGACATGGTGAATATCCCCATTGTCCAGAAGTTCCTGGTCTGGCGCGGCATGGCGCGCGCCACAGAAACCAACAAGTTTGACCTGACTGAAGGCAACGAGACCGTCGAGATGCTCGGAACCTACTCCCCCATTCAGAACCTCAATTGGGGCGTGATTGTGCAGAGAAGGCTGCGCGACGCCTTCTTTGCCGTATACGAGATGCGCCGCGACACCGTGCTATGGGGCGTGGTGGTCATTATCCTCAGCCTGGTCATGGCGGTTTTTTCCGCCAAGTTCATTACGCGTCCCCTCGACAGCCTCACCCAGACGGCCCGCTCCATCGCCCAGCGCGACTACACGCAGCGGGCCGACATCCGCAGCCGCACCGAAATCGGCGAGCTGGCCGCCACCTTCAACCTGATGGCGGAGGACATCCAGCATTACATCAGCGACTTGAAGAGCGCCTCGGAGGAGAACCGCCAGCTCTTTATTGATGCGATCGAAATGATCGCCGCAGCGGTGGACGCGAAGGACCCTTACACCAAAGGCCACTCCTGGCGGGTCTCCCAGTATTCCGTGATCCTGGCGCGTGAGTTGGGCCTGGCGGATGATGAGATTGACAAGGTCCGCGTTTCGGCCACACTCCATGACGTGGGCAAGATCGGCATCGAGGACCGCGTGCTGAAAAAACCCGGGGTGCTGACCAACGAGGAATTCGAAATCATGAAGCGCCACCCGGTCATGGGGTTCGAGATCGTGCGGCAGGTGAAGCGGCTCACGGAAATGCTGCCGGGAATCCGCTGGCACCACGAGTCCTTGAATGGCAGAGGCTATCCCGATGGGCTCACAGGAGACGAGCTTCCCCTCATGGTGCGCATCATTGCCGTGGCCGACACCTTGGACGCCATCACCACCGACCGGCCTTACCAGGCCGGCCGCGAATTCCCGCAGGCGCTGGAAATCCTGGGAAAGCAGGCGGGCAGCAAGTACGACCCCATCGTTGTGGACGCCCTGCACGCCGCCTACACCAAAGGCGAACTCCGTAAGTTTGAGGTGCGTCGGAGGACGCTCGAAACCGTTCCGCAAGCCAGCGCCTGAGCTGGCACGCTTTTCCCCTCGTAAGCTCTCCGCAATTTCATGCCCGCCCGCGTGCCGTTCAGGATAGAATCACTATCGATGGTTCAATCTCTGTTTGGGCCAGACGACACGAAAAAAGCCGGCTTCTTCGACCGCCTCAGGCAGGCCGTGGCCTCCACCAAGGCGCAATTGGTCGAGCGGGTCGAAGAGCTTGTGGAAGGCAAGGCGACGGTCGATCAGGCGGTGCTCGACGAGCTGGAAGCGACGTTGCTCGCCGCCGACCTCGGCGTCAAGACCACGCAGGAAATCCTCGCGCACCTGCGCGACCAGGTAAGCCGCCGCAAGCTGCATGAGGCTCGGCAGTTGCGCTACGCACTGGAGCAAGAAATCCTGACCGCGCTGGAGAATTCCGCCGGCCCGCGCGTTGCCCCCGCTCCCAAACGGCCACCTGCCGGCCAGCCGGAAGTTATCTTCGTGGTGGGGGTCAACGGCGTGGGCAAGACTACCAGCATCGCCAAGCTTGCCCATTACTATCTTCAGCAGGGCCGCCGACCCCTCCTTTGCGCTGCCGACACGTTCCGTGCCGCTGCCAACGAGCAACTCGAAATCTGGGCCGGGCGCCTGGATATCGAGATCGTGAAGCAGAGGCCCGGCGCCGACCCCTCAGCCGTGATCTTTGATGCGCTCGCCGCCGCCAAGAAGCGTCAGGACGATCCGGTCATCGTGGACACCGCCGGGCGTCTGCACACCAAGTTCAACCTGATGGCGGAACTGGAGAAGATGTGCCGCATCGCCCGCCGCGAGGTGGCCGACGCGCCGCACCAGGTCTTGCTGGTCATCGACGCCACTACCGGCCAGAACGGCCTCCAGCAGGCGCGCCAATTCACCGAGCGTGCGGGCACCACCGGCATCATCCTCGCCAAGCTCGATGGCACCGCCAAGGGCGGCGTCGTGGTGGCCATCGCCCGCGAACTCGGCCTGCCCATCCAGTTCGTGGGCATTGGCGAGAAGCTCGAGGACCTCCTACCCTTCAACCCGCGCGAGTTCGTGGAGTCGCTTTTCGAAACCTGAGCTTACAGACCCGGTTCCCACTCAACGTGTTGTGCGGCCAAGATAGGAAGGTAGAGCCGTCCCCACCTAGGCGGGGGAGCGTGCGGGAGGCAGTTTCTGCAGCACGACCCGGAGGGTTGTTGTTTCGCCGGGACGAACGCCGGCGTTGATTCGACGTCCGCGGTATCCTGACTTGCTGATCAGCACCGCGTAACGACCGGGAAGCAGTCCAAACCGGCACGTGCCGCCCAGGCCCGTCGTCGAGCGATAGCCGGGGACGGCCACCAGCACCCCCGCCAGCGGCTTGCTCTGTTCATCCAAAACGATAACGTCCAGAACCCCTTTGCCCCGGGCGGGAGCACGGGATTCCTGCGCTCTTACGCGCGACGCGCCACTCAGGCACAGCATCGCAATGACTATCAGAAGAGATTTCTTTCGCATGGAAGCCCTCCAGCACGCTCGCGGGGGGGACGGAAGAACCGCAAGCTCACAAGCCAGACCTTGCCCCACGCCTCCTTAGGGCCGCGACCTCGGCGGAGCCGAGCTCACGCCACTTCCCTACCTCCAATCCGTCCAGGGTGAGCGGTCCGAGGCGGGTGCGCACCAGCTTCAGCACCTTGAAACCCACGGCCTCGACCATGCGGCGCACCTCGCGGTTCTTCCCTTCGGTCAGCACGATCTCGAGCCAACTGTATTTCCCGCGGTCCTCGATGCGGCGCACGCTCGCGGGCTTTGCCCAGTCACCGCGCTTCATCTCCACGCCCGCGTTGAGCCGGGCGATGATCTCGTCGCTCACCAATCCGCTGAGCTTGGCCAGATACGTCTTAGCCACTCCGGAGACAGGACTCGCGACGAAATCTGCGAGCTCGGTGTCATTGGTGAGAAGCAGCAACCCGGAAGAATCCTTATCCAGCCGGCCCACAGGAGCCACCCAGCGGCCCAATTCATCGAGATAGTCGTACACGGTCTTGCGCCCCGCCGGGTCACCGTGACTGGTGATGACACCTTTCGGCTTGTAAAAGAGCAGGTAGATCTTGCGCGTCGGCTTGAGACGTCGGCCATCCAGTTGGATGGTGTCCTGCCCCAGGCGGACCCAGCATTCCGGGTCGCGGATCACGCGGCCATTCACCTTGAGCCGCCCGGCGCGGATGGCCTCCCGAGCCGCAGTGCGCGAAGCTAGCCCCAAATGCGAGAGCACGCGGTCGAGTGTTATGGCGGGTTTGGCCTTCATACGGCGAATGGACGAAACTAGAAAATCGAAATTCGAAAATCGTCAACAACTTGTATTGGTGGGAGGAGTTTTGACTTTCGAATTTCGCGTTTCGCTTTGTCAGATTTCAATCTGTCGCCCCACGCCCTGCTTCTCCGCGGCGTCGAGCACCAAGCGGGCCGCAACTGCGTCCTCGACAGCGACACCCACGGATTTGTAGAGCGTGATTTGCTCGGCGGAGGTCCTTCCGGGCTTGGCACCGGAAACGAGTTCGCCGATCTCCGCGTGGATGTGGCTTTCCGTGATCAGCCCGTCGCGAATCGGCCACTTCAAATCATTCGCGCCCGAAGGGCCCGGAGCGAGCGCGGCTTGGCGCGTTTCGACCACCACCACGGCCTTTTGCACTGCCTCAGCGTCGAGCTCGCGCCCGTCCGGATTCAGACCCACCGAGGTCACGTGTGTGCCCGGATCGAGCCACGCGCCTTTCACGACGGGCTCTGCGGAGTGCGTCGTCGCACAGACGATGCCCGCGCCCGCAAAGGTTTGCTCCGTGTTCTCGCAGGTAAAGGTTTTGATGCCTTGCTTCATGGTGATTTCAGCCGCCAGCAGCGCGGCCTTTGGGCGACTGCGGCCCACGACGCGGATCTCACGGATCGTCCGCACGCACGGCAGGGCGCGAGCGTGAGCGCGCGCCTGGACGCCGGTTCCAACGATGAGCAGCACCCGCGCGTCCTCGCGGGCCAGGAGGCGGGCCGACAGGGCCGACCCTGCTGCGGTGCGCGTCGCCGTGATGAACGTTCCATCCATCATGGCGCGCGGCGAACCTGTCTCCGGGTCGAAAAGCAGAATCACGGCCTGATGGCTTGGGACGCCTCGCGCTTCGTTCTCGGGAAAAACGCTGACGAGCTTCGTGGAAAGCGTGCGCGCGGAACCCAGATACACCGGCATGGCGCCCAGCAAACCACCGTGCTCGCGCACCAGCGTCACGATGCGCGGGGGCATCGAAACATGTCCCGCGCTGAGTTCGGCCATGGCCGGCGCGAGCGCCTCGATCAAGCGGTCGAGATCGAGCAGGCTTTCGACTTCGCGGCGGTTCAGAAGGAGCATAGGGGCCGTCTACCTTGCGCCGGTTTCGTCATCATTGCCGCGAGGACAGGAACGACACCTCATCCAGTTGAATGAAATCCTGGATGACCGGCTCCACGGCGGCATCGAGTTGGCTTACCGGCCCAAAGAAGGCCACGCGGCTGTCCACCAGAAAGACAACCCGGTCGGCGAGTTTACGCGCCAGCCGCATGTCGTGCGTTACCACGATGGACGTCAGGCCGGTCTCGCGTTTGAGCTTCAGGATCAGGTCGCCGATGGTCTGGGCCATCAGCGGATCAACCATGGTAGTGGGCTCGTCGTAGAGGATGGCGTCGGGCTCCGCCGCCAGGGCGCGGGCGATGGCCACGGCCCGCTTCATGCCCGTGCTGAGGTCCGAAGGCATCAGATTGCGTGCGTCGCTCAATTCAACCCGCGCCAGAAGCTCGTTCACGCGGGCCTGAATCTGCTCTTCGCTCAGCGCCAACCCCCGCTCAGCACGCTCCCGCGACGGATAAGCCACATTCTCGCCCACCGTGAGCGAATCAAACAGTGCCCCTGATTGGAAAACCATGGTCACGCGGCGGCGGACGTCCATCAGCTCGGCTTCGGTCATCGCCGAGACTTCGCGGCCCGCGACGAATATCCGACCTTCGTCCGGCTGGAGAAACCCCAGGATGTGCTTGAGCGTCACGCTCTTGCCCACCCCGCTCCGGCCCAGCACCACCACCATCTCCCCGCGGCGGACGTCAAAGCTCACGTCCACCAGCACCGGCTGGTCATCAAACGCCTTCGAGACGTGAACGAACTCGATGTAGGGGCGGGCGTCCGAACCGGGCTGTGGATGGTCACTCATGTCTGCGCTGTCCAACGTCAGCGGCGTGAATTATGAATTGTGAATTCTGAATTGTGAATTACGAAATCGAGCGCTTGTGCCCGTTTCGCGTGCAGAGGCTCACTCACAATTCACCATGCACCATTCATAATTCAGAATTCACAATTCGTTTCGCCGCTGCGTAGTCCTCGCGCGTATTCATGTTAGCAAAAATTCGGGCTGGAAACCCGGCTTGTGCGATTTCCCGCCCAAGAATCACTTGGCAGCGAACTCGGCGAAAGAAATCGCTCGTCTCGCTTCGGCCAGCCTCGAGACTGGCCCGGATGACCGCCAAGACGCGCAGCCGGCACACGGCGTAAAGAGGCTGAACTCTGCCTTCGATGGACTCGGGGACCGCGACGTCCACCTGGCTTTCAAGCGCCCGCCGCGCAAGGTAGCAGAGAACCCGCACCTCCAGGTGAGGCAAGTCACAGCCAATGAATGGGATCTTCAATCGTCAATCGACAATCGTCAATCGACAATTTCTTTATTTCTCCTCCCGCCGCTCCAGGCTTGTCAGCAGATGCTTCGCGTCCGGGCTGAAGCTGGGGTGGTAAGCGTAAAGCTTGTCCGCCAGCGTCAGCTCAAACGCAAAGTCGTCCGGCGCGGTTTGGCTACTCTCTTTGACCTCAAAGATGTGATCGTCCAGGAACTCCGGCCACGTACTCTCGATCTGTTTTCGGAATGCCTCCAGGCTCGGCTCCTGGGTTTTCAGGAACTTCGGCGGATCGACTAGCGCATAGGCACTGCGAAAATCCCGGAGGTGCAGGGCTGAGATGAACCGATACAGGGTGTAGTCTTCGTTGGCAGAATACTTGGTCTTGCCCGGCACATAGGCCCTACCATCCCAGACATACACGGCCCGGGCATTAAAGCCACGCCCGCCCTCCGGCGGAAAAACCAGCAGGCCAGGGTCGGCGCGCCCGGAAGCTACCAGCTCGAATACTCCATCTCCATTTTCATCCCGGAATTCCACCTTCCCGTGGGCATATCCCTGGTATCGACTTTCGTCTGCCCGACTGTCCCAAAGCAACGTGGCGGCGTGATTCATGAACTGAAAAATGACCGGGTATGGCGCGGCGGTCGCCCCTACGGAAACCACGACCACCAACGCGCGCGTTGCAGGCCCCAGCAGCGGTTGAACCTCCACGGTGAACTGGCAGGTCGTGTCCATCAAGCGGGTGACATTCCATCGCGCTCCGTCCCAGGCAAGCAGGAAGACGATCCAGACACGAACTGGGCCCTGTGGCTCGCCCTCCTCTCGGCCCTGACTGGCTTCGGCCTCCTCTCCGATTTCGGGCGCAGGCCGCGAAAGGCCAGTCCAGCGGAGCGCCATTTCCGGAGTCCCGTCACCGTCCAAATCGCCCAGCGACTCAAGGCTGTTGGTCGCGGACTCACCGGCTTGGCTGCCTTTCGGGTAAAGCTCCACGCCCAGCGCCTCTGCCAGTGCCTGCGGATCGGGCGTCGCGACCGCACCAACAGCCGTTTGAACTTCCTTGACGGCTTCTTCGCTTAGCGCGCGAGGTGGACTCGTGTTTTCCTCGCCTTCGGGGGCTTCTGCGACGTTCTCAGCTCCCGCTGAAGCCTCACCTTGCTCCGCTCTTCCCTGCTCTCGTGCCCACACGGGAGGGTTCAAGGATGAGAACGCCAGGAGATCCGCGACGCAAAGTGTCAACCCGAGGAGCATCAGCGCCGCAACAGAACTGCCTGTGGTCGCAGACACCCTGCGCGTAAAGACCCTGGACAGAAAAGGATAGAGCGCCATCGATGTGGTTTGATTATAGCCGAGGCGAGGTGGGATTACCCCAAACCTTGTGGAACCGAGCGTGCTGAACTTCACGGCTAGGTGGGACGGTCATTGCCGGGTCCGGAATTCTTTCCTGCAAGCGGGAACTTTTCAGCCGTTCCAACGATTACAGGAGTGGCTAGCTCGAACGGAGGCAAGCCCTTGAGCCAGCGGTCGGACGAGGAACTTATGCAGGCCTTCAAGCGCGGCGAGACGCTCGCCTTTCGCGAGCTTTTCGACCGCTACAAGAATCCGATATACGGCTTCGTGCGGCGGCGAGTAGATGACCCTGGCCGGGCACAGGAGATCACCCAAGACGTTTTTCTGGCTGTGGTTCAGCAGCGAACGACTTACGAGGTGCGGTCGAGCTTCCGGACCCTCCTCTACCGCATTGCTGTGAACCGCGTGGCGTCTGAGCACCGAAAGATGGCCGAGGCGTCGGCCCTCGACCCGGACGGGGCCGCAGGAGGCGACGTCGGCGTGGTGCAGCAGATCCGCGAGGCTCTGGCCCGACTCGAAGCTGAACAGCGGGAGATTGTGATGCTCAGGGAATACCAGGGTTTGAGCTACCAGGAGATTTCCCAGGTGTTGAATGTGCCGGTCGGGACAGTCCGCTCGCGGCTGTTCCGTGCCAAGCTGGCCTTGCGCGAACTGCTGGCCCCAACCTGGGCCGAGGGGGCGTAAGCCCATGGAAAACCACTTCGTCGAACCCGAAGAACTGCAAGCCTACTTGGACCAGGAACTTGGCCCCGTACGGCAAGCCGAGATCCAGCGCCACCTGGTCGAGTGCAAGACCTGCTCCGCCATGATTGCCGATCTGAGACGAGTTTCCACAACTTTGCAGCAATGGCAGGTGGAATCTGCACCGGCAACTGTGCACCCGCCGGTCATGCCCGCCGCGGAGAAGAAAACCGGTGTTCGCTGGGGTCGCCTGGCGATCGGGCTGGCCGGCAGCGCCGCCGTGATTCTAATCATCGCCGCCATCAGCATCCCAAATCTTCTGCGGTCGCGTTTGGCTGCCGACAAGGCGTCCGAGTATGCGCGCCAGAGGGCTGCTATGGGGACGGAGCAGGGAACGCTCGACTCTGCCAGCGAAGAGGCAAGAGATAAGGTCCCCGGCATTCCCCCAATAGCCGGGCGGTTTATCACCTACCAAGTCACGATGACGCTTGAAGTCAAGGAGTTCGACCCGGCAAGAAAACAAGTGACGAGCATCGTCGAGCAGGCAGACGGGTACGTTGCCCAGGCCAGCTCCGCCGAAAACCCCAATCAGCCACGGCGCGCTCGTCTGACCCTGCGCGTTCCCGCGAGCCGGTTGTCCGCTGTGCTGGAGCAAATCCGCCGGCTGGGCCGGGTGACCCAGGAGCAGCTTTCTACTGAGGAGGTGACCGAGCAGGTTGTGGACCTCGATGCCCGGCTACGCAACGCCCGCGCCACCGAGCAGCGCCTGATCGCGGTGCTCAACAACCGCACCGGCAAGGTGCTCGATATCCTGCAAGTCGAGCGGGAGATCGCCCGAACGCGCGAGGGAATCGAGCGGATGGAAGCGCAGCGGAAGAACCTGCTTCGCCGCGTGGAACTGGCAACGCTGAATGTCACGCTGGCCGAAGAACTCAAGGCGCAATTGGAGCGGGCCCCGTTCGCGACCGCAGCCCGCCTGCGCACCGCCTTCATCGATGGCTACCGTAACTTCGTGGACTCAGCCCTCGGGCTGACGGTTTTCCTGGTTAGCTACGGGCCTGCCCTGCTGTTCTGGGGAGCCCTCGCCTGGCTGATGTGGCGTGGAGGCCGGCGACTCTACCGCCGGATGGCCAAACCGGGAGCCTGACGCTCCGACCCTGACTACCCTCTTGACAAACCCCACCCTCTCAATGTAAATTAGCACTCTCAAGGCGAGAGTGCTAACGGCCTACGAGAACGCAGGCAAGGCTGGCCTAATCTTCTGTCTGTAAAGCAGTTAGACCCCGAGAACAGCCTGCCTGTGACGGGAAGAATCGAAAGCCACAGGCCGGGGTTCCCGGCAAACCGACCTCTGGACCCAAAGAAAGGAGCAAAACCGATGAATGTAAGGCCTCTTCATGATCGCATTCTGATCAAGCGCATTGAAGAGAAAGAGACCGTGAAGGGCGGCATCATCATCCCCGACACGGCCAAGGAAAAGCCGCAAGAGGGTGAAGTCGTGGCTGTAGGTAATGGCAAGAAGACTGAAGAGGGCAAGGTCATCCCCCTCGACGTGAAAAAGGGTGACCGGATCCTGTTCGGAAAGTACTCCGGCACCGAAATCAAGATCGACGACCAGGAGTACCTGATCGTGCGCGAGGATGAGGTGCTGGGCGTGCTCGAGGCGGCCAAGCATGCCGCGGGCGGCAAGAAGTAGGGTAACCCGCCGTGGTCAGTTGTCAGCGGTTAGTCGCCGACAGAGCCAAGGTCTTTGCCAATAACCGCAGGCATAACCGACGACGGACCACGGGCAAGGACAACAGACAAATTCTGAAGCGAATTTTTGGAGGGAGTGAAGATGGCAAACGCAAAACAGATTGTACATGGCGAGGCTAGCCGCCAGGCGATTCTGCGAGGCGTGAATCAACTGGCGGACGCCGTGAAGATCACGTTGGGCCCCAAGGGCCGCAATGTGGTGTTGGACAAGAAGTTCGGCGCCCCCACGATCACCAAGGACGGCGTGACCGTGGCCAGGGAAATCGAACTCAAAGACCCCCTGGAGAATATGGGCGCCCAGCTGGTGCAGGAGGTCGCCAAGAAGACCTCGGACGTCGCCGGCGATGGCACCACCACGGCTACGGTGCTCGCCCAGGCGATCTACCGCGAGGGTGTGAAGACTGTGGCGGCGGGCGCCAACCCCATGGCCATCAAGCGGGGCATCGAGATGTCCGTGCGTACGGTCTGCGGCTACGACGAAATCCAGAAAGACGGCTCGAAGAAGCACGTGAAGGGCGAGATCGACAAGTTCTCGAAGAAAGTCGAAGAGAGTTCGATGATCGCGCAAGTTGGCTCGGTCTCAGCCAACAACGACATGACCATCGGCACCATCATCGCCGAGGCCATGAAGAAGGTCGGCAAGGATGGCGTAATCACGGTCGAGGAAGCCAAGACCATGGAGACCTCACTCGAAGTGGTCGAGGGCATGCAGTTCGACCGCGGCTACCTTTCCCCCTACTTCGTCACCGATCCCGAGCGGATGGAATGCGTCCTCGAGGATGCCTCCATCCTCATCCACGAGAAGAAGATCAGTTCGATGAAGGACCTCCTGCCCTTGCTCGAGCAGATTGCCAAGTCGGGCAAGCCGCTGCTGATCGTGGCGGAGGAAGTGGAAGGCGAAGCGCTGGCCACCCTGGTGGTGAACAAGCTGCGCGGCACCCTGCACTGCTGCGCGGTGAAGGCTCCCGGGTTCGGCGATCGTCGCAAGGCGATGCTGGACGATATCGCCACCCTCACGGGTGGCAAGGCCATCACGGAAGACCTGGGCATCAAGCTCGAGAACGTCAAGCTCGAAGACCTGGGCCGGGCCAAGAAGATCACGGTGGACAAGGACAACACCACGATCATCGAAGGTGCCGGGAAGTCTGCCGCGGTCGAAGGCCGCGTGAAGCAGATCCGCACGCAAATCGAAGAAACCACCTCCGACTACGATCGCGAGAAGCTCCAGGAGCGGCTGGCGAAGCTGGTGGGCGGCGTGGCTCAGATCAAGGTGGGCGCGGCGACCGAGACCGAGATGAAGGAGAAGAAAGCTCGTGTCGAGGACGCCATGCACGCCACCAAGGCTGCTGTCGAGGAAGGCATCGTGCCCGGCGGCGGCGTGGTCCTGCTGCGTTGCATCCCGGCGCTCGACAAGCTGAAGGCCGAGGGCGACGAGCAGATCGGTATCAACATCGTGAAGCGCGCGCTCGAGGAGCCGCTGCGCCTGATCGCCATGAACGCGGGAGCGGAAGGCGCCGTGGTGGTGGAGAAGGTCCGCGGCAATACGAACCCGAACTTCGGTTTCAATGCCGAGACCGAGACCTTCGCCGACCTGGTGGAGGCGGGCGTGATTGACCCGACCAAGGTCACCCGCTGCGCGCTCCAGAACGCTGCCTCTATCGCCTCGCTCATGCTCACCACCGAGGCGCTGGTCAGCGAGATCCCGGAAAAGGAAGAGAAGGGTCACGCCGGACCTCCGGGAGGCGGTATGGGCGGCGGGATGTACTAAAAAGCAGCCGTCAGTTGTCAGTGGTCAGTTGACAGCAAGCAAGGCGAAAAAGGGCCGTGGGCAACCCCCCGGCCCTTTTTCTTTTTCGTGGCGCCATCTGTAGCGCAGACCTTCAGGTCTACGGCTTGTCGGCAAGCAGGCAGTAAGCAGAAGGCAGTAGGCACCAAGCGCCTTCCGCGAGTGCTAGCGAATGAGGGATAAGCAAGAAGAGCAGGGGCGGGGAGAATGTTTCCCCGCCCTTTTTGTTTCGGCGCGAGAGTTTTCGCCAAGCCTCCCCCAAGCAACCCGCGTAATCTCCATTGCGAGCGAACCCACGCACAGCAGGTCAAGACGCGCCGCGACACTTTGTCTCTTGTTTTTTGAGGTAAGATATGTTAGGATACTAGGCTATGGTTTGCGGGCAGGGCGCGGACCTGGTTGCCGCCAGAGGCAAGGGAGAATGGGTCAGGAGGTGGGATTGGCTGGCAGGGAGCGACGGCCTCATGCGGCCTTGATCTGTGGTTGCCGCTCCGGTCGGAAGACCGTGAACAGGTGAGCCTCTATATAATACGGACACGAAAGTCGGCATGTCATTGAAAACAAAGGGAAATGCCAGATTTGGGGGCGAAACGAACCGGGAGAAGCTAACCGCTTTGTTTCGAGCGTGATAAGCTCGAAATCAGCCCCTTTTCTGGTGCCGATTCGCACACGCGCAAAGCTAAGAACAACGCGGAAGAATCTGACGGCCTTGGTTGCACTCGGCTAGCTCTCAAACGGGCCCCCACGTTGCTGCCTGTTCGCACACGTTGGAGCGTATGTCTGCGGGCGCTCACCTGGCGCCGATTTCTGCCAACTCTCGGGGATCGAAGTCTATGATCCGCGCCTCATGCACACGCCGAATCTCCAGCGGCGTTTTCAAAGCTCCCTGGCTGGCCTTGCGCGCGCCGTCGCCGCCTTCTGCTTCCTGCCTTCCGGCTCGGGCGGAGTAAGGCCAAGCCGCGAGCGTGACCGCAGATGGTGCCAGCTTGGGGGCAATGGGAAGGCCCTTGCCTTCCCGGCCAGCTTCAGAGAGAATGAGATTTGTAAATCCCGCCAAGGAGTTAGCGTGCAGCTCATACCGCGCGACGAGAAGTTCTACGACCTTTTCCGCGCGCAAGCGGAGAACA
>CAZBWJ010000029.1:0-34783 GCA_964495535.1 uncultured Acidobacteriota bacterium | reverse complement strand
AGCTCGAAGAAAACCAGGGCAATGTCACCCGCACCGCCGAAGTCCTCGGCCTCGAACGCAGCCACCTTTACCGCAAAATGAAATCCCTCGGCATCACCGTCGGGGAGTGACCTTGGGGTGCAGCGCCTTGCCGCCGCTTTTGAAGGCGGGAGCAAGCTCCCGCACTCCGTAGAAAAGCCGCAGCTTTGAAAGGCGAATGCTGCGCTACCCGTCCTTGCCAGAGGCGAGGCCCTCTCGTACCTGTGCCGGGCCGACGAAAAGCTGCAATGTCCAAGAACGGACGTTGCGTTACTCGTTGCGGTAGTCCAGGGCGGCGACCAGCGCGCGGTTATCGCGCCAGTGGGGCGCGACTTTCACGAAGAGTTCAAGGAACACTTTAGGTGGGAACAACTTCTCCAGTTCCAGGCGGGCCTCGGTGCCGATTTGCTTGATGCGCTGCCCGCCGGCGCCGATCACGATGGGCCGCTGCGAATCCCGCTCCACCACGACCGTCGCGTAGATACGTGTGATGGTATCTGTCTCTTCGAATTTCTCGATGAAGACGGCGGTGACGTGCGGGAGTTCCTGCTGCGTGTGGCGGATCACTTTCTCGCGGATGATCTCGCTGGCCAGGAAGCGCTCGGGCTGGTCGGTGTAGATGTCGGGAGGAAAGAACTGTGGCCCCTCCGGCAGAAGTCCGATCACAGCTTCGAGGAGTTCCTCCAGCCCATCGTCGTCGAGCGCCGAGATGGGAAAGATCTCTTCGAAGTTGTGGAGCTTGGAATATTGGTCGATGAGTGGCAGCAGGCGCGGTTTCTGAATCACGTCAATCTTATTCAGGGCCAGGATGCTTTTCGGCGCGTATTCCTTCAGAAGCTGCAGGGCGAACGCGTCGCCTTTGCCGAACTTCGCCGAGGCATCGACAATCAAAATCGCCAAATCTCGTTCCTCCAGCGCCTGGCGGACGAAGGCCATCATCTGCTGGTTGAGGCGCGAAACGGGCTTGTGAATTCCCGGCGTGTCCATGAGGATGACCTGCGCCCCGGGCCGGTTCACAATGCCCAGGATGCGGTTGCGAGTCGTCTGGGGGACAGGCGTGACGATGGAGACTTTCTCACCGACCAGGGCATTGACCAGGGTGCTCTTCCCCGCGTTGGGGCGGCCCAAGATGGCCACAAACCCCGATTTAGTTGGCATGGGGTTCGGCATCAGTCGAGGGGGCGTGAGAGGCATCCGGAGGAACGCGCAGGCGCACTTTCAGGACGGTCCGCTGGTTGGCCTCCAGCACTTCAAAGGTTACACCGCTTCGTTCCACGGTTTCGCCGGGCTTTGGGACGTGCCCTAGGCGCGCCAGCAGCAACCCGGCGACGGTGGAGTAATCGCGCCCTTCGATATCCACGTGAAGCTGCTCGGCGATTTGGGCCAGCTCCGTATGGCCCCGCACAACGTAGGAGTTCGGTGTTTCCTTAATGACGTCCCGAGCATGCGGTTCCACTTCGTCCCGGATCTCGCCCACAATTTCTTCCAGCAGGTCCTCGATCGTGACCAAGCCCGAAACGCTGCCGTACTCATCCACGGCGATGGCGAGTTGCGTCGTGGTCTGCTGGAGTTCCTTGAGCAGTGCCTGGATGCGTTTGGTTTCGGGGACGAAGGGGACGGGCCGCACCAGGGAGCGGAGTGTAACCTTCGCTTGTTCGTCCGGAGGCAACTCCATCAAGTCCCGAACATTGACGAGGCCTTGGATGCGGTCGAGCTGCCCGGAATAGACAGGGTAGCGCGTGAGGCGCTTCTCGCGAAAAAGCCGGCGCAGTTCCTCGACGGGAGCGTTAATCTCCAGGGCCGCGATTTCAGGCCGCGGCGTCATCACCTCCCGCACCAAGGTGTCGCCGAATTCCACCACGGACTGAAGCAGTTCCCCTTCGCCTTTTTCGATCAGCCCTCCCTGTTCCCCCGCCTCAATCAGCTCCTGAAGGCTCTGCTGCGGCGTGGGTGGCGCCGGCTTTTCTTCCGGCGGCTCCAGCAAGCGGCCGATAGTGGTGGAGACTAGTATGGGGAAGGTTAGCGGGAGCGCCAGCAACACGACCGTGCGCAGAAACGGCATCCAGTGTTCCAGAATCACCTCAGGCTCGTCGTGACGCGCCACCAGCATGAAAGGTATGAGCTGATCGAAGATGGCAATGACGCTCAGCACGATTGCCAGCGCGGCACACAGGTTCCCCCACAAATGACCCGGCCGCTCCAGAAAGAGGAGCCCGGTGACGCCCACGGCAAAAAGGTGCATCGTGGCGCCGTGCAGGGCGGAAATCGAGACGCCCACCCGTTCCCGGTCTGCCCGGACCCGTCGCCCTTTGCTTGGTTGGAACAACTGGAGGGCGGCTACAGGAGTCAGGCGACGCAGGAGGAGTCGCAGGTAAGAAGCCACCGAGCCGCACACGAGCAGCCCGACCAGGAGCACGATCCAGATGACCACCACTACTATTGACATGCTCTAATCACATCCGCGAAGGGCGGCGGCGTTTGCTGCGAGAGGGCTCCCCTACCGCCTTGCCCGTCTTCGCTCTCGTTTGCCCTGCCCGGCTATGCCCAGCCGCTCGCGCAGCGCGAGTTCCAGGGACGTCATTTCCCCTCGGTCCGTTTCGTGGTCGTATCCTAACAGGTGCAGCAGACCGTGAAGAATGAGCCAGCGAATCTCGTGCAGCGTGGAGTGGCCCCCGCGGCGCGCATTGCGCCTCGCCGTCTCAACTGAAACTACCACGTCCCCCAGGAAGTTCGCGAACTCGGGGTTCGCAACCCCAACTCCCACCCTGCCGGTTCCTCGCCACGGGAAGGAAAGGACATCCGTGGGCCGCCTTCTCCCCAAGTAGGCGACGTTCAGTCGCCTAATCTCCCGGTCGCCGACAAAACCAACGTTGAAGTCGCGCCGACCCAAGCGCAACTCGGTCCGCAGGCGTTCCACAAAAATTCGCACCGCGGCGAGCTTCACGGCAAACCGTTTCTGCCGATTCGCAATCAAGAGTCCTGCTGCCCTCCGAGCAGGAACGAATGTACAAGCCTCTCGCTTCCTCGTTCCTTGTCTCTCATCCGGCGCGCGTGTCAGGAACTCTTGCCGTTGGCCTCGGCGGCCCGCACGCGGTCGAAATCCTCGTAGGCACGAATGATGCGCTGGACAAGATTGTGGCGGACCACGTCGCGTTCGTTGAAATAGACGAAGCTGATCCCCGGGACCTTGCCTACCACCTCGATAGCCTCGATCAAGCCCGACCGCCGCCCGTTCAAGTCGATTTGCGTGATGTCGCCCGTAATCACCGCTTTCGAGTTGAAGCCGAGGCGGGTCAAGAACATCTTCATTTGCTCGCTCGTGGTGTTCTGGGCTTCATCGAGAATCACAAAGGCGTCATTCAGCGTTCTGCCGCGCATGAAGGCTATCGGAGCGATTTCAATGATGCTCTTTTCCAGGTAGCGCTCGACGCGATCGGGATCGAGAACGTCGTAGAGCGCGTCATAAAGCGGCCGCAGGTAGGGATTCACCTTTTCCTGCAAAGTCCCCGGCAAATAACCCAGGCGCTCGCCCGCCTCCACCGCCGGGCGCGCCAGGATGATCCGGCTCACCTCCTTGCTGAGCAGTGCATCCAGCGCCATCGCCACCGCCAGGTAAGTCTTACCGGTGCCCGAGGGGCCGACGCCAAAAACCATGTCGTGCGTTTCGATGGCATCCACGTAGCGGCGCTGGTTCAGGCTCTTGGGCGAAACCGTCTTCTTGCCAAACGTGCGCGGGCGCCCCGCCTCGGCCAGACCTTTCAGTGTGGCCTCCGGGTCCTCGGCGAGGATGCGCAAGAAGGCCTGTACCTCGGCATTCTCGAAACGCGTGCCACGTTCCACCAGCTCCGTGTAGTCTTCCACCACGCGCTGGGCGCGCCGCACGCTCTCCTCTGTGCCTTCTATTTCGAGAGTCTCATCGGCGAGGTGCGTGGAGACCCGGAGCGATTTCTCCAGCAGCTTCAGGTTCTCGTCGAACGTGCCGAAGAGCTGCTCGACCCCTTTACCAATCTTGACACTCGTCTTCATGATTTCGAGATACCTCGGCCACCCTCCTGATTAGACCACACAACGTCCGCAACAGGGAAACCAACGGGCGGGACTGGCTATGGCGGAGAAATTGGGCTCGATCATCAAGCCTTTTTCACCATAGCCGAACAAACAGCGAAAGTCAAGGCGGCCTCAACGCTCGGGCAAACGGTAGCTCGCGAAAGCCGCTGGGAGGCGTCTGATAATTCTTCCCCTTTTCGAGCCGCGTGACCCCGATTGAAGACGCCCGCCCAATCAACCTGAACTTTCTATGCGTCATGCATCCTGTCCGGAGCGCTCCTCCCCGTAACTTGTGATTCTCTTCGGCCTCTGTATGCGGTATCATCGCGTGCCTTCAGGCTTCGGTCCGCGGAGCTGCGCAATGGGATTCTTGACCCTTTCGGCTATGCGCAGCCCGGTCTCAGCGGCGCAGCTCCACGAGACCACGATCCATATGGCAGAAACATCTCCAGCCATTCAGCCCCCTGAACACGAACTCCGCCGCGATGTAACCGTATGGGGCTCGTTCATGTGGGGTTATGCCGACGTCGGCGCAGACGTCTACATGGCGCTGGGCCTGGTGATTGCCGCCGCCCAGGGCGCTGCCGGCGCAGCCTTTGCCGCCGCCGGGCTGGTTTACATCATGGTAGGGCTGGCATATACCGAACTCGCCTCAGCCTATCCTGTGGCCGGAGGCGGCCAGTACTACTCGCTGCGCGGTCTTGGCGACTTCTGGGGGTATGTTGCCGGAGTGGCGCTGCTCCTCGACTACACGATTGACATCGCGCTCTTTGCCGTAGCCTCCGTCGGCTACCTGAACTTTTTCTTCCCTTTTGTCTTTCATCAGGAATTTCCCAGCCCTGTCTGGAACCTTGGCATCGTTTCCCTGTACAAACCCTACAACGTCATCGAAGCCGTCGTTCTGATTGGCCTGCTGGTTTGGCTGAACATTCTGGGCATCCGCGAGTCCTCTCTTTTTAACGAAATCCTGGGCGCAATCGATATCATCACCGAAACTACGATCGTTGTTTTCGGCTTCGCCGTGGCCTGGCGGCCAGAACTACTGGCCAGGCAGTGGCACGAGGCCCTGCATAATGTCTCGGCGGGGCAATTCGCTTACGGGTTTTCGCTGGCGATTATTTCTTTCGTGGGCCTGGAATCCATCTCCCAGGCGGCGCAGGAGACACGCCGCCCGGCAACGATTATTCCCCGAACTTCCCTCACCTTGATTTTTACGGTCTTCATCTTTGCTGTCGGGTTTTCCAACCTCGCTCTGGGTGTTCTTCCGTGGAAGGAGTTTGAAATCCACATGGATGACCCCGTCGCGCTCCTCGCGCACAACATCCCGATTCTGGGATTCATCGCGGGGCCCTTCGCTGCCTTCCTGGGCATGACGATCTTGGCCATCTCGGCCAATTCCGGCGTCATGAGCGCCTCGCGCCTGACCTTTTCCATGTCCCAACTGGGACTCATCAGCTCCTGGTTCAATGCCGTCCACCCGAAGTACCACACGCCGGTGCGCACGATTGTCTTCTTTTCCGCCGCCGCCGTCCTGGCCGTGTTGCTTTGCGGCCTAACGCCTCAACTTTTAGGCACCCTGGGGAACCTGTACGCGTTCGGAGCCACCTTGGGCTACATCCTGGTCTTCATCTCGCTCATCCGTCTTCGTTTTCTTGATCCCTACACCCCTCGGCCCTATAAGGTGCCTATGAACGTTTCCTGGAAAAAAGGTGAGCGGGTTTTCCAAATCCCGCTGCTGGGTCTCCTGGGGCTGATGGGCGTGAGCACGATTTTCTTTACCGTCATCGCCACGCATGAGATTGGGCGCATTGCGGGGCCTGCCTGGGTGCTGATCTGCCTGGTTTATTACTACATCTACCGGAAGCGCAACGGCATGCCCGTGCTCGGCAGCCTCCCGCGGGATTGGGAAAAGCTCCAGATGGCAGTGTTGACTTCTGCCGAGGAATTCGACCTCCTGGAGCAATATAAGGTTGCCCTGGCGGAGCGGGACCGGCGCACGCTTCGACCGGATCGCCTGGGGCGCGGAACCACCGGCACCTGATGCGGTTTACGGTTGGTTCCCTGTCACCTGCTATAATCAACACCGCAGCTCCGCATTCGCGGTAAAGGAGGGCTTTGCCCTTCCGCCGACGCGCTAGCGGCGCTCGGACTAGGACTCCCTGAGGAACGCGGGAGCCCAGAGGGCTCTCCTACCAAGAAACGTACTGGGAGACACCTTTGTATCTACAGGTTCAACGTGAGATTCTTGCGAAGTTTGTTCGCACCGTCCGGGACGTTTTCGGCTTGGAAATCAACGAGCCCGTACCGGATACTCCCCCGACCCTGGAAATGGGCGATCTCTCGATTGCTGCCTGCTTCGAACTGGCCAAGCGGCTTCGGCAACCGCCCCGCAAAATCGCCGAACAGCTCGTCGCGCGCCTGCTGCCGCTTCGGGGCGTTGAACGCGTCAGCGTCGCCGGCGCAGGGTACATCAACTTCTACCTCGAGCGCGCCAAGCTGGCCGAGGGGCTTTCCCGGCTTCGTGCCGCTCCACCTGAACCTGCAGTGTCGGACAAGGGCAAAGTCCTCGTCGAACACACCAGCATCAACCCCAACAAGGCCGCGCACATCGGACACTTGCGCAATGCCGTTCTGGGCGACACCTTTGTTCGTCTGCTGCGCTTCAGAGGACACCCGGTCGAGATCCAGAACTACATTGACAACACGGGCGTGCAGGTGGCGGACGTGGTGGTGGGTTTCGTCCATTTAGAGAAGAGAACGCTTGAGGACGTTGGCAAGCTCATCCACGATCCCGCCATCCGTTTCGACTATTACTGCTGGGACTTGTACGCGCGGGTCTTCCAATACTACGCGGAAAGCAAGGATGGGCTCGCTTTGCGCGCGGAGGCGCTGAAGGCCATCGAGGAAGGCCACGGGGAGATGGCGGCGATGGCCGACCTGGTCTCGACCGCCATCGTGCGGAAACATTTGGACACGATGGAACGCCTCAACGTCCGCTACGACCTTCTGGTCGAGGAAGGCGAAATCCTGCGGTTGGAGTTCTGGAAATACGCCTTCGAGTTGCTCAAGCAGACCGGCGCCGTCCGCTACGAGGAGTCCGGAAAGAACGCCGGCTGCTGGGTCATGAGCCTGGCGGAGGGAAGCGAAGGCGAGATCACCGACGAGGAGTCAGGCAGCGAAGACGTCAAGATCATTGTGCGTTCGAACGGCACCGTGACCTATGTAGGTAAGGACATTGCCTACCACCTGTGGAAGTTCGCGCTGCTCGGTAAAGAGTTCGGATACCAGCTGTTTCACCGTTACCCGGACGGTCA
This sequence comes from uncultured Acidobacteriota bacterium, assembly GCA_964495535.1. Taxonomy (GTDB): domain Bacteria; phylum Acidobacteriota; class Terriglobia; order UBA7540; family UBA7540; genus JALHUF01. The sequence goes on along the minus strand of CAZBWJ010000029.1, from coordinate 27,404 downwards.
GCCGGTCTGGCGGACCGCACCCGATACCGCCGCCGATGCCCCCGCTTTCGGACATGGCGCGGTTGCCTATTCGGTGATTGACACGCGTCAGTCCTATCTTCAGAACATCGTCGGCGCGGCGTTCCGCGCCTTAGGTTTTCATGAGCAAGCCGCAAACTTGCACCACTTTGCCTACCAAGTTGTAGGCCTTTCGCCGCGCTGCGCGGAAGAGATGGGGTTGGCGCTCGCCCACGAGGACCGCCAGCGCAGTTACATTGAGGTCTCGGGACGAAAAGGTTTGGGTATCAAGGCCGATGATTTGATCGAGGCGCTGGTCGAGAAGGCCACCGAGGAAGTCCAGGCGCGGCAGATGACCGAGGATCCCGCCGAGCAGGCAGCTTACGCGCGCATGATTGCGGTGGGCGCTCTGCGCTACTTTCTGCTCAAGTTCTCACGCCGCATCATCATCGCTTTCGATTTCAAGGAAGCGCTGGCCTTCGAGGGTGAGACGGGGCCTTACCTGCAGTACAGCGTGGTGCGCGCCCGAAACATCTTCCGCAAGTTCCGTGAGTCTCATCCGGAGTTCGATCCGCGCCGCTGGAGCGAGCTGATTTCCCCGGACCAACTCCAGCGATTTCTATCCGGGAAAGACGGCGACGTGTTCTGGGAACTGACCCTGCTCGCCGCGCAACTAGAAATGGTTGCCGACCAGGCGATTTCCAGTGCCGAACCGGCCGTCGTGGCGAAATATGCCTTCCACCTTGCCCAGGCTTTCAACAACTTCTATCACCGCTACCACATCCTCAGCGAGCCGGATCCTGACCGCCAGGTCTTCCTCCTATGCCTTGTCCACCTGGTGAGTGAATCCCTTGGCCGAACCTTGCAACTGCTGGGCATCGAAATCCCAGAGCGGATGTAAGCAGGCCCAACGAAGGGAACACTCTCCGCTGAGTTCGGATCTTCCGGCCTCGGCATTCATTTCAGGTGCTTGCCCGTGGTGGTCATGACCAGCTTCCCGTGTTTCAAGCCGCGGAGGCTTAGGATGTGGTCGGCGAAGTGTTGAACCTCCGCGCTTCGGCCCTTCACGATCACAACCTCCAGGCAATTCCGGGCGTCCAGGTGGACGTGGGTGGTCGCCAGCACCTTCCCATGATAGTGATGCTGCGCCTCGATGAGCCGTTCCGAGAGCCGGGGCTGATGGTGGTCGTAGAGGACGGTGAGGGTTCCAACGATTACCTTATTGCTGGCTACGTCGGCCTCCACCGAGTGTTCGCGGACCAGGTCGCGAATAGCCTCTGAGCGACTTCCGTACCCTTTTCGCGCGATCGCCCGATCAAACCTGGAAAGAAGCTCGCGGTCGAGCGAAATGCCCGTGCGAACCAGAGACGACATGATTGCTCCTCCGAATTTCAGCTGCCGAACGGAGCCTCGATTCGAGAACACCCTCAAGGCACGGCTGCCCACCTCGTAACTTCCAAGCCGAGGATCCCGCGGCGGCTCTATGCTAGCAGCGATGTCCCCCCTGCGCCAGACCTACCTCACCTGCCTCCCCTGCCCCGGGCCGACCCCTTGACAATCCGCTCAGGCAATTGTAGTATTACGATTCTTCAATTCGTGCTACCAGGAGCAACGAGGGACAATAGTGAGAGGACTCACGCTACTATTTATCACGGCCGCCCTTATCACCGCCGGTTCCCCGGTGTCGGCTGCGGAATTCGATCTTCGAGTCGTTGACCCCCAAGGGGCGACCATCGCCGGCGCCACCATCGAGATCCGCAGCGTCCTCGCGGGCAACCGTCCGATGATGGTGACCACTGACGCCAATGGCAGCGCCGAGGTGGATTTCAAGCTTCCTGCCGAAGTCCGGGTGACCGCCACGGGTTTTGACCCCCTTGTCCAAACCCTGCCGACAAGCCCACAGGGAGTGGTGACCCTCCGACTGCGCCCGGCAACCATCCATACCACTGTTGACGTGGTGGTGCGCGACAGCCCTGCCCTGGGAACCCATCTGACCAGTGTGGGAAGCGCTCTGGAAATCGACCGGGCCGGCGCCCGGACGGTTTTCGACGCTGTCGAAATGCTCGTGCCGAGTGCCTTCGTCACGCGGCGGGGCGTCATGGGATACGGCATCGCGACCAACGGCACCGGCATGGTCACGATCCGAGGAATTGGCGAGTCGCCCAACACCGGCGTGCTCATCGTCGTGGACGGCCGGCCCGACTACATGGGGCTGATGGGGCATCCGCTCCCGGATTTCTACACCCTCTCTGACGCCGGCAGTGTGAGCATCACGCAGGGGCCCGCGTCCGTGCTTTATGGCAGCAACGCCATGGGAGGCGCCATCGAGGTCAAGCCCCCCAGCCCACGCCCGGGGAGGCACACCCAGTTAACGTCCAGTCTTGGATCGTACCTGACCGGGCAGCACCGCCTGAACCATGGCGGCAAGTTCGGCGAGACTTACTATTCCGTCGCGCTCGGCGTGGCGCACACCCGGGGCGAGCGCACGGACGCAGCTTTTCGGAACCGCGACGCGGCCATTTCCCTGGACCGGGGTTTGTCCGAGTATTGGAAAGCGTCCCTGCAAGGCCAGTTTGGGCATTTTCATGTTGAGGACCCGGGGCCCATACAGGCGCCGCTGGCCGGTAGTTATGCGCGGGTGGGGCGAGGTGGCTTCAGCGCGAGCCTGGACAATACCTACGGCCGCACCTGGGGGTACGGGCGCGTTTTTGCCAACTTCGGGCATCACATTATCACCGACGGCTTCCGGTCCGTGGACAGTACGGTCGGTTTCCGGGGACACCAGAATCTCGCCGTTACGTCTAAACTTGCCGTGGACGGCGGAGCGGACATCGTCCGCTACGGAGGCCGTGCCAACAACGTCATTTCGGGTTTGAACTACGGGGAACACCATCTGACCGATGCCGCAGGGTTCTCACGTGTGCACTGGACGGCCTACGAACGTCTGCGGCTGAATGCCGGTCTCCGCTACGAGCACAGTTCGCAATATGGTGGAATCATCGTGCCGGAATTCGGCGTCTCCTACCGCTTGGCGGACAGGTACAGCGTCTCAGCAGCGGCGGCCAAGGGCTTCCGGAACCCGACCATTCGCGAGCTGCACTTATTCCCTGCGCCCAATCCCTTACTCGAGCCTGAGCATCTGTGGAACTACCAGGCCACCTTTCAGGCTAATCTTGGGCCAAACCTCATGACCTGGGTGACGGGGTATTACGCGGACATAAGCAACATGATTGTCACCACAGGCCGGTACCCCAACCTGCAACTCCTCAATATGGGTCGGGCCTTGAACCGGGGTCTTGAGGCCAACGTGCGCTGGCAGCCAGCGCGCCGGCTGGGCTTCAATTCCGGTTACGCGTATCTGCGCTCGACGAATCTGGGCCCTTACATCCCGCAGCACAAACTGAACTACTCCCTGGATTGGGACATCCGGTGGGCCTTTGTGCATCTTGGGGGGATGACGGTGGGGCGTCGGTGGGCTGATACCTCCAGGACCTCGCAGCTCGGGGGGTACACGCTGGCAACGCTGAAGTTCACCGTCCCGGTGCGCAAGAACCTTAGCGTGTTTGCCCTCGTGGACAATCTCTTCGATCGCCACTACGAAGTGGTCACCGGTTACCCGATGCCAGGTATCAATGCCATGGGCGGGATCGACGTCCGCTTTTGAGGCCGGAAGTGGAAACCAGTAAGCTGCGGGCGATGGTGATCAGCGCCGCGATGGCGGCACTCGCGCTAACGCTGCCCGTGGCGTTCCATGCCGTGGGTCTGGGAAGCAAGTTCCTCCCCATGCTGCTTCCGCTTCTGCTCAATGGGTTTCTGGTGCCGGTGCCGTGGGCGGTATTCACCGGGGCCGTCGTGCCCCCCGTTTCCGGACTGCTTACGGGGATGCCGCCGCTCTATCCGCCCGTGGCGCTTATCATGTCGTGCGAAGGCGCCATTTTGGGAGGCGTGGCGGCCGGCGTCTATCGAGTGACGCGGCCTCGGATCTGGCCGGGGCTGGTTGTGGCCGTGGTTTCGGCACGGGCCACCTCCTTGGCGTTGACTTGGTGGGTGGCTAGAACTCTAGATCTGCCGCCAGCCTTGGCCTCTCTGGCGAGTTTGGTTCAAGGCCTGCCCGGCGTGGCCCTGCAATTGGCAGTAGTCCCAATGGTGGTCCGCGCCCTGTCAAGAAGAAAAGGAATACTCTTCGGCTATGAGCACAGCCACAAAGCGTCGCCACTTCAATGAACTCGCGCCGCGATGGGACCAACTGCCCGGTCCAAGCGACGCACCCCCCAAAGTCGCAGATTTCGTTGCGCGTGCCAGCCAAACCAACACCAAGCGGATTCTGGACGTCGGTTGCGGGACGGGCATCCTCGTGCCCTACCTTTTGAAGGCCTGCCCGCTGGCGACGTCTGTGGTGGAACTTGACTTTGCAGAGGAAATGCTTAGGGAGAATGCGCGCCAGGTTGCGGACCAGCGCATCTCGCGCCTCTGTGCCGACGCGCAAGCCCTGCCCTTTCCCGACGGGTGTTTTGACCTTGTGCTGTGCTTCGCTGTGTTACCACACCTGGTTGACCTTGAAGCTGCTCTTAAAGAACTGTCACGAGTATTGCGCCCCTCCGGTGCATTCGCCGTGGGACACTTGATGGGCAGCGCGGAGCTGAACGCCTTTCACCACTCCATGGGGGAACCGCTCGCCCACGACATTCTTCCGCCGGCGGAATCGCTTGCTCAGACTCTTCGCCAATTGGACGGCGTGGTGGTCTCGGCGGAAGAAAGACCCGACTGGTATTTCGTGCACGCAGTAAAGGCACTTCCATGAAAATCCTTCGGCTTGTCGGCGCCCTCGTGCTGACGCTAGCGGCTGGGGCGGCCGCGGTGATTGCCAATCCAGAGTGGCTCCTCGCCGCCACCTTCCTGGCTCTCTTGTTGCGTGCAGTAGCTTTCGGTAGCCTCAGTCGCTCGATTCGGTCCATGCTCCCGATAGTGATGTTCGCAGGCGTCCTGGCATTGATGCAGTGGGTTTCGTCCGCACCTGCCTCTTCCCTTCCGCTCAGAACTATCGCCGTGTTTCTTCTGTCCACCACAGCTTTTCGCCTCCTGCCCTGGTCCGAGGCTATCTCTGCGGTGCACCCCGGCTCGAGACTCTTTGGACTGGTTCTGTTCGCTCTATTCGTCCGGCACTTCGCTGTCATCTTCGTGCGCGAGAGCCAGCGAGTACTCCAGGCGCGTTCCCTTCGCATTTCGTGCCCCTGGGGCCGCGGTTCGTTTGGCTCTCTCGTGGCCGCGGTGGCCGCCTTGGTCGGCCGCTCGTTGGTTCGCGCGGAGCGCTTTTACGCCGCCCAGTCATTGCGAGGGCTAGCAGAATGAAACCAGTCCTGGAGGTCGAGAACCTGACTTTTGCTTATGATTCCGTTCATCCCGTTTTGGAGGGCATCACGTTCTCGGTCCTCGAAGGCGAATGCGTAGGCATTGTCGGCGCCAATGGCGCGGGTAAGAGCACTCTGCTCTGGTGCCTCCTCGGGCTGCTGAAGGCAGCCGGCGCCGTGCGTTTCTTCGGGGAGAAGCTCCACCGGCGCCATCTGGGGCGAATTGGCGTGGTGTTTCAGAACCCGGAGGACCAGTTGTTCATGCCACGATTGATCGACGACATCACGCTTCCCCTCGTCAATCGTGGAATATGCGCAGCACTTGCTGCGAAAAAAGCCATCGCGGCGCTTGAAAGCGTCGGTCTGGGCGACATGCTTCACCGGCCCGCGAGCCAACTCAGTCTCGGCGAACGGAAGCGCGCCGCCATCGCCGCTGCCCTGGCCGGCTCACCCGATCTGCTGTTACTGGACGAACCCACGGCCGAACTGGATGGCCGGGCGGTGAGGCTGCTTGCGGGTGTGCTTCAGGGATTGACAGTGGCCCGGCTCATCGCCAGTCACGACTTGAGCTTTCTCCATGGCCTAGCTGAGCGCATCTTTGTGTTGGCGGGTGGACGGATCGTGGCCCAGGGGCCTACCAATCAGATCCTCTCGAATCGGGCCTTGCTGGAACAAGCGGGCCTGGTGTAGTTCTCTGCTGATCTTTGTTCGCCGGAGAGTCGCGCAGGCAGGATTGTGTTGTCCCGCGATTTTACCCGTGGTCGGCAGTCCCGGCGGTCCCGCTACCCAAGAAAGATCTTGCGGACGGCAGCTTCCTGATTGATCGGAACCAGGGCGACCACAGTGTCGCCGCTTTCCAAAACCATGGAGTCAAAGCGCGTAACGGCCTCTCCACCCCTCAGGATACTCACCATACTGCAACTCGGGGGCAGCTTAACCTGCCGGGCCTGTTTTCCTGTCACGGGAGAGGCCTGCGTGAGGTGGTACTCCATGATGCCGACACCACACGAGCCGAGGCTGGCCAATGTGCGGGCAGGGGTCGTAGGCAATTCACTCTCGATGACGTTGGTGATAATGGCGGTGGAACTGACTGTCGCATCGACTCCCAGGCGGCGCATGACCATCTCGTTTTTGGGATTCTTGACGCGCGCGACGGCTTTGGGGATGCCAAAATGAAACTTCGCCACCTGGCACGCAATCAGATTGTCCTGGTCATGGTCAGTGACGGCGCACAGCACGTTAGCGCGGCTGGCACCGGCCCGCTCGAGCACGGCGACGGTTGAGCCGTCCCCCAGCACCACGGGGCATTCAATCTGTTGCGAAACCAGCTTAAACGTGTCGGGATTTTGCTCGATCATCGTCACTTCGTGTCCGTTCTTCAGCAGGGCCCGGGCGAGGTAAAACCCCACCAGCCCCCCGCCTACTACGATGACATAGAATGACCCGTCTTGCGCCTCCAGAGGACGCAGCGGTACCCGCGCGCTTGCCTGCCCTGTGGGACGCCAGGCCTCAAGTGCGGTGCCGGATACTCCAGCCTTGCCTTCCAGCCGGGCGGCCAGCAACTCCGCCCCGGCCACGGCGATGGCCAGGGTCTCAATCCCCGCCTCGTGAAAGCCGGCCTCGCGTTGCGGGTCATACACGATTGCGATCACCTTGGGCACGTTGAACACCACCTGCGCGATCTGGGCGATCATCAAGTTGGTGTTCTCGTCGCGCGTCAGGGCCAGAATGACGTCGGCAGACTCGGCGCCGGCCTCGCGCAGCAAGTCCTCGTCAATCGCGTTGCCGACGAAGGAGCGCACGCCCTTGGGAACGTCTGGGCCCTCCAAGACGGTGCTTTCCTTGTCGATGACTACTACCTCGTGGGCCTGGGTGTCGATTTTCCTGACGAATTGGGAACCGGCTCGCCCGTACCCAATGACAATGATCTTCATGGAACCTTCTTAGTCTCGCCTTTCTGGAAACCGCCTGGGCTGTCTCCCAGCTCGCCGCATCGTCCGTCGAGGCCACCCAGACCCCGGATTCCGACTGGGAATCATATCCGCTCTATCGGCTGGTGGCAAATGCCCGCCGATGAGGACATGCGCAGACACGGCATGGCCCGAACGGAGATTCTCCCGGTTAGTGGGCATTCAGGCGGCAAGACTAGTACCGTTCCAACTATTCGGAGCGACTCCCCGCGAGCCGTTGTTGCAGGTGCGTCCGTTTAATGCATAGGCTCATTAAGTTGCAACGGCACTAGCAGGGTGCTTGTCCACAATCACTTCGAAGTTGGCATTGCGAAGCAAGGTCTCCGTGGTCCGGCCGAGCGGGTCGGCGAAATGACTCCGCGCCGGATTCATCCCAATCACCACCAGGTCCACATCCAGGTCGCGAGCCGTCCGCAGAATCCCCCGCCCTGCTTGCCGGTCGCGTTCCACCCGCGGAATGGCCTCCAGGTTGTGCAACTCTACGATCTCCACGCTGCGCTGCATGGCGCGCGCCGCCTTCTCTTCCTCCTTGGGAAGTGGTGTGTTCAGAGAAAGCGTCAAGGGGATTTCCAGGACGTAGGTGAGGATGATTTGCGATCCCTGCTCCTGCCCCAGGCGGCACGCCAGTTCGACTGCCCGCTCATCGTGCTGGGCGCCGCGCGTGGGCACTAGAATCCTCTTAATTCCACTCACGCTGCGCCGGGCCCGGGCCACTTCCTGGGCGATGGGCGCGGGCACCCGGAACATCCATAGCAGCAGCCCGCCGATGAGGAGAGCGAAGACTACCGCCAGGAGAATTCCCCAAGGGCTGAGCACGAGCGCGCTATTTGCTGCCAGAGCTACGGGCACGCTTTCTCAACTCCCTTCTCGCCAGCAGAAGCCGATAAGTGCCGAACGCCAGCATACCCACTCCGAGAATCGCCCCTACGAGCGGCGCCTGCTCCATGAGGTAGCGGGCGATGAGTGCGCCCCCCACCACGCAGAGCAGAACACTGTTCACCAGCAGCAAGCGGTCACGCCAGGATAGACCCGCCGGAATCATCAGGAGCGATTTCTCCTCCCGCGCTACTACTAGTGCCGTCCCAACTTAATGGGCCGACCGGCTGGTACCGAGAGCTTTGCAGATTGGCCGAGATCGCCGCTCACGGGAGCAGCTCCAAATAGTTGGAACGGCACTAGCTTGCCAAATTCGTGAGCAGATGCACAAGTGTGCGGACCGCCGCCCCTGTGGGCCCTTTGGCCAAGTACGGTTTCTCTTCGTTCGACCAACGCGTCCCGGCGATATCCAGATGCACCCAGGGCGTGTCGCCGGCGAACTCGCCTACAAACATGGCGGCGGTAATCGCGCCCCCGGGACGGCCGCCGGTGTTGGCCAGGTCAGCAATCGAGCTTTTGTAAAGGTCGCGGTAGTCTTCATCCATCGGCATCTGCCACATCTTCTCGCCCGTCGCGGCCGCGCTGGCCAGCACGCGATTGACCCATTCCTGGTTCCAGCCGAACACACCCGTGCTGATGTTGCCGAGCGCAATCGTAATCGCCCCGGTCAGCGTCGCGGCGTCAATCAGCACGGTGCATCCCAACTGCTTGGCGTAGGTCAGCGCGTCAGCCAGGACCATGCGGCCCTCGGCATCGGTGTTTAGAATCTCAATCGTCTTGCCGGACATCGACGTCACGACGTCGCCGGGTTTCGAGGCCTTGCCGCTCGGCATGTTCTCGGTGGCAGGCACCACCGCCACAACGCGCACGCGGGGCTTCAACTGCGCCAGAGCCTGCATCACACCAAGCATGGCTGCCCCACCTGCCATGTCCGTCTTCATTTCGTGCATGTTCTCGCTGGGCTTGATGGAGATTCCGCCGGTGTCAAACGTGATGCCCTTCCCGAGGAGGCCAACGACCGGTGTTTCCGGCGCGTCGGGGGGAAAGTAGCGCACCACAATCAGCCGGGGAGGTTCGTCGCTTCCTTGCGCCACGCCCCAGAAAGCTCCCATCTTCAGGTCACGGATTTCCTGCGGCCCCAGAACCTGGCAATCAAGTCCAAACCGCGCTGCCATCTCCTGCGCGTGCTGGGCCAGTTGTGTGGGCGTCATTCTGTTGGAGGGCTCATTGACTAAGTTGCGGGTGCAATTCTGAGCTTCGGCGATAATGCGCGCGCGCTCCAGTGCTACCTGGGCGATCTCACCGGGACTCGCCCCGCCAGTGGCAAGAGCCAGATGGTCGATTCGCCGCTCCTCGTTTCGTTCGGTCCGGTAGCGGTCAGCGTCGTAATCTGCGAGGACGGCTCCTTCGACGACCGACTGGACCGGGGCTGCCTGACCTTCCGCGCTGCTCAGAACCCAGGCCAAGTCGTGAATCCCGCGCGCCCGCACGAATCGCACCGCGCTTCCCGCCACGCGGCGTAACTGGGCGTCGTCGAACTTCTCCTTCTTCCCGGCGCCTACGACCAAGAGCTTCTGAGCTGCAAGGCCCGCGGGGCGGTGCAACAACGTGCATTCGTAGCTCTTCCCGGTTAGCTCGCGAGCCGCCTGTAACTGTTCGAGCAGCCCTCGCACCTCGGAGGGCAAACCTTCGACCGTGCCGCTTGAGGCCGGCGACCCTTCACAGCCGAAAACCACCAGAACTGCGCTGGGAACTTGCGCAAGAGGTTCGGTGCGGAATTCAATTTTCAAGGGCTGGCACTCCTTCCGGGTGGTGCTCGACAGTCTCCTGCCGCCAAGCCTCAACTGTGCTTGCGGCGATGCTCCCGGATGGCCTGTTCCGTTTCCCGGTCAATCGTCCGTCGGCGCTCTGTCTCCCGGCGGTCGTAAACCTTCTTGCCCTTGGCCAGGGCAAGCTCGCACTTGATCAGGTTCTTCTTCAAGTAGAGGCGTGTAGGGACGAGCGTCAGTCCCTTTTCCTCGGTCCGGCCTCTTAGCTTATCGATCTCCTGACGTCGCAGCAGCAAGCGCCGCTCGCGCAGGGGATCATGGTTGCGATAGCTGCCCGCGGTGTACGGACTGATGTGGCAGTGGATCATCCAGATTTCCCCCTGTCTCGCCACCGCGTAGCTGTCTTTCAGGTTGGCCTTTCCCTCGCGGATCGATTTGACCTCCGTTCCCGTCAGCTCAATCCCAGCCTCGAACCTCTCCAACAGATGGTAGAAATGCTGCGCTTGGCGGTTGACGGCGAGGTTCCTCGTTTCGGGCTGAGAGCTTCGTGCCGCCATGTCACACTTCCCCGCGTAAAGCCTCTACAAAATGCCTCATGTTAACACAGGGCCGCACCAGTGCACACGCCGCAGGCAGAGCGCATGAATAATCGTTGTCAACCAGCGGCCCTATCGATATAATGTTTTCGCGGGGTGGAGCAGTCCGGTAGCTCGTTGGGCTCATAACCCAAAGGTCGCAGGTTCAAATCCTGCCCCCGCAACCATGGGAGCTTGCGGGCGAAACCCAAGAGCTCCCTTCTTTGTTGGTGTTGCGGGTTGAGCCGCCATCGTTCGCACCCCGAAGGCATCTGCGTAAATTGGTTGACATACAGCTAAAAAGAGAGCGGGCAAGCGTGGAAGAAGGAGCGGATGAGGTTGGGGTGACGGCGCAGGCGGCGCATCGCCTGGCGGAGGCTGGCCTTGGGGACGGCCAGGTTGGGTGGACAGAGGCCGGCGAGGGCGTGCTGCTTCAACCAAGCCTAGAGCCATTCGTCGGGATTGAGTTCGGGGACATAGGCAGGCAGACGGTAATCGCGGAGGCGATCGCGGTGTTCGACGAGCCTGGGGTGGGTTCTGTAGGCGCGATGGGGGCTGGACCCATCCCGAAACAGGAAGAGGGCTCCCGGAAGGCGGCGCACCAGATGTTCGCGGAAGCGCGTGACCTCGGGACTCGCGGTGGTACCCGGAACCAGATCAGATAGGCGTGGCGGTTAGGTGTGACGGCTGAGATCGCTGATAGCTTGGGCCCGTTGAAGCAATGTCATTGAGCGGGGCGGCGATTTAAGGCGTAACCCTAGGGCACAGGGACATTATGCGAAGGAGAGGCGACTTGGCCAGCCCGCACCTCTTCTTTCGTCAAAGATGCCTCCAGCTTTCCCATCCTTTCCTCGATGCTGGCGAGAGAACTGGCCAGCGTTTCACGATCTTCTCCCCGGTGAAATATCGGGTTGTTCACCCACCAATCCATCCCCATTTCCTTGGCCTTGTCGACCGAGCAAATGACCAGGCGGATCTGAATGGACAGGAGTTCTATATCGACTAGTTTAACTCTGATATCGCCCGCGATGACAATCCCTTTATCTAAAACACGCTCCAGCACGTCCGACAAAGTTGAAGTTTCCACCGCGTGTGACATGCTGCGTCGCTGCGCCATGACATCTCCTTCTACAGAAGCTTTCCGAGCGGGCCGAGATCCAAGTTGAGATCCTCTTCTTCCAGGCCAAATTCCTTTCGGAGGCGTTCAATTTGCTGGGCTTGCTTCATCAGCGTCAGTCCGAGTTCTTCAATCTGCTGGTCACTCAGGGAGCCGGCCTCGATGCGGCGGATGGCCTGGCGCTCCAGTAGTTCGTGCAGGAGCTTGACCAAAGTCAGCACCAGTTGTCCGAGCCCGTTCTTGGCATTGTTGGCATCGAGGTTGAAGCGAGCGGTTTGCCCCTGCCCACCTTCGGACGGTCGAGGCCGAGGCAAGGGGCTTACTTCCATCACCCGCGCGAAATCGCCCAGAGCTTCAGACTCGACCCGCGCCAGCTCGAGGGAATCCATTCGCTGTTTCCTTTCCGATGCCCATGCCTGCGCCCAACTTCAGCGGCGCTCGGCAAAGGCTTTGGCGCGCCGTCTCCATGGACGTGAGCACGATTTGCAGTCCGAGGTAAATGAGGTCGATATCGGCGACGGAGATCGTCGCCTCCCCGGCCACCACCACCCCCTTGTTCAGCACCCGGTCGAGCACCTCGCACAAAGAGACCCGCTCGGCGTCATCCAGTGCAAGTTCTGAAACCAGGCGCGGCCGGTTTCCTGTGCTGGTTTCAGCAGACATAGGCTCTCGATTCCACGCGGGTGCTTTGGTAAAGGGCCTCCCCCAATTCTCGAAGCCGGCGAAGGCCTCGGAGCTCCCCGCGACGATAAACCACCGTGACATCCCTTCCGGAGAAACTCTGTTCAAACTTGGTGCGTACCAAGGACTCTCTGCCATACAGGGCGGAGCACAAGTGGCAATCACTGGGAGGCGTGACGAGGTTGAGAAACAGTCCGGGCACCCTGATGCGTAAGCGCTCGCAGGCAGCCACTAGATCCCGCGTTTCCTCCAAGGCCATATCCGTGGGAATGCTGACAGCATAGAGAGCGCCCCTGGCCGGATCGCTCATGAGCTCTCGCAGTCTTTTGAGATTCTTTGACATCGTCACCAATTCCTGAGAAAACCTCGTCAGGCGAAAGACGTGTTGGTATTTCAGGAAGAGTTCGAAAAAAAGCTTCAGCCACTGGTCAATGATTTCTGGGAGCTCCAGCAGGCGAATCAGGTGACCCGTCGAGGCTGAGTCGAGAACCAGAACGTCGTAGCTGCCCGAGGCGAGCAGGGCCATGACCCGTGTCAGGGCCATCACCTCGTCCAGGCCGGGAGGGGAGAGATCCAGCATCCTTTCGAGCACCTCCCGGTCGAAGGTCAGATCAAAGTTGCTCGCCACTGATTCCAGGAACTTCTCAATGTCCCCCGCGTACTGTTTTTTCAACGCCTCAAATTCCGCCTCCGAATCGATCTCTATGGCCGTGAGGCCGGAGCTCACCGCCTTCGGCCGGGAGTCGATCTGCGTCTCCAGACAGCTTGACAAGGAGTGAGCAGGCCCCGCCGAGAACAGAAGGATATTCTTCCCGGAAGTGTTCCGCGCCAATTGCAGGGCCGTGGCGCAAGCTAGCGTCGTCTTTCCCACGCCACCCTTGCCCGCAAAGATCAGCAGGGTAGCCTGGGGGAGAGGCCAAGGGACGGCGGCTTCCACTGTTAGCGGCAAAGCCACCGACAGTCCGCGCCCCGCGGGAGGAGCTTCGGTGAGAGGCTCGACCTCATCCCAGAACGACTCCAGAGCTTTCCGCCCACGGACCTCCTCGGCGTAAAGCGGGACAATCCAAAGTGCAAACCTCGACAAAGAGGTTTGGCTGAACAGATTCCGCAGTTCCCGGATCTGGCGGAGGCGTTCGTCCCGACAAACCGCACACGGATTATCCGGATATAGCCTGTTGATCACGATGTCGGTCATCGGCAGCTTGAGGCGGTCCACTTCCTTCACGATGGAGACGGTCTCGCGGAGGCTCATCGCCTCGGCGAGCATCACCGGAACAAAGCGGCAACGAACCGGATCCTGGAGCAACCCTTCCATCTGTTTCACCGAGGCGGCCAGCTGCTCGAGGAAGGCATCGAGCTCGTCGCGGTGCCTGGAACGGGAGAAAACCCACTTCATGTAGCGATGCTTTGCCAGCAGGGCTTCCAGCATGTCGAGCCATCTGCGGAGGAATTCCGGCATGGAGAGCAAGCGGAGGGTGTGACCGCTGGGGGCGGTATCTACGATAATGCAATCGTAGCTGCGATTTTCCACCCACGCGGAGATCTCCAGGAACGCCATGAGTTCATCCAAGCCCGGCAAGGAGAGGTCCAGAAAGCGGCTGATTTCGTCATCGTCAAGGAAGGTTCCGCGTGCCGCGATTTCCCGGAGTTTGGCGTTGTGTTCTTGCTTGAAGGTCGTGAGGTATTCCCGGGCGTCCAGTTCGAAAACCTTCAAATTGTTGGGGGGAAGCAAATCCGCCAGGCTGTCGGCGAGGGAGTGAGCTGGGTCAGTCGAAACCAGGAGAAAAGATGATTCGGCTGAGCGTTTGGCCAATTCGAGCGCCGCTGCGGTGGCGCAGGTAGTCTTTCCGACTCCGCCTTTGCCGCCAAAGATAAGCAGTTGTAGGCGTCGGTCGTCCAAAAACGGTGGAGCTGCCATGTTCTCTGCGCATCTAATGCGCGCCTCAGGCGACCCTTCTCTCTTCACGCCGGTCCTGCTTTTCCTCTCCGCCGTCCTCCTCCTCGAGGCCCCTGCCACGCTCCTGGATTCTGTCCAGCCGTTCGAGTAAGGTTTTCTCTTCCGCGGCGAACTCTTTTTCCGAGATCTTTCCGGTTTCCAGCATCATGTAGAGATTACTCAGCTCCGCGGTGATGGATTCGGTCTCGCTGGCAAGCTCCTCCTGGGCGGCGTTATGGATCTCCCGGAAGATCCAGAGCACACTGCGGATCGGAAACATCAAGAGGTCGTCCACGAGCACCATTGCATCCTCCCGTATCGCCGGTCTTAGAGCTCCAGGTCGATCTCGACAAAGTTGTGGGGGGCCCACGGCCCGTTGTAGTCGAAGGCAAAGTTGTTGTTAAACTCCCGCGCGGCTTCGAATACGCTGGTTTCGAACTGAGGCATCGCCGCGCGCTCCACGAGACAGGCCAGATTCATTACCTCGCGTTCGTTGCGGGATTTATTCCGCTCGATCTCCGCGCACTGAGGCGCCAGAATTCCTTCCACTTTGGCGGCGTAGGTCTCCCGATCGTCGTTGAGGAGACGGTCGAACATCCTCCCGACTTCGATCTTCTGCTCCTGCGTGGGCTCGCGGTGGCCTCCCAGTAGCCGGTCCCGGGCAAGCCTGAGCTCCGGATGGGTATTCACGAAATACTCGAAGATGTTGGGCACGTCCCAAGTGACTCGCAAACCCATTTCCACTTTGCCCGCCACGCGACGAAGTTGCTCGAGAAGGGCAGGCTGGTTGCGAGAAAGCATCCTTCGCACGGCCTCCGGGCTCTCCGCGAGGATCCCGAAGGACATGGGCAGCGGAGTGGCCTCCGCCATCAGCTTTTTGAGGACTTCCTGATGGGCTGCGAGACGGGAGCGTTCCGGGCGGATCTTCTCGCGGGGCACGTCGCTGACAACGGCTGCCACTCGCCCAACAGGAATGGAATACACCTTACGTCCATCGATGCCGAAGTCACCGCATGTCCGGCCTTGAGCGTCGGCTATGACCGCGTAAAGGTACGTCCTAGCCCTGGCGGCAGCCTGACTCGGCAGGCGCCTCGCAGCCGCTTTCGCTATCGGTGCTTGGCCCATACTCACTAATCTTTCTCCTCCGTACAGCGGCGGGCGTAATGAAGGATGATTTCCACCAGCATTGCTGCACGGAACATGGCGTTCTCCGGCTCGGTAGTCAGAACCTGCGTGGCGATTTCCTCCGCGCTGCGGCCCGCCATGTGGAGTTCCATGATCCGGGTGAGCAAGGTCTGGGAGGCTTGAACGTGGTTACGCTCTATGAGCTCGGGTTCTTGTCGATCCCCGCGGGCAACTCTTTCTCCAGGGTTTTCTCCGCCCAAGGCCCCCTCGCTCCTTTCACGAAGTCGATCTCCGCGGATATATATCGTCTGTTTCCTGGCTCTCCTTTACCCGATGTGGCGAGGCCCCGAAGCCCCCCCTCCCTGGGCAGCCTCGTTCATCGGGTTGAGAACCCGCTCGAAGACCTCCTCGGCCGAAGGGTGCTGTACGCTATTCACTTGCTTGACCGCTTTGATACTGCCCTGTTCCGTGCGGATCTCAAGGATCGCCCGGCAGGCGAAGCACTTGACCGGACCCTCGTAGTCGTCGTAGGCGTCGTCTAGATCCACCTTGTGCCCGCAGGCCAGACAGTTGATTCTCATATCGTCTCCTCCGAGTCCTCTCTCGACGATGTGGGGTGGGAGCCCACGCGCCGGCCCCGACCGAGCGCATGGCCCGGGCTAAGTGACCTGCACTGGCTCCTGGTTCAGCTTCCTCATTGCCCGCCTGACCGTCCTTTTGGCTTTGATTTCCAGGACCACACCCCCAAGATACGCGGCCATCCGATAGATCGGCTGCCACGGCAAGATTAGTAGAACTAGCACCAGCGCCAGTATCGGAAAGCCCCAACAACCCAGTGCCGTGGCGACGGCCACCTGCACGACCTGCCGCAACTCCTTTTCGCTTTCCAGAATCATTACCTTCTCGCTCCTCCGACGATTTCAATGATTCCAGATGGCGGATCTCTTCAAGGTCAGCACCGTGCTCCCTCGCCTTAGTACCTGATCCTAAACGCGCCAGCACTCCCCCGCGGTGTAGGCCTCATCCCGGCCCCAGCTAGACCAAGACGTTTGCGTTCGGCCAGACCCTGCAAGAGGGCCGCCTCCTCGGCCTCGATTGTGTGGAGACGGGCATCGAGCTCTGCCACCCGCTGGCTCGCGCTTCTTCTCTCGCTGACGCGCCTGGCCTTCTCGATTTCCAGGCACGCGATTTGCAGGTGCGCCCTGTGGGGAATAGCGAGGCGGTCCACTCTGCCGGCCAACGTCCGAATGGTTCTCAGACCCCTTAGCGGTATAGGCATCCTTGAGCTCCCTTCACGCCGCAGCGCCCCGGGGGTGATTCTTCCGGCGCTTCGCATGGTTCCCGCAGACTTTCCCGATTACCTCTTCCACCTTTTGCAGCATGAGCGACTGGCCGTCATGAGTAACCTTCGCCGTGTCCGTCCTCAGAACGTCGCAGCAGACCCACCAAAAGGTGGGATCCTCGATCCGGGCGCGGCTGTGGCGGTGGGAGAGAATCTTGGCGATGGCGATACAGGCCCGAATCGTGGGGCGGTGGTTGTTAACACCCACACCGCGAAGTTCCCTGACAATGTCCACGATCCTCTCGGCGTCAGCGCGTGGAAGGCCCGACCTCGCCTGCGTGATTTCAATCTCCGTTTCGCGATCGAAATGTCCGAGGTTGATGGTGATCAGCCGATCCATCAGCGCGTCCTGGGTCTTGTGGACGCCCGCATATTCTTCAGGGTTCGACGTCAGGATCGCCCGGAAGTCCTCGTGCACGCGCAGGTAGCCCTCGCCGGACCGGCGCAGGTTGGGCAGATTGAGAATCCTTCCCTCCAGGATGCTGAGGAGCACGTTGTTGGCCTCGGGCCGGGAACGGTTGAATTCATCGTAAATGAGCGTGTATCCGTTGAGGCAGGCGGTGGTGAGCCGGTGGTCCTCCCAAAGAGTGCTCAAGCTCTCTTCGGTCTTCAGCACGGAGTGGATGTAATTATCGATGAGCCTGTACTTACGGTAGCCGGAGTCCCTGCCAATCAGGTCGGAGCTGCCAAACTCGTCGTCGCCATGGATGAGGACGACTGGCCGGCCGAGCTGCGCGGCAACGTGCAGGGCGAGGGTCGTCTTTCCCGTGCCTGCCAGGCCGGCAAAATGGACTGCGTATCCAATATTGAGATAGCTCAGCGCCCGGTCTGTCAGAGCCTGAACATGCGGGGTCAAGACAAACTCCTCGCTGGGCTCAGGTATAACGCTGTGTCCTTCGGGTTTGATTACTTCGCTAGCTACCGACACAACCTTCTCGTCGTCGCCATTCATGCGTGGTCTTTGCCTTTCTCTGAGCTTTCAGGCTCAGTTGGAGCTTCGCCCGGGTCATGGCGCGAGCTTAGTGTTTCCGCTTCCTTCGTACGGGCTTCTCTCCACCCACCAGTACGAGCCGGCGCTTAGCGGCTGTTGCGCTTCGCCTTCCTTCCGCATTGGCTCCCGCTTCCCGCCTCGCGCGGCTTTCCAATTTCTCCACAGCCCTGCGCGATGGAGTGCCCAGAGCAAGCCACGCTTGCCGCACGCCGCCGAGGTCCGTGCGCACCTCCGTCAGGAGGTCGGTGACCGTACGCTTGAGGTCCGAGATGGAGCCCAAACGATCGGCTTTTGTCCTCCTGACGACAGCGCCGAAGCCTTTGGAAAAGCCGGCAAGCATCCGGGACACATCCCCCCGTCGTTCCTCGGTCTCTCGCTCCAAATCATGGATCAGTCCCTGGCGCGCGCTTCGCAAGGCCAGGACCTCATTCCGCAACCGAGTCAGGTCGTCGGTTAGCGCACCCATAATGATTCTCCTTCCTCGTTTCGAATGTTGTTACGGTCTTTGCCGAACTCTTTCCTTCGGGCCGGCTCCCGTTTGCTGCGACGGGACAGACACCGCCGGGTGGCCACCCGCCACTGAGCACGACGCGGGTTTCGACAGGCAACGGTTCCATCCCCACTCCTGAGGGCTTGCCGACCGCCAGGCTGCTATGCGCCCCTGCCCGCCCAGGCACGGCGCGCGGCCGCAACATCAGCCCTCATTTCCCGTTGCTGCCCGGCGACGGTTCGCTTCAGGTTTTTCAAGAAAGCAAGGCGCTCCGCTTTCTTCCTATTTGCCATCCGAGCCTGGGTGCCTGCAAAATCGGCACACATTTCAAAAACATCCATCTGGCGATCCCTGTTGCCCTCCGCGAGTTCTTTTCGGAACGCTCGACGGCTTCCGCGCAGCGCCTGGATCTGTCCAGACAATCGAGTCATGTCCTCCAACAATTTGCCCACAGTGGTCCTCCTTTTACTTTTCGGGCCTTCCACCTTCTCAGGCTCTGCCAAGCGGAGGGCCACACAACAGCCCCCCACTCGGCAGCGGTCGGTCTCCAACCGTGCATTAGGCAGGAGCCGCAGCACTGGCTGTCAGACCGATAGCCTCGGCATACTTCAGGTAGGTCTCGACCGAGGCAATCACGACGCGGGCCTCGACCGACAGCAGCTCGATCCCGACCAGCGACACCTTCGCCCAGGCGTCGATCACGATACCCTTGTCGAGAATCCGATCGACTACTTCCGCCAGGCTCGAGGAGTCGGTCGACTTTTGGACCTTTGCCATGGCCGTTCTCCTTCCGGGTAACAAGTTACCCAAGTTACGATTAGGGCCCGCCTCGCGCAAACGAGACTTGCCCCGCCCGCCTTGCGTGCACAACTGATGCCGCAATGGATAGATATCGGCAGGTTCTCCGAATAACTTGATTCCAAAGAGAAACGCCGCGCGCCGGGGAGAACGGCTGCACTCAGAACGGGCAACTACGGAGTTCATTCCATAGAATGCACGCGCTAGTTGCGAGGCATGTAATCCCGATAGGTGGCGCCGAGTGGACCAGGCCGGTTATGGTGTATATGCAGGGCGGAACGGAGCGGTCGAATCGGCCATCCCAGATCGGGTGCAGCCGTTTCCGGCTTGATCACCGACCTGTCCCGAAACGGGAAAGGTCAGCGGACTTCCTTCCGAGGGTGGAAACGATTTCAACCCTGACTGAGTAAGGGCAGGTGGTTCCCGCCTCGGGACTTCCCAGACCGAGAACCACGCTCTGGAAGGGTAGGCTTACGTTCAGGCATCCCCAACCTACTAAGGCCTCCAAATGTCTGGGACGGACATCTTCGTTTCGAGGGAATCAACAAAGTTGTACGGTGGCCACGGGCCGCTCAAGAGCAGCTTGACCGAATCCTTCAGATGGAGGTGACGCGCGGCTTGGCGAAATGATTCTACGGAACCTCTGGGCACGAGGAAGTAGAGGGACAAGAGGCGGCTCCTGGCCGAATCCGGGAATTCCACCTTCCGGCGAACGGAGAGGCCAGATAGAGAATCGCCAAGCTTCTTTGCCAACCAGCGATGGTCCAGGGCTGCCCGGTCCAGACCCAGATAACGCTGGCGCTTTGCGGCAAGGTAAGCAGCGCCGGAAATACAGGGAAGAAGAAGGGGGGTTGGAGGGAAAGGGCGTGCGTCGCTCTCCGTGCCGGCTCCGGAACCATCGGGGAGAACATGAATACCCATCTCCCCCAGGCCGTCGAGTCCGTGGAGAAGCGTTTCATATTCCGCGCGGTGTCTATCCAGCAGGCAGACGGCCTCGGATGCGTCTTCAAGCTGACATCCATACCGCAGGGGGATTACGGTCAGGTGACGATAGAAGGCTTCAACGACCTTTTCGTAAGCGAGAACTCTTGAGATATCAGGAATCAAGTCCGATTCCGCAAGCTCAGAGAGGCCAGCGCTCAAGCCATTCTGAGCCACGACGAATACTGGTCGCCCTCCAACTCCCGGGGGTATGCCGAGTCTTTGCCGTTCCGGGCTGCGAAAGATGCAGTAAAGCAGGTAACTCATGGGGCCGCTCCCCTCGACAGAGGAGGAACGAAGCGATAGGGGGGCCAGGGCCCAGAAAGCTCGAAAACCAGCCCTTGGGGTGCGTGCTTGGCGTTCAGCTGATCGATTCGCGCCCGAAATGCCGTGGTCGCACTCCTCGGGAGCAGAAAGGCCCAATTCAGCACAACCTCGATTCCACTTTCTGCGGGCTGGTGAGGCCCCACCGGGCATTCGCAAAAATTCGCAGCCTGCTTCTCCAGATCGCCCGCGATCTGCCGGCAGGTTTCGTTTAGCCAGAGGCTCAGTTCTTTCTCTGCACCTCCTCGGATCTGCTGTTCTTGGAAGTAGCGTGTTCCTGGAGGCAGCACGGCGAGTTGCTCCTGCTGTGCGGCCAGGTTTGCGGAGATCAGGGCCTGCGCGGCTTCCCGTCGGTCGAGCAGGCCCTTGACTGACCATTCCTCTTGATCAGCCACCCGATCGAGGAACTGCGAAATGGCCTCACGATGCTTATCCAGAAATCCCCCCAGGCTTTCCAGCGACGAGAAGAGAGTTCCGAAGCGGGCGGGCAACACGGGAGAATGACGCATCACCTCCTCCACTACCTCCTCGTGGCGGAAGGCGCGTGGCCCTAGCCAAGCCAACTGCTGCATTTGGAGTTCTGCCGCCGGGCCGCAGAAATCTTCTCGGGCCACCTCGCTCACGACCGCACAGACATCCGGGAAGCGCCGAAGTACAGAAAGGGGATGCCGACCATCCACACCGCTCCCCTGAAGCTCCCCGACGAGGTCGGAGCGAGCAAAGCAAAACAGATAGAGCGCTGTCTGGCTCTTCTCCATCTACTGTTCCCCAAGCTCTTTGAGAGTCTGCTGACGAATCTCTTGGAGCGCCGCCTCCAGGTCGCTGGCCTCAATGGTGACCCGCACCTGGTCAGCGGGTGCCTTTTCGCCCGCCTGAACGGCTCGCCGGACAGCTCGCCGGGCAGCTTGGTTGCAGACCGAACCAATATCGGCGCCGGTAAAGCCGTCGGTTCGGGAGGCCAAGTCCTTGAAACTGATGCCTGCGCCGAGAGGTTTGCCCTGCAAATGAATGGCAAAAATCTCGCGCCGACCGCTCACGTCGGGGAGCGGAATCTCCACAACCTCGTCAAAGCGCCCCGGCCTGAGAATGGCGGGGTCGAGCAGGTCTAACCGGTTGGTAGCTCCCAGTACCAAAACCGCTTTCAGCTCTTCCACGCCATCGAGTTCCGCGAGGAACTGGCTCAAGACGCGCTCGGCAACGTGCGAATCCGACGCCCCGGCGCCCCGGCCGGGCACGAGGGCGTCGATCTCGTCGAAGAAGACGATGCAGGGTGCGGCTTGGCGCGCTTTGCGAAACACCTCGCGCACAGCTCTCTCGGATTCCCCGACATACTTGGAAAGCAGCTCCGGCCCTTTGACCGAGATGAAGTTCACCTTGGTTTCGCTAGCAACCGCTTTGGCGAGGAGGGTCTTTCCGCACCCTGGGGGGCCGGAGAGCAAGATACCCTTGGGCGGCCGGATACCCGCCTGGGTGAATAGATCGGGGTGCTGGAGCGGCCACTCGACGGCTTCCACAAGGCGCTCCTTGACCTCTGCCAGGCCACCGACGTCCTGCCAGCGCACGTTGGGGACTTCCACAAATACCTCGCGCAGCGCGGAAGGCTCAATGTCCCGCAGGGCGTCGAGGAAATCGTCCATTTCCACCTCGAGCTTGGCCAACTGGTCGTAAGGAATACGCGCCAGGCCGAAGTCCACGTCGGGCATGATGCGCCGCAGGCAAATCATCGCGGCCTCCCGACACAGCGCCTCGAGGTCGGCCCCCACAAAACCGTGCGTGATCTCCGCCAAGTGGCTCAAGTCCACTTTTTCACCGAGAGGCATCCCGCGGCTATGTATCTCCAAGATCTCCTGGCGTCCGTTGCGGTCGGGAATGGGGATGCTGATCTCGCGGTCAAACCGCCCCGGCCGCCGCAGAGCCGGGTCGAGGACATTAGGGAGGTTAGTCGCCGCAATGACAATGACCTTCCGCCGCTTGGCGAGCCCGTCCATCAACGCCAATAACTGGGCGACAACCCGCTTCTCGACCTCGCCCACCACTTGCTCGCGTCGAGGGGCAATGGCGTCGATCTCATCCAGGAAGATGATGCTCGGTGCCTTGCGGCCGGCCTCCTCGAAGATCTTGCGCAAATGGGCTTCACTCTCCCCGTAGAACTTGTGGATGACTTCGGGCCCGCTGACGGCATAGAAGCTCGCCTGGGTCTCATGCGCGATAGCACGGGCAATCAGCGTCTTTCCGCATCCGGGCGGCCCGTGCAGAAGCACACCCTTCGGCGCATCAATCCCCAGGCGCTCGAAGACCTCGGGATAGCGCAGGGGCAGTTCGATCATTTCCCGGATGCGCAGGAGTTGGGGCTTCAGGCCGCCGATGTCCTCATAGGAAATCGCGCGGGCGGCCACTTCCTCGGGTTGGACCCCCTTGGAGATCACGAGCTGGGTGGTTGGGTTAATGAGCACGGGACCTTTGGGCACCGTGCTTTCCACCTTGAAATCCGCCCAGCGGGCTCCAAAGAGGATGGCCCGGATGCGGTTCTCGGCCAAAACCGGCAGGCCATCCAGCCGGCTGCCGATGTAATCCAAATCGCGCTCGGAAGGGGTAATGTTCGTGGGGACCAGCACCACCCGCTCGGCGGGCGGGCAAGCGATCTTGCGCACTTGCACGAACTCATCGAGCCCTGTCCCGGCATTCTCGCGGGTGATTCCGTCCAGTTGAATCCGGGACTGACCGCGCATCTCCTTGTAAGCCGGCATCGCTTTGCACACGGTCCTGCCCTTCCCTGCAACTTCCACGATGTCGCCTACGTCGACCTGCAAGCGGGCGAGATCCTCTGGTCCCACGCGGGCGTAGGCACGACTCACGTCCTTGCTGATCGCCTCGCTGACTTTGAGCTTGAGCGACTTCTCACCGGTTTCGATGGTGGCTCCTCCGAAGGGGGCTACTTAAGGCACTTGATTTCCAAGACCCCGTTGTTACACGAGACCTGCATCTTCTCCTTGGAAACGATCCAAGGCAGGAGAACCTCCTTGCGGTACTTCTTGTCGCCTCTCTCAGCGGAAATCGTCAGCACATCGTCCTTGACGTCAATCCGCACATCCTCTTTGCCGATGCCGGGCAACTCTGCCAAAAGCAGCAGGTGGTCCTCTTCCTCAAAAATATCGACCATGGGTTCACGCACCTCCTGGACCTCAGTTCGCCCGGATTTGATGTCCCGGCGAATATTTCCAAAGGGCTCGATGCGCGGCCCCTCATCCCCCAGCCCGACCTTAACCGTGAATCCGTAGATGCCTCTGAGCTGTTTTTCGGGGCCGCGAATCTCTCCCGTTTTGGAGAGCTCTCGACCGGTTTCGGCCAGTTCGCCGAGCTTCTCTACCAGGTCCCCCAGCCCCTTGAGTATCCCTCCGAGGCCCCCTTCAATCCCGCCGTGCGAGTTCCTGTCCTTCTTCTTCTCCGCCATAAGCTCGTTACTCCTTTCGGCCTACAGAAATGCCATATTGCCTGATCTTAGAATGGATGGTCTTATAATCAATGTGAAGCAAGCGAGCGGCCCTCGCTTTATTGCCTGCCGTTTCCCGCAGCACGTGGGCTAAGATCTCCCGCTCAATTGCGGCAATCTTCCGTTGCATGATTTCTTTGAGGGGAAAGTCTCCCTCGGGTGTGTCCTGAGTTTCCTGATTAGCTTCCGGGCCCGGAACTGCGGGTTTGGGGGATACCCAATCCATCCCTAGGTGCGGCTCGGTGATCATCTCATCCGCCAGAAGCACTGCCCGGCGAATCACGGAACGGAGCTGCCGCACATTTCCAGCCCAATGGTGAGCGAGCAAAGCATCGACCGCCGATTGGGTAAAGCCCTTCACGTCCTTCTGCAACTCGAGATTGGTGAGATCCACGAAGCGCTTGGCCAGATAGAGGATGTCCTCCTGGCGCTCCCGCAAGGGCGGAACCCAGATGGTGAACTCGTTCAACCGAAAATAGACGTCACGGCGAAATGAGCCTGATTCCCCCAAGCGATGCAAGTCCTGGTTACTGGCCGCTAGCACCCGGACATCCACCCGGATGGGCGGTGCGCCGCCGATGCGGTAGATCGTCTTCTCCTGTAACACGCGCAGAAGTTTGGCCTGGGAACCTAAAGGCATGTTGGAGATTTCGTCCAGGAAGAGTGTCCCGCCACGAGCCATTTCGATTTTGCCGATCTTCTGTCTGTCCGCGCCGGTGTATGCTCCCTTCTCGTGTCCAAACAGCTCGCTTTCCAAAAGCGTCTCGGGGATGGCCCCACAATCCACCGCCATAAAAGGAGCCTCGCAGCGAGGGCTGAGTTGATGGATGGCGTGCGCCACGAGCTCTTTCCCCGATCCGGTTTCCCCCAGAATCAAGACGCTGAAGTTCGTTTTGGCCACCCGGGTTACATCAGAGATCATCCGGCTCACGGCATCGCTGGGTCCCATGGATTCCCGGAGCGAAGACTCGTCCTGGATTTGGCAGGACAAACGTCGGAGTTTGCGCTTGAGAGCGCGTTCGTTCAGCGCGCGGAAGACCACGCGCAGCACCTCGTGGTGTTTGAGAGGTTTCGCCAAGTAATCGTGAGCGCCTGCCCGCATCGCCGCCACCGCGCCCCGGATTTCCGGGTAGCCCGTGATCAGAATGACGGGGAGATCCTCGTCCAGGGCTTTCGCTCCTTTCATGATCTGCATCCCGTCCATATCGGGCAGCTTTAAATCCACGATCAGAGCGTCTGGATGTTCTGAGCGGATCTTCTCCAAGGCCGCTTCCCCGCCGTGGGCCACCACTGGGGTTAGTCCCTCATGCTCCATGTACTCGGAAAGGACGGCGCAAATCTCGCTCTTGCCGTCTACAATAAGAATCTTGCTTGCCACGGGTGTCACGGTTCTTACCCTCCACGATTCAAGGCTTGATGAATCGGATAGACGACCCGAATATCCTTATCCAGCCAGGGCCGCACAGAGTGAAGCATTCCCAGGAAGATGAGGCCCGTTTCCCCCTCGAGAAGCGTGTCGTTGATCCGACGGGCGATGTATTGGTCGCGCCGTTTGAGCAAGGAATCCCTCAAGGCTTTCCGACGCGCTTCCCCCCGCCTGGCAACCTCCGGCTTAGAGGCGAAATCCTCCCTGACGAGTTGATACTCCTCCACCAGGAGCTCGGAAGACTCCGTGCCCATAATCCTGGCGCCCTTCTCCCTCAAGCGAAGAAGCAGTTGATGGTTACGGCTGCCTGCTTTTGCCAGCTCCGCAACAATCTCCGCTTCGCGGCCACAGACCGGCAACCCATCCTGATAAAGACGAACCCGTTCGTAGGGAAGGACCAGACTCTCAATGGCCTGTTCGATCTGGGCCCACAATTTGTCCACCAGGTTCAGGTTGCGCTCCCAGCCTTTTCTACCCAGCCTCCTGACTTTCCAGCGCTCGATTGACTCGCTCAGCGCCCCCATATCGGCTTGGGTATGGATAATGGGAATGTAAATGAGAGTCCTTTCATCAGATCCGGGATCGTTAGCTCCAGCGGGGCCCTTCCTGATTGGTCTGCCCATGGCGCATATAGTATCCGCTCTGCGCAACTGAATCCATACAAGTACGCTGGGGTATCCGGTGTTCTCGGCAAGCCTTCATGTAATCCCAGCGCTTCGCGAGATACCTCGACGAAAGGTGCTTCACCTGGAGAAGTAACTGTCCGTAAATCAAGAAGTTATCTCAGTCTTCCTGAACGCCAAGCGCGTACGAACGAATTGCAGCTCCTGCCCTCTCAGCTTTGTCAAAGGATGGCGCTAAGGATGTGAGCAGGTTTCCCCCACACGACAAACACTCTGCCTCCGGCACTAAACATGCCCCGCGTTACTGGTTGAGGCCCCCCGTGCCCCCTGAACACTTCTCCGAGTCATCGCCCTCGCCAGCGATTGTCCCTCCCGCAAGCAACCTAATCGTCTCGCCATTCCTATCGGCCGAAACAGTTGCGCCCTTGAGTGTCTCCGGGGCAGCCGCGTCCCTCGGCGGTCGTAGACCGCCGCCACAACCAGCTTCCCTCGGCGGGCTGTTCACACACGGCGGGCTTCCAGAGAACTTGCGGTGCCGGCAGGCGAGCTGCGGCCGCCGCGCGGCCCGCCACCTTTCGACCTTCGCCTTTCCACTCTTTGCCTGCCCTTCGTCCCCTGCCCCCCGAACCACCCCGGTATCCGCAGATCCTCACCTAAATACACTTTGTGTGTTCCCCTTCGCGCCACACAGCCGTCTGAGTAAAATGTTGCCCTTACATTTGCCTTGTGGTAACTATGTTTCCAGGGCTCTTCTGGCCTGGTAGGGAATCGCGATGGGAGGTCCGATTGACGTTTACCGGCGGCAGATCGAGCGTGAGCTGCAAGCCGGGAACGCTACAGAACACACGCACCGCCCAGCCCTCAAGACGTTGCTGGAAACGCTCTACCCGGGCGTTACGGCCACCAACGAGCCCAAGCGCGTCGCCTGCGGTGCGCCGGACTTCAGCCTCACCCGCAAGAAAGTTCCCCTCGGTCACCTCGAGACCAAAGATGTCGGGGTCAACCTCGAGGAGATGGCACGCGGCAAAGGCCCCCACGGTGAGCAATTCATCCGCTACCGCGACGGGCTGCCGAACTGGATTCTTACTGATTACCTGGAATTCCGCTGGTACGTGGCCGGTGAGAAGCGCCTCGCGGCCCGGCTCGCCGAAATCGACGCCAGAGGCAAACTGAAACCAACGCCGGATGGGGAGGCGAAGCTCACCCAACTTCTCGACGCTTTCATCAAGCAGGAAGCCCTCACCGTCTCGACGGCCAAAGACCTGGCGCAGCGCATGGCGGGCATGACCCGGATCGTGCGCGACCTCATCATCGGAGCGTTCGAGCACGAGGTAGCGCCGCCCTCCGGGCGGCAGTTGGCGGAAGAGCCGGCGGAGACGCCGGCGCTACAGCGTGGTTGGCTCCACAACTGGCTGGGGGCCTTCCGGGAAGTCCTCCTTCCCGACCTCGACGAAAAGCAGTTCGCCGACATGTTCGCGCAGACGCTCGCTTACGGCCTCTTCGCCGCCAAGGTGCACTCGGGGTCGGGCAAAGCATTTTCCCGCG
>CAZBWJ010000028.1:33374-35113 GCA_964495535.1 uncultured Acidobacteriota bacterium | reverse complement strand
AGGGAGGTCGAGATGAAAACACTCGGAAAAATCATTCTGGTGCTGATTGGAATTCTCCTGGTGATTGAGATTGCCGCTCTCACGGTGGGCTACCTCGCAAGGCACATCCAACCGAACACCGTGTTGACGCTCCGGATCGAGGGAGAAATCGAAGAGCAACCCCCGCAGGATCCGCTCACGGAGGCCTTGTTCGGCGCGCGCCTGACGGTCACCGACATCGTGCAGGCCCTGGACAGGGCAGAAACCGACCCGCGCATCACGGGAATCGAAATGCGCGTGAGCGAGTCCACCATGAGCATGGGCAAGATCCAGGAGATTCATCAGAAGATCCGCGAGTTCAACCGCAAGGGGAAGTTCAGTGTGGCGTACCTGGAATTCGCCACCAACCGATCCTACTATCTTGCCTCCGCCTGCCAGACGGTAGTCCTGCTGCCCACTTCCCTGCTTCATGTCCGCGGGCTGATGACTTCCACCACCTTCCTACGCGGCACGCTCGACAAGCTCGGCATCTACCCGGACCTCTACCACATCGGCGATTACAAGAACGCCATGAACGTGTTCACGGAAAAGAAATACACCCCCGCCCACCGCGAAGCGGATCAGGCGTTGCTGGAAGACCTCTACCGCCAATTCCTGCGCGGGGTGGCCGAGGGCCGGGGCATGAAGCTGGAAGAGGTGGAGAAGGCTATCGAGAAAGGCCCTTACACGTCCCTGGAGGCGCTGGCGGCCAAGCTGGTTGATCGCCTGGCTTACGCGGACGAGGCCCGAGACCTCATCAAGCAGAAGAACCGCGGGAGCGACAATCGCCTGAATCTCGCGGAGTATCTGCGGCGGACAGAGCGCGGGGGAGGCGCCAAGCTCGCCGTCATCTATGCCACGGGGACGATACTCCCGGGCCGCAGCGGCTCGAGCCCGTTCGAGGGCGCCGTGATGGGCTCGGAGACCATCGCCGAGCAGTTCCGCCGCGCCCGCGAGGACGCTTCCATCAAGGCCGTCATCCTGCGCGTAGATTCGCCCGGTGGCGTCAGTTTCTCCTCGGAGATCATTCGCCACGAAGTGGTGGTGACCAAGCGCGCGAAGCCCGTGGTGGTCTCCATGTCGGACCTGGCGGCGTCGGGCGGCTACGCCATCGCCATGTCGGCCAATAAAATCGTGGCCGAGCCGGGCACCATTACCGGCTCCATCGGCGTCGTCGGGGGAAAGTACAACATCTTGCGGCTTTACGAGAAGCTGGGGCTTTCCAAAGACTACATCCCCACTACGGAAAACTCCACCATCGACTATCCTTTTCAGAATTTCACCCCGGCCCAGCGGGACTCCATTCTGAAATACATGCGGGACATCTACGGGAGCTTCATTCAAGGCGTTGCCGAAGGCCGGCACATGAAGGTAGAAGCGGTGGATAAAATCGGCCAGGGGCGCGTCTGGTCCGGAGAGCGCGCCCGGCAGCTCGGCCTGGTGGACGAACTCGGCGGCCTGGACACCGCCATCACCGCGGCGAAAGCACTCGCCAAGATTCCCTTGAGCGAGCGCGTGAGCCTGGTCTATCTGCCGCCGCCCAAATCCTTGCTCGAAAAAATGCGCGACTTCCTGGGCGACATGAGCGTCTTGACGCGGGGTGCTACTCTCCGCCGGCAGCTCGAGTGCATTGAGGCCCTGGCGCGCATCCCCGCCTGGACCCTGCTGCCCGCCGTGCCGGAAGTGGAGTAGGGACGGGGGCTCGCGACTCGGGACTCGGG
>CAZBWJ010000028.1:18533-33274 GCA_964495535.1 uncultured Acidobacteriota bacterium | reverse complement strand
GACTCGGGACTCGGGGCTCGGGACTCGGGGCTCGCGACTCGGGACTCGGGGCTCGGGACTCGGGGCTCGGGACTCGGGGCTCGCGACTCGGGACTCGGGAAAAGACGAAAGGTGCTCTTGGGGATCGGAGTGGCCACCATGAAGGACTATAAGGAATTGGAAGTCTGGCAGAAGGCGGTGAACCTGGCGACTGCTCTGTACAAAGTCACGGGCAGCTTTCCCGACACGGAGAAGTTCGGTTTGACGGCGCAGGTTCGTAGAGCAGTAACCTCTGTTCCCGCCAACATTGCCGAGGGCTGGGGGCGTGGATCAACCAAGGAGTACGTGCAGTTCCTACTCGTCGCGCGAGGATCGCTCCTCGAGCTGGAAACCCACCTGATCATCGCGCAAAGACTGGGCTACCTGAATGCAGATCAATCTGCGACTGCCCATAAGCAAGTTGAAAGCATCAGCATGATGCTGAACCGCCTCATCGCAGCGTTGAGGGCTCGCAAGCCATAACCGTCCACCGGTTTTTCTTGCCCGAGCCCCGAGTCGCGAGCCCCGAGTCCCGCTCTTACTCCGGCTCTTCAAACATCCGCTGTTCGGGGACGACCACCACGATGCCGCTGTCGGTGACGTGATATTTCTTCCGGTCCTCTTCCGGATTGAAGCCGATCTCCGTGCCTTCGGGGATATGGATGTGGCGGTCGATGATGGCGCGCCGGATGCGGGAGTAGCGGCCGATATCCACGTGGGAAAAGAGGATGGAGTTCTCGACTTCCGTGTAGCTGTTGATGCGCACGTCGGGCGAGAGGATGGAATTGGTGACCCGGCCGCCGGAGACAATCGAGCCCATGGAAACAATGGAATCCACGGCGATGCCCATGCGCCGCCCTTCCTGCGCGAAGACGAACTTCGCCGGCGGATATTGCCGCTGATAAGTGCGGATGGGCCAGTGACTGTCGTAGAGGTTGAAGACCGGCGCAACAGCCACCAAATCCATGTTGGCTTCGTAATAGGCCTCGATGGTCCCGATGTCGCGCCAGTACTGCGCGTCCTTCTGATTCTCATCCACGAAGTTGAAGGCGAAGACGCGGTGCTTATCGATCAGCTTGGCAATCACGTCCCGGCCGAAATCGTGGCTGGAGTTTGGATCTTCGGCGTCGGCGATCAGGGCCTGAAGCAGCACATCGCGGTTGAAGCAGTAGATACCCATCGAAACGTGACACTTGTTGGGGTTCTTCGGCGAGGGTTTGGGGTCCGCAGGCTTCTCCTGCCAGCCGATGATGCGGCCGTCCATGTCCAGTACCACCACGCCGAAACGCGCCGCTTCCGCACGGTCAAACTCGATGGCGCCGATGGTAACTTCCGCCCCGGCGTCTGCGTGCTGCGTGAGCATCAGCCGATAGTCCATCTTGTACACATGGTCGCCGGAAAGAACCAGGACGTACTTGCAGGCCTCGCTGCCCACGGAATACAGGTTCTGGAAAATCGAGTCCGCGGTGCCCTTGTACCATTCTTCTCCCACGCGCTTCATGGGCGGCAGGACGTTGATGAACTCTCCCAGTTCGCTGGAAAGGATGGTCCAGCCTTCCCGGATGTGGCGGTTGAGGGACAGGGCCTTGTACTGCGTCAGGACGAAGATGCGGCGCAGGTCGGAATTGATACAGTTCGAGAGCGTCAGATCAATGATGCGGTAGATGCCGCCGAAGGGCACGGCAGGCTTGGCGCGGTCGCGGGTGAGGGGCAGCAGGCGCTCGCCCGCGCCGCCCGCCAGCAGGCAAACCAGCGTGTCGCGGACTTCGGGATGAAACATCATGAGTCACCCCGTCTGGGCGCCAGCAGGCGTATTAGAGCCTCACATTCACCTCTGCCTGCTGCACTGGCTCGCAGTAACGGCGGCCTTTAGGCCGCCACTCTGGCCGCCGGAAAGTGAATTATACCAGAGCCAACCCCACGGCAGACACAACCAGAATTGCCGTCGCCCCTGCGCCTTCCCACAAGGCGGCAGCGCCGTCCTCGGCGTCGAAGGTTTGCCTGTGCCGTAGCGGCGGCGTGCCCGCCGTCGCCCTCGGTCGGCATTGGGGAAAAGGCAGGACAAGATACGGATTCCTGGAATGTTCTTGCACCCGTTATCTCAGGGCCTTCGTCAGGGGCCGGCGAGATAGCGCTCAAGAGGATCTGAGCAACCGCAGGAAGAGGGTCAGGTAACGCTTTAGGTTACCAGTAATCAGGAAGTGCTCGCGCACGTGCGCCTGGCCGAGTGCTCCCAAACGGCTGGCCAGGGCCGGATTAGAAAGGAGCAGGCGGATCTGGTAAGCCGTGCCCTCGATGGAGTGGGCAAGTTGGCCGGTCAGCTTATGGATGACCTGGAGAGGGATGCCGCCCACTGCGCTGGCCACTACGGGTTTCTTCTTCCACAAAGCCTCGGTGACGGTAAGGCCAAATCCCTCACGCAGTGATTTCTGCACAATGACCGTAGACCCGCGCTGAAGCGCGTTGATCTCCAGGTGGCTCCAGGGCGGGAGATTGAGAACCTTGATGTCGGGATCAGACCCCGCCGCTTCCTGCACCTCTCTCCAGACGGCTTCCCCCTCCGGGTCGTCGCTGGCTGATCCTCCCGCGAGCACCAGTTGGCAGTCTGGGTGGAAGGCTTTCACGAGGCGGTAAGCCTGAATCACGCCCACGGGATCCTTCAGGCGGTCGAAGCGCGATACCTGTGTAATCACCGGTCGCCCAGGATCGATGCCATAGCGCTCCAGGGTGGCTCGGACTACCGAGGGCGCTAAGTCCCGGTTCTTTTCCGACAAAGGATCAATGCTCGGGTAGAAGAGATACTGGGGAATCTCCAATCGCCGGGTGAAACCGGGCGAAGAGAACAAGGCCACATCGTAGCGGCAGACGAACTGATGCAGGAACGACCAGACTTCAGGGTGCGGGTTGGAGAGATCGATGTGGCACCGCCAGATCCAATGATTACGATGGTCAGTGCGAGACAGAATCATGCCCGCCGGTTGAGGATCGTGGATGACCACCAAGTCTTCCTCGAAGCGTAGGCTCCGGCGGTTCATTTCCGTGCAGTTGAGGTAGATCTCAAACTCCTCCGCGCCGACAGCGTGCGGCTGGCCGTGCAGGGCGTTATGGAAGTCCTTTGTGACTTCGAAGAACTCCTCTCCGCCCTTGATGACCTCCCAGTGCGTGGGGACGCCCAGTTCGACGAGCAGGGGGACCGCGCGGTTCAGGATTTCCGCCACCCCGCCCCCCACGGCAGTGGAGTTCACCATCTTCACGGCCCGGCCGGCGAGAGCGCGCGCCAGCGTCCGCAGGGTGCGCAGCTCACTGCTGCCCACAATCGGTCCGTAGTCGTCTAGGCAGGGGGTTCTCGCTTCCACCTTCAGCTCGCCCCGCTCATCCATGCAGTGATTTCCTCCAGGATCCGCTGCCGCAAGCCCTCCAACGTATTCGTGTAGATATCGATAGCATCGATCTTCCGCGCCAGTTCCGGCAAGCCCAGGCTGTCGGAGATCCAGTTACAGAAGTCGTTAACCCCCTGCGGAGGTCGCAGGCGGGCGACAATGAAGTGGTAGTGAATGGAATCCAGCCCGAGTTCCTGTAATGCCTCGGCAAAACTGGCAAGATCGCAGGCAACTCGCCCCGCGGGGACAGCCACGGTCTCAGCCTCGCACAAATAGAACGGCTCGAATGCCAGGCGGTCTGCCTGCTCTGGACTGTTTTCAACGTAGTCCTCTAGGACTGCAATCAAGTCGCCCCGTAAGCCCCCGATGGTTTTGTATTGGCGGACGTCCAGTGCCGCCAGGCGTTCCGCGAGCCGGGGTTCATTGCAACCCGTCAGAACCCAGTGCGCAAAGTCATTGGAGAAACCCTCAGTCAGGAAGTGATGCTCTTCCAGCGTCTGGAAGGTGTGGGTGAAGATGCAGGCGTCACTCGCCCGGCGAATCTCCTCCAGCAATTCGCGGATCGTGTTGGCCTGATTACCGCAGATCCGCGTGATGGTCGAAGCGGACATGAATTGAAAGGGCTGTTTTGCCTCACTCACCGGCCCACCTCCCCCAGCCACTCCAGCCAGCGGACAACTTCTGCAGGCGAGCGCAGATAGTACCGCGCTGCCGTCGGGGCTCGACTACGGCCCACCTTGACCGTCCATCCCTCTCGCCCGATTTCGCGGAAGACGGGTTCGTCGGTCAGGTCGTCCCCGAAGTAGACCGGTATGCACAAGTCTCGCGACTTCCCCTTGAGTTTGGAGAGAATGGCCCGCACCGCCGTCGCCTTGCTGGCTCCCACGTTGGGCAGGAACTCCACGACCTTCTTGCCTCGCTGGAGCCGGAACGCGGGATGGAATTCCCTTTCCGCATGACCCGCTGCTGAGAGGACCCCCGGCACGTCTCCGCTGCTAGCCTGTCGGTAGTGTAGCGCCACGCTGTAGGGTTTAGCTTCCCAGCGCAGCCCTCGCACCCTGGGCAGCAACCGCTGGACCCGCTCTCGGAGTTGCCGCAGAAGAGGACTGTACTCCCGCCCCACCAGACGCACGGGACGCTCGCCC
Organism: uncultured Acidobacteriota bacterium; assembly: GCA_964495535.1. GTDB lineage: Bacteria > Acidobacteriota > Terriglobia > UBA7540 > UBA7540 > JALHUF01. The sequence goes on along the minus strand of CAZBWJ010000028.1, from coordinate 28,731 downwards.
GGAACCACGTACTCCATGCCATGACTCCCCACATACGCCGCCCGCCCAAGCTTCACCCGGCGGCGAATGTCGGCGAGCGACCGACCCGACACTATCCCGACGTGGAGACCCGGCCGACGCGCCAGACGCTCCAGGGCCCGACGCGCCCGAGCCGGCAGCCGCGCCCGGCCAGGCTGACCTACCAGGGGCGTAAGGGTGCCGTCGAAGTCAGACAGCAACACGACCCGGGCCCCTGCCCGTAGAAACGCTTCGCCCCGCGGGCGCACTTCCCAAAGAGACCGCATCAACGTCCTTGCCGCACCGGTATAGTCGCCACTCTGTCAGGCCCGATCTGCGCGAGTTCGGCGATCAGGCTCCCCGCCCAGCGATAGACGTTATGTTCTCGCACGATTCGTCGCATGCGCTGCATGCGCGCCCCTCGTTCTTCCGGCTCCATTTCCAAGGCGCGGTGGATGGCCTCGGCCAGCTCTTCGATGTCATAGGGATTGACGACTAGGGCGTCGTGCAACTCGCGGCAAGCCCCGGTGAAACGGCTCAGAATGAGCGCGCCCTGTTCGTCATCGCGTGCGGCCACGAATTCTTTGGCCACCAGGTTCATGCCGTCGTGGAGCGAGGTCACCATGCACAGATCCGCCACCTTATAGAACGGCTCGATTTCCTGATGACTGTGGTGTCTCTTCAGGAAGATGATGGGCTTCCACGTTCTCGTCTGGAAGCGCCAGTTGATCCGCTCTGCCTCCGCTTCCACCTCGGCAAACAGATCATGGTAGCGCTTGATGTGCGTCCGACTGGGCGCGCCGATCTGTACGAAGGTGAACCGGCCCTGGTAGCCGGGGTACTTCTCCAGGAAGCGTTCAACACCGCGAAAGCGCTCGGGAATTCCCTTGGTGTAGTCCACACGGTCCACGCCCACTCCCATGAAAGCGGCATCCACCCCCAGCTCCTTGAAAATGGCGGCCCGCTCGGTGTAAGGGGATCTGGGGACGTCGGATTCCCCCCGGCTCTCAGGGAACGCGACGCTGATCGGAAAGGGCCGGACTAAAGTGACGTGGTCACCACGGCTAACCGCAGACCGTTCCCAGTCGATAAGACACTCCAAGGCCTGATCAACGGTCTCCAGGAAATGATTGCAGTGTGCTTGGATATGGAAACCGATCAGATCGGCGCCCAATAGGCCCTCCAGCAGTTCGCGCTGCCAGGGGCAGATGCCAAAGGCTTGCGGGTTCGGCCAAGGAATATGCCAAAAGATGGCCACGCGCGCGTCGGGCCGCTTCTCCTTGATCAATCGGGGGAGCAGGGTGCAGTGGTAGTCCTGCACGAGCACGGCGGGAGACTCCATTCCTTGTATCTCGTCCAGGGCAGCGCGCGCAAACTTGCCGTTCACTTCCCGGTATGAATCCCAATCCCCGGCGCGAAAGACCGGTCGCGTGTGCGCGATGTGACAAAGCGGCCACAGGCCCTCGTTGGCAAACCCAAAGTAGTATCCCTCTTCCTCCTCCTTCGTCAACCAGACCCGCCGGAGGGTGTAGTGCGGCTCATCAGGGGGGACCCGGAGGCGATCTCGGTCGTCCACGGCTTCGCGGTCAGCGTCTCCCGCCCCGTGCGCCACCCAGGTGCCATCGCACACCCTCAAAACGGGCTCCAGACCCGTGACCAGACCACTGGCGGGCACGACCACCTCCACGGCCTTGCCGCGGTGGACGTGCATGTACGGCTCGCGGTTCGAGACTACAATCAAGGGGCTGCCCACGAGCTTAGCACGGACGTGCACTCGCAGCCGTTCCGCTGTCCAAAGGGATTCCGCGGCCTCACGCAGTCGCGCCTCCTCTTCCGCCGCGGCACGCGCCGCCGCCAAGCTCTTGGCAAAGTGCGCCACCTCCTGCGACAATGGCCGGAATAGACCCTCCTGGGGAAGAGGTGAAGCTTCACGGCTCTTGCCCGTGCGCAGCTCTTTCATCCATTGCGCCGTCTTAGCGATGGGACCGACAATACTCCAGCGGACGATCAAGAGCGTGGCCAGCACGATGACCAGGGTCTGAACGAGGACGCGCAGAGAGGTATCCCGCCACAAACGCGTGCTTTGCGCCTCGATGTACGTCGCGTCATGAAAGATCGCCAGGGCACCGACTACTGTCGCATCGCGGTGCAAGGGCTGGGCGTAAACATGCATGGGCGTGGCGCCCAGGGTGAGGAATTCTGCGCGTCCGGCGTCCTCGGCGGTCGCCCGGACGACCATCGGCAGACGGCCCGGCAATCGCGTCTCCAGGCCTGAGGTGATGGCAAGCGTACCCCCCTGGCTGTCATACACGACGACTCCCGCCAGTCGTTCCCGGTTTCCAAACCGCTCCACCACACGTTGGAGGTCTTTCCGCGAGCGCTTTTCGAGAAGAGGCGCTACGATTTCTTCCAGGCTCTCCGCCAGAACCCCCGCGCGCCTCTCCAGATCGCTTCTCAGGGCTTGCTTTTGGCCGCGCACCTGGTAGTAGGCAAAAATCAGCGCAACCAAAGTGACGCCGATGATAAGCGACACTATGAGGCGAACACTGACGCGCATGTAGGCAATTCTACACCCCTTTCTGCCGGTCTGGTAGATTCCGGCTGGCAGTCGGCGTCGGTGGCGCGTCCTGCCAAGCAGCCACCGGGGGGTTTGCCGAGGTGTTTGACCCCGGCCTATACCAGCAGCGCATTCAGCAGCGTTCTTAGCCCAGAGGCAGAGGCTACGGTGGAGCACCACCGCCACCCCACTCCTCCCCTGGCTGCCGGAGAATGAGAACAGTGAGAATAGTGAGAATGTTTCTAGTGCTCTTCCCAACTCATTGAAATCCAATCATTTGGACCGCAGAATCCGAAAATGACTTTGTCCCGCTGCCCTGGTCTTGTCCCTTTCTGACCCCTCGGTCAGGCGGGCGGCTTTCCTGTCCCGGGTGTTGGCCGCTAGGTCCGATACGAGGCGTTGATAGTGATGTAGTCGTGGGTCAAATCGCAGGTCCAGATGCGCGTGGAGGCTTTGCCCTGATGGAGGTCCACCCGAATCGTCAACTCCTTCTGGTCCAGTTCGCGCTTGGCGGCGGCTTCGTCGAAGCCCGCGTCGAGGCCTTGGCGGCAAAGAACGAAATCGTTGACGCGGATATCGATCTTGGAGGGATCGAATCTTGCGCCGGAATATCCCGCGGCGGAAATGATGCGGCCCCAATTCGGATCGCTGCCCGCGATGGCGGTCTTGACCAGCGGCGAGTTGGCGACCGCGCGTGCGATGCGCTCCGCGTCGGCCCGCCGGCGCGCTCCCGAGACCTCGACGGTGACCAGCTTTTTTGCGCCTTCACCATCGCGCGCAATCATGCGCGCCAGGGTCTGGCACAAGGCGGTAAGCCCGGCGAGAAACAGGGCACCGGTCCTGGTGCCGCACCTCACCCGAACTCCCGCAAGCCCGCTCGCCAGAGCCAGCACCGTGTCGTTGGTTGACGTGTCACCATCCACGGTGATGCGGTTGAAAGAGACTTCGACGGCAGCGCGCAGCATCTTCCGCAAATCCCGCGCGGCGACGCCGGCATCGGTGGTGATGAAGCAAAGCATGGTCGCCAAGCGCGGGTGGATCATGCCAGCGCCCTTGGCGATTCCCGCCAGATGCACCGGTTCTCCGCCGATCTCCGTCCGCAGAACGCAGCACTTGGCGAACGTGTCCGTGGTCATGATCGCGCCGGGCACGGCCACGGCGTTCTCGATGGAGAGGCTTTCCTTCAGCCTTCGCAGCCGGCTCAAGATAAGGTCCACCCCGAGCGGCACGCCGATGACCCCCGTCGAGGCGACGAGGATCTGGTTGGGTAGAAGGCCGAGCAATCTGGCAGTGGCGCGCGCGGTCTCGTGTGCGGCCCGCAGTCCCGCCCGGCCCGTGCAGGCGTTGGCGTTGCCGGCGTTGATGACCACCGCACGGCAACGCCCGCGGCTTTCCTTCAGATTCTGACGCGAGAGGACCACCGGCGCCGCGACCACCCGGTTGGTCGTGAACATTCCGGCGGCGGTTGTCTTGGGTGAGTCAGAGAGAATCAGCGCCAAGTCCAGCGCGTGTGCAGCCTTCTTGATTCCCGCCGCGACCGCCGCGGCGCGAAAGCCCCGCGGAGTCGCCAAGCTGCCGTCAATAGTCTCCCAGTTGGGCATTGGTCGGACCACAAGACTTCGTTTCCCGCGTAGAGAGGCCCTGGTGCGGCGTCTCAAGAATACGAGACCTTCCACCGGAAGGTCTCTACACAGGGTGTCCTGCGAAAAGCTCGCAGCGAATCAGTGCCGGAAGTGCCGCGCGCCGGTGAAGAGCATGGCCAGGCCCAAGCGGTTCGCCGCCGCGATCACCTCGGCATCGCGCACCGAGCCGCCGGGCTGGACGATAGCCGTCGCGCCGGCCTTGGCGGCCTCTTCCACCCCATCCGGGAAGGGGAAAAAGGCGTCGGAAGCCACGACGGTCCCTGCCAGCGAGTGTTTCAGCTCACGCGCCTTGGTGGCGGCCAGCTTCACTGAATCCACGCGGCTCATCTGCCCCGCACCCACGCCCACCACCACGCCGTCGCGGGCGTAAACGATGGCGTTGGATTTGACGTGCTTCACTACCCGCCAGGCAAAGACGAGCGCCCGTTTCTCGGCCTCCGTCGGCTGCCGCTCCGTCACGCATCTCCACTCTTCGGGATCGGCCCCGAGCGTGTCCGGAGTCTGCACCAGCAGCCCGCCTCCCAGGCTCTTCAACTGCAGCCCATACTCATCGCCGGCGGTGGTGGACATATCCATCAGGCGCAGGTTCTTCTTGGCAGCCAACCGTTCCAGGGCAGCAGGTTCATAGCCCGGCGCCACGATGGCCTCGACAAACAGTTTCGCCACCGCCTCTGCCGTCGCCCCGTCCATCGTCCGGTTGAAGGCGATCACCGAACCGTAGGCCGAGACCGGATCAACATCGAGCGCCCGCTGATAGCTTTCGGCGAGCGTGGGCCCGCTCGCGATGCCGCAAGGGTTCGTGTGCTTGATGATGGCCGTGGTGGGCTCTGCGAACTCCTGCACCAAGCGCCACGCCGCCTCCAGATCCACCAGGTTGTTGAAGGAAAGTTCCTTGCCCTGAAGCTGCTTGGCCGCGGCCAGCCCTCGACCGCCGGCGGCGGGATTCAGGTACAGCGCGGCCTTCTGGTGGGGGTTCTCCCCGTAGCGCAGGTCCAGCGTCTTGCGGAAATTCATGTGCAGGTTCTCCGGCAGCGCGCCATCGGCCCACTTCTGGAGCGTGGTGGAAATTGCCCCGTCGTAGGCGGCCGTGGTGGCAAAGGCCTTGCGCGCCAGGCGGGCGCGCGTCTCGCGGGAAACGCAGCCGTTGTTCTTCTGGAGTTCCTCGAGCACCGGCGGGTAGTCGGCCGCATCCACCACCACGGTGACATCCTCAGAGTTCTTGGCGGCGGAGCGGATCATCGAGGGCCCGCCGATGTCGATGTTCTCCATGAGCTCTGCGAACTTCACGCCTGGTTTCGCCGCCGTCTTTTCGAACGGGTAGAGATTCACGGCAACCAGATCGATAAATCCAATTCCGTGCTCTTGGACTTGCTTCTGGTGTGCGGGGTTGGAACGGATGGCGAGCAGCCCGCCGTGGACCTTCGGGTGGAGCGTCTTCACGCGCCCATCCAGCATTTCCGGAAAGCCCGTCAGCTCCGAAACGTCCCGAACCTTCAAGCCCTTCTCGCGCAGAAGTCTGGCGGTGCCACCCGTGGAGATGACTTCGACTCCCAGAGCCGCCAGTCCCGCAGCGAACTCGGCGACCCCGGTCTTGTCACTGACGCTAATCAGCGCCCGGGAGACGTTTCTCATGATTGCTCCTTGGAAAATAAGATGGCAACTTCGAACTCGAGGGCGCAAATCGAACCTCGCCGGGGGCTCAACGACTCCTGGCGCAGGTCTGGCCCTCGAAGGCTCGGAGCGCAATCGGAAGCACAGGGCATTTTAGATGTTTAGCAGGGAAAGGGGAAGCCTCGGGGCGGGAGTTTACTCCGCCTTGGCGATCTTGAACTTTACCCGGCCGTCTTCGACGCTGACCGACATTTGCACCTTGTCGCAGCCCAGGGATTCCTTGAGTTGCCGGGCTTTCTCATTCACAAATTTCGCGAATTGGTAGGGATCGATGTTGTCCACCCGCTCGCCCACCTGCTGCTTGGCTTCGATCATCGCCTTGAGGAGTTGATCGACCTTGTCTTTTTCCTTCTCGGGGCTTGCGCAGACGACACGGAAAGGCCCAGCCGCCATTTTATCTTCCGCGCCGCGCTGCGGCGTGGCAAAGCGCCCGCGACCCTCTTCTTTCTCCTTCAATCTCCTTCGCCAGAGGTCATTGTAAACGGCGTACTTCTGCATGATCTGGTTGAACTTGAAGCGCTGGCCGAAGCTCAACCGGCCAGTGTTGTCGCTGAATTTCTTAATGGTCAATTCCACCCGGAAGACGGTATCGTGAGGCGGGCGGGGCTGACCTCCGCTGAAATAGGCCTCATACTCAATCTTGAGTCGGCGGACATTCTCTTCGAGTTTGGCTAGATCTTCCTCTACCGTCACCGAGTGCCCTCACCCGCTGCGGGGAACAGCGAAATTATACCCCCTGCCAAGCGAGGCGAGTCAACGGAAAAGTTGACGCCTCCAGGCTTGTATGCTGAAATGAGGCGGCAATTGCCGCCGAACCCGCGGTTGCCGGTGGGAGTGTCCCGCCGAGCGGCTGCGAAGGTCGCCCATGAGCGATTCCAAATCCCGTTCAGAGCGCGCGGAGGTGTCACTCCTGCGCCAGATCCCGGCGGTGGACGAGTTGCTGGGTCGCGAAGCGTTGCGCGCGCTGGAAGAGCGCGTGGGCCACCGGCTCGTGGTCGAGGCCACACGCCAAGTGCTCCAGGGGCTGCGCGGCAGGATTTCGAGCGGTCAGCTTTCCCAGGTTTCCGTCGAAATGCTGGAACAGGAGATCATCACTTCCGCCCAGGCGACGGCGGAATTCTCTCTTTGTCCCGTCATCAATGCTTCTGGCGTCATCCTGCACACCAATTTGGGACGCGCCCCGCTGGCGCGCGAGGCAGTCGAACACCTGGCCGAAACGGCCACGCGGTATTCAAATCTCGAATATGACCTGGAGCGAGGCGAGCGCGGCAGGCGGGACACCCATACGGACCGGCTGCTCACTCAATTGCTGGGCGCGGAGCGGACCCTGGTGGTCAACAACAACGCTGCTGCCGTCTTCCTGGCCCTGAACACTCTCGCCGAGGGCGGCGAGGTCATCGTCTCCCGCGGCGAACTCATTGAAATCGGCGGCTCGTTCCGGATACCCGACATCTGCGCCAAAAGCGGCGCCGTCCTGCGCGAAGTGGGAACAACGAATCGGACGCGCCTTGCCGATTATGCCGCGGCCATCAACGAGCGCACGCGCGTCCTCCTGCGCGTCCACCCGAGTAATTTTCGCATCGTAGGTTTCACCGAGCGCCCGAATCTCGAGGAGCTGGTGGGCCTCGGGCGGAAGCATGGCCTGGTGGTCCTTGAAGACCAGGGGAGCGGTTGCCTTTTGGATTTCACGCCCCTCGGCATCCGCGACGAGCCCCCGGCGGGCGCCAGCGTCAGGGCCGGCGTGGACGTGGTCACCTTCAGCGGCGACAAGCTGCTGGGCGGGCCGCAGGCCGGCATCCTGACAGGCAAGCGCGAGCCACTCGACAAGATCCGGAACAACCCGCTGTTCCGCGCCCTGCGCGTGGACAAGCTCACCATCGCCGCCCTGGAAGCTACGATTGCCCTGTATCTCGGCGACGGCTTGAACGGCATTCCGGCCTTGCGGATGATGCGCATCTCCCGGGATGAAATCGGGCCGCGGGCAGCGCGCCTGGCGGAACGGATTGCTGCCCGGCCGGGGTATTCTGTCGAGATTGAGGACGGCGAGTCGGTCATCGGCGGCGGCTCAACGCCCGGGCAGTCGCTGCCGACCAAGCTCCTGGCAGTGACTCACCACCGGCACAGCGCGCCAGATCTGGAGGCGTTGCTGCGGCAGAACGCGCCTCCCATCATCGCGCGCATCGAGCGCGAGCGGCTGCTGCTCGACCTGCGGACAGTGTTTGAGGAGCAAGACGAAGAAATCGCCCAGGCGTTTGAGCGGCTGTAGCGGCGGTCGGCGCCTGCCCGATGCCATCGGGGACCGCCGTTGCGGATGGTCTGTTCTGGTATCCGGCGCTTGTAGGGCGCCGCTACAAGTCATGAAAGCCCTATATTTCGACGGACAACTCGCGCTGCGCGAGGTCCAAAAACCCCGACCCGGCCCGGGCGAGGCCCTGATCCAGGTGAGCCTCGCTGGCATCTGCGGGACGGACCTTGAAATCCTCAGGGGCTATTCAGGCTTTCGGGGGATTCTCGGCCACGAGTTTGTGGGACGCGTGGTGGAGTGTGCCGAGAAGAAATGGATAGGCAAGCGCGTGGTCAGCGAAATCAACGTCTCCTGCGGGGAGTGTGATCTGTGCCTGTGGGGACTTGGCCGGCACTGTCCGCACCGTACGGTCATGGGAATCGTGAGCCGGGATGGGGGGTTTGCCGAATATGTAGTTGTGCCCGTCGTGAATCTCCACGAAGTCCCGAAAGCGCTCCCGGATGAGGTGGCAGTCTTTGTCGAGCCGCTGGCCGCGGCGGCGGAAATTCTGGAGCAAATGACGATTCTGCCCGCCGCGCATGTGGCCGTCCTGGGCGATGGCCGGTTGGGGCTGCTCGTGGCCCAGGTGCTGCACCACGCCCAGGCGAACGTAACGGTTGTCGGGAAGCACGGCTGGAAGCTCGACCTGGCGCGCGCCTGGGGCGTCAAGGTCGCAACCGCGGGCGACGATGAACTCCGGGCCCGCAGCTTCAGCGTGGTGGTTGAGGCCACAGGTTCACCTTCCGGCCTTGGTGAAGCCCTGCGCCTCGTCACCCCGCGCGGCACCGTGGTGATGAAATCCACCTTCCAGGAGAGGGCGCAGTTCGACACCTCCAAGCTGGTGGTCGATGAGATAACCCTGCTCGGTTCGCGTTGCGGGAATTTCTCTATCGCTCTCGATATGCTGGCTCGCGGGCAGGTCGAGGTGCGGCGTCTGGTTTCCAAGACCTTTCCGCTCGAGGCCGGCCAGGAAGCGTTTGCCTATATGGAAGAGACCTCTTGCTTGAAGGTCCTTCTCACCACCCGCGCTGGCCTAACGAGTAGCGCCGGCCCTTAGGCCCGCATCATAGCAATAGCGACGCGCAAACGTCGCCATCTCAACTCGGGATTCGCCGACCATGCCTTCGGAACGCAACGCGAGACTCACAGCTTGGCGCGGGATTCGGGTCCTGGTAGCCCTGATAGCCTTCATCGGAATGTTGGGAATCGGTCCGGCCGCAGGGAAAAAGAAGAAGCCCAAGGCGCCTCCGCCGCCTCCTGCGGACCTGCCCGGCCACGTGAGCCACCTGGCGTGGCAACTGCGCGGCGTGCACATTGATGACTCGGTCACCATCACCGACCAGATCCAGAAGCTCGTCGTTGACCACCTGCAGGAGTGGCTGGCCAACCGCACGGCCACCGGCGTCGAAGTGCGCCGCGAACTCGAAGCGGTATTCTTCAAGCTCCGCTATCCGACTTACGGCCAGGCCGCCTGCTTCGCGGCGCCGTGGAAAGGCGGCACGCTGATCGGGGCGGGATACACGCTGGGCTGGACCAACTTCAACCGCGTGAATGTCGTGGCGCTGTTCGAACATCGCCAGGGGAAAAGCCGCCTGGCGGCCCTCACCCACTTCCTTCCTTTCACCGACCTGCAGTACGAATTCCTGCCGGCGCGGGGCTCGGACGACTTCTGGTTCTTCGTCTCGGGAACGCGGCCCGGCAAAAGCCAGCCGCGGCTGAGCGCCATCCTCTATGCCTTCGACGGTCAGACGCTGAAGTCGCTGTGGGAGACGCACGACGTCTTCGACGGCAAGATGGACGTGGGCGCAGAAACGGTAACCATCCGCTACCTGAAGGAAGCCGAGTATGTGCGCGAGACGGCGCACGGGCGCAAACCGCCGCGCCACCAGGCCATCTACAAGATCACGCCGCAGGGCCTGGAACTCGAGAGCGACCAGGAAATTCCATTTTGAGCGAGGTTGACAGTCAACAGCAGAGATGTGTCGAAACCTGTGTTTGGACTTTCGACCGCCCACTATTGACCGTGGACTGCGTGCTGCCGCTAGC
>CAZBWJ010000028.1:0-18433 GCA_964495535.1 uncultured Acidobacteriota bacterium | reverse complement strand
GGAGCGGAAGCGGTGGTCGATCAGCGCGCCGGTGCGCAGGTTGCGCATGCGCGCCTGCACGAAGGCCCGGAGGTTTCCCGGCGTACGGTGCTCCGCCCTGTGAACCGTGAAGAGTTCGTTGTGGTGCTTGATGACCATGCCGGGTCGGAGATCGTTGGCGTTCATCGCAGTACCTTCAAGGAGTTGGGTATGGGGCTTCGAAGCAGGGAGGAGACTCCAGTCCAGCACGAGCCCGAATAGTAATTTTACTAGCCCCACGGCCCCTCGTCAACGGCCGCATCAGCGGACGCCAGCTCGTGGTCAGGGAGAAAGTGCCAAGGCCACGTCCGGCAGGCCGGAACGGATTGACCGTTTTCGGGCGCGTTGATAACATGAGTTGATTAGTCTGACCTAAGGAGCAACGACTGTGGCCCATATCAGCCGCCACGAACTGAAACAGGACCAGCTTCGCACCACCTTCGAGGAATTCGAGGAATTTGCCAAGACACGCTACAAGGAAATCGTCACCGTGGCGGGCATCGTGATTGTGGTGGCAGGACTGGCCGGCGGATTGAAGGTTTACCAGAACCGCCAGGAAGCCGAAGCGAATGAGCGGCTCGGCGCGGCCCTCCAGACCTTCCGCGCCTACGTGGGGTCCGCACCGTCAAGCGGCCTGCTCCCCAGCCTCCAGACGTATCCTACGGCCCGGGACAAATACAAGAAGGCCCTCGAGCAATTCCAGGAAATCATCCAGAAGCATTCGAGATATCCGCAGCCGAAAGCGGTGGCCATCGCCCGCTACCACGTGGGTCTGTGCCAGGCGCAGCTTGGAGACCACCAGGCTGCCGTCAAGACTTTGCAGGAGGCGGCACGTAATTCCGACCGGAACCTCGCCGCGCTGGCCCAGTTCGCCCTGGCGGGCGAACTTGTGAAAGCCGGGAAGCTCGAGGACGCAGCGAAACTCTACGGGGAACTCGCCAACCGGCCCACCTCGACGGTGCCGGAAGTCACGGCCCGGCTGGCGCTGGCGGACGCCTATCGCGCCACGCAACCCGCCAAGGCGCGCCAGATCTATGCCGAGATTGGGAAAAAGTTCGGCTCCGACGTCACCGTGGCGCAAGTCGTGAAAGAGCAAATCGCGAGCCTTCCCAAATAGGAACGACAAGGCGGGGAGCCCTGGTGCCGTTCGACACCTCAGGGAATCGGCGGGCTCTGCTTGGCGGCCGTCGGCTTCGCGCGTTTTGTGACCAGTTCCACAGGCGGTTTGTGCTGGTTATCCCCAGCGGGGTTAGGGGAGCGGTTCTGCACGCCACAAGTTGAGCGCGAGACGCTCGAAGCCGACGCGCAGATATTTCCTTGGGCATCACGGGGTAAGGGATGGACTTCAAACGAATCAGGAAAGACTCCTGGATGATTGCCATCATCACGCTCGCCGCCTGTGCCGCCTTCCTTTGGGGCGGCCTGACGCGAGCGATATTTATCGCCCTCTCGGTAGGAAGCGTATGGCTATTCTTGAAAACGCTTAATCGGCGGCTTTTTTCGGTGTTTCCCCAGCAGGGGGATCTTCCTCTCGACCATATCCCGCAACGGCTCTGGCGGGTTTTTGTAGAAGTCCTCCTGCAATATCGAGTTGTGCGCGACCGGCCCGTCGTCGGCATGCTCCACGCTGCAGTCTTGTGGGGGTTTCTCGCCTTCGCCTGGGCAAGCGTCAGGCACCTGCAATGGGGCTGGCGTGGACTTGAAAAAGCCACAGGGACAGAGACCTGGTATGGCGCGTTTGTCGCCGCCTGGGCTTTAGCCGTGCTGGTAGCCATGATTGGCCTCTCATTCCGGCGGTTCGTGTTGAGACCGCAGCCTCTCGGTAAACTTTCCGCAACCTCCGGGATGGTAGCCTTCCTCATCTCGGCCCTCATGGTGACGTACCTCCTGGGCTGGCGAGTGTTTCCGGTCGGAAGCCTGGCGTGGAAAGTCAACTGGTGGATCCACACCTCGGCGTTTTTTTCGCTGCTGGTCATAATCCCGCTATCCAAGCACCTGCACCTGCTGCTTGCCCCGCTCACGGTATTCCTGCGCTCAGAAACCACGAGCGCCATGCGCGCGCTACGGGAAGAAGGCGATGACCTGGGAATGATTCACTTCCAGGACTTGGGCCGAAAGGACGTTCTCGATGTTAATGCTTGCGTCGAGTGCGGCCGCTGCACCGAGTTCTGTCCGGCGAATTTGGCGGGTGGATCACTGAGCCCCAAGGAAATCATCCTGGACCTGCAAAAAGGCTTTCTCTCCGGTGCGAATCTCATCGCCGGAACTGCCGCCGAAAAGGAACAGGGCACGGTCTTCATTGCGGAAGAAGATCTCTTCCAATGTTTCTCCTGCGGCGCCTGCGAGTATGTCTGTCCGGTGGGCATCGAGCATGTAGGAAGAAAGATTCTTGACCTCCGGCGGGGACTCGTCAGTGAGGGCCGCATCACCAATGACAAGGTGAACCAACTGTTTACGACTATGGAAAGGGCGCCGCACAATCCCTGGGGCATAAGTCACGACACACGACAGAAACTTATCGAGTCGAAGCATTTTCCGATTTTTGACGGCCGCCAGGAATGGCTCTTCTGGCTGGGGTGCGGATTAAGTTTCGATCAGCACGGCCAGGCCGTGGCGCAGGCCATGCAGCAGATTCTTGATGCCGCCGGCATTTCATGGGGTGTCCTTTCGCGTGAAACCTGCTGCGGCGAACCGGCGCGGCGGGCGGGTAACGAATATCTTTTCCTGGAGCTCTCTGCAAAGCTCATCGAGACCTTCCAGAATGCGCGGGTGAAAAAGGTTGTGTCGTGCTGTCCGCACTGCACGACGATGTTGGATGAGGACTACCGGCAATTGACCTCTTACGCGAGACTCACTGTGAGGGTAGTGCACCATACGGAACTCCTTGCGGAACTGCTGCCGCGGCTCCCCCTTAAACCCTCGGTGGTGATGGCAACCTACCATGACCCGTGTTACCTGGCGCGGGGACGCGGCATCACCGCTGCCCCGCGGAAAATCCTTCGCTCCTGCGGGGTCGCGGTAACGGAAGCCGCGCACCATGGCCAGAACACGCAATGCTGCGGAGCCGGCGGCGCCCAGCTTTTTGTCGCTGACGACCAGCGGGGTCAGGGCAAAGAACGCGTGAACCAACTTCGCTTCGCCGAGCTCATCGCCACCAAGGTGTCCACGGTGGCGGTGGCTTGCCCGCACTGCCCCACCATGCTTCGCGATGCAGCGAACCACATTAACCGCGATGACGTTGAGATACTTGACCTCGCGGAAATCGTCGCCAAGAGCCTCCCGCCGAAGTCGGATGCCGACGCTAAGGAAGGGGGAAAACCGCGGTACAGATGACACCAGGAGAAGTGCTGACGGTTAACGGAAAAGAATATCGCTGTGCACCCCAGGGAACAGAGTATGACTGTGTAGGTGAGGCCGGGGCGCGTTATCGCCGATTCCTATCAGATCATGACCTGGGTCCCGCCGGAAGGCGGCGGAGGACCTCACTACGACGGGCTGTAGAAAAACAGAAGGCAGCAGGCAGAAAGTGGAAGGCAGCGGGGGAAGGGGCTGATCCTGCTTTGCCACGACCGCAGTGGGCAAGCATGTTCTGTGTGCGTGCGGCACAGAGAGGTCCCATCTCCTTTCGCATTGCTCCTGTGCTATAAGGAACGTGGGGGCGGATAGCCGCTATGCCTGACTTGCAGGAAGAATCTGCGACCGCGCGCGACGAACAGCAGGCTGATCGTGCGCCTGAAGGGGCTACAGCCCTCCAGGAGAACCCCCGCGTTTTCACTCGCTGGCAGCGCGTACAAATCTCCCTCGCCAGTTGGATTGGCTATCTCGCCGTCCTGCTCATCGGCCGGACATTGCGCTGGGAAGTGCATGGCTGGGAAAACTGGGAGGCGGCGCGGAACATCGGCAAGGGACTGATCTACACCTTCTGGCATCGCGAAATCTTTGCCGCCACCTGGTTCTGGCGCAAGCGTGGCATCGTGGTGATGACCAGCCGGAATTTCGATGGGGAGTACATCGCCCGGATCATCGAGCGCCATGGCTACGGCGCCGCGCGCGGCTCAAGCTCGCGGGGCGCTTCCCGGGCGCTGGTCGAAATGATCCGCTACCTCAGGCGGGGCGTGGACGCTGCCTTCACCATCGACGGCCCGCGCGGCCCGCGCTTCGTCGCCAAGCAGGGCTGCGTGTTGCTCGCCAAACCTACCGGCGCTGCCATCCTCTGCTTTCACATCGCCCTGCGCAGCGCCTACATCTTCCGCAAGAGCTGGGACCAGACCGAGATCCCCCATCCTTTCACCCGGGCGGCCATCTTCATCGCTCCGCCCATCCTGGTTCCCCCAGACGCCGACGAGGCGGAACAAGCCCGCAAACTGGAAGAAGTACAGACGACGCTGGATGAGCTTCGGAAACGAGGGGCGGAGTGGGGGAAGGGGATTGATGATTGAAGATTTGAGATTGACGATTGAAGACCGAGGCGCAAACCTAGCTCGCCTCAACTAGGCGCTTGAGTTCCGAATAAACGGTGCGCACTTGCGCACGCGTGCTTTCCAGCTTCCCGGAGCAATCAATCGCGTAGTCCGCCCGGCGGCGTTTTTCCTCGATGGGCAGTTGCGCGGCGATGCGCCGCTCTGCTTCCTCGCGCGACAGGCCAGCCTGGGCGATGAGTCGTTCGAGCTGCTGCTCGGGCCGGCACCAAGTGACCAGCACTTTCAGGAAGCGATCGGCAATGCCCGCTTCGTAGATGAGCGCGGCGTCCACCACGATAACGGCATGAGGCTCCTGCACGTGGTAGTAAAGGACTTGTTCTTCGATGCGTTCGATGATCGGTGGGTGCAGGATGGCGCTGAGTTCGCGGAGTCTTTGGGCGTCGGCAAAGACGATGGGGCCCAGACGCATGCGGTCGATTTCCCCGCAGGAATCGAGGATCTCCGAACCGAAGCGGCTAACGATCTCCTTGTAGGCGGGAAGCGGCGCCCGGTAGAGTTCGTGTCCGAGCCCGTCGGCGTCAATCACCTTGGCGCCGAGCTCCTCAAACATGCGGGCCACGGTGCTCTTCCCCGAAGCCACACCGCCCGTCAGTCCGAAGTAACGGCCCGTTTCATGCATGCGAAATCCGAAACTCGAAGCCGGCGCCATCCTCGTGGCCGATTTTCGTGTTTCGCGACTCCGGGCTAGCATTGCGCCGGAGGTTGAGCCCGCATCCCCCGCCGAGCCCGCGCCGCCTGCACCGTATTGGCCATCAGCATGGCGATGGTCAACGGCCCCACGCCGCCCGGAACGGGCGTGTACGCACCCGACTTCTCCTTCATATCTTCGGGTTGTACGTCGCCCACCAGCACCGAACCCTTGGCCGCCAACTGCATCAGCGGCCCCGTGGGGTCGTGGAAGACCTGGCGGACTTCCTCCGGCGTCTTGAGAACGTTCTGGCCTACGTCGATGACCGTGGCGCCAGGCTTGATGAAGTCCCCCGTGACCAGAGCCGCTTTGCCCATCGCGGCAACCAGGATATCGCCCTCGCGCGCTACAGCCGGCAGATCGCGAGTCCGCGAGTGGCAGATGGTGACGGTGGCGTGCTGATGCATCAGCAGAATAGCTACGGGTTTCCCCACGATGTCACTCCGGCCCATCACCACCGTCCGCGCCCCTTTGATGGGAATCTGGCTGCGCTGGAGGATTTCTATGATTCCCGCCGGTGTGCACGGCACCAATCCCGGCCGTCCGCTGACCAGCAGTCCCACATTGATGGGATGAAATCCGTCCACGTCTTTGGCCGGGTCCACCGCCGTCAGGATGACCTTGGAATCAATCTGCGAGGGCAGGGGAAGCTGCACCAGAATCCCGTCAATCTCATCTCGATGATTGAGAGTGTCAATGAGCTCGAGCAGCCGCGCCTGCGAGGTGTCAGCCGGCAGTTCGATTTTCTCACTATAGAGCCCGAGCGACTCGCAGGTCTTTACCTTGCTGCGCACGTAGAGCTGCGAAGCAGGGTTCTCGCCCACCAGAATCGCCGCCAGGCCCGGTGTAATACCGGCGGCTTTCAGGTCGCGAATCTGTTCACTCAGCTCCGCCTTGATCTCGTCACGGATTTTATTGCCATCAAGAATGCGTCCACTCACGAAGGTTCTCCTTGGTAGGGATTAAGCCGAGCGAGTTTAGCATAGCTGCCAGATTCGAGGAACGGATTGACGCGGGGTGCGGAAAGGATGGACAGCCTGTCCGGCGTGGCCCTCCCTGGTGGGCCGCGGACCGTGTCACGTCTCCCTTCCAGCCCGCACCCTCGAGAGAACCGGTAGCACGCGTCCGTCCGCGCCACGGCCCATGCGCCGCCCCGCCAGCCTCCGCACCGAGCGCTCGTTTGGAAGGCTGAGACCTTTCGTCTATAATGGTCGAGCGCCCTTGCATGGCAGCAGGGGCAGCGGCTCGGACGCGGCGCGAGGAATGCCGCCTTCACGAAACGCTGCAGCCGTCCGGATGGTGAACCGTGGCTGACCCCACTGCAACTCCCGAAACAGAGAAACGAGTCGTTTACGGCGTCACGGAAATCATGAAGTTCCTGCCCCACCGCTATCCCTTCCTGCTGGTGGACCGAATCCTGGAGCTCGAGCCCGGCAAGCGCATCGTGGGCTTGAAGAACGTCACCATCAACGAGCAGTTCTTCCAGGGACACTTCCCGGGTGCGCCCGTGATGCCCGGCGTGCTGATCATCGAGGCGATGGCGCAAGTGGCCGGCGTGATGATTTACCGCGACCTGCCGGACAGGGAGAAGAAGCTGATCTACTTCACCGGCATCGAGAGCGCCAAGTTCCGCCGCCCGGTTCTGCCCGGAGATCAACTGCGGATCGAGATAGAGTTACTGAACCGCCGCAGCAACTTCGGCAAGATGCGGGGCCAGGCCACCGTGGACGGAAAACTCGTGGCTGAGGCCGTCGTGCTGTTTGCGATTGCTGACCACCCAGGTTATTCAGGCCAATGAAAGCTCACCCCACGGCCATTATCCATCCCCAAGCCCAAATCGCTGGCAGCGTGACGGTGGGCCCTTACTCTATCATCGGGGAGGGCGTGGAGCTGGGCGAGGAGTGCGAAGTGAGGTCGCACGTGGTGATCGAAGGTCCCACGCGCCTGGGCAAACGCAACCGCATTTTCCCCTATGCGGCCATCGGCCTGCCTTGCCAGGACCTGAAGTACCACGGTGAACCAACGCGCCTGGAAATCGGCGACGACAACCTCATCCGGGAGTTTGTAACCCTGCATCGCGGCACGGTGGAAGGCGGGGGTGTGACGAGAATCGGCAATCACAATTTCCTGATGGCCTACGTCCACATCGCCCACGACTGCCGACTGGGCGACCACATCATCATGGCTAACGGCGCCTCGCTGGCCGGGCACGTGGAGATCGGCGACCACGCCTTTGTGGGGGCGTTCTGCGCTATCCACCAGTTTTGCCGCATTGGCGCTTACAGCTTCGTGGGCAGCTGCAGCCTGATTAACAAGGACGTCCTTCCCTATTCTAAGACCAGTGGGGAACGTCCTGCCGGGGTCTACGGCGCGAACCGGGTAGGACTGGAGCGCCGCGGACTCACGTCTGAGGATATCGACGAACTCCAGGCAGCCTTCCGTCTGCTCAGCCGCTCCAAGCTCAATACCACGCAGGCGCTCGAGGCCATCGAAGCCCGCGGCTTTCAATCCCAGCATGTCCGGGCGCTGGTGGATTTCATCAAGACCTCCCAGCGGGGAGTAGTAAAGTAATTGAGTGCTTGTGTGATTGATTCATTGAGCCATTTTCGAGCAGGCTTACAGTGGCCGCACAGTTCAGCGACTCAATGAGAGGTGGTGGAGACGTGGGTTCAGTGCCAGGGGCCAAGACCGAAGCTACAGCGGCCCGTTACGCCATCATTGCAGGTAACGGGAGTTTCCCGTTCCTGGTGCTGGAGGCGGCGCGCGATCAGGGAATCGACCCGCTGGTCGTGGCCATCAAGGAAGAAACCTCGCCCGCGCTATCGCAAAAGGCCCGGCAGGTTCACTGGCTGAGTCTGGGCGAAGTCGCGAAGCTCCTGGAATTGCTCAGCGCCGAGCGCGTGGAGCGGGTCGTTCTGGCCGGGCAGGTGAAGCACGTCCAGTTGTTCAGCTCCATCAAGGCGGACGGGTTGGTGCGCAGGGCTCTCGGCAGCCTGCATAGGAAGAACACCGACGCGTTGATCGGGGCGTTTGTTCGGATGCTCGAGGGGCGAGGCATCAAGGTTGTGGACTCGACCCTTTTCCTCAGGCCGCTCTTGCCGGAAGCCGGAACGCTGACCCGGCGCGCGCCGGACGCCGGCGAGCGTGCGGATATCGCTTGCGGCCGCGAGATAGCCAAGAAGATAGCCGGCCTCGACATCGGGCAGACGATCGTGGTAGCCGACCGGGCCTGCGTGGCCGTGGAGGCCATGGAGGGCACCGACGCCACCATCGAACGCGCCGCCACGCTGAGCAACGGCCGGAGGTTAGTCGTCGTCAAAGTCAGTAAGCCTCACCAGGATATGCGCTTCGATGTCCCGGTGGTGGGACTGAAGACCATCCAGGTGATGAGGCGCTCGAATGCAACCGCGCTGGCTGTGGACGCGGGCAAGACGCTTCTGTTTGAACGCCACCGATTGCTCGAGGAAGCCAACGAGTCTGGCATCGCCATTGTCGGCGTGAAGGACTGAGACCGTAGGAGCACGCCGTGGCGCCCCTACCGGCTGGCCAATAGTTGCCCTGCGAGGGCTGAAAGGCTGAGGGGAGTTTGAGCGAGCAGATACCCGTCGCCGTTATCGGCGTGGGTGAACACGGCCGGAAGCACGCGCGCCAATTCCTGGAGGTCGAGGGCGCGCACCTGGTGGGCGTCTACGACCTGGGGGCGGAGCGCGCCCGGGAGGTCGCCGCTGAGCTCGGCGTGCGGGCCTTCGCGAGTCTCGACGAAGCCTTGGGCACCGTCGCGGCCGTCAGCGTGGTCATCCCCACCACGGACCACGCCGCCGTGGCCCGCCGGGCCTTTGACCGGGGTGTGGACATCCTGCTCGAGAAACCCATCACCCGCACCGTGGAAGAGGCCGACGACCTGATCGCGCGCGCGGCAGCGCAGGGGCGCATCCTACAGGTCGGCCACCTCGAGCGCTTCAACCCGGGCGTGGTGGCGGCCAAGGCGGTCACGCGCGGCCCGCTATTCTTTGAAATCCACCGGCTGGGTGTCTTCAGCCCGCGCAGCCTGGACGTGGATGTGGTGTTCGACCTGATGATCCATGACCTGGATCTCGTCCTCTGGATGATGAATGCTCCGGTGGCCGACGTCCGCGCCGTGGGACTGCCCATACTCTCCGATAAGGTAGATATTGCCAATGCCCGCGTGGAGTTCGAGAATGGTACGGTAGCGAACTTTACGGCCAGCCGGGTGAGCACCGAGCGGGTGAGAAAGTTCCGCTACTTCCAGCCCAACGAGTACGTCTCGATTGACTTTACGCGGCGAGACGTGCTGGTGCTGAGCGTGGACCACGACGGGGAGGTGCCTTGCATCGGCTTTCGCCAGCTGGAGACGGAACCCCGAGAGCCCCTGCGGGCCGAGCTGGAGGCGTTCATTGAGTCGGTCCGCACACGGCGTGGCCCGCTCGTGGGCGGGCCGGAGGGGCGCGAGGCGCTGGCCCTGGCCGAGCGCGTGATGAGCCGCATCGAAGAACATGCGGCCCTGGTGAACGTTCCCCTGGGCCGCCCCGTGGGGCAGAGCGGAGAGCTGTGAAAGAATTTTGGATTTTGGATTTTTGATTTTGGATTTGGGGCTTTCGCTCTCGGGTTCTTGTCGTCCGAATTGACGCTGGCAGTTGCAGGTTGGAAGTTACGGATTTCTAGTTTCGATTTTCGAGTTTCGGATTTCCCCAATGAGCACGGAGCCCGAACTCCACTTGATTCTGGAATTGGAGCAGGAAGCGGCGCTGTGGCGCCGCCGGGCGATGTTCCTGCTTTCGGTCGTCCTGCATGGGGTGGCGATTGGTCTCTTGCTCGTTTCCCCTCAGCTTTTCAAGCGGGGCGCGGAAATGCTCGGCATCCGGCTCGAGCCCGCGCCAAAGCGCGAAGCCACGTTTTTGTGGTTCCCGCCTGAACTCATCGAGCGCCTGAAAGAGCCACCCGAGACCGACATCCTTTCCGACAGTGATCGCCGCGCGCAGGGACCTTCTCCCATCATCAGCCCGTTTGGGCGTCGCATGCCCTATTCCGAGGGGAACACGCCGCTGCCGGAGATCGCGGGCGGGGCACCGCCCTTGCTGGCGCCGCCGAGTGGGGCGCCGCCCGTGCCGCCGGGTGGTTCTGCCGCACCGCCGCCTCCTCCGGAGGGCAAGGAGGAGAGCCGCCTGCGGTTGATGGATGTCCCTGCAGCGAGTGGCGGCAGTGGGCAGCTTCGCCTGCCGCTCTCGAGCCCCGGGGAGGCCATCCAGCAATCTCTTGAGGCCGCCGCCCGCGGCCGCGCGACTGGGCCCGGGCTGGGACCTGGCGATTCCCCCGCCCAGTTCCAGAATCTCGATCCGAACTTCTCTACGGAAGGGCCCCTGATCCTCTCCGACACCCGAGGCGTGGACTTCGGACCCTATCTGGCACGGGTCGTGTTCAACGTGCGACGCAACTGGTACTCGATGATTCCAGTGGCAGCACGCCTGGGGCAGAAGGGGCGTGTGGCCATCGTGTTTGAGATCTTGAAAGACGGCTCCGTGCCCGAACTCCGCCTGGTTGCCTCATCGGGCTCAGACTCGCTAGACCGGGCAGCCGTGGGCGCCATCCGGGGGTCCAATCCCTTTCCGCCTTTGCCGGAAGAATTCACCGGGAACCACCTCGTGCTCCAGTTTATTTTCCTGTACAACATGGGGTATTGGCCTTGAAGCGCGCAGGGCGCTCGGTTAGAATTCGTCTGTGAGGAGTAAACTCGCGAGGGAATCAGGTTCCGAGGCCGGCCCTGTCAATTCCCTCGCTGCGTATCCCGGATCAAGTTCTTCAACTCCGTACCTGGCTCATGTGGCGCCCCTCAAGAACCCAGCTTCTCGGCTGCTTCCTCCTGCTGGCAGCGATCCTCTGCCTGCTTCTCACGCGCTATCTGCGCCTGCTATGGTGGACTCGCTAGGCGGAGAATACCCGCTGCTGGTGATCGTCGGGCCGACGGCGGCGGGCAAGTCCGCGCTGGCCTTGGCGCTGGCAGAGCGGCTGGACGGGGAAATTATCAACTGCGACTCCGTGCAGGTGTATTGCGGGTTCAATGTCGGCACCGGGAAAACGCCGCTGGAAGGGCGGCGGGGCATTCCTCACCATCTGATTGACACGGTTCAGCCCGCGCAGGTCTTCACGGCAGGAGATTACAGGCGTGAGGCTTTGCGCGTGCTGGCTGAAGTGTGCGCGCGCGGGAAGTGGCCGATCATCGTAGGCGGGACGGGGCTCTACCTCCGGGCGCTCCTGCTGGGGCTATTCGATGGGCCACAGCGCTCCGAGGAACTGCGGGCGCGGCTCAGCGCCTTGGCCAGGCGCCGGGGTCGCGAGTTCCTGCACCAGCTGCTCGGACGGCTGGATAAGAGGGCGGCAGCACGAATCCAGCCGCGCGACACACCGAAAATCATTCGGGCTGTCGAGGTTCGCCTCCTGGCCCGCCAGCCCATGTCGGAGATGCTGGAACGCGGCCGAGTCGGTTTGCAGGGGTTTCGAGTGTTCAAAGTCGGACTCTGTCCCGAGCGGAAGCCGCTTGCGCAGCGCATCAACGCCCGGGTCGAGCAGATGTTCGCCGCTGGGCTGCTTGAAGAAACGTGCGCCATGCTGGAGCGATCCGACGCGGCCCGCATCAAACCCCTTGGGGCGCTCGGCTATCGGCAGGCGCGTGCCGCACTCCGCGGAGAACTCAGTCCCGAAGAGGCGGTCCGGGAAACGCAGGTGGCCACGCGCCGGTACGCCAAGCGCCAGATGACCTGGTTTCGACGCGAGACCGACATCACGTGGTTCGCCGGTTTTGGCGAGGAGCCGGAGACCGAGCGCCAGATCCTCCGCTGGCTGCGGCGCGTCTGGCCCACCGCCGCGGCCACCGCACCGGGAACAGCGCGCCCCGCATCGCCGCTATAACCTTCTGACGGAGACAAAGCATGACCAACCCCGGCTCTGGAGAAAGAGAAAAAATGGAGAAGCAGACGCAGAATATTCAAGACGGGTTCTTGAACTCCGCGCGCAAGGAAAGACTTTTAGTGACGATCTACCTGCTTAGCGGTGTCAAGCTCTCGGGCCGCATCCGCAGTTTTGACAAGTACTCAGTGGTCCTGGAAAGCAACAACCAGGAACAACTGATCTTTAAACACGCCATCTCCACGGTTGTGCTGCCGCGCGCTGGCGCTCCCCCGACGCCTGCGGCGGCACCGGAGGGATAGACATATTCGCCGCTCTGAAGTGTTAGAGAGCGCATATCTGGTGGGCTGGGCTTCGAGCCGACGTGTCGGTTATGGGCCGGGCCTGCCGGACGCAGAGGAGACGCTCCAGGAACTGCACGAACTCGCGACCAGTGCCGGCGCTCAGGTGGTCGGCTCCACATTGCAGCGGGCGCCCAAGCCCGATCCGGCTACGCTCGTAGGG
Organism: uncultured Acidobacteriota bacterium; assembly: GCA_964495535.1. GTDB lineage: Bacteria > Acidobacteriota > Terriglobia > UBA7540 > UBA7540 > JALHUF01. Next base: position 5,821 of record CAZBWJ010000028.1, on the reverse strand, counting down.
CGTGGCAAGGTGGAGGAGATACAGGCCAGCACGCGAGCCGCCGGCGCCGACTTGATCATCTTTGACCACGACCTGACCCCCACCCAACTCCGCAACCTCGAACAGGCGCTCGACCTGAAGGTCATCGACCGCACCCAGCTCATCCTGGACATCTTCGCGCGCCGCGCCCGCACCCGCGAAGGCCAGTTGCAGGTAGAACTGGCGCAACTGAACTACCTCCTGCCACGCCTGGCCGGGCGCGGGACTCTCCTCTCTCGACTCGGAGGTGGCATTGGTACGCGGGGACCCGGCGAGCAGCAACTGGAGTTCGACCGCCGGCGTATCCGCGCCCGCATTCGCCGCTTGACGGAGGCGATTGAGCGCGTCCGCTCCCAACGCGCCTTGCACCGCGCGCATCGCCGCGCGCGCCATTTCCAGACGGTAGCGTTCGTGGGTTACACCAATGCCGGCAAGTCCACGCTCTTTAATGCCTTGACGCGTTCTCGCGTCTCCACCTCGCCGCGCCTTTTCGCCACACTCGACCCCACGGTGCGCGCGCTCCGGCTTCACTCCCGCCGCCCCGTCCTGCTCTCTGACACGGTGGGATTTATTCGCAAGTTGCCCGCGCACCTGGTGGCCTCATTCCGGGCCACGCTGGAGGAGCTGGAGGCTGCCAGCCTTCTCGTCCACGTCACTGACGCTTCACACCCCCAACACGCGCAACAGGACGCGGCGGTCGAAGCGCTCCTTGAAACCCTGGGGATCGCCTCCACGCCACGCGTCCACGTCTGGAACAAGATCGATCTCCTGCAGGCCCGCGAGGTGCAGCGGCGGGCCGGGACTGCCTCAGGAAAGGCGCCGGAGCATAGTCCGATCCAATCGAGCTCGAGAGACGTGTGGGTCTCCGCGCGGAGCGGCGAGGGTTTGCAGACGCTCTTGCAGCGGATCGACGAAGCGCTCAATGAAGACCCCCTCGTCGAAGCCCGCTTCGAGCTTTCTGCCTCCGACAGCGAGCAACTGGCCTTGCTTCACCGCATCGGCACTGTCCTCTCTACGGAGTTCGAGGACAACCGCCTCCTGGTGCGCGCGCGCCTCAACGCCTCCCTGGTCGAACGGCTTCAAGCCACCGCCATCCTTTCCCACAAGATCCCCGCCGGGGGCTGAAAACCCAGCATTTTCGGGGCTCTGGCGCATGTGGAAAAGGCTGTGGAAAAACCGCCCCCTGGCACGGAAAGGGGCGCATGCTTCAAAGCCGCAAGAATAGCGGGTACAATGGAGGTCTGGTCTGTAACTGATTGAGTTCACAGCATGTTAGAAGCCGCTGGCAGGACGTGCAGGCTCGCCCGCACCCACCGAATGCGCGCCGAAAGGCGGCCAGACTGGGCCGGGAGTTTTGCACAATTTTGGGGCAGCTCCCCGGCGCGTTGGCGTAGCCCGCGAGGCTTGTCCCGGCCGCTTCAAATCAGGGCGATTTGATTGTAGGCTCTACGCGTAGCTGCCAGGTTGACGCGCTGGCCCCCGTGACGATGGTTCCTCTTTCCTGGGTCAGCGAAATCCGCCAGCCACTTGCTGGCGGGAACTTTGCGCCCGCTCTTCGTTCGCTGGATCAACCGTTTCGCCCGGCGATGTGCGTTGACACGGCCTAGGCCGTCCGCTATAGTGACCCAGGGAACGCGGCATTATCTCTCGCCCGGCTCGTCGGCGATCTCAGTTCCCGGATCGCTTCGACCACTTCCCGCTGAGGGCCAAACTCGAAGGCACATGAATCTTCCCATTTCGCTCACCTTGCTCCGAATCTTCTTCGTGCCCTTGCTGGTCGTGCTGCTGCTCACCAAGGGCCGCAACATGGATCTGTGGGCCGTGGGCGTCTTCCTGCTGGCAGCGGTCACAGACCTTTTGGACGGCTACTTCGCCCGTAAGCGCGGCCAGATCACGACGCTGGGAATTCTGCTCGATCCCATTGCCGACAAGCTCCTGGTTTCCGCCGCCTTCATTTCTCTCGTGGAACTCCACCTCGTGCCCGCCTGGATGGTAGTCATCATTGTGGGAAGGGAGTTCGCGGTTTCCGGGCTGCGCGCCATAGCTTCCGCCGAAGGGTTCGCGTTCGAGGCCTCCGAACTCGGTAAGACCAAGATGGTCTTCCAGGTGGTGGCCATCACGGTAATTGTGCTGGAGCGGCGCTATCCGCGGATGCATCCTTTGGGCGAAGTGCTGTTGTGGGTGGTGGTAGTGTTCGCGCTGGCTTCAGCGGTGCAATACTTCTGGGGCTTCTGGACGAAGCTGGACGTGCGGGTCAAGCGGCGGACCTCGCGCCCGCTGGCGGTGCTGCGCGTCGGTGATGAGCAAGAGGAAGAAAAAGATGTTGCCGCTCAGTGAGGCTGACCAACAATTCCTGCTGCGCCTGGCGCGCCGCGCCCTGGAGGAAAGCGTCCGTGAGGACAGCCTGCCGGAAGTGGAAGTCCCGCCGGGTGCGCTGTGCGAAAAATACGGCGCGTTCGTCACTCTCCACAAAATGGGGCGCCTGCGCGGGTGCATCGGGTACATTGAGTCGCTGAAGCCCCTCTACGAGACCGTCGGCGAATGCGCTATGGCCGCGGCGCTCCGCGATCCCCGCTTCGACCCCGTGACCCCCGAGGAACTCCCCAGCCTGCACGTGGAGATCTCCGTTCTTTCCCCCCTCGTGGAGATTGCCCCGGACGAGGTTGAAGTGGGTCGTCACGGGCTGCTGATTTCCCGGGGCGGCCGACGAGGGGTCCTGCTGCCTCAGGTGGCTGTCGAGTGGAAGTGGAACCGGAAGCAATTCCTGGAAGAGACGTGCCTGAAGGCCGGCCTGCCGCCCGACGCCTGGCGGCACGGGGCCAAGATTCAGGCGTTCACCGCGCAAGTCTTTGGCGAGCCGCCCCCTCCGGGCCGGTCCTCCCGCCCGGCTGCCTGAAGCGCTTCCCGGCGCCAAAAAGACAAAAGGCGGGAAGGCTCTCCCGCCCTTCATCACGTCCGACGCCTCGCGCCGCGCAGTCCGAATGCGCCGAGTTATTCCAGCTCGATCCCGTCGCCGAGTGCTATCTCGCGCGTGCTGCCGACCACCATCGCGACCGATGATCTCTCCTGCGTGGAGAGGATGACCAGTTCGCCAAGGGTCTCCCGCGGTGTTTCATGGTAGGCCCAGAAACTCCCGCCTGTCTGCTCCCGGAAAATGCGGAAAACCCGGAATCGTTGGCCGGGGCTCACACCGTCCTCTCGGCCCAGGTTCACATAGGCAATCTTACCCACCCCGAGGACGCCCGCATTGTTCGTGCCGGCCGTAATGGCACCCACCAGCTTGCCATTGGGCAGCGCGAAACGGTACAACTGCGCCGCAGGAGTGTACTGGGGAATCACGCGGGTCTGATACGGCAGGACGATGTCGTCGGGACGAATGGCGCCGCACGCGAACGTGACTTCGGCCACCGCGCCCTGGGGAGTGACACTGATGACCTTGACCTTTCCCAGGTCTTCATAGGCGCTGCCCAGAGAGCGCACGGAACCTCCCTGCCCCTCATACCACTTGATCCGCATCAGCTCCTTCGCCGAGCGCACCACTGAGAATTCGTTCCCCACCGCGAACCCCTCGCCACTGCGGCTGCGGAGATACACGAAATGCCCGGTTGCGAACTGGCGAAGGGATGCCTGGTAATCGTTGTCCGCGCCACCGAAGACGTAACGGTCGGTGGACACCGGGCTGCCAGAGATGAACCCCGAGCAGTCCATTTCCGACTGAGTTGCCGCCGGGATTGCCGCGGCTTCTGCCGCCGGTTCTTGGGCAAGCCCCCGAGTCACAGCGAGAAGGAGAAACACCCCAACCAAAACAATCAGTTTTCGGTACACAGATTTCCTCCTGTCTTACCCAGGACTGGCGCGGGTGCGTTTACCCCACGACGCTTGCTGGCGGGCAGCACCCCCTCTGTCTCAGGGAGTGTAGAGACCCGAGCGGCGAAAGTCAAGCAAAAGTCAACACTTGCCGTCCCGTCGGACTTTTCGTCACTAGCCCGGGCACTGGGCCGAGCGCCAAGTCTTACTATGTCCGGCGTGAGCCACCGACCGCATCGGGCCCAGCGGCAGGGCTGCCGGGCCATTTGTCTCTACGCAGATGTCTTCCAGGACGCCTCTTCCACCCTTGCTCAGTCTGGCTTATCATCTGCCGGACGAAGGGGTCCTGGAGTTTGGTTTGGCGCGTCTCCACCTTGCGCCGGGGAGAACGAAACGTGCGGATTTGTCGCCGAGTGTTGATTGCTCTGGTTGCAGTAAGTCTCGCTGTCGGAAGCGCCGGATTAGCCGCAGAGAAGAAAGGAAAAGAAGCCGCGGCCGCGGCTACGAGTGGTGCACGCCGTGTCGCCCCAACGCCGCCGATGGGCTGGAACAGCTACGACGCCTACTGCGGCGACGTGAACGAGCAGGAATTCAAGGCCAATGCCGATTTCATGGCCAAGCATTTGGCCCGGTACGGCTGGAAGTACGCTGTGGTGGATTATTACTGGTATTTCCCGAATCCGCAAACAGAGGACTTCCAGCAGCAGGCGGATCTGGATGTGGCCATGGATGAATACGGCCGCTTGCTGCCCGCCGAGAATCGTTTCCCCTCCGCGGCCGGGGGCAAGGGGTTCAAGCCCCTGGCGGATTATGTTCACAGCCGAGGCCTGAAGTTCGGCATTCACATCATGCGCGGGATTCCCAGAGCTGCGGTGAAGAAGAACCTGCCCATTCTGGGAACCACCGCTCACGCGCAGGACATCGTGAATTTGAAAAACACCTGCTCCTGGTCAACGGCTATGCACGGCGCGGATGTCAGCCAGCCCGCCGGCCAGGCCTACTATGACTCGATCGTGAAGCTCTATGTCCAGTGGGGCGTCGATTACATCAAGGCCGATGACATGAGCTGGGGCGAGAATCCCGCCGGCGAGAGCTACCACGCGCCGGAGATCGAAGCGCTCCACAAGGCGATCGTGAAATCCGGCCGGCCGATTGTGCTGAGCCTTTCGCCCGGCCCGACGCCTCCCGCCCAGGCTGAGCACTTGAAGAAGTACGCTGAGCTGTGGCGAATCTCGGGCGATTTTTGGGACAACTGGAAGCTCGTTAAGAAGCAGTTCGAGCTGGTCCGCCCGTGGATTCCCCACATCGGAGCGGGTCACTGGCCCGATGCCGATATGCTCCCGCTGGGTCGCATCCGCATTCGGGGATTCAAAGATGGCGAGCGCCAATCGCGACTCACTCCCGACGAGCAGCGCACCCACATGTCGCTCTGGGTGATTCTCCGCTCGCCCCTCATGATTGGCGGCGATTTGCCCACCATGGACGCGGCGACGCTTGCCTACTTCACGAACGAAGAGGCCATCGCGATCAATCAGCACAGCCGCAACAGCCGTGAACTCTTCGCGCGCGGCGACCAGATCGCTTGGGCCGCCGACTCGCCCGAGGGAAAGATAAAGTATCTGGCGGTCTTCAACATTGGCGATAGCGGGCCAATCGAAGTTCCTGTCCAGTGGAGCGAGCTCGGCCTTGGCGGCAAGTGCGCGGTGCGCGACGTGTGGGAGAAGAAGGACCTGGGGACATTCGAAAACCAGTTCGCGCCCAAGCTCCCACCCCACGGCGCCGGGCTCTACAAAGTGACTCCCGGCAAGTAGCGCGAGGCCTGCTCTGCAATTCCGCGGCGATTCAGGACGAAAAGGTCGCCTGCCAAGACGTGTTTAAGGGCGAGCGTTGCGCTACAGACTTCGTAGGGCCCGCGAAGTGCTCCAAGGCCTCAAACGCACTCCGCAGGGCGCGCTGGTATTCGCTCACGTCGTACCCCCGCCAGCTTTCCCACATG
>CAZBWJ010000027.1:23568-37861 GCA_964495535.1 uncultured Acidobacteriota bacterium | reverse complement strand
GCCGGACTCGGTATCCGGCCCGGGGCAAGGGTTCGTGGCGCGCGAGCTGGTGCGCATCCTGAAAGATGCGGGGTTCAGCGTCGAGGAGTACCCTCGGTTGCGCTGAACCACTGCGTTCCTGGCAACAGCCCCAGCCCCCGGCACCTCCAATTCGCCCAAATCCTAAATCCTAGCTCCTGAATCCTGTTCTCCCAGCACCTGACACCTAACACCTGACACGGTGTACACTGACCGCTACGCGGGATGCCAAAATGGAAACGCCGGATGAGAGACCGAATGTTCCGTTTCGTAGTGGGTCGCGCATGGATAAATCAGAGCTCATCAATCTCCTTGTTGGTAAAGAACCAGAGGCAATCACCCGAACACTGGCTATGATGGCCTTTATCCCTGCCATAAGTCGGATCCTCGAGAAAGGCAGCGTCGACCGGTTTGCTGACCTCGTGGTCGACACAGTCCCTAAGTTTTACGGCCTGGTTACGCGCGAACACTTTGATTCAGTACACGCGGAGACCTGCAATCAGATTCTTTCATCGTTCAAAACCGCGCGCAAAAAGGGAGTGCTTTCCTACGGACAGGCCCAGAAGCCTGTCAATGTCTTCCTCAAGGTCTATGTCGATTGGGCAAAACGGCCGGAGCCCGATCTTGCTGAGAAACTCGCGCCGCTTCTCCATGTCCCCCTCGATAGCCTCCTAATGAGGTTCATTAAGCGCGAATTTCCGAGCGACTACCAGAACCATGTCGGCAGCCTACGAACGCAACTGATAGATCGACTTTCTGAGCGCCTCAAAGGTTGTTCAAATTCGAAGACCATGGCGCGAGGACTTGTTGGGAATGAATTCTCGCTCGCCGCAATCAACAAGGAAATCTATCTCGGCTGGCAGGAGCTTCTCCGGTCACTTTGGCCGGGCAAGCCTGTGACGCTTGATACCCTTTGGGTGGTGGAGCGAACTCGAATGCGAGCAAGAAGCTCGGATGACAGAAACCCGTAGTCCTTGCTTGATAAGCCGCCGGCCGCGGAGACATGCCGGGGGTGGGCACGTCTGCCATCAGCCGAGCAGATTCCATGTGTAGAACCGCCGGCAACGCAGGGCCACTCTTGGACACACGCGTATTCCGAGACACAAAGAAGCGGTGCCCGCGCCACGCGCCGACATCGCACAAAGCGAAGTCAAAGGAGGTTTCCATGGCAGACACGAGACCTGTTTCCATCACGAGTCTCATCACCATTCCGGCTCTGATTACCCTGGGCATTACCCTCCTGCGCCTGATGGGTGAGTTGCAGCACTGGCCCACGCTGTGGTTCAACCCGGCGGTCGGCGGCAGAGGCGCCATCATCGGCATCTCCTGGCTGCCGATTATCTTTGGACCCTATTTCGCCGTGAAGCTGGCCGGGGCCGGCGACGGAGCCTCCAGCACAGGTAAGGCGATCGGATTCGCCATCCTTGGCCTGGTGGTGTTTCTCCTCGCGGGATGGTTGTTTGCATCGACTATCTCGCACCCCTCGAATCTCACCCTGGTCGCGTTCCTGTTGATGTTGCTTGCAGCGTTTATCCCCGGTATCGGCTGGCGTTCCTTGGGGAACACTTTGCTCGCTTACGCCTTCGCGGCTCGCATCCCGGTCCTCATCGTGATGTACCTGGCCATGCGCGGAAATGGCGGCGCGGGTTGGGGAACGCACTACGATGCCGTACCGCCGGCGCTAGTCCACGTCCCGCTTGCCACGAAGTTCCTTTACGCGGGTATTCTGCCCCAGATGACCATGTGGATCGGATTCACGGTTGTCGTAGGCTCACTCATCGGCGTCGTTCTCACCGCCGTCGTGCGTCCGGGGAAGCGAGCGACGTAGGCTGGGGAAAAGGAAGCGGGCGACGTGCCACGTCGCCCGTACAAGTATCGTTCATAAAACAGAAGCCATTTGCCTGCGGGCGATATGCCCTGTCGCCCCTACCAGGGCTCCCTGCACACATGCAGTTCAGCCCCCGCTTCTGTAGCGCTTGCGTCCAGACCGGCGCTTTTCAGCGCCGGGCGTAGCGCCCCTACAAGAACCAGTGAGCAGGAGAGCGGGCCGGATTTCGTCGAGGCGGCTTCAAAGCAATGGCGCTCGGAAGCTGCGCCCCGCAAGTGATGGCCCTGCGGCCTCGCGCAGCCCTTCGCGAGGCCCACGCGGCTGCTTTACTAGGCCAGCCAGCCGCAGCTCGGACGCGGAGACCGGACGACGACCAGCGCCCGAGCCGGGCGTGTCCAGCGACACTAGGCGAGTGCCAGCGGCCGCCTATCCTCGGGCAGAATCAGTCGTGCCAGCCGGGCTGGCGCTCTTGGCGGAGGAGGCAGCACGCAACTCGGCCATCTCGCGCTGGAGGTCCTTGGCAAGATCTTCCAGGATGTGCAACTGCTTGCCGCGGCGTTCGAGCGCCGTCTCCAGCTTCGCCACCTGGCGCCGCAGACGGCCATTTTCCCGGCGCAGCAGCACGAATCCTTCTCTGGGGAACGGAGTTACCTGGACTGGCGCCCGCGGCCCTCTTCCCCCAGTGGTTCTCACCATGGTCGGCCGCTCGCCGGGGGTGAGCGGAGCTACTTCCGCCTGCACCTGCTTGAGGAGCGCGTCGAGCTCCTTCCGCTCGGCGCTGGGCGGGCAGATCTGGCGCAGGGCAATGAGGCGCGCCAAATCCGGCCGATTGCGACCCCGTTCCCAGTGCTGGATGGCCCCCTTGGTGGCGTTCAAGAGGCGCGACAACCCTTCCTGGCTTACCTCGAGTCTCTTGCGGACCCGGCGAATAACCTTGGCGGGATTCAAAGCGGTCATAATGTTCGCCCTCGTCTCTTTGGGACTTGACAAAGCCATAACTATAGGCTACTATGTAGCCTTACACAACTTGGACCGTCGATGGCCGGCGGGCCCCAGCGCCTCGACTTGTCTTGCGTACCCTTCCTCCCTACGGCGTGAGGACCCGGCTTCCAGTGAGGCTGTCGGCACTCCAGGCGGTGCAGCGCTGACTTGGCGACCAACTCAGGGTCGCTGGCTCGCAGCGTATTCTGCCTGCCCGCTCACTCACTTGTCAACACCTGGATGACGGTGCGGGCGGGAGGGTTACTCTCTATGGACTGGCCGCTTTCGTTACCCCCCGCCCCCCTTGCCTACTTCCCTCTCCGCACGGCATGCGGGTCTTACCATCACCCACACGCACGGCCGGCGCAGAAATCGAACCTCCTTGCTTCCACTCCGCACCTCTTATCGGCCTTCCCTCGATCCGACCTTAAGGAAATCGACACGCGCGGCGGGCCACGGCTCGCGGCTCACCCTGATAGCCTCCAGCAGTCGCGCGGTGTGGGTCCGCCGGAGGCCTGTCTCCCCCCGGACACGGTTCCCGCCCCTCAGCCAAGGGCAACCTCCCGCCGCCCGCGAGGGGTTCGACCCGTCCTGGCGCCTCGTTCTGCTGACTGTTATGCCGCTTCGCAAACGCACATGATCCATCAACCCAGGAAGGAGCGAGCTCATGTCAGAGAGTCATAGACGGCTTGTTTCCTCGGAGCTGGAAACGGCTTCCTACGCCCACGGCTCCCGGGCCTCCAGGAGATACGGTGGACCTCGAGCCGGCCTATCTTCCCCTTCCAGCGGCGTCCGGCAGACCGGCCTCTGGAGCACGTCGCTCCCTGCGCCAGGCTCCGCGCCCGGTCCCCGCTGTTCGGAGAAGGGCTGCATTTTCCCCGCCACGGAGTCCGGCAGGGGGAAGTGTTTGCTGCACGACCTGGAGGAACGCGAACCAGCCCTTTTCCTTTCCTGCCAGCCCACGATGCTCCTTCTGGATCAGGCGAAATTCGGCCTGCCCGATCCCGAGGCTGACTACTCCCGCGCGCGCGACCGGCGCCGCCTGGCCACGCTGCGCGAGGAGTTCCTGGAGGAGGTAGCCTAGCGTGCCTCCGCCGCAGGTGCAAGAAGAATTCACTGCATCACCCCTTTCCGCAAACCCGATGGTTGGTGGGCAGCGGGAGACGAAGTCAACCGGCGCCCTTCGCGCCGAGGCTCGAGAAGCGTGTCGGCCTCAGGCGCGTCGCTGCGTGGGCAGGACCAGCCCACTTCCCGGCTCGCTGACCTTCACTTCTGGCTTGAGGCAACCATGACTCAGACTTTGCGACTAGGGGCAGGCTCTACTCCAATGCCCCCCAAAGCAAACTTGAATGTCGCCACCGCCCCGCCCATGCTCAGTCCTCAGAATGCCTGGCGCATTCTCTGCCGCAGGACGGGCGCACAGATTTCGCGCGCCACCTTCTACCGCTGGGTGAGTGAAGGGAAGGTCCTGTCGGTGCGCCTCGGCGTTCACATCTACATCCCCTGGCCCGCGCTGGACGAATTGATCCGGCGCTGCCTGCAAGGTGAGCGACTATAACCACCGCCGGCGCGGCACCCGCGGCCGAAGGCAACCCGCAGCCGGGGCCCCGGTTGACACGCACAGGGCTCAAGCCCAATTCGATCTTCGCTGCGGTCGTCTGCTCGCGAGGGACAGCGTCGCTTGCACGTTTACGCTCGGCCCACTATGATAGTTGACCCTTCAGTCCCGGTCATACGTCTAGCACTTGTTGGCTGCCGTCGGACGACTGGGGAGAAGGAGGATTTCACGGTCCAGCGCTTCGGCGTGGTCCGTACCAAGGAGGAAGCCATGACGATCAGCGAACGACTCGCGGGCCAGCGCCCGCGCGCGCGGAGACTGCTTCTAGCCTGCCTGGCAGCAGCCGTGGGTTTGGCCGCCGGCTGCGGAAGCAAACCCTCCCCTCCTACCTCTGCGGTCAGTGAGAGGGCCATGGGCGGCGGGGACGCCGCCAAGAAAATGAACGACGGCATGAAGCTGTTGATGGAATGGCCCGAACACCCGGGCAGTGGTTTCCACTTCTCTTACAAGGCCCAGAAGAACATCAACCCAAGCTTCCCCCGGGAGCAGAATGCCACGCCCAAGGTCGGTCCCGTTGAAATGGAAGCGGACGTCACCTCCGAGGAGATTTCCATCAGCGAGACCCGTGGCGGCAAGAAGAAGGACACCAAAGCCAAGAAGACCGAGGACCTCGGCTGGCCCTTGGCGCAGCTTCAGCTTACAGGCACGCTGCTGGACCCAAGCCTGGCGATGGCCTTTGGCAGCTCAGTAGCCCGTTCCGCAGGTTCGGAAGACGTCGGCGGCCGGGCAACCGACAAGTACGAGTTTGATACATCCACAGCTCCTGCTGGGGCGCGCGCCGGGTTTGAAATGGCCGCCGCCATGTTGGGCGGCAAAGTCAAGTTCAGTTCCGTCAAGGGCACGGCCTGGGTGGACAAGGCCACGGGCCGCCTGGTGAAATTCGACATCGATACGGAACTGAGCGACCAGGCCGGCAACTCCTGGAAGGAACATCAGGAAGGCACGGCCACACCGAAATAGCCCGTGGGTATATCCGCTGTCGCCTCGAGGACCTCGGGGGCAGCGGAAGCGCCGCGTGGAATAGACGCGTCAATCCTCTCCGGCGGGCTTCCCTTGCCGGAGGTCTCCGTGTCAGAATGGGCAGAGCACATCCCGCGGCTGCCGGGCGCCGGGATTCTCAGGCTTGTCCCCGCGGTCAAGCAGCGAAGAGCGGGGCATCCGGAGGGGCTTGCGTCACATTCACTATGGTACGGAAGAAAAACAAGGGGTCAGGGCATCCGTGGCGAGAGCGCGCGCGCCGCTGGGGGCGGTACATCTATCTGCGCCTGGTGCGGCAGAACGACGAGCCGAACAAGGTGGCCAAAGGTGTGGGTCTGGGGGTTTTCCTGGGCATTTTCCCCACCTTTGGCGTGGGCGCCATTCTGGCGGTCCTGATTGCTACCTGGGTGAAGTGGAATCGTGCTTCGGCGGCGCTGGGCACGTTCATCATGAACCCGTTCTTCAATCCGTTCTTTCTCTCGCTCAGCGTGGTTGTGGGGAACCTGCTGGTGCCTTCCAGGTCTCAGATTACCGTCGAAAGCTTCCGTGGAGGGAAACTGTGGTCGGGCTTCTTCCATGCCGTGCCGGTCTATCTGCTGGGTAACATCCTCGTGTCGACCGTCTTTGCCGCGCTGGCATACTGGCTGACACTGGGGGCCGTGAAGGCCTACCGCCAGCGCCGCGCCGCAGCCCGCCAAGCCTCCAAAGCTCCGGAGACCTTTCCCCCGGAGCCACAGAACTGAAAGCGCCTGGCCCCTCAGCCAATCAGGGCCACGGCGACGACCAGCAGGGCAACGATCACCGGAGCGAGGGATTCCGTGACACGAATTGGTGCTTGTCCCGGCCCATCGGGAACCCATCAATCCAGATTGTGAGTTCCCCTTGGGCGCCTTCCGGTAAAAGTCGTGAGGGGCCACGCCTCTCCCGCCTAGGTGCTCCGGCTCAGACAGGAGGGAATACTGCGAAGACCTCGCCGAGATTGCGGCCATTCTGTCGCAAGAGTTCGCCCGTGTCGAGGAGACACCGGGAGTTGACGTGTCATGCAGAAGGAAGCTGCCCCTGACGACGCGCTGGAACAGAGTACGAAGTGCGGAATGTCACTCAATTGGGCGAGAACTGTGGCATTTGTCAGCTTCTCTCGCTGAGCCGAAGGCTCCTTGTCCTTCTGTACCTTTGAAGGGCTGAGTTACTCCTCAACCCAATAGATGCGTCTGCCCATGACACTTGGCTGGCCTAAGACCCTTGAGCGTTGCCCAAACAATCCTTTTTGGCCCCTAGGCGAGCCAAAATGTCTTCATCCATGTCATATCGGGCAGATTCCTGCATCGGGAGGTCTGTCTGTATTGCGGAAAGCAGACAGCTCCTCTAGGCACTTGGCGTTGTCGCATTCCAAGACGTTCTTACACATTCGCGCTGACAAGGTGGCACTCCACTTGCTTAACCACCTCAAGAAATGATTTCCCAAGGCTTCAATCTCTGAAGCGGAGAGAAAGTCCTATGCTGGAGTTCAAAGGGAAGCCCAGAATGTGGACATGGCTTGCAGTGTTGCCGGCCGCCTCCCTCCTGGGAGGCAATCTCAGTCTGGCCCAGAAGCAACCGGCTGCGAATGAACCGTCTTCGGTAGCTTGGAGGGCTCCGGCCCAGGGAACGCCCGCCGACTACGTTGGCCAGGAGACCTGCGCCGGTTGTCATGCCGACCAAGCAAGGCAATTCGCCAAGACTGTCCACGCGCGCGCCGAGGTACGGGGCGCGAAATACGGCACGGGGTGCGAGTCGTGTCACGGTCCGGGCAAGGCGCACGCCGACGCCCAGATGGAAGCGGCCGGTGACACGGCCAAAGTCGAGGCGGCTAACAAGCTCATTTACGGGTTTCACGGCAAGCCCGAGGAGAATGCCACCCGCTGCCTGTCCTGCCACAGTTCGAGCCGGGACCAGGACCTCTACAACCACTCCGAACACAAGTTGCAGGGAGTCTCCTGCGACCAATGCCATTCGGCGCACCTGCTAGAGCACACCGCAAAGCGGGAGCGCGTCGAGCCCACTATCGCACAGACTCAATTCTTCGCCGCTCCCAGGCTGACGGAAGAGAACCGTTGGCTCACCGAGAGCCTCTTGAGTAAGCCTCAGACCGAGCTTTGCTTCACCTGCCATCGGACTATCCAGGCACAGTTCGCCTTGCCCACGCACCATCGGGTGCCGGAAGGCCTGATGAAGTGTACGGATTGCCACAACGCCCACGGGACGCTGCAACGACCCTTAGTGAGGAAGACGAATTGGGAAGCCTGCGTTAGCTGCCACATGGAAAAGCGTGGCCCCTTTGTCTTTGAGCACGCGGCAGTAAAGGTGGAAGGTTGCACGATCTGCCACACGCCGCATGGCAGTGTGAGTCGAAACCTGCTAACGCGGCGCGAGGACCGCTTCATCTGCCTGGAGTGCCACGTGGATCCCTTCGCCGCCAATGTTCCGCACGGGCGCCTGAGCTGGACTACGCGCGGTGAATGCGTGCGCTGCCACGCGGCCATCCACGGCTCGAACAACAGCCAATTCTTCCTGCAGTAAGGTGAGGACTCATGAGACCGCGATGTTTTCTGCTGACTCTGATCGGCGTGATGCTGGTTCTGCTCCCCTCGGCCCTTTCGGCGCAGGACAAGGAACAGCCGCCCTTGACCCTGGGCGGCTTTGAGACGCAAGGCTCGGTGACCGCCGGCTACCGTTTTGCCGATTTCAAAGGCCGCCAGGAGAAATTCCTGGAGTTGTTTGACCTGCAAAAAGGCTTCCGGCTGATGGATTTCAACCTCCTGGGCCGGGCCAAGGAAGGAGTTTCTCCCCGCGCCGACAGCTATTCGCTGGACGTCAGCGGCCTGGGCGGCGACCCCTTCGCCGGGGGACAGTTCACGCTCCGCAAGGACAAGCTCTACGACCTGCGCATCAACTACCGCCAGAGCTACTACTACTGGGACCAGAACGACAGCGTCATCCCGCCCGCGCCCTCGGGCCAGCCCGCGCTGCACAACCTGACCACGAACCACAACTGGGCCACGGTGCGGCGTTTTGGCTCCGCCAACCTCACCGTGCACGCCACCAACAACCTTCGCTTCCTCTTCGAGTACAACCGCACCAGCCGCGACGGGGTGAACTTCACCACCCGGACGCTCGACTATTTCGGTTCCGCGGAGCCCTGGGGCGCCTTCGTGCGCGCCAACCCTTACTACGTGGAAGCTCCCATCGACGACACCGCCCACCGCTTCACAGGTGGCATCAGCTACACTTGGCGTGACTGGTCGTTCCACTACCGGCTCGGCTACCAGACTTTCAACCAGATCCTGACCTGGAATAACGTGAGCTCACCCGAGCGGAGCATCTACGTGGACTCCAGCGCGACCAACAACGAGGAGGTCACCAGCGCTTCCTGGTCGGAATCGCGCCGCCTGAAGACCCCCATCAGCGAATTCTCTTACACGGGTAAAGTCACCCGCCGGCTAGACGTCCGCGGCGGCTACATCTTTTATCGCTACCGTGGCCCGGCCACGCTGGAGGCCGTCTTTGACGGCAACGCCCGCACCAACAGCGGCGGAACGGCATTTGCGCCTTACACCGTCTCAATGGACAGCCGGACCAATCTCACTGAGCCCAACCACGTCCTGGACGAGGGCTTCACTCTGAAGATCAAAGACTGGTGGAACCTGCACGCCGACTATCGCTACTCGCGCTTTACGCTGGATAGCCGGGCAACCTTCCACAGCCTGCGCGATGGCACCACCGCCAACGATGGCGAAGTAGCAAACCAGTGGCTTCTGGGCACACACCTGCTAGACGTCAACATGGAGTTTCTGCCCACGCGCTCGCTGGTCGTGCGGCCGGGCATCCGCTACCTGAAACGCGACATCGAAGTGCTGGAAGACGGCCAGGTGGATGATATGCGGACCCGGCGCATCAAGACCGTCTGGCCCACGCTCAGCGTCTTCTATCAGCCCTCCAGGATGTTCAGCGTGCGGGGGGACCTCCAGAGCACCACCAGCGGCGCCTCCTACACGCGCATCAGCCCACACACCGACGTCGGCTCGCGCTTGGTGTTCCGCTTTAGGCCCACCGCGAGGCTTTCAGTGGAAGACAACCTGATCATTCGCAACCGCAAGTTCCTGGATACGGATTTCCGGAACAGCGTGCGGTTGAACGCCTTCACCGTGTCTTACGCCCTCGACGAGCGGTTCTCGATTCACGGCGGCCTCAGCTACGACAGCTTCTTTGGCACGGCCTCCGTCACGTTCCTTCGGGGCACGGCGCCCCGCGACGTCACCTGGCGCGACCAGACGGTCAGCCGCGTGTGGCAGGCCGGCATCGCCGCCAAGCCTCACCCGAACTTGGGTGTCAACTTGAGCGGGAATTTCGTGCGCACGACGGGCGCGGGCGAAATCAGTGGGGAGCCGCCCTACTTCGGCCCCATGACCTGGCCGCTGGCCACTGGGACGGTCTATTACGATTTCCCGAAGCTGGGCCGCCTCTCGCTTGACCTCCAGCGGACTTACTACCTGGAGGAAATCGTGCGCGGGAACGACTTCCAGGCGAACTTGCTTACCATCCGCTGGACGCGGGATTTCTAGCCACGTGTCGGCCGCCGCTACGGGCGCCGGTTTGTACACAACACGAACCATCTAGCGCAGGGGATACGCTAGGCCTTCGCCGACGGGCGCGAAAACTATCTCCTCGCCTACGTGCCGAGCAACGCGCCGGCCGCCGACGGCATGTTCCGCGAGATCACGGTGGAAGTCAAAGGAAAGAACCTCGTTGTGCGGGGTTAGCGCGGTTACTGGATCCCGGCGAAATAGCATGTGCCGCTGGCAGACACTGACCCAAAGGAAGCAGCCCCCACACGGAACCTTCACCCGCGCTAAGTCCTTGAAAAACCTACCCGATCAGCGAATATAGGCCGTCCGAGATTACGGGTGCCTCTCCTCGGTCCCCCACGCGATTTTTCTGCTAAAGCTCTCCCGCTAGCTGCCGATAAGTTGGTGTATGGGTAGAAGTGCAACCGGAGTTCTGGCCGAGGCGAACGCGCCTGTTTTCCCCCTCCACGGCTGGCGACGACTCTTCGCAACCGGAATGAGCTACGTAAAACTGGGGGGATACCTGGTGGTGTTCGCTTCCGTGCTCGTGATAGACCAGCTAGCGAATCTCGTTCTCGGTCGGGAGAAACGCTCGTTTGACAGGTTCGACGAGCAGGGATAAGACCCCTGGGGACCTCACCTGTTCCGGACTCTCCCCGGCAGCCTTCTGAACCCGGGAGAACGCCTAACCCAGGTTCTCGTACCACTTCACGTTGCCGGTGGAGGCGCCGATGGCGACCACGTCGGGCCGGCCATCGCCATTCAGGTCGGCAATGACGACCGAGGCGGCGGCCATCTGCGTGTCGAGCGTGTGGCGCTCCCACTTCATGCCGGACGAGTCCGCCGAGCGATAGACGCACAGGCTGGTCCCCGGCCCGCGAAATCCCGCCACAATCTCATCGTTGCCGTCGCCATCGAGGTCGGCGCAGGCCAGCGCGTGGCCATCGCGAAATGTGTCATCAATGACGTGGCGGCTCCAAAGTTCGCCGCGCTTCCCCTCAAAATAAACCACCACCTGCTCACCGTGCCAGGGCTCGATGGTGGCCAGGAACCGGCGGCCACGGATCTTGCCCACCGCGATTTCGCTAGCGCCTCGCCGAGGCTTTGAAACCTGGTCGCCGGCGCCGAGTTGCATCTTGGTCCAGCGGAGATCGCTGCCCTGCCCCGTCGAGTGGAAGAGAAAGACTCCTTCAAAGCTGGCCGTCAGGACTTCTTCCCGACCGTCGCCGTCCCAATCCACGACGTGGATTCCATGCACGACGGTCAAGGAATCGTCAATGAGGTGGGGATTCCAGGCTTGCGGTGCCTGCTCGCCGGCGGAGACATGGCCCCGGAGAAGCACCTCCGGCGGCTCGAACCAGGTCAGTGGCGCGCCAACCCTGTAATCTGGCGGTTCGGCGCCGTACCCGAGCAGGGGCGCGGCAACGAGTTCCAGCCGGCCGTCGCCAGCGAGGTCCGCCCAGCGCAGCCGGTGCGTGCTGGGAATCCGGCCGATCAATCGCAGCGCCCACTCGGCCCCCGGCGAACTCGGCGGCACGGCCCACCAGATGTCTCCACCGCTGCGGCTGTCCTCGAGAGCGAAATCCGTGGCCAAGCCAAGACCTTGGGCTGGATAGCCCACCTTCAAAAGCGGCGCCAGGCTGATGTTTTTCTTGGTCTCGGTCGTGATGGGATGAGCCGTCCAGGAAGGGTTCTCGTACCATTCGACAAGGCTCTCCACCGAACTCAGCGCCAGGATATCCGGCTTCCCGTCACCGTTCACGTCCTCGACCGCTACCTGGTAGCCGTTTGGGACCGCCGCCACCGGATGCGCTTGCCAGCGAAGCAATCTTCTCCCGCTCATACGCACCTCAGGCCAGCCTGCCGCGCCGACCGCCGAAAAGATGGCAATTGCCGCAGCAACGTTGAGCATTGTCCTGTGATTCCTCACCTGCGTACCTCGGGCTTTCCACCTGCTTGGCCAATTCCGCATGCCGGATTCTAACCCATCGTGAACTACCTTGCAGGCGGAAGGGAGCCACGCGCGACCTGCCGCTGGACTCGACGCGGGATTATTCAGCCCGGCAAGAGCCCAGGGCGAGGCCACCACTCGCCACGGCTACACAACTACGCCGCCAAGCATGTTCCGGAATTTGAAACGAGTCGCTGCCTCGCGTATAATCTTCCGCTTGCAGGGCGCATTTTGAAATTGGAGATTCTGGATTGAACCTAATGCCGCCGCGCACCATGTACGAAAAAATCTGGAACGCTCACCTGGTGCATGAAGAGCCCGGGCAACCCGCGCTGATCTACATTGACCGCCACCTCATTCACGAGGGGACTTCCGCGCAGGCCTTTGCCGGGTTGAGGGCCGCGGGCCGGAAGGTGCACCGGCCCGACCTGTGCTTCGCGGTGATGGACCACTCGGTGCCGACCAAGGACCGGCATCTGCCGCTGGTGGACACGGTTGCCGCGGCGCAGTTCGAGGCGCTGGAGCGTAACTGCCGCGAAGCGGGTATTCTGCTTTTCAACCTGCAGAGCCGCAACCAGGGCATCGTGCATGTGATCGGGCCGGAGTTGGGTATCACGCAGCCGGGGCAGACCATCGTCTGCGGCGACAGCCACACCGCGACGCACGGGGCGGTGGGCGCGCTCGCCTTCGGCATGGGCACGAGCGAAGTCGAGCACGTCCTGGCCACGCAGTGCCTCTCGCAGTTCAGGTCAAAGACGATGCAGGTGCGCGTCGAGGGCCGTCGGCAGCGCGGCGTCACGGCCAAGGACATCATCCTGGCCATCATCGGCAAGATCGGAATCGCCGGCGGCATCGGGCACGTGATCGAATACGCCGGCGAAACCATTCGCGCGCTCTCGATGGAAGGCCGGATGACGGTGTGCAACATGTCGATCGAAGGTGGGGCGCGGGCAGGAATGGTGGCGCCGGACGACACGACCTTCGCCTACCTCGAAGGCCGCCCGTTCGTGCCGCGCGGCAAAGACTTCGAGAACGCCGTCACTCAATGGAAATCCATCGTCACCGACCCGGACGCGACCTTTGACCGCGTCATGGAACTCGACGCCGCGAAGATCGCGCCGCAGATCACCTGGGGCACCAATCCGGGAATGGTCACAGAGGTGACGGGGCGCGTGCCCGACCCGGCATCCTTCGCTGACCCCGTGGAGCGCGAGGCGGCTGAACGCGCGCTCGAGTACATGGGACTGGCGCCGGGGACGCGCCTCGTGGACATCGCAGTTGACTGCGTGTTCATCGGTTCCTGCACCAACGGACGTCTTGAGGATTTGCGCCTGGCCGCCCGCGTCGTGGCGGGCAAGAAGATTGCCCGGACGGTGAAGCAGGCGCTGGTCGTTCCCGGTTCGATGACCATCAAGGCCCAAGCGGAGCGCGAAGGCCTCGACAAGATTTTCCTCGACGCGGGATTTGAGTGGCGCGATGCCGGGTGCAGCATGTGCATCGGCATGAACGCCGACGTGCTGCCTAGCGGCGAGCGGAGCGCCAGCACTTCGAACCGCAACTTCGAGGGCCGCCAGGGCAAGGGCGGGCGAACCCACTTGGTCAGCCCCATGATGGCGGCGGCAGCAGCGATTGCCGGGCACTTCGTGGACATTCGCGAGTGGGAGATGGAGAACAGTGACGAGTGACAAGTGACTAGTGACGAGCGGCTGCTCCTTGCTTGTCACTCGTCACTCATCACTTTCAAGAATCATGCAACCATTCATCAAACACATCGGACTCGTGGCCCCGCTCAATCGGGTGAACGTTGATACCGACCAGATGGTGCCCAAGCAGTTCTTGAAGTTGATCACACGGGAGGGCTACGGCCGGTTTCTCTTCTACGACTGGCGTTACCTGGAGGGCGAAGTCCTCAACCCGGAGTTTGTGCTGAACCAGCCGCGATACAGAGGCGCTTCCCTCCTGCTCGCCCGCGCCAACTTTGGCTGCGGCTCAAGCCGGGAGCACGCGCCTTGGGCGCTCCTGGACTACGGCTTCCGCGTCATCATCGCCCCGAGTTACGCGGACATCTTTTACAACAACTGCTTCAAGAACGGTCTCCTGCCGGTGACGCTGCCCCAAGCCCAGGTGGACGAACTCTTCCGGCGGACGGAGAGAGCGAAAGGTTACCGCCTGACGGTTGACCTCGAGACCCAGACCATCACCGACGAGACGGGACTGAAGATAGCCTTCCAGATCGATCCCTTCCGTCGCGAATGCCTGCTGAAAGGCCTGGATGACATCGGCCTGACGCTGCGCTTCACAGACAAGATCGCCGC